>NZ_VMMX01000016.1 GCF_013277415.1 Streptococcus sp. 68 | reverse complement strand
CTACAAATATTATAGAGCCTTTTTTTGGTGGGGAAATAAGTGGAATTTGAAATGGAAAAATATTCTTTTAAAAAAGGGATTCTGTATTTTTTAATGTTTATCTAATTAGAAAATGCTTTTTTTTTTTAGGAAATATGATATGATGATTTCATAAATAAAAGGAGATTCTATCAATGAATAATGTAAAAAAAGTTTGTCGTTTAGCTTTGCTATGTCTTTCTGTCTCTACCCTAGTTGCTTGTAGTTCTCTTTCTGAAAAGACAAGTAGCTCTTCTAGTGAGAATCAAACAGAAACTTCATCTAGTAGTTCTGAAAAGAAAGGATTGTTTGCCAAAGCAAAAGAAAAACTCAGTTCAAGCGATTTTAACCCACAAGATGTTAGCGATACGACAATTGAGTCTATAAAAACCTATGAAGATTACTTGATTATGAATGAGAAAATAATCGATAATTACTATACAGAAGCAGATGAAGCCTTTAAAGGGACTGTTTTAGAAGATAGTGCTGCTATCCAAGAACTGAAAGATAGCACTAAAAAAGAAATGGAAGATTTGAAAAAACAATATGGTCCACTAAAGAAAGCACCGATTCAAGGGAAAGAAGAAGTGATTAAGACTCTAAAAGATTATCGTGATAATCTACATGAACAAGTGGAGCAGTGGAAAGCTAGTCTTTAATAGGAAGAGTGGAGTTCAATATGGATTATCAATTATTGCCACATGAATATATGGTTATGAATAGTGACCATGTGAGTTTTGGGAAAAATGGTTTGGCTACAGATGAATTAATTTTAACGAATCTACACTTAGTACATATTAAAAAAGGTTTTTGGGGAGGGAAAAAAGACCAGGTTACCATTCCTATTAACCAGATTAAAATTTTTGAAGGGAAACCTCAAGTTTCAGTAACCAAAACCAATGGTGTGAAACGGTTGGAAATTTATTATAATGGCGGACAAGCTATCTTTTCATTTAATAATACTAAGGATACTGACAAGTGGGCTAGAAACATTATTAAATTGATTTCAGGTGATACAAGCAATTTTGAAACCTTGGGGGATAGCAGCTTATTCGGAGCAGATGTTTTAGCAGAAACATTTAAGGATACATTTGACACTTTTAAAGCAGGGCTTGGGATTAAGGATGCAGAGCCAGAAAAGATTTCAACCAAGTGTAGCTTTTGTGGAGCACCTTTGTCAGGTCAAGTGAAGCAAACAGTGAGATGTGCCTATTGTGATATGGAGCAAAGTTTATAAGGGGGCAATTAAATGGGGTTGATAAAAGCCATCACAGATTCTATTGGTGGGACATTTGCAGATCAGTGGAAAGAAATTATCACAGTTCAAGCTTTTGATGAACATACAGCTGTAAGTCCCGGTATTGTTCAAGAAAGTAATAATGGTAGGGGTGTCAATACGAAGGGATCTGTAGGTGTTATTTCGAACGGATCCAAGATTTTTATTCCAGAAAATACTGCTGCCTTTATCTTTAGTCAATCTGGTATCGAGGAAATTATTACAGAACCAGGTGGATATGAATACCAAAATGGTGAGAGCAGTGTTTTTAATGGTGATGGATTGAAAAAATCACTGTTTGACAATGTTGTTCATCGTGTTGGATTCGGTGGTCAAAGTGATCAGCAAAAACAGATTTGTTTTGTTAATTTGAGAGAAATTCGTGATATTAAATTTGGGACTCGTGGCCCAGTCATGTATAACGATTTGTTTTATGGGACAGATTTAGAAGTACGTGCTTTTGGAACATTTTCTATCCAAATTACAGATGCTAAGCAATTTATCAGAAACTTTCTTCCTGCCAATGTGACTTATTATACCTTTGATAGCGCTCAAGCTAGATCACAAATAGTAACAGAATTTCTTCAATCTTTTATTGTTGCACTTAATTCTTTGTCAACAACTTATCGTATTTCACAATTACCCTCACAAGCTGCAGTTCTTGCGGAACAAGTATCAAATGATGGACAGTATGCAGGGACTTGGAAAGAACGTTTTGGATTTGAGATTGTAAAAGTTGCCATCGCTAATATTGAGTTCTCACCAGAATCTAAGGAACTGGTCAAACAATTTTCATCAAATAAGATGAATTTAAAAGCTTATGATGATGTATCGCAGAAATCTTCTAATATTGCAGCACAACAAAAAATTGCATCAGGAGTAGAGCAACATGGTCTAGGTGATAGTGCTGGCATGATATTTGGAATGAATATGGCTCAAAGTTTAGATGAAAAAGCCATGAAACCAAGTCTATCATTAGATGAGCAAATAGAAGCACTTACAAAACTAAAATCTCTTTTAGATGCAGGTATATTATCTCAGGAAGAATTTGATCGAAAGAAAAAAGAAATTATGGATTTATAAGATGAAGCTCGAAAGTTCATAGTTATACTCAATGAAAATCAAAAAGCAAACTAGGAAGCTAGCCGCAAGCTGTACTTGGGTACGGTAAGGCGACGCTGACGTGGTTTGAATTTGATTTTCGAAGAGTATTAGTGTGTATTCAAGGAACATTTTAGTTGAAACAATAATAGACTATCGTTCACAGATAGAATATCATGTTGTAAAGGTAGGAGTTGAATATTTTAGCTGTCTCTACAAAGACTATTAAAAATCTTTAACAAATAAGTTGCTAAGGATTTTTTGAAAATTTTTGAGGGGAATTTGAAACATACTTTAAAAGAGTATGCTATCATAGAATATAACTTACAGAAGTAAAAGGAGTTTGTATATGGCTGAACAAGACTTAGCTATGCAAGTATTACAACAAGTGGTAAAACTACCAGTTGTTAAGGTTGAACGTTCGAAATTTTTAGTGGATAAGTTTTCCAAAGAATTGGATCCACAGGACATTCCTACTTTATTAGAACAAGGCCCAACGTCTCTCTTATCTCAAGAAATCTTAGATCGAGTGGCTAATGCCTGTATTAGGGATAATGTTTTATTGGCGAGTGGAACTTCTGTTGTTGCAGGATTACCAGGTGGACTTGCCATGGCAATTACCATTCCAGCTGATGTGGCTCAATTTTATGGTTTCTCTCTGAAATTGGCTCAAGAATTAGGTTATATTTATGGTTATGAGGATCTTTGGGCTTCACGCGAGGAGTTGAGTGAAGATGCTCAAAATACTCTCTTGCTTTATCTAGGTGTAATGTTGGGGGTAAATGGAACCGCTGCCTTGCTACGTGCAGGTGGTATAACAATTGCCAAACAGGTAATGAAAATAGTGCCTAATAAAGCTTTAACAAAGACGCTTTGGTACCCTATTTTGAAAAAAGTCTTAAGAATATTTGGTGTGAATCTGACCAAGGGAGGGCTGGCCAAAGGAATGGGAAAATTCATTCCTATCTTGGGTGGTATCATTTCAGGTGGTTTAACCTTTGCAACTATGAAACCAATGGGGGAAAGCTTGCAGAAAGAATTATCCAAGCTAGTCAACTATAGTGAAGTTCAATATCAAGAAGATGTTGAAACAATCCGAAAAGAGGCTGAAATCCTCGAAGGAGAGTAATATGGGACTCATAAAAATTCTAGCTAAAACTTATGGGAATTACTTTTTGACCATGCAAGGTGTAAAAGTAATGAAAACGATAAAGAAAGATGACCACGCCGTTGTTGGTCTGGGAAAACTTTTTATTGCTGACAAGTTAATGGATACGGCTCGGTGGCTCATTAAGCCAGAGGATAAAAAATGAAATTTTTCTGGGGACTTCTTGCCATTATTTTTATCAAACCGATTATTGGGATTGTGAAATTCTTTTGGATGATCATCTCTTTTGCAGTCCAATTATTGTTTTACAAGATAGTGTTTAAGATATTGGATTGGCTCTTTAAACTTATCTAGATGGTAATCCAAGTCGCAGAGAACTAGCAGGAACTCCACTGCTAGTTTTTTATTCTCTTTCCATATGGTATAATATAAGCAGTAAAATCATTTTAGAACATACAATGGAGGTCGTCATGGACAATATCATCGATGTGTCAATTCCTGTTGCAGAAGTGGTGGACAAGCATCCAGAAGTCTTGGAAATCCTAGTGGAGCTTGGTTTTAAACCCCTTGCTAATCCCTTGATGCGCAACACAGTCGGTCGTAAGGTATCGCTCAAACAGGGTTCTAAGCTGGAAGGAACTCCTATGGACAAGATTGTCCGCACACTGGAAGCTAATGGCTACGAAGTGATCGGATTAGACTAATGGCAGATGAACGGATTCATGTCCTACGGGATATTTTGTTAGAATTGCATAATGGCGCCTCTCCTGAGTCGGTTCAGGAGCGTTTTGATGCGACCTTTGCGGGTGTCTCAGCCATAGAGATTTCCCTCATGGAGCACGAGCTGATGAACTCAGACTCAGGTGTCACCTTTGAAGATGTCATGGAACTCTGTGATGTCCATGCTAATCTTTTTAAAAATGCTGTTAAGGATGTCGAAGTTTCAGATACCGAGCACCCAGGTCACCCAGTTCGTGTCTTCAAGGATGAAAATCTGGCCCTCCGTGCTGCCTTGATTCGTATTCGGAGATTGTTAGATACCTATGAGACCATGGAAGACGAGGAAATGTTGGCGGAGATGCGTAAGGGCTTGGTTCGACAGATGGGCCTTGTCGGTCAATTTGACATCCACTACCAGCGTAAGGAAGAGCTATTTTTCCCCATCATGGAGCGCTATGGTCACGATTCACCTCCTAAGGTCATGTGGGGAGTGGATGACCAGATCAGGGAACTTTTTCAAACAGCTTTAGCGACAGCCAAGTCACTACCAGAAGTGTCAATTAGCAGCGTAAAAGAAGCTTTTGAAGCCTTTGCGACAGAGTTTGAAAGTATGATTTTCAAGGAAGAGTCCATCCTTCTCATGATTCTCCTCGAGTCCTTTACTCAAGATGACTGGCTTCAGATTGCGGAGGAGAGCGATGCCTATGGCTATGCCATCATCCGTCCGTCTGAGAAATGGGTACCAGAAAGACAGAGTTTTGTTGAGGAAAAGAGTGCAGGGGAGCCTGTGCAGCTAGATACGGTAGAGGGTCAAGTTCAGCAAGTTATCGATACGCCAGAAGGCCAGTTTACCATTACCTTTACCCCTAAGGAAAAGGAAACAGTGCTGGACCGTCATAGTCAACAGGCTTTTGGGAATGGTTATCTCTCAGTCGAGCAGGCCAATCTGATTCTCAATAACCTCCCTATGGAGATTACCTTTGTCAATAAAGAAGACATTTTCCAGTATTACAATGACAATGCGCCAGCTGATGAGATGATTTTCAAACGGACACCGTCTCAAGTCGGGCGCAATGTCGAACTCTGCCATCCGCCTAAGTATTTGGACAAGGTCAAAACAATCATGAAGGGGCTTCGTGAGGGAAGCAAAGATAAGTATGAAATGTGGTTCAAGTCAGAGTCGCGAGGCAAGTTTGTCCACATCACTTATGCTGCAGTGCACGATGAAAACGGAGAATTCCAAGGTGTGCTGGAATACGTTCAGGATATTCAGCCCTACCGAGAGATTGACACAGACTATTTTCGTGGATTAGAATAAGGAGAAAAAATGAGTTACGAACAAGAATTTATGAAGGAATTTGAAGCCTGGGTCAATACCCAGATTATGATCAATGACATGGCACACAAGGAAAGTCAAAAAGTTTATGAAGAAGACCAGGACGAGCGTGCCAAAGATGCCATGATTCGTTATGAGAGCCGCTTGGATGCTTATCAGTTCTTGCTTGGTAAGTTTGAAAACTTCAAAGCAGGCAAGGGATTTCATGACTTGCCAGAAGGCTTGTTTGGTGAGCGAAATTATTAAACGAGATAGATTCTTGATTTTTTACTAAAATCTTGATAGAATATTTATATTAAATCCTTGTCAGAGCAGGGGTTTTTTATTGAAAGGATTTTATCATGTCAAAGAAACTCAATCGTAAAAAACAATTACGAAATAGCCTCCGTCGTGCAGGTGCTTTTTCAAGTACTGTGACTAAGGTTGTAGAAGAGACAAAAAAAGTCGTAAAACGTGCTGAGCAGTCAGCGAGCCAAGCTGGTAAGGCTGTTTCTAAAAAGGTTGAACAAGCAGTAGAAGCTACCAAAGAGCAAGCTCAAAAAGTAGCCAATTCTGTAGAAGATTTTGCAGCAAACTTGGGTGGACTTCCACTTGATCGTGCCAAAACTTTCTATGATGAAGGCATCAAATCTGCTTCAGATTTCAAAAATTGGACTGAAAAAGAACTTCTTGCCTTGAAAGGAATCGGCCCAGCTACCATCAAGAAATTGAAAGAAAATGGTATCAAGTTCAAGTAATTTTTCTTGTTCCTTGCATTTCCGTTAAAATCTTGCTACAATAGAGCCATTAGAGGTGTTTTGAATCCCACATTTTACAGAAAGTGGCGGAGCTGAGAAGTCCACAAATGTGTCAAAACTGGTTGCTAATGGATGAAAAATTGAAATAAAAGTGTCTTTTTGTTTTAAAGACGAGAGTTGCGGGCAACTGCCCGAAATTGGGTGGTACCGCGGATAAATACATTCGTCCCTGTCATGTAGATGGCAGGGGCTATTTTAGGATTTACGTAACAGGAGGGAATTATGAATTTTAGAACAAAAGATCAAAGAATAGAACAAGTATTCGCTGAACGAAATATATATGAAGTGCCAAATTTTCAGAGGGACTTTTCTTGGAAAGAAGAGCAATATAGGGATTTTATTTCTGATATAAGAAAGAACCTCTCATTGTCAGTAAGTGGAAAAAAAGTAGTTTTTGAAACAGAAATAACAGATTATTTTTTTGGAACAATTTTATTGGTTGGAGATGTTACAAAAGCCAGTGTTGAAAAGCCATATAAGGTTATTGATGGTCAGCAACGTCTTACAACCATGACTTTATTTTTAGCATGTATCAAAGACATTATAGAATCATATAATGTTAATACAGGAGATGATGAATCTTATTCACATGGTTATAATACTAATTTAATTTTTCCTCATTTTTCTGATGGAAAGACAGTGACAAAAACTAGATTAGTTAATAAAAATCTGAATCCGATTCTCCCTTATGATATTCTGAAGCTAGGTACACATGATGCTTCTAAAGAAGAAACAACAAATACTTCTCAAGAGACTCTACGAAAAGCTTTTGATTTCATAAAAGATCAATTATTACAAGAAAGGCTTTTGGAAGGGTTAAATAGTAAAGAACCTGATATTATATGGGATCCTAAGGATTACATCAAATACATAGATTATTTAGGGAAACAATTGCTTAATTCAACAGTTATTTGTATTTATTCTGTTGATGAAAAAGATGTTAATAAAATTTATCAAAATTTCAATTCTAAGGGATTAAGATTAAGTGAAATTGATCTAATTAAGAGCCGGATTTTTGAAGTTTTAGATGATGAACATGATGAGACATCTAGAAAGTGGAATCACATAACAGATATACTTTATAAACTTGACGAAAATATTTCGGATTATTTCTATTATTTTTTTAACTCTCTTGGAATTAACACAACTCAAACTAAATTATTCGAAACTTTTACGAAGAAAATTTCTGAAGATGAATATAGTAATTTTTTAGATAATTGTATAAAGTATGTAGAATTCTATAGAGTTATATGCAATCCATCTGAAGATGATGATCTTTTTGGAACTAAAAAATATTTTAATCAGGATGATAACTTTATTATTAAGAAAAATTTGGAGATATTGAAAGCATCAGGATACTCACAGTTTAGAATGGCATTCTTGAGTTTATTTAATGCTATGAATGATAACCGTATAAAAAGTAAACAATTTAAATCAATTATTTCAATGGTGACAAAATACAATGTTCTTAATTCTATAAAAGCTACGGGAGGTCCTTCAACAACCAATAAAATTCAAGCTATTTATAAACAAATGGCAAATAAATTTAATGCAGAGAAGCTAGACACTTCCTCTTTAAATAATTTTATAAAAGATCAATTAGACACAGTTTCTCCTAGCATAGAATTAATAAAGAAAAGTAAAAAAGTTTTTGACAAAGGTAATAAAATAAAAGGAGCAAAAGATTTAAAAGCGAGAGATTTAGCGAAATATATTCTAGTTTCTCTTGAAACTGAGAGAATTAGGTTAGATGGTAAAAACACTGCAAATAAAGCTTTGAAATATGTGTATGATTTATCAATTGAGCACATTGTTGATAGAGAAAATCAAAATGAACTTGGTGACATTGTTTATGATTTAGGAAATCTTGTTCTACTAGAGAATACTGAACACACCAATTCTACTGATAAGAAAAGTATGTACGAGAATTCTAATGTAAATCTTATTAAAGATATACGAGATAACATAGAAAATTTTGAAGAAAAAAATATAACAGAACGCCGCGATAAATTATTAGAAGAATTTTACAATCTTGTTACTAACTAGAAAGGACAAACACATGTCTAAAGAACTTTCACCTAAATACAATCCAGCCGAGGTTGAGGCTGGTCGTTACCAAAAATGGCTTGATGCCGATGTTTTCAAGCCTTCAGGCGATCAAAAGGCTAAGCCTTATTCAATCGTGATTCCGCCACCAAATGTAACTGGGAAACTTCACCTTGGTCACGCTTGGGATACTACTTTGCAAGATATCATCATCCGTCAAAAACGCATGCAAGGTTTCGATACGCTTTGGCTTCCGGGGATGGACCACGCTGGGATTGCCACTCAGGCTAAGGTTGAGGAGCGCTTGCGTGGAGAGGGCATTACACGTTATGACCTAGGTCGTGAATCTTTCTTGACGAAGGTCTGGGAATGGAAAGACGAATATGCCACTACCATCAAGGAACAATGGGGCAAGATGGGGCTCTCTGTAGATTACTCTCGTGAGCGTTTCACTCTTGATGAAGGTTTGTCTAAAGCTGTTCGTAAGGTCTTTGTGGACCTTTACAAGAAAGGTTGGATCTATCGTGGTGAGTTTATCATCAACTGGGACCCAGCAGCTCGCACAGCCCTTTCTGATATCGAGGTTATCCATAAGGATGTCGAAGGTGCCTTCTACCATATGAACTACATGCTGGAAGATGGCTCACGCGCCCTTGAAGTTGCCACAACTCGTCCTGAGACTATGTTTGGGGACGTTGCGGTTGCGGTCAATCCAGAAGACCCACGCTACAAGGACTTGATTGGTAAAAACGTCATCCTTCCAATCGCTAATAAATTAATCCCAATCGTTGGGGATGAGCATGCTGATCCTGAGTTTGGGACTGGTGTTGTTAAAATCACCCCTGCCCATGATCCAAACGACTTCTTGGTGGGTCAACGTCACAACTTGCCACAAGTCAACGTCATGAACGATGACGGAACTATGAATGACTTGGCCTTTGAATTTGCAGGCATGGACCGTTTTGAAGCTCGTAAGGCAGTCGTTGCTAAGCTGGAAGAAATCGGTGCCCTTGTCAAAATCGAAAAACGTGTCCACAGCGTTGGTCACTCAGAGCGTACAGGTGTTGTGGTTGAACCACGCTTGTCTACACAATGGTTTGTTAAGATGGACCAATTGGCTAAAAATGCTATTGCCAACCAAGACACAGAGGACAAGGTCGAATTCTACCCACCTCGTTTCAACGATACCTTCCTCCAATGGATGGAAAATGTCCACGACTGGGTAATCTCTCGTCAGCTCTGGTGGGGTCACCAAATCCCTGCTTGGTACAATGCTGAGGGTGAAATGTATGTCGGTGAAGAAGCGCCAGAAGGTGACGGATGGACTCAGGACGAAGACGTCTTGGATACTTGGTTCAGTTCTGCTCTTTGGCCATTCTCAACCATGGGCTGGCCTGATGTCGATTCAGAAGACTTCAAACGTTACTTCCCAACTTCAACCTTGGTTACAGGTTACGACATCATCTTCTTCTGGGTATCTCGTATGATCTTCCAATCCTTGGAATTCACTGGCCGTCAGCCATTCCAAAACGTTCTGATCCACGGTCTCATCCGTGACGAGCAAGGACGCAAGATGTCGAAATCTCTTGGTAACGGGATTGACCCTATGGATGTCATTGAGAAATATGGTGCCGATGCCCTTCGTTGGTTCCTTTCAAACGGTTCAGCACCAGGTCAAGACGTGCGCTTCTCTTACGAGAAAATGGATGCTTCATGGAACTTCATTAACAAGATTTGGAATATCTCTCGCTACATCCTCATGAACAATGAAGGCTTGACCCTTGAGCAAGCAACTGCCAATGTGGAAAAAGTAGTCAACAAGGAAGCTGGAAATGTCACAGACCGCTGGATTCTCCACAACCTCAATGAAACCATTGGAAAAGCAACTGCCAACTTTGATAAGTTTGAGTTTGGTGTCGCTGGACACATCCTTTACAACTTCATCTGGGATGAGTTTGCGGACTGGTACGTTGAGTTGACCAAGGAAGTCCTATACAGCGACAACGAAGAAGAGAAAGTCATCACACGTTCTGTTCTCCTTTATACTTTGGACAAGATCCTTCGTCTCCTCCACCCAATCATGCCATTCGTGACAGAGGAAATCTTTGGACAAATCTCAGAAGGCTCTATCGTTACAGCAGCATACCCAACTGTCAATCCAGCCTTTGAAGACCTTGCAGCTCACACTGGCGTGGAAAGCCTCAAAGACTTGATCCGTGCTGTTCGTAATGCGCGTGCGGAAGTAAACGTAGCACCAAGCAAACCTATCACCATCCTTGTTAAGACAAGCGATAGCGACTTGGAAGCCTTCTTTAATAGCAATGTCAACTATATCAAACGCTTCACAAATCCAGAACACTTGGAAATCGCTTCAACCATCCCTGCACCTGAACTGGCAATGTCAAGTGTCATCACTGGAGCAGAAATCTACCTACCACTGGCAGACCTCCTCAATGTCGAAGAAGAATTGGCTCGTCTCGACAAGGAACTGGCTAAATGGCAAAAAGAATTGGATATGGTCGGCAAGAAGCTCTCTAACGAACGCTTCGTAGCCAATGCCAAACCAGAAGTCGTCCAAAAAGAACGCGACAAACAAGCTGACTACCAAGCGAAATACGACGCGACCGTAGCACGTATTGATGAGATGAAGAAACTCGTTAAATAAACACAGAAACACGGTGATGAGCCGTGTTTTTTGGTATAATGGAAACTGAGAATATTTTTTGAAAAGGGTAAGAAATGATAGAAGTTGTAGATTTATTTTCTGGTGCTGGAGGATTGACTTTTGGCTTTCAGAATACAATTAAAAATAATAAATTTGTTTCCCGAAATGACTTTAACATTAGATTTGCAAATGAATTCAATCATGACGCAGCAGAAGCTTTCAGACAAAATTATCCTAGAGTTACTATGATTGAGGAAGATATTGCTAATATAGACGAACATTTTTTAAAATCCAAAGGAATCAGTTCAAAAAGAGTTGATTTAGTTATTGGTGGCCCACCTTGTCAGTCCTTTAGTACGGTTGGCAAGAGACAGTATGATAAGAGAGCAAAAATGTATCGTGAATATAGAAGGATACTTTCATTTATCCAACCTAAAATGTTTGTATTTGAAAATGTTTATGGTTTGCTAACCATGAAAAACGAGCAAAATGGCCCAATTATTCGAAATGTAAAAGAAAGTTTTAAAGATTTATCTAGCTTTGGAAATGTTCATGGATATAACGTTTATACAGAATTACTTAATGCTAAGGATTATGGTGTTCCACAAAATAGAGAACGCGTCTTTTTAATTGGTGTAAGAAATGATTTAAATATTGAGTTTGAATGGAATTTTCCAGAAAAGTGTACTTCTGAAAATCCCTTCAATTTAAGAGATGCTATTGGAGATTTACCTAGTTTAGGAAATAATGACAGAGCGGACCAATATGTGGAAGATCCGCAAACAGATTATCAAATTTTAATGAGAGGTAATCAAGATCAATTATTTAATCATGTAAGTCGTAATCATGGACAAAGATTGCAGAAAATTATGGCTGCACTTAAGGAAGGACAAGGTAAGAATGATATAAATAGAATGGTAGAAGATGGATTGTTAGATAGAGCACTTTATTTAACCTCAGGATATAGTAATACTTACGGTAGATTGTGGTGGGATAGACCTTCAACGACCATAACAAATAATTTATCAACTCCATCCTCCTTACGGTGCATTCATCCTAGTCAAAATAGAGCTTTGACTGCAAGGGAAGGTGCAAGAATACAGTCTTTTCCAGATAATTATAAGTTTGTCGGAGGTCTACAAGCAATTAATACCCAGATTGGTAATGCTGTTCCTCCAATTTTAAGTATTCATTTAGCTAATAGAATAAAGAAATTTTTCGAGGAAAATAAATTATAAAGGCGTTTAATTATGATAGAAACTAACAGTATCCCATTTAACTTCTCTTATTTTGCTTTAAACTTGTTAGGAAAGCAAATGTATAGTAATAACTGGAGTGCAATATCTGAATTAATAGCTAATGGTTTAGATGCTGGTGCAACAAATGTTAAGCTCTATATAGAATCTATTGATAAATCGAAATCAACCTTAGAAATTTTAGATAATGGTAGTGGAATGAGCTATGTTGATTTATCTACTAAATACGCATTGATTGGGAGAAACAGACGCTTATCGAAAGAAGAGTCATCTGAGAAGACAAAGGGAAGAAAAGGTATAGGAAAATTAGCAACGTTATTTTTGTCAAAAAAATATTATATAGTTTCTAAAAAAGGAGGAATTGAAACAGCGTGGATGCTAGACTCCACAAACGCATCTGATAGTGATATTCCTGAATTAATTCGTGTTGATATTAATGATGTGTCTATTGAAAATAAAAGTGTTTGGGATTCATTCGAATCAGGAACTTTAATAAAATCAGTTGGAGTTGATTTGACTGGATTTGCAGAGGGAAAGTTGGATTCTTTGAAGATGACTTTAGCTAACTATTATTTGTTAAACAATATTGGTGCAGTTATCGAAGTGGCTTACAAGACTAAATCAAAACAGAAGATAGAATTTTCAAAAGTTTCTAAAATAATTGGATTTAAAAATTTGTATGCTTTTTTTCAAACTTCTGATGGTATCGTTGAAAACGAATTGTTAAATGACTCAGTGAAAATAAACGCAGATTTAAAGGAAGTATCCAATAAGTTACGTCAGGTAAAGAAATTAAGTCCATCAGACGTTACTAAAATAAATTTGAAAGGAAAGAGAAATTTTTTAACTATACATGGAATAACCAAAGAGTTTGATTATGAATTGACTGGTTGGATAGGAATTCATAGTACAATTAATATGACGGAAGCATCCGAAAATACAAAAGATGATCCCACTAATAGATTTATAAGGAATGATGTTTACAAGGCTAATCAGCTAAGACTTTATGTCAGAGATAAATTAGCAGTATCAAATTTTATGCCACAGTTAAATAACACACAAGCCTTCAGTAACTATATTGAAGGGGAAATCTCATTTGATATTTTAGACAATGATTGTTTGGAAGATATTTCAACTTCAAATCGTGAAGGATTATCAGGAAATGATGAAAGAATAACTTTATTGATTGAGTTGCTAAAACCAATTATCAATAAGTTGATAATTGAGCGTGTTAATATTGGTACTGTAGTGCGTAAGGAAGTTGAAAAGATTCGACAAGAAGAGAAGGAGAAAATAGAAAGAAAAGAACAACTTGCAGAGGAAAAAAGAAAGCAAGCAGAAGAAAATAAAAAAATTGCAGAACAGCAATGTCAGGAGGCTGAGTTAGCTAGAAAATTGGCAGAGACAAAACAGAAAGAAGCAGAAATAGCTAGAGACGTAGCAGAGGAGGAAAGTAAAAGAAAGGATGTTTTAATTGGAAGCAATAATTCTGCGCAACAAAATTTGTTGGCTCATGAATTAACTGGAGTGTATAAAAACATAGATTCAGTAAATAAAAAAATTGTTGCAGATTTTAAATCGACAGATGATTTTGAACGAGTGAGCGAGTATGTTGTTAGTCTAAAAAAATCTTCTGGAAAATTATTTACAATAAAAAATCAAGTGCTAAAATTAAATACTTCTGAAGTAAAAGGAAGGAAATACATTAATGTCAAAAGTTATATAAAGAGTTATTTAAACAGTCTGTCTTATAAAAATTTAGAGATTATAATTGATTTTTCAAATAATCCTCATACTTCCAGAGTACATATTTTTGATTTAGGTATGATACTAGATAATTTTATTATAAATGCTATGGATCAACTAGCAGATAAAATTATATTTAAATTTATTGATGAAGAAAATAAATTAGTTATATCTTCTAACAAGCCATTATCTTCTGAAATAGTCAATAAGGACGATATTTTTAGATTAGGATTTACTACTAAAGAGAATGGGACAGGAGTTGGGATGTATATAATTAAACAAACTTGTAAAAAATTTAAATGGGAAATTAAAGTGGTTTCAAATACAGAAGAAACAAGCTTTATAATTGAATTAGGTGATAATTAGAAAATGCGTAGAGATATTAGTATTATTTGGTTAGAAGATGAGATGGAAGATGCTTTTCACGATTATTTAAAAATAGTAAAAAAAGCTATAGAAGATAAAGGTTATCAATTATTAGGAGATAATTGTTATTTATGTGAAAGTATTGGAGATGCCAGAAAAATTTTGGATGATACTTCTAAAAGAATCGATTTCTTTATATCCGATTTTAATTTAGGAGAAGAATATGAGAATGGTATTGATAATGGTATTGAATTTTTAAACGATGTAAGAAGTCGAGAAAAATATAAGCAATTTTTTATTCTTTATTCAAAAAATTATGATGAGATAAAGGAGACAGTAATAACAAAAATTAACGAGGAAGATAATCTAGGATTATTAAATAATACTATGATTATCAATTTATCCTCTCCCAGCGATGAAGTAATTGAACATGAATTTCAGAAAGCCATTGAAATTAGTTTATCAAAGTGGGATGAACTAAATGCTCTTAGAGGAGAGTATATGAGTGAAAATGCTGAGATAGAATATGAGTTAAAAAAAATATTAAATGTTGACTTAACAGATTCTAGAAATTATAAATCTCTCTATAGAGATTTTAAAAATAATCATCTTAGTAAACGTGATATAACCCACAATACATCATTATTAAATGATTGGATGCAAATGATAGATAAACGCAATTCATTAGCTCATTCTAAAGAAGAATTTAATGATGTAAAAGGCTATGTAATATCAAACCTTGATGATAAAAGTATACAAATTGTAGAAGAGGAAATTAACGAAGAGAGAAAATCATTGATACATCTATCAGAACAAGTGAAAGCATTGATAAGAGCAAAACCAAAAAGAATAATCAATAACACACATTGATGATGAAAGTACCTAATTGTATAAAAGGAAATTGTTGATAAATCCATAGGAGTAAGTAAAAACATAGGGCCAAAAAGATATTTTAATATCCAATAAAAAGATAAAATACAATTATTTACAATTATCAAAATACTACTAATATAACTAACATTTTAGAAAGCAACTCACTACACAACAAAACCTCTAAGTTCGAACCGACCTGAGAAGTATAAGATTGCTGCATTCTTCTCAGGTGTTGGGAGAATTGAGTTGGGATTTGAACAGACCAATGAGTTCAGAGTGGTGTATGCCAATGACTTCGATAAGTCTGCGCGTCAGACTTACTGGCCCATTTATTCAGATATATCTTGATAATCATATTATTCAGTCGCTGAAGAAAAACAATTGAAAGGAACTTTCTATGCAACCAACTTACAACATTGACCACCCAAACTTGTCTTATGAAGCTAAGCGTGACTTATGGCAGATTGGTTTTGGTCTGCAGAAAGTTGATAATCTAGTGCCATCAGCGTATATGGAATCTTTGGCTGAGAAACAGTCTCGGGGAGAACTGACTTATGAGCAGGTTTATGAGGATGCAACGGTTTATCATCATACCATTGATGCAAGTACGGAGGAGGCAGACTTGGTTTCTCTTCGTATCGTGGAACTATTATCTCGAAGAGGCTTTAGCTTCAGTCCTGCGACCTTACTTGCTATTCATAAGGAGTTGTTTCAAGATATATTTGAGTCCTCTATTCCAGTGGGGCAATTTCGTCAGACCAATATCACAAAGAATGAACCTGTTTTGAGTGGTGAAAGTGTTGTGTACTCTGATTACTCTATGATTCAAATGACCTTGGATTATGATTTTAATCAGGAAAAACAAGTTGCATATGCGACACTAACTCAGGCGGATGTGATTAAAAAAATCCAACATTTTATTTCAGGAATCTGGCAGATTCATCCATTTCGTGAAGGAAACACCCGGACAGTAACGGTTTTTTTGATTCAGTATCTTCGTGAGTTTGGTTTTGATATTGATAATACACCATTTCAGCAACATGCCAAGTATTTTCGTGATGCCTTGGTATTAGATAATGCAAAGATTTTACAGCGACGTCCTGAGTTTTTAACAGCTTTTTTTGAAAATCTCTTGCTCGGTGGTCAAAATGATCTGTCATCAGAAAAGATGTATCTAGAACTCGATCTTTAAAAATCCTAATACTGAGTAAACATTGAATTTTAGGAAAAAAATGAAGTAAATATTCCTACAAGAAAACGCATATCATCAAAGATTTAGGTCGCTTGATAATATGTGTTTTTTTAATTTTATAGATTGCTCGTTTAAACTCTATTTATCTCGTACTTTCAGTGCTATTCGGATTTTATTTTCGTGTACAATTTCAGCTATTCTTGTTATAATCAGCCTATAGGAATCAAGGAGGTGACTCTTATGGCTGTTTTTGTGTCTTTGGATGGAATTGTGGTAGAAGTACTTGATGTCTTTTCTTCTTTTAATGGGGATAGTGAGTTTTTCTTGTGTAAACGTCTTAAAGACAAGAGTCAGTTTGTTATGGAACGCTCTCAGTTCGAGGAGATGTTCCAACTTCAACGTAGTCGCTTGACGACGCAAGAAAAATTACAATTGTTTACCTCCGTGTTTGCTGGCCGTTATGATGTTTATGCTAAGAGTTTTATCAATGATCAAGGGAAAATTCAGTATTTTCCATCCTATGATTATGGTTGGAAGCAGTTGCCGCCTGAAAAACGGAGTTTCCAGACATTAACGGACTCCGTTTTGAAATCTCATTTTCGTGGGGAGACAGCTATCGGTATCTTTCCTATGCACTTAGATGATAGCTGTTATTTTTTGGTACTGGATTTTGATGAAGGAGATTGGAAAGAAGCTGGTTTAACCATTCGAAGAATAGCCAGGGAACGCCAGATGGAAGCCCATTTAGAGATTTCTCGTTCGGGTCACGGACTCCATATTTGGTTCTTCTTTGAGGAAGCGATTCCGAGTCGAGAGGCTCGCTTGTTTGGAAAGAAACTGTTAGAACTGGCAATGCAGGAAAGTATGCAACTGTCCTTTGATTCTTTTGATCGCATGTTTCCAAATCAGGATGTTCTTCCTAAAGGTGGATTTGGTAATTTGATTGCCCTTCCTTTTCAAGGAGAAGCTTATCATCAAGGGCGAACGGTCTTTGTGGATGAACAGTTTCAGCCTTATGAAGACCAATGGAGGTATCTACAAGAAATTCAGAGGGTTTCAACTGCTAAAGTGGCACTGTTAATCCAAGAGGAGTTAGGTAAGGAAGAATTGGATAAGGAGTTGAAGGTCGTCTTATCCAATATGATCCAACTTGAAAAATCGTCTGTGACACCCAAGACACTGTTTTTCTTGAAAAATATGGCTTCATTTTCTAATCCCGAATTTTATTTAAAGCAGGCTATGCGACAACCAACCTATCAAATTCCTGAGCGAATGTATTTATTTGGAGAATCCGATCATTATTTATGGCTACCAAGAGGTTTACTGTATCCATTGCAAGATAAATTTAAGCAGGTATCTGTGGAAGATAGGAGAAAGGTACAGAGGTCTATTAGAGTGGAATTTAAGGGAGAACTCACTTTTGAGCAAGAGTTAGCCCTGTCAGATATGATTTCCAAAGAAAATGGTTTACTCCATGCGGAGACTGGTTTTGGGAAGACCGTTTTAGGTGCTGCTCTCATCTCTGAACGGAAGACAAAAACAATTATTCTAGTTCATAATAAGCAACTCTTAGACCAATGGCTGGATCGTTTAAACCGTTTTCTGACTTTCGAAGAGGCAGAAGCTACCCGTTATACACCATCAGGTCGTGAAAAGGTAATCGGCTATGTTGGGCAGTACGGTGGGACTAAGAAATGGCTGAGTAAACTGGTTGATGTTGTTATGATTCAATCTCTATTTAAGTTGGAAAATAGTCAAAGTCTTTTGGATGAGTATGAGATGATGATTGTGGATGAGTGTCATCATGTCTCTGCCTTGATGTTTGAAAAAGTTGTTGCTCAGTTTAGAGGGAAGTATCTTTACGGTTTAACGGCTACGCCTGAGCGTAAGAATGGTCATGA
Organism: Streptococcus sp. 68; assembly: GCF_013277415.1. Classification (GTDB taxonomy): domain Bacteria; phylum Bacillota; class Bacilli; order Lactobacillales; family Streptococcaceae; genus Streptococcus. Next base: position 28,853 of record NZ_VMMX01000016.1, on the reverse strand, counting down.
GCCTATTGTTTTTCAGAGAGTTGGTGAGATACTCCATACTGCTGATAAGAGGGAAACGGATTTTAAACGGCAATTGCAATTAAGATTCACTTCTTTTGGTCATTTGGAGATTGAAAAGACCAAAGCAAGTAATTTTATACAGCTTAGTGATTGGATTGCTACTGACTCAGTGAGGAATCAGTTGATTCTCAAGGATATTCTAGCCCAAGTGGCAGAAGGACGAAATATCTTGGTTTTAGTTAATCGAATTCAACAGATAGATGTCTTTGAAAAGTTATTGAAAGAGAAAGAGGTTGATGACTGTTACATTATTAGCGGAAAAACCAAAGTCCGAGAGAGAACAAGTTTACTGAAGAGATTAGAACAGCTAGATAAAGGGTTTGTTTTGTTGTCTACTGGAAAATACATTGGCGAAGGTTTTGACTTACCTCAGTTGGACACGCTTATCTTGGCAGCACCTTTTTCTTGGAAAAATAATTTAATTCAGTATGCAGGTCGGATTCATAGAAACTACAAGGATAAGTCTTTGGTACGGATTTTCGATTATGTGGATATTCATGTTCCTTATTTAGAAAAGATGTTTCAGAAACGACAAGTAGCTTATCGAAAGATGGATTATCGTGCCATCGAGGGTGAGGAGAAACAATTCGTTTATGTTGATAGTAGATATGAGAAGGTGTTGAGAGAGGACTTAGCAGGGGAAAGACAGGAATGTATGCTTATTTTACCTTATGTGCACCAGACAAAACTGATGAAATTTCTAAAAGAATTTAGGATTAGTCAAATTGAGATATGTATACCAGAGACGGTTGCAAATAAAGCATGGCTAGACCAGTTGAAGAGCCAGAAAATTAAAGTATCTTTTACTCAATCGAAAATAGTAACGCCTATTCTTTTGGTAAACAAGACCATTGTTTGGTATGGTGCAATGCCATTATTAGGGAAGGTAGATGAAATGACCATATTACGTTTGGAATCAGCTAGTATAGTTTCTGAACTAGTGGCAGGTTTACGATAGAGAAAATTTTTAAAAATTTCTATGTATGATTTTCATTTCTTTAGTGAGACTGTTGCCATTATCACATTCGAATCACATCTAACAAGCAGAAGTAAGATAGGTCTTGCAAGAATGGTAAAAATCTGATAAACTATGTAGTAATTGAATAGGAATCCGCAAGACTAGTAGCCCAAGGGAAGTATATCAGGGAGGAGAGCCGTGACTGCAAGCTCTCTATATGAAAGCTGGGTGAATTCACTTGCGTATGGATTTAGAAATGAAGGTCTGACTTGTCAGATGAAAACGGATGGTACCGCGTGTCAACGCTCCGAGTGGAGTTTTTGGCATGTGGTTTTCTTTTTATCTGATAAGCGACTGATGGAGGAATTATGTCAACTATTGAAGAACAATTAAAAGCGCTTCGTGAAGAAACGCTGGCTAGCTTGAAGCAGATGACTGCTGAAAATGAAAAAGAGATGCAAGATTTGCGTGTTTCTGTCCTTGGTAAAAAGGGTTCGCTTACTGAAATTCTCAAAGGGATGAAAGATGTCTCTGCTGAGATGCGTCCAATTATTGGGAAACACGTCAATGAAGCTCGTGATGTCTTGACAGCAGCCTTTGAAGAAACAGCTAAGCTCTTGGAAGAAAAGAAAGTCGCTGCACAGTTAGCTAGCGAGAGTATCGATGTGACGCTTCCAGGTCGTCCAGTTGCTACTGGTCACCGTCATGTTTTGACACAAACTAGTGAAGAAATCGAAGATATTTTCATTGGGATGGGTTACCAAGTCGTGGATGGTTTTGAAGTAGAGCAAGACTACTATAACTTTGAACGTATGAACCTTCCCAAAGACCACCCAGCTCGCGATATGCAGGACACTTTCTATATCACAGAAGAGATCTTACTCCGTACCCATACGTCTCCTGTTCAGGCGCGTGCCATGGATGGCCATGATTTCTCTAAAGGTCCTTTGAAAATGATCTCACCAGGGCGTGTGTTCCGTCGTGATACGGACGATGCGACCCACAGTCACCAATTCCACCAAATTGAAGGCTTGGTTGTTGGGAAGAACATTTCTATGGCAGACCTTCAAGGAACCCTTCAATTGATTGTGCAAAAAATGTTCGGTGAAGAGCGTCAAATTCGTTTGCGTCCATCTTATTTCCCATTCACAGAGCCATCTGTTGAGGTGGATGTTTCTTGCTTCAAGTGTGGTGGAGAAGGCTGTAACGTATGTAAGAAAACTGGTTGGATCGAAATTATGGGAGCTGGTATGGTTCACCCACGTGTCCTTGAAATGAGTGGTATCGATGCGACTGTTTACTCTGGATTTGCCTTTGGTCTTGGTCAAGAACGTGTAGCTATGCTCCGTTACGGAATCAATGATATCCGTGGATTCTACCAAGGAGATGTCCGCTTCTCAGAGCAGTTTAAATAATGATTAGAAAAGTAGAAATGGCAGATGTTGAGGTGTTGGCTAAAATTGCTAAACAAACCTTTCGTGAAACATTTGCTCATGATAATACGGAAGAGCAGTTACAGGAATACTTTGAAGAGGCTTATAGTCTGAGAGTTTTGTCAATTGAGTTGGAAAATCCAGAATCCGAAACCTATTTCATTATGCATGAAGAGGAGATAGCTGGTTTTCTTAAAGTCAACTGGGGAAGTGCTCAAACTGAGAGAGAATTAGAGGACGCTTTTGATATTCAACGCCTCTATGTGCTACAAAAATTCCAAGGCTTTGGACTAGGTAAGCAACTGTTTGAATTCGCTCTTGAACTTGCTACAAAAAATAGTTTTTCTTGGGCTTGGCTAGGTGTTTGGGAGCATAATACAAAAGCTCAAGCATTTTATAATCGATATGGTTTTGAAAAATTTGGTCAACATCATTTTATGGTTGGTCAAAAAGTAGATACGGATTGGTTACTGAAAAAGAAATTAAGGTAAGAAGATGATTCTTCTATTGAAATGATAGGAAAGGAAAAGAACCAGAGTGGCAACTGTCATTCTGGAGAACTAAATTATGCTTGTATCTTATAAATGGTTAAAAGAATTGGTGGACATTGATGTTCCATCACAAGAGTTGGCTGAAAAAATGTCAACTACAGGGATCGAGGTCGAAGGTGTCGAATCGCCGGCTGCTGGTCTCTCAAAAATTGTCGTCGGTGAGGTCTTGTCTTGCGAAGATGTGCCAGAAACTCACCTTCATGTTTGTCAGGTTAACGTTGGCGAAGAAGAAGCCCGTCAAATCGTTTGTGGTGCCCCAAATGTGCGTGCTGGTATCAAGGTTATGGTGGCTCTTCCAGGGGCTCGCATCGCTGACAATTACAAGATCAAAAAAGGGAAAATCCGCGGTCTTGAGTCACTTGGAATGATTTGTTCGCTTGGTGAATTGGGAATTTCTGACTCAGTTGTGCCTAAGGAATTTGCAGATGGCATCCAAATCTTGCCAGAAAATGCCGTTCCAGGTGAGGAAGTCTTCTCATATCTAGACTTGGATGATGAAATCATCGAACTGTCTATCACACCCAACCGTGCAGATGCCCTTTCTATGCGTGGGGTGGCTCACGAAGTAGCAGCCATCTATGACAAGGCGGTCAACTTTAAAGAATTTACTCTAACAGAAACAAATGAAGTTGCAGCAGACGCTCTTTCTGTAGGGATTGAAACAGACAAGGCACCTTACTATGCAGCCCGTATCTTGGATAATGTGACTATTGCACCAAGTCCACAATGGTTGCAAAATATCCTCATGAACGAAGGTATCCGTCCCATCAATAACGTAGTGGACGTGACCAACTACATCCTTCTCTACTTTGGTCAACCAATGCACGCCTTTGACTTGGATACCTTTGAAGGGACTGACATCCGTGTGCGTGAAGCGCGTGCTGGTGAAAAATTAGTGACCTTGGATGGTGAAGAACGTGGCTTGGAAACAAATGACTTAGTTATCACTGTCGCAGACAAGCCAGTTGCTCTTGCAGGTGTTATGGGTGGTCAAGCAACAGAAATCTCTGAGAAATCAAGTCGTGTCGTCCTTGAAGCTGCTGTTTTCAACGGAAAATCAATTCGTAAGACTAGTGGTCGCCTCAATCTTCGTTCTGAGTCATCTTCTCGCTTTGAAAAAGGCATCAATGTGGCAACAGTCAATGAAGCCCTTGATGCGGCAGCTAGCATGATTGCAGAACTTGCTGGTGCGACGGTTCGTAAGGGCATCGTTTCAGCAGGTGAGCTTGATACTTCTGATGTGGAAGTTTCTTCTACCCTTGCAGACGTCAACCGTGTCCTTGGTACGGAGCTTTCATACACTGATGTAGAAGACGTCTTCCGTCGTCTTGGCTTTGCTCTTTCTGGAAATGCAGACAGATTTACAGTCAGCGTCCCACGTCGTCGTTGGGATATCACTATCGAGGCAGACCTCTTTGAAGAAATCGCTCGTATCTATGGATATGACCGTTTGCCAACTAGCCTACCAAAAGACGATGGTACAGCAGGTGAATTGACAGCCACACAAAAATTGCGTCGCCAAGTTCGTACCATTGCTGAAGGAGCAGGTTTGACAGAAATCATCACCTATGCTCTAACAACTCCTGAAAAAGCAGTTGAGTTCACAGCTCAACCAAGTAACCTTACGGAACTTATGTGGCCAATGACTGTGGATCGTTCTGTCCTCCGTCAAAATATGATCTCAGGTATCCTTGATACTGTTGCCTACAACGTGGCTCGTAAGAACAAAAACTTGGCCCTTTACGAGATTGGAAAAGTCTTTGAACAAACAGGTAATCCAAAAGAAGAACTTCCAAATGAAATCAACAGCTTTGCCCTTGCCTTGACAGGATTGGTTGCTGAAAAAGATTTCCAAACAGTAGCAGTTCCAGTTGATTTCTTCTATGCTAAGGGAATCCTTGAAGCCCTCTTTGCTCGTTTGGGACTCCAAGTAACTTATACAGCAACATCTGAAATCGCTAGCCTTCACCCAGGACGTACAGCTATGATTTCACTCGGTGACCAAGTTCTTGGTTTCCTTGGCCAAGTGCATCCAGTCACTGCTAAGGCTTACGATATTCCAGAAACGTATGTAGCTGAGCTCAACCTTTCAGCCATCGAAACTGCGCTTCAACCAGCTACTCCATTTGTAGAAATTACTAAATTCCCAGCAGTCAGCCGTGACGTTGCCCTTCTCCTTAGGGCAGAAGTGACTCACCAAGAAGTTGTGAACGCTATCCAAGCTGCCGGCGTGAAACGTTTGACAGATATCAAACTCTTTGACGTCTTCTCAGGCGAAAAATTGGGACTTGGTATGAAGTCAATGGCTTATAGCTTGACCTTCCAAAATCCAGAAGATAGCTTAACGGACGAAGAAGTCGCACGCTATATGGAAAAAATCCAAGCTTCTCTCGAAGAAAAAGTCAATGCAGAAGTGCGTTAAACGATAGTAGGATACAAATTCCCCCTCTAGTTTATGAACACTAGAGGGGTGATTTTATATAATACTCAATGAAAATCAAAAAGCAAACTAGGAAGCTAGCCGTAGGTTGCTCAAAACACTGTNNACGAAGTCAGTAACCATATGTCTAAGGTAAGTCGACGCTGACGTGGTTTGAAGAGATTGTCGAAGAGTATAAAATAATTAAAATGTGATTTCTGTAAAAATACATCTATGATCAGAGTTTTGAAAACTTACAATGTCTAAATTTTTAACATAGTAGTGGTTTTTAGGCAATAAAATATGATCTATTGTTGCATTAAAAAGTTTTGGACTTTGGCTATTCCAAGTTCCTCTTTCAAAAGGTGGCAGTGCATTTAATGCGTCCCTATGAGAGCTTATTTTTGCAAGTGCTCCATGACGCATAGTTGCATTAAAATCACCTGCAATAATAGCCTTTGGATATTTTGAAGCCAGTTGATTATGAATGATGTTTAAGTCTTGCTTCCAGATTTCCATTAAACCTGGCAGAGGAGGAGCAGTATGCAAAGCAATGATATCTGGTATATTTTGTTTTCTCGAATGTAATAGAATTGTCCCGAACCGTGTTGTATGGAAAGTTTCAGCTTCTGTATAGAAACCATAACTTTTCTTGACAATCACAGTCACAGGAGCTATTCCACTGTCAGTAGGTGGAGAAGTAAAAATATCATAGTTGGCCATAGAAAGTCCAACTTGATGAAACAATAGTTTGATTCTCTGGTTTTCTTGCTCACCTCTGATATTGGTAGCTAGTTCAGGGAATATAGCCATATCGGCATCAAAATGGCTAAAAATTCGCTCAATATGTTGTGCTTCTATTTGATTAGCGACGTTCCAAGTTACTAATTTTAAGGTTTTAGTCTTATTTGATGCGGAAGAAAGGGTTTTATCTGTTCCGAATAATAGTAATATGAACGATAGTAAGAGCAAGATGCTAGAATAAAACCGTATTTGTTTATTTTTCTTGTAAAAAGATAGGGGAAAAAATACGAAACTGAAAATAGAAGCCATAGTTGCAGTAGCTAAGGGGAAGGCATAAATCTGTGCCAAGATAGGTCTGGTAGATAGCCAAATGTTAAAATTAGAAGATGGGAAAAAAGAATAAGCTATGATAGGGATAGCAAAGAGAATGAGGGAAAGGGCAGAGAGAAATGTTTTAATCATTGTATGAGTACCTCAATTTGCAATGGTTGCTCGGAGCTAATGTGACTTTGTGACTTTACTTGATTGATATTCTTTGTCTTGTCTTCCTCATAGATTAAGTACAACCCAAGTAAAAAAAGTCCAATTTAAGATTGAAATGATGAAAAGGCACAGAAATGCAAGACAATTATACTACAAAAGGCAAACATTTGACAATCGATAGCCGTCGCTTAATCGAACGATGGAAAAAAGAAGGGAAATCAAATAGAGAAATTGCCTCTCTACTTGGAAAAACTCCTCAAACTATCCATACTGAAATCAAGCGTGGGACAGTCCGAAAATGTCTTGGAAAAGGGGGCTTTAAAGAGCTTTACTCTGCCGACTACGCTCAACAATCTTATGAAAGCAATCGCAAGTACTCGGTCAAGAAATCAAGCTTAAGCAAGGAACTAAAGGAAAAGATTCTCCACTATTATAACAAAAAGTTTTCTCCCGAAATGATGGTCAAGGCTAAGGGCGTTAACGTGGGAATTTCTACCATCTACTACTGGATTCATCATGGAAAATTGGGGTTAAGCAAACAGGATCTGCTTTATCCTAGAAAAGGAAAAGCGCTTAAGAAACAAGCTAGCACCAATTTTAAACCCGCTGGTCAATCTATCGAATCATAATTCGCTCATTTTTTCAAAAAATATATAGCTCTAAAAGAAAGAGGGGTAAGTGATGAAGAATAGTGCTATCGGGAGTAACTGGAAGGATGTCCGATCTGAACTCTTTACCAAGGAGGAAATCCTTGAAAGTTCTAGCCAGTTTAGGAAAGACACTAGTAGTCGTCCCACTCGAACAGGAAAAGAGTTGATTAGAGTAGACTCATACTCAATGAAAATCAAAGAGCAAACTAGGAAACTAGCCGCAGGCTGTACTTGAGTACGGCAAGGCGACGTTGACGCGGTTTGAATTTGATTTTCGAAGAGTATTATAGTCTTTTCTAATAACAAGTCATAGTCACTTATAAGAATTACTAATAACACGTTTTACCAGTCTAACTAAAATACAGCTAAAAACAAGCTACACAAAGGATTTGAGGCATTTGTTTCAAGTCTTTTTCTTTTGTTTAAAACAGAGATATAGTTTCAAACTATATCAAAGCCTAATTTTTTACAATTATACAGATGATTTCTTTTCTGTTAAGATAGTTTCAACAACAAATTTTGGAGGACACATCATGTCAACTACAATCATCGGTTTCCCTCGTTTGGGCGAATTCCGCGAATTAAAATTTACAACTGAAAAATACTTTAGAAAAGAAATCTCAGAAGAAGAACTCTTGGCAGCCGCAAAAGAATTGCGTGCTAAACACTGGAACATCGTCAAAGAAAAAGGAATCACTGAAATTCCATCAAATGACTTTTCTCACTATGACAACTTCCTAGATGCAGCTTTCCTTTTCAACGTGGTACCTGCTTCAGTTCAAAACTTGGACTTGTCTGACCTTGAGCGCTACTTCGCTTTGGGTCGTGGTTATCAAGGAGAAAAAGGGGATGTTCGCGCCCTTCCAATGAAGAAGTGGTTCAACACTAACTACCATTACATCGTTCCTAAATTTGAAAAAGACACTCAAGTCAAACTTGCAGGTCACAAAATCTTTGATGAGTTCCAAGAAGCAAAAGAACTTGGATTGAACACTCGTCCAGTCCTTGTAGGTCCATTTACTTTCCTTCAATTGTCAGACTTTGAAGAAGGTGTGAAAGCAGAAGACTTCGTAGACAGTTTAGTGGCTGCTTACCAAGAAGTTTTTGCAAAATTGGCTGAACTTGGTGCAACTCGCATCCAACTCGACGAAGCTGCTCTTGTAAAAGATTTGACAGCTGAAGAAAAAGCTCTCTTCTTGAACCTTTACAATAAACTTTTGGCTGACAAAAAAGGTCTTGAAGTCTTGCTTCAAACTTACTTCGGTGACGTTCGTGACGTTTACGCTGACCTTGTGAAATTGCCAGTAGATGCTATCGGTCTTGATTTCGTTGAAGGTAAGAAAACTCTTGAACTTGTTAAAGGTGGTTTCCCAGCTGATAAGACTCTTTATGCAGGTATTGTCAATGGTAAAAACATCTGGCGCAACAATTACGAAAAGAGCTTGGCTGTTCTTGAGCAAATCCCAGCTGAAAACATTGTCTTGACAAGCTCATGCTCACTTCTTCATGTGCCATTTACAACTGCTAATGAAGAATTTGAACCAGCAATCTTGAACCACTTTGCCTTTGCAGTTGAAAAATTGGATGAGATTCGTGATTTGGATGCTATCCGCAATGGTCAAGGTGAAGAAGCACTTGCAGCTAACAAAGAACTCTTTGCGACTGAGCGTGTTGGTGAAAATGCGGAACTTCGTGCGCGTATCGCTGGTTTAACTGATGCAGACTACACTCGTTTGCCAGCCTTTGCAGAACGTGAAGCTATCCAAGAAGAAGCTTTCAAACTTCCAGCTCTTCCAACAACAACTATCGGTTCATTCCCTCAAACTAAGGAAGTTCGTGCGAAACGTTTGGCTTACCGTAAAGGTGAATTGTCTCAAGAAGAGTACGATGCTTTCCTTGCTGAAACGATCGATGAATGGATCAAATGGCAAGAAGATATTGACTTTGATGTCCTTGTTCACGGTGAATTTGAGCGTAATGACATGGTTGAGTACTTCGGTCAAAACTTGTCAGGTTACCTCTTCTCTAAAAATGGTTGGGTACAATCATACGGTATGCGTGGGGTGAAACCACCAATCATCTGGGGTGATGTCACTCGTCTTAACCCTATCACTGTTAAATGGTCTAGCTATGCACAAAGCCGTACAAACAAACCTGTTAAAGGTATGTTGACTGGACCTGTTACTATCCTCAACTGGTCATTCCCACGTGAAGACATCTCTATCAAGGATTCTACTCTTCAAATCGCTCTTGCTATCAAGGATGAAGTTCTTGACCTTGAAGCTGCTGGTGTGAAGATCATCCAAATCGATGAGGCTGCTCTTCGTGAAAAATTGCCACTCCGTCGTAGCGACTGGTACGAAGACTACCTTGACTGGGCAATTCCTGCCTTCCGCTTGGTACACTCAACAGTAGCGCCAGATACACAAATTCACACTCACATGTGTTACTCAGAATTTACAGATATCATCCCAGCTATCGACAACATGGATGCAGATGTTATTTCCTTTGAAGCTAGCCGTTCAAACCTTGAAATCTTGGACGAACTCAAAGCGAAAAACTTCCAAACAGAAGTGGGACCTGGGGTTTACGATATCCACTCACCTCGTGTGCCAAATGAAGGCGAAATCGACAATACAATCGAAGCTATCCTTGCTAAAGTGCCAAGCAAGAAAGTTTGGATCAACCCTGACTGTGGTTTGAAAACACGTGGTATTCCAGAAACAAAAGAAAGCTTGATCCGCCTTGTGGAAGCAGCTAAAGCTGCGCGTGAGAAATTGTAAGATAAGATTTCTCTAAAAGCGCTGTTTGGTCAATCTGCCTGTTTCACTTGGGTTCTAGGAGTCCAGCTAACGAAAAAATCAACTAGAAAAGGATAATGACTATGTCACGCCAAACACCGTCACTCTCATTTGAAGTGTTCCCTCCCAACCCAGCTGTGGGTAATGATAACATTATTTCTGCTCTTCAAGATATGCAGGAGTTGGCTCCCCACTTTATCAGTGTGACTGCCAGCAATAATAAATTTAATATCAAGGAAACGACGGTTCGTTTGGCTGACTTTATCCAAAATGACTTGGCGATTCCGACTATTGCTCACTTGCCAGCTATCTATTTGACTAAGGACAAGGTTGCTGAAACCATTGCCGACTTGGACAAGGTTGGGGTACAGAAAATATTGGCTCTTCGTGGGGATATTATCCCTGATGTAGAGCCGCAAAAGGATTTTCGCTACGCAACTGACTTAATTGAGTTCATCAAGGAACAAGCCCCTCACTTTGATATTGTCGGAGCTTGCTATCCAGAAGGGCATCCAGATTCGCCAAATCAGATTTCAGATATTCAAAATCTTAAGAAGAAAGTGGATGCAGGCTGTTCGAGCCTCGTAACTCAGCTTTTCTTTGATAATGAGCGCTTCTATGATTTCCAAGACAAGTGCATCTTGGCTGGGATTGATGTTCCCATTCATGCAGGGATTATGCCAATTTTGAATCGAAATCAGGCTCTCCGTCTCTTGAAGACTTGTGAGAATATCCATCTTCCACGCAAATTTAAAGCTATCTTAGACAAGTATGAGCATGACCCTGAGTCGCTCAGAGCAGCAGGACTTGCCTATGCAGTGGACCAAATCGTGGACTTGGTAACTCAGGATGTTGCCGGTGTGCATCTCTACACCATGAATAATGCGGATACAGCAAAATACATCCATCAAGCAACCCATGCCTTGTTTAATCACCAGTCTCTAAGATAATAAAAAGTAAACCATTCTTCTCAGGTGAGGGGAATGGTTCCTTTTTAATGGTAAAGACCGCACTTTTTAAGAAAAATATGATAAAATAGACTCTGTACGTACTTGATACAAAGATGAGGGTATTTAGGTTTCAAAGGCTTTGTCAATTCTCAATTTTATGACAGAAATTTTTTCATAATTTGTTCTTTTCAGTATTTAGTTTGAGCGACACGAACGAGTCAAATCGATATCATTTGACGAGAGAGTTAGTAAAGCATTTAGCTAATCGCCTGATAGCGATTAGCGTGAAAGGATTAGATGCTTTAGCATCAAACCTTTCTAATGATTTGTATCTTGAGTAATTGAACACGGGCTAAATCCCTAGTGAAAAAGATAGATTTCCTGGTGCGCATCGCACACTGCGTCAATCTCCTATTTTCATACGGGATTCTTCACGCCCTTAGTATCTTGATCTTTGTAGGCAAGGCGTATAATTTCATCAATCCAAAGGGGATTAAAATGACAAAACAAGTGTTTCAAACGACTTTTGCGGGTCGTGAGTTAATTGTAGAGACTGGTCAGGTTGCTAAGCAAGCGAATGGCGCAGTTGTCGTACGTTACGGTGAGTCAACTGTCTTGACTGCTGCCGTTATGTCTAAGAAGATGGCAACTGGAGATTTCTTCCCTCTCCAAGTCAACTACGAAGAAAAAATGTATGCAGCTGGGAAGTTTCCTGGTGGCTTTATGAAACGTGAAGGACGTCCTTCAACAGATGCGACTTTGACAGCGCGTTTGATTGACCGTCCAATCCGTCCTATGTTTGCGGAAGGTTTCCGTAATGAAGTCCAAGTCATCAACACAGTACTTTCTTATGATGAAAATGCATCTGCGCCAATGGTAGCTATGTTTGGTTCATCTTTAGCGCTTTCTATCTCAGACATTCCATTTGACGGACCAATCGCTGGGGTCCAAGTGGGTTATGTGGATGGTCAAATCATCATCAACCCTACGCAAGAACAAGCAGAGCAATCTCTCCTTGAATTGACAGTAGCTGGTACCAAGCACGCCATCAACATGGTAGAGTCTGGTGCTAAAGAATTGTCAGAAGAAATCATGTTGGAAGCTCTCCTTAAAGGGCACGAAGCAGTTAAAGAATTGATTGCCTTCCAAGAAGAAATTGTTACAGCTGTTGGTAAGGAAAAAGCAGAAGTAGAATTGCTTCATGTGGACGCTGAATTACAGGCTGAAATTATCGCAGCCTACAACAGTGACCTCCAAAAAGCGGTTCAAGTAGAAGAAAAATTGGCCCGTGAAGCTGCAACTCAAGCAGTTAAGGACCAAGTAACTGCTGTTTACGAAGAAAAATATGTGGACCACGAAGAATTTGACCGTATCATGCGTGATGTGGCTGAAATCTTGGAACAAATGGAACACGCGGAAGTACGCCGTTTGATCACAGAAGATAAGGTACGTCCTGATGGTCGTAAGGTCGATGAAATCCGTCCTTTGGATGCGGTTGTTGACTTCCTTCCTCGTGTACATGGTTCAGGTCTCTTTACTCGTGGGCAAACTCAAGCTCTTTCAGTCTTGACCTTGGCTCCGATGGGAGAAACTCAAATCATTGATGGTTTGGATCCAGAGTATAAGAAACGCTTTATGCACCACTATAACTTCCCTCAATACTCTGTAGGGGAAACTGGTCGTTACGGTGCGCCAGGTCGTCGTGAAATCGGTCACGGTGCTCTTGGTGAGCGTGCTCTTGCTCAAGTATTGCCAAGTTTGGAAGAATTCCCATACGCTATCCGTTTAGTAGCAGAAGTTTTGGAATCAAATGGTTCTTCATCTCAAGCTTCTATTTGTGCGGGAACTCTTGCCCTTATGACTGGTGGTGTGCCAATCAAGGCACCAGTAGCAGGGATTGCCATGGGACTTATCTCAGATGGAAATAACTACACAGTATTGACAGATATCCAAGGTTTGGAAGATCACTTTGGAGACATGGACTTCAAGGTTGCAGGTACTCGTGACGGGATTACAGCCCTTCAAATGGATATCAAGATTCAAGGGATTACTGCAGAAATCTTGACTGAGGCTCTTGCCCAAGCTAAGAAAGCTCGTTTTGAAATCCTTGATGTGATTGAAGCAACCATTCCAGAAGTTCGTCCAGAATTGGCTCCAACTGCTCCGAAAATTGATACCATCAAGATTGATGTGGACAAGATTAAGATTGTCATCGGTAAGGGTGGAGAAATGATCGACAAGATTATCGCTGAAACAGGCGTTAAGATTGATATCGACGAAGAAGGAAATGTATCTATCTACTCTAGCGACCAAGATGCTATTAACCGTGCTAAAGAAATCATTGCTGGTTTGGTCCGTGAAGCTAAAGTGGATGAAGTTTACCGTGCCAAAGTCGTTCGTATCGAGAAATTTGGTGCCTTTGTCAACCTCTTTGACAAGACAGATGCCCTCGTTCACATTTCTGAAATGGCTTGGACTCGTACCAATAATGTCGAAGACTTGGTAGCAATTGGGGATGAAGTTGATGTTAAGGTTATCAAGATTGATGACAAAGGACGTGTGGATGCTTCTATGAAAGCCCTTCTTCCTCGTCCTCCAAAACCTGAACGTGATGAAAAAGGCGAAAAGTCTGAGAGACCTCACCGCCCACGTCATCACAAGGATCACAAACCTAAGAAAGAATTTACAGAAACACCAAAAGATTCAGAATAAGAAAAGGAGAAATGTATGGGATGGTGGCGCGAAACCATTGATATCGTAAAAGAAAATGATCCAGCGGCCCGCACCACTTTGGAGGTTTTGCTGACTTATCCAGGTGTCAAAGCCTTGGCGGCCCATCGTCTTTCGCATTTTCTCTGGAAGCATGGCTTCAAACTCTTGGCTCGTATGCACAGTCAGTTTTGGCGCTTTTGGACTCAGATTGAGATTCATCCAGGTGCCCAGATTGATTCAGGTGTCTTTATCGACCATGGTTCAGGCTTGGTGATTGGGGAAACAGCGATCGTTGAAAAAGGCGTTCTTCTTTATCACGGGGTGACTCTTGGTGGAACTGGTAAGGATGTTGGCAAACGCCATCCGACCGTTCGAAAGGGAGCTCTGTTATCCGCTCATGCCCAAGTTATCGGACCAGTGGAAATTGGTGAAAATGCCAAGGTCGGTGCAGCAGCAGTTGTTGTGGCTGATGTACCTAGCGATGTGACGGTTGTCGGTATTCCGGCTAAGATTGTCCGCCTTCATGGTAAAAAGGATGAGCCGGTCATTCACGAAGTCGAAGAAAAACGAGAGTACTACGTCAATAAACTCGAGCAGGCTAAAGATGTAAGTCACAGATCGTCTGGACTATAATTTATGATGATTCTTTTATCTATTAACATTTTTTAAAAGACGATATTCGACTGAGTAGGTCGTAAAGCAAAAGGGCGACTGTCAGCCCTTTTCTTGCATTTATTTGATTCTTCTTTTACTTTTTAGAAAGGAGCAAGGGATTCCGAAGTGTAGAGAGATTCGGACTGAAATTTACTTGAACTCTTAGTGATGAAACTAACTGTTCTCGGATTTTGGCTTTCCTGACTATTATTTTATGATTAAAATCTACGACACCATGTCTCGTGATTTGCGAGAATTTGTCCCGATTGAGGACGGCAAAGTAAAGATATATGTTTGCGGGCCAACCGTGTACAACTATATCCACGTGGGGAATGCCCGTTCAACGGTGGCTTTTGATACTATTCGTCGTTATTTTGAGTACCGTGGGTACGAGGTTGCCTATATTTCCAATTTTACGGACGTGGATGATAAGATTATCAACCGTGCCAAGGAAGAGGGTATCACACCTCAGGAGGTTGCGGACAAGTATATCGCTGCCTTTCGTGAGGATGTGACGGCCTTAGGCGTGAAGCCTGCAACTCGCCATCCGCGTGTGGTGGAGTTTATGGCTGACATTATCCGCTTTGTGGAAGACTTGATTGAAAAAGGTTTTGCCTACGAGAGTCAAGGGGATGTTTATTTCCGTGTGGAAAAATCCCACAATTATGCCAAGTTGGCCAATAAAACCTTAGAAGATTTGGAGCTGGGGGCTTCAGGTCGTACCGATGAAGAAACGGCTCGTAAGGAAAATCCTGTAGACTTTGCCCTCTGGAAAGCTGCCAAATCAGGCGAGATTTCTTGGGACAGTCCTTGGGGACCTGGTCGCCCAGGCTGGCATATTGAGTGTTCGGTCATGTCAACAGAGATTTTGGGCGATACCATTGATATCCACGGTGGCGGAGCCGATCTGGAGTTTCCGCATCATACCAATGAAATTGCTCAGTCAGAAGCAAAAACAGGCAAGACCTTTGCCAACTACTGGATGCACAATGGCTTTGTCAATATTGACAATGTCAAGATGTCCAAGTCTTTGGGGAACTTTATCACCGTACACGATGCCCTTAAAACTCTTAATGGGCAAGTGCTTCGTTTCTTCTTTGCGACTCAGCATTACCGCAAGCCTATCAACTTTACGGAAAAAGCAGTGCGTGATGCTGAGACCAATCTCAAGTATCTTAAAAATACTTACGAGAAACCGTTTACTGGAACTGTAGATGCTCAAGAGTTACAGGCCTTTAAAGATAAGTTTGTAGCAGCAATGGATGAGGATTTCAACTCTGCCAATGGCATCACAGTCGTCTTTGAAATGGCCAAGTGGATCAATTCCGGCAACTATGATGCAAGTGTCAAGCAAGCTCTTGCGGATATGTTGGAAGTTTTTGGAATTGTCTTTGTTGAGGAAGTTTTGGATGCAGAGATTGAAGCCTTGATTCAAAAACGCCAAGAAGCGCGTGCCAATCGTGACTTTGCAATAGCGGACCAGATCCGTGATCAATTGGCTGCTCAAGGGATTAAGCTCCTTGACACCAAAGATGGAGTGAGGTGGACACGTGATTGATGTCAATCTCATTAACGGGATTGCGTTAGCTTTTGAGGGGGATGCGGTGTATTCTATGTATATACGTCGTCACCTCATTCTAAAAGGTATGACCAAACCCAATAAACTCCATCAAGAAGCGACCAAGTATGTCTCAGCCAAAGCTCAGGCTCGCCTGATTTCCCTTATGTTAGAGGAGCAAGTCCTGACGGAAAAAGAAGAAGAAATCTACAAACGTGGTCGTAATACCAATAGCCACACCAAGGCCAAAAATGCCGATGTGGTGACTTACCGTATGTCCACAGGTTTTGAAGCCGTGATGGGCTATCTCCATATGACTGAAAATCTGGAACGTCTTGAGAGCTTGATTTCGTGGTGCATCCAAAAAGTGGAGGGCTAGGACATGATGGCAAAAGAACTACAAGACTGGTTTCCTGAAGCTCAGATTTCAGACCAACCAGTAGAGAAAGAGGGTTATCTCACTCTTCCTTTAGCTTCTCAACAGTGGATTTTGCTGGAGGAAGCTGGGCTCAGTGAGCGTGAAAAGCAGTTGGTTGCTCTTTTGACCCAGCAGGAGCAGGCTCGTTCGCTCAATCCTTGGTATTCTTATCTGATTGAGGGGAAGGGACAGGCACCGAAAACTTTTAAAAAGATTCAGTTGGTTTATTGCCATCTTTCCTATTTTCAGCAGGAAAATCTAGCTTCTTGGCTAGATATGATGCGGACTCTTTTTCCCAATTGTCAGACGGTGATTCAGGTCGGAGCTCAGGACTATGTTTTCGTGCTGCAACAAGACAAATACACATCTGTACGAGCTATTTTAAGTGATACGATTGAAGCGGTTGAGTATGACTTTGGACTGCGTCTCTCTATCATGTTGGGTCAGGTTTGGTCTCAAACAAGCCATCAAGCCCTATCAGACTTAATCAAAGCGGAGCGGGATTTGTTTAAGACTTGGTGGCGTCAGGGTCACCAAGGCGTTCATACTTTTTCTCAGCTCTATCTTTGGAGTATGGGAGAAAGACTCGTGGACTTGAAGGCAATCAAGGAATGCCTGCACCAGATGATTTTGGACCAGGATCAGATTCAGGAAATCATTCTCTCCCTTTGGGAAAATAGTGCTGTCCTAACAAAAACAGCCCAGCAACTCTATCTGCACCGCAATTCTCTCCAATACAAGATTGATAAATGGGAAGAATTGACAGGGCTTCAATTGAAGGAATTGACCGACTTGACCCTGTGTTATCAGTTGATTTTAGGTTCTTTGTCAACTATAGTTGGTTTGTAAAGAAGTTAATATTTGGAGAAGAGGAGTGCCATCTTCTCCATTTTTATGTGCAGAGTTATAGTGGATTGAGGCTGGGAAAGTACACTGTGACTGCTAAAGCATTCTTAGAAGTTGCTTTGATTTTCCTAATCTATTTATGCAAATTTTATGTTATTTTACTATAGTTGTTTGATTTTTGTTTAGTATTAGAAGATTGAAAATCAATGAATAAATCTACCAGCAGATGACTCAAAACGTCCTTTTGAAGCTGTAGGTAAGGCAAAGTTGACGTAGTTTGAAGAGGTTTTCGAATAGTAGGAACATCCAATTTCGGTATGTTTACTTATGGAGTTTTTCTTAGTGATACTTATATCTAGACACAAAACTATAGCTTGAGAGCTAGTCATTTTCAGATAAGATTTAACTCTTCCTAATACTGGGTTTTATTTGCTTTTCAGAGTCCTTTTCTACTAGAAACTGGAATGTATCCTATTTATAGTAGTAATCGCTAGAAATATGGTAGAATCAAAAAAAGAATCAGCTGCTTTTTTATGTAAATTTCAACCTGTGAAGTCTAAAAATTTTTAACTTTCTCCTTTCTTTTCCGAATAAATAGATAGTAGCAGTGAATCTAGCAAACCTAGATTAAAAAATGTGCTATAATAGAAGGAGGAAAAGGATGATTCTAAGACATCCGGGCATTAGCCCAACCAATGACTTGGTTGCTAAGAAGATTTTTAGTAATCCAGAGATTACTTGTCAATTTATTCGCGATATGCTGGACTTGCCAGCAAAAAATGTAACTATTTTGGAGGGAAGCAATATTCACGTCTTGCCTTCCATGTCCTATTCAGCGCAGGATTTCTATACCAGTATAGACGTCTTGGCGGAGTTGGACAATGGGACACAGGTTATCATTGAGATTCAGGTTCATCATCAGAATTTTTTCATCAATCGCCTGTGGGCTTACCTGTGCAGTCAGGTTAATCAAAACCTTGAAAAAATCCGTCAACGAGAAGGTGATACACACCAGAGCTACAAATACATTGCACCAGTTTACGCAATCGCAATTGTAGATAGCAACTACTTCTCGGACGATTTGGCTTTTCACAGCTTTAGTATGCGAGAAGATACGACAGGTGAGGTTTTAACTATCACAAATAACGGACAAGAAAACCATCTGGTTAAGATGGCGTTCTTGGAATTAAAAAAATATAGAGAAACCAGCAAAGACGAGGTTCGCAAGCCGTGGTTGGAGTTTTTCGGGAATAAACCCTTTACCCAGCAACCTGAGCGAGCCATCAGCCAGGCAGACCAACTGCTGGACTACAAGAGCTGGTCCGAGGAGGACAGGAGAATGTTTAGTGAACAACGCAGACGCGAAGAACAAGCCTTGTTAGCGCATGACTATGCCTTGGAACAAGCTGAGGAAAAAGGGTTGGAACGTGGTCGTGCAGAGGGTTTAGAGCGTGGACGAGCTGAGGGAGTTGAACAGGGATTGGAGCGCGGGAAAGTTGAAGGAAGGGAAGAAGGAAAACTTTTTGCCTTTCTGGATATGGTTCGTCAAGGTCTTCTAACACCTGAGGTTGCGAGTGAGCAATCAGGCATGACCGTGGCTGAGTTTGAAGAACTATTGAAAGAGCATCATAAATAAAACCTAAAAAATACAGAGAAACCAGCAAGGACGAGGTTCGTAAACCGTGGTTGGAGTTTTTCGGGAACAAACCCTTTACCCAGCACCCCGAGCGAGCCATCAGCCAAGCAGACCAACTGCTGGACTACAAGAGCTGGTCCGAGGAGGACAGGGAAATGTTTAGTCAACTACGTATGCGCGAAGAACAAGCCTTATTAGCACAGGACTATGCCTTGGAAACAGCTAGGGCGGAAGGCATTGAACAGGGGTTGGAACGTGGTCGCGCAGAGGGTTTAGAGCGTGGACGAGCTGAGGGAGTTGAACAAGGACTTGAACGTGGGAAAGTTGAAGGAAGTTTGTTCATGCTACTAAATCTCGTTCGTCAAGGTCTTCTGGTACCTGAGGTTGCCAGTCAGCAACTGGGTATGACTATCGCTGAGTTTGAGGCGCTTTTGTAAGTTAGGGGATGTATCTAGCTTTTCCCTCAAAATATTATCAGAGTGCTAGGAAACTTACATCATATTTCACGATTTTCAGCAGAATGCTTCTGTTGATTTTATATAGAAAAAATGTCAGATTTTATCTTTCTATAGATAAGGTCTGTTTTTTATTTATATTAAATTTAAAATATTATCCATAATAAGGTTGATAGATAAGGGTGTGCATATATATATATAATCGCAAGAAAATACTGTTATATCGGCTTTTTTGTTACTTTTTTAACGTCTCCACGAGACTGCTAAAAACTTCGCGTTTTGCTGTTCAAATTTGCGAAAATAGGATATAATAATACTATCTCGGAATTTGTCTTTTGACAAGTGTGGGAATAAAAAGAAACATATCCTTTCTTTAAATACCTAAAATATTTAAGGGGGGGGTATTTTTTGGTACCTCCAGAAAGGGAAAACGAGAGGTAAGATAATGAGAAAATCATATCGTGATGATAATGGTGAAAAAATTTACCGTTACTCAATAAGGAAATATCATTTTGGGGCTGCTAGTGTTGCAGTGGCGGCTCTGATGTTCTTTGCGAATGGGGTGCAAGCGCAGGCCCCTGCAGTGTCTCCGGTAACAGCTAGTGATGTAGTTGCTGGACCTTCTGGAAATTCAGATGGGGATCCACAGGATTCAGATGAGGAGAATCCGGAGAAAACGGCAGTAGTTGAACAGCCAGTTGATCTCAAATCAGCAGGAGAATCTAGCACTCCAGAAGCTAAAGCTGAAGAAGGAAGTCAAGAAGAATCAGAAGCTGAAGTTAAAAGTCCTCAGCCCGAGACTAAGATAGACGATAAAGAAGAAGCTCCTCAGGTGGCGAAGGAAAAAGATCAGGAAGTATCAGCGCCAGTAGCTGACACAAGTGCAGCCAAATCGACACAAAGCACCCTAGAAGCTTTGTTGGCAAATCTGACCCTAGACTCCATGAAGGCTCTCCACATAGAAGTCGAAGAAGGTCTCGCAAAGGCTAAGGCGGTCTTAGAGAATCCAAAAGCGACGCAAGCACAGGTTGATGAGCAAGTGAGACTCATGGAAGACCTGACTCGTCGGGTCAAGGAAGCTTTGTCACCTCAAGTTTCCACTCCTCCAGTCTTAGAAAAAGCAGGTCTGACAAACACTAGGCTGGCTGCTCCAGAGGGGGCTGTACTAACTCCAAAGGAAGCTGTTACAAAAGTCCTAGAGAAGAATCCTGTAGCATCAACTAATGGAGAAGTTAGGACTCCATCAACTAAACTTTCAAAGTCAGAAGTTAGTGATAATCAGAACAAAGAAAAATTGAAAACGATTTCAAGAGATTTGTCTGCCTATCTGACACAGGCGAATGAAATCACACGTCCTGAGACTAAGAAACTTTTAGAAGGAGTAGAAGAAATTGTTAAATCAATTGAAGCTAGTGTATTACAACCTCAGTTAACACCAGCTGAAATTGAAGAACTCCTCAAAAAAGGAAAACAAGCAGAAAGAAAATTAGCGCTTGCTGTTACTCGTGAAAAATCAGGTAAACGTGCTGTTCTAAACGGAACTAGAATGGCGGAAGGTAGTGATTTTAGAGCTAATACGACTGGTCTTAATACAAAAAGAGCGTATATTGTTCAAAATGGTGATGGTTCAAACTTGCCTGCTGAGACGTATTTGTATGCAATGAACAGAAGGACTAGTGACAAACCTATGGAAGGTAATTTAGTGCCAGTAAGTGATGCAGTGGATGAAGCTAAGGTTACTGTTACAAACTTAGGTAATGGTAATTTTAAATGGGATTTTGTTTTTAATAGTAAACAAAAAGATCATCAAAATGCTTTTTATTGGTTTACTTTACCGAAAGGGCATACTATTACAGAGACTCTGGCAGCTACTAGAACAAATGGGGGACATACTAAGTCATTTGTTGCTGGAAAAGGTTCTTTTAATCAAGAATGGGGTGGAAAAACAAAAGATGCTATAGCATCAGGAGATGCAACTTATGGTCCTGCTAGTGGGAAAGACGGGGGATTTGATCGTAACTTTGGTAGTATTGATGATGTGACAAATACTAATTTTATTGCAAGAGTTGGTGCGAGTCAGAGGACAGACTCTCTTCCTACAGATACTAGGAGTTCTGATGGATATTATTACTTAGGACCAACTATAACTAGATTTAAACAATGGCAGAGCGGAACAGGAGTTTCCGACGAATTTTACAAAAAATCAGAGAGAATTATAGGTGGATTAAAACAGAAAACAGATTTATTGTATTATTTCACTTTAAACACAGGGAAAGTACAACTTTCTTATATAACCCATACAGACACACCGTATGCCCCAATCTATTATGGAACGGGTATGAGATCGCTTGAGCATAATGAAGCTTTTATGTACTTCATGGCGAGAGGTTTACAAGAAAAGCCGAATGCTCCGACAATTTCAGATAATAATGTAGGTACAGTTACCGTAACACCGAATACCGAAAAAGCAGATAAGGTGGAAATTTCTTACATCGGTTCTGATCAAAGCAAGAAGACAGCAACTTTAACGCGTAATCACAAAGATGGAACTTGGTCAAGTAATGATAATGGAATTGAAGTTTCCGGAAATTCGTTCACTGTCAAGAAAGATGCTGTCAAAGTTGGAACGCCAGTGAAGGCGAAATCTTACTTTGGAAATAGTGACTCAAGTGATGAAACAACACGTGATATTTTAAAACAAACTGAAAAACCAACAGTTAATGCTTTAGAAGATGGTTCTGTAACGGTAACTCCAAATGGTTCCGCTAATTATTTGAGGATTAGTTATACTGATGAAAGAAATACGAATAAAACAATAACTGTTAACAAGAATGAAGGAACTTCTATATGGAGTGTCTCTAAAGATTCTTCTTCCGATTCTTCTATTACTATCAATTCAAAGAGTGGGCTAGTAACTATTCCAGCAACTAGTGTTGCTGACAATACAAAAGTAAAAGCACAAGCGCAAGCGCGAGCAAACGGAGAAGCGTTGAGTGTTGAAGTTGAAGCTACAGCAAAAAATGAAGATAGAACTCCACCAACAATTAGTGTTAAAGATGGAACTACATGGAAACAAGGAAACACAAATGGAGAGTTGACTCTATTAGCAGATCAAGTAAATGGTGAAATCAAGTTAAATGTTAAAATTGAAGATAATCAAGGTGGAAAAGGTTTTGGAGAGTTTAGTGTAAGGGGAGATAACAAAACTGTTGATTATAGTATTAGCGGTGGAAGCTATAATGGAGGTTCAACAATATTCTCAGCTTTCGGTAAAGATTCAGACGCTACAGCATTACTTACATTAAGATTAAATAAAAAAACTAATGGAGAATATGATTATCCGTCAACAGGTTTTACAGTTACAATAAAAGCTAGAGACAATAGTCCACGACAAAACTGGACTACTGAAAGTTCAACACCGAAAGAATTAACTATTACAGTAAAACCGAAGGATTTATTACCACCGAAAGTGAAGTTTGTTCAACCGTCTAATAATGCAGAAACTGTTTTGACTGAAAATCAGACTAGCATTCCAGAGGTAACTATTTTTAGAGGGGCTACTTTTAATGTTCCACTTAAAGTTTCTGATAATGGAGAAAAAGGGAATGTTAATTTAACAGTAGGTTCAGGATTGCCAAGTGGTGTAAGTCTGCAAAATGGTCCTGTTGTTAAAAAAACAGGAGCGACAGAAGGGCATGAAGCAACTGTTAATATTAGTGGAAAGGTTGCTGCGGATGCTTCTCTTGGTGAGCATGTTGTGACATTAAAAGTTTCAGACGATGGGACAGGAAGTGTAGATAAAGGGAATAAAGCTACTCTTAAATTCAAGGTGAAAGTAGTCGATTTAGAATTTGAAAATAGAGGTACAGAAGTTAATGCTACTACTCGTGCGGATGTCTTAGGTTTGGGTGAAAATAGTGTAGATCCAAATAATTATTTAAGAACAACAGATGGAGAAAATGTTCATAATGATAGTTATTTCCCTAGTGGCATGAAATTCCGTTATTTAAACGGTAAAAATCTTAGTGAAACAGTTTCTTTTGATAAGATTGGTAAACACTCGGTTAAGGCTAGAGCGTATTTCCCTGATGATCCTAGGGCTAAAGAATTACCAACGAACCCAAATGATCTAACAGGTGATACTAGCCCAGTAGCAAGAAGAGGTTACTTGGAAAGGACGATTGAATTTAACGTTCGTCCAAATACTCCAACATTAACGAATACAGAATTTTATGGTACAGCAGGAAGAAAACCAGAAATAACGGTTAGTAATCTTCCAACAACTATTCAATTACAAAGCGGAGCAACTGTAACGGTTGAACTTTATCAAGGAAATACGAAAGTTGCTAGTAAGACTGTATCAGAGAGAAATGGTTCGACAACTTTTTCTGCTGGAGATTTTTCTTCAAACTTGACAGAAGGGCAACAAGTTCATGCAGTTGTAAAAGTAGTAGGAAATTCAAATTCAAATTCTTATACAGTAAATTCGAATAGTAGTAATAGCGCTAGGGTAACTGGAAGAGTTGCGCTTAATAATCTAGCTGAAGGTAAAAAAATCGTACAAGTACAAGATTTGAATAGAAACGGTGTACTATCAGAAGCTGAAAAAAATGCGATTAAACATGCAATCTTGGAAGCAAATAAAAATGGTGTATTACAAGGTAAGAGTGTTAATGATATTAATATTTCAGCAACAGGTTTAATCACAGCGGTTGTAAGAGATAATAAAGTCGCAGAACTGCAAATTGATCCTAAGACAGGTGTGGTTACAAGATTTGCACATATTCGTGACGATTATGATGTTTCAATTTCTGACAATTCAAAACTGCCTAACCGAGCTACAGATCCTGGATTTGAATGGAGTAGTGATCATAAGAGTTTAATTTATAAATTTGATGCAACAGCAGGTTCGAGAGAGGGGATTATTAATACAGGAGAAATATTGAAAAAACTCACTGCGATACCTAAGGCGAATAAAACTGCTGGGCAAGCTTCACTAAATCCAGTAAATGGCAGTGATAAGGTTAATGGTGAACGAAATCAGCAAAATTATAGACGTGATAGTAGAACAGGTTACTTTTATTACAACAATAAACCTGTCAATATTATGGATATAGTAAACCCATCAAATTATGCTGGAGGAGAGCAAGTAGATAATACTGCGAATAAGCTTGTTGAGAATAATCGTAGAGACATAAATAATAGTAACATTGTAGGGACTACTCTAGGAAGTGAAACTATACCTGCAGCAAATGGTGCAGCATCAATCACTTTAAGTAATGTTGTTAAAGGAAAAAACGGTAATTCGTTAATTGTAAGAAAACAATTATATCTAATGCCGAAATATACAAATAATGAATTACTAGCAGATCGTGGAACTACAAATGCTGAAAATACAAATGTGATTAATGTTTACTTTGTACCTGTTGATCCAACAGCTCCTCAAGTTGAACGTTCGACTTCAAATACTTTAGCGACTACAAGTGCTCAAGCAAGCCGCCTAGCAGATAATACTTCTTTTGCTGGCTTAGCCAAAGTGACAGATAACTACGATAAGGATGACGTAACAAATCCTTCAAGTAATACTGTTCGTAATAAATTAAATATGTGGGTTAAGAAAGATGACACTAAAGTACAGATTGTCGAAAATGGTGTTGAAAAAACGGATGTTATTAATAACTTGAAAAAAGAAGTTAATTCAGCAACCTATGAAGTATATGCAAAAACAACAGATGCTTCTGGTAATAAGAGTCACGAGGATAACAGTGATGGTGCAAGTCTTGGATTCTTTAGAGTTGGATATAACTTAGTTGCGCGTCAAACAATTAATGTTGTACGTGGGGAAAGTATTTCTACAGGTGACTTGAAGACATTTATTCAAGTTCGAGAGGGTAATACGCTTCAAGATTTACCACAAGGTGCAACTGTCACAGCAGCTCTCGAAACTAACAGTATAAGAAATGGAAAAGAAGAGACAAAAACGGTAGAAGCGACTGTTAATTTCGGAGAAAATAGAACTCAAAAAGTTACTTTAACTTATAAAGTTTTAAATACATTCCCAATTGCTCGTACGCTTTATGATTTTAAAAATCCAGATACAGCACGTAGTGGAGATTCATCTGTATATTATCATAATGGAGGAACTATTCCTGATGGAATGACTTGGATTTATAAAGGAAGTGATAAAGCAACAAAACCTGGAGATGGATTCACAGCAGCTCTTGCAAATGATTCAGTTGGAACGACGAATTATGAATTTGGTGGTAAGTATAACTATGGTCGTTTTACAAATAGTCCAACAACAGGTAATCTAGAATATACAGAGCAAGTTGTTCATAAAGTGTTTGATATTACTGATAGTAATGGAGTTACAGTGGATAAAGGAGCGGCTCTAACTGTTAATCAAGCTGAGGCTGCAGTCAAAAAAGTTGATGGTTCGGAAGATTTACCATCTGGAACAACTTACGAATGGGTAGGCACTCCAGATACAAATACACCGGGAGTAAGAACTTATAAAGTAAGAGTAACGTTACCAGTATCTCAATCAGGTAATGATGCACAACCAGCCGCAACTCAAGTAAGATCTTCTAAGACAATTGATGTGACGGTTAAGGTTAAGCCAACAGCTCCAACGGTAACTCCAGCAACTAACGGTGATGTTACAGTAACTCCAGCGAATGAAACCAATGTCAATAAAGTGGAAGTGATGTACACTCCAGCGGACACAAATCGATTAGAAGATAATGGAAATGTCGCAAAAACTACGCATACAGCTACAAGGATTGTTGCTAGTAAGGGAGCTAACAATAAATGGACGATTACAAAAGGTGATAAAGTTGGCGTTACTATAAATGGTGATACAGGTGCAATTACACTGAAAGATTATATCGTTAAAGATAGAACAAGTGTGAGTTCAACTGATTCAGCACAAGATGTTTTAAGTAATCGTAATCAAGCGGATGCTAATAATGGCGAACAAGATAAGCCAACTATCGGTTTAAACAATACGCTTGTAGGTGTTGGAAAAACATTTGATTTTTCTCTTGGGTTATCAGACGATGGTGTAGGTGTAGACGATTCAAATATCAAGGTTACTTTACCAACAGGAGCAACTGGTCTAACTTATGATTCAGCAACAAAATCAATAAAAGGAACACTAAGTTCAGCCGCTAAACATGATGTTACAGTAAGAGTCCTAGATAAGAATGGGAATAAAGCTGAGAAAATAATCTCTATAGCTGCTGTGAAAGCTAAGCCGATTTATGCGATTAAAGACGGAACAATCGACAATGTAGACACTCCAAGTAACTTTGTGGAAATGCCTAAAGGGGTTACTTTAACTGCAACATGGAAAGATGGCAACAAACCAACAACAGCGGCAGTGGGGAATACGACTAAAACTGTGATGGTTAGTGCGAATGGTTATACTTCGACAGAAGTAGATGTTCCGGTGACGGTATATCCAACTGTGACACTTCGTAAGGTAGACGGCAAAGAAGTGACAGAATACCATGAAATAGTTGGACAACCATTGACGTCTGCTGTAACGGGAACTGGTGGAAGAACAACAACTGTTAAACCGGACTTTTATGTAGAATTTGAAGGCGGAAATAAACCAGATGGTACAGCTATTACATTTAAAGATGGAAATCCAGCTAGCCCAAGCACAACAGCAGGTACAACGACTAAAACTATCGTTGTAGCTTATCCAAATGGAGCAGGAACTGTTGAGAAAACAGTTACGTTCAAGACTTATGGAAATGAACCGAAGTATGAGGATGGAAAGGATTCTGTAGAAACAATAGTTGGTAGTCCATTTGAGAAAACAAGTGCTAGTGATTATGTTAAATTAAGCGATCCTAAATTACCTAATCCACCTAGAACTGCGATAGCTTGGGGGAATGGATATAGTAGTTCTGCAAATCCAGTTTCTAAAGTTCAAACTACAATAGGAATGCGTGAAGAAAATGTTAATGTTTATTACACGTCGGAAGTTGCTAAATTACGCGGTGATGGTAGTTATCTATACACGCATCAAGACATTAAAGTCACTCTAACTGTCAAACCACAAGCACCAAGACTAACTGCAAATCAATTCCAAGGTAAGGCAGGAACTAAACCTGAGATTACAGTGAGCAATCTTCCAACAACTGCACAGTTGACAACAGGCTCAACTGTAAAAGTACAGTTGAAAGATGCAGATGGTAATGTAGTCGCAGAAAAAACTGTAGCAGATGGAACAGGAAGTACAACGTTTACTGTAAATGATTACAAGAGAACGGTAGATTTAGGTCAACGATTAACAGCTAATGTGGTTGTTTCAGGAACTTATCAAAAAACAGAAAAAACGGATACTGGAACAAGCCAAGTCCCAACTGCTTATTCTTTAGTTTCTAATAATAGCAACAGTGAACAAGTCACTCCTCAAAAACCAACCTTTGATACTGCAACAGTGACTTCAACAAGTCGTACACTAAGCGGTACATTAGGTGGATTTGACGCCCCTAATAAAGTAGTCGAAGTCCATTTGAATGATGAGAATAATACAGTCTTATCAAGTGCACGTACTGGAGAAGTGACAATCACCGGAGATAAATGGACAGCTAAACTTCCAGACACTGTAAAACTTCGCCAATCAGTTGCTAAAAATGGAGAAACTGCCAAACCATCAGGTATTACAGTAGAGAATAAGGTTGCAGGTATGACAATCTCTACTACAAGTGATGAAAAAGAAGTTGCAATGGGTGCTTATTCTGTATCACCTGCAATTGCTGGTAGCAAGCATATTGATATTACAGTGCCACATGATGCCAAACGAGTTGAATTACGATTCCATAACAGTGTGGAAACAGGAGATAAACCAAATAGTATCACTCTTGTACGTGGCGCAGATGGTACTTGGCACACAGATGCAACTCGTGCTGATAATACAACGGTGACAGATGCTTCTGGATATGTCGGAACAATTACAGCTACTCCAAGCGCTACTAATCCAGCAGAAAGTATTATTACTATTCCTCTTAATGAAGAAAGTAACGGTAAGAAACTTCACATTAGAGAAGAAGCTGCTAACGGGGATAATACAGCAACCTACGGCAAAGGACTAGGTTTGCGTGTAGAATATCAACCAGAAGCAGGACAAGACCCAACGGCTGCTGGAAACTGGAAAGTCGCTAATGTTACGAATACAGCGCCTGTTCTAGCACATAGAGGAACAGAAGGAACTACTGAAGCTAATCGAAAAGTTTATGAGTCAGGTACGACATTAACAGCGGATTTACTAAAAGATTTAGTGACAGTAACAGATGCAGAAGATAATGCGACAGATGCGAATAATAAACCATACGGCTCATCAACAATAGAAATCGTATCTGGTTTAACAGAAACACCAGGAAAAGCAACAGCTCCTGGCATTTACACAGTTACTTTAAAAACTACTGATAGCCAAGGAAGAGAAAGTAATGAGTTGACTCTTTATGTTGAAGTGAGAAAACAGAGAGATGATTATACTCCAACCGCTACGGA
>NZ_VMMX01000015.1:48724-71668 GCF_013277415.1 Streptococcus sp. 68 | reverse complement strand
TAGCTGTGATAGCTGTGATGTTATTTGCTAATAGCAATCATCATAGTGATTTTTGTAACTTAACTCTTTTTAAGGAGTTGAAGTTATAAAGATTGCTTTTTTATTATATTTTCCTTAGGAGGAGAAATGGAACACAAATCGAATTCATATAAAGTAAATCGACAGCAAGGTGAAAAGGTACTGCGCTTTTCGATTCGTAAATATAGCTTTGGTGCTGCTTCAGTAGCTGTTGCGGCATTGATGTTTTTGTCTGGGCATCAGGCTGTTCGAGTTGAGGCTGCTCAAGTTTCAGATACTACTGAAGCACCGGTTATCCCAGATAAAGAAGAGGCTCATACTGCTACAATAGTAGATTTGCCTAAAACAGAAGATTCTCTAACTACAGATAAAGAAGAAAAATCACCAAGCACAGCTGAGAATCCGGCTGAGGCTTTATCTGAGAAACTGCCTGAAACTTCAACTGAGAATGCATCTGAAAACGAGACTACTGCCCTTGATAAAGAAGTAGTTGAAAAACAAACATTAGATAAGACTAAATTACAAGCTAATATTACAAAAGTTCAAGAACTCTTGGATAAAGTCAACAAGGAAAAAGCTCCAGCTTCAACTCTTGCTGCAATCCAGGCAGATTTAGAAACAGCTAATAGTGTGCTTAATAACAATAGTCTTGAATTGACACAAGCTGAAGTAGATGCGGCAGCTAAAACGCTTAGCGATAAATTGTTTATATTATCTTCAATGCCTAAGATTGGCACTCCTGAAAAAGTAGTAAAAGAAGGCAAAAATACGATTGCTAATACTGGGTCTCGTGATTCACGTAATGGCGAAACCATGGAAGAAGGATCTGATCTTCGCTCAGCACCTATTGATAAAAATACCAAACGTGGTGAATTAGGAATCGTTGTAGCCAACTCTGGATTTATTACAGGATATGCAACACCATCTTCAAAAATTGAGATTAAGAGAAATGGTACAACTGTGCTGACTTCTAAATTAGATGACACAGGAGCCTTCAAATTAAATGCTCCAGGTATTGAAGTTGGAGATGTTGTTGAATTAGTGGTTAATGGACAGACTGTTACTACTACTACAGTAAAACAAACAGATACAGTAGCTTTTAATGATAGTTTAGCAGGAATTGCACAAGTTGATGGATATACAGCGGCAGAAGCTGATGTAGAAGTATCAATCGGCGGAAGAAAATACACAACTAGATCACAATCAAATGGATACTTCACAGTCAATGTTGATACGAACTTAATGGTAAACGATGCCGTTGTTACAACTGTTATCAAAAAGAATGGTCAAGAAGTTGGTCGTGGAACAAGTACAGTACGTAACACGAAAGTAACAGACTTCGGGGTTGGTTGGATTAAAAACCCGATGATTGATTATTCGCACCGTGATGTATTTTCTCCAGATACGAAACAATATGCATTCGTAAGTAAAGGAACTGCTGATCAAGCGTATGACAATATTCGTGCTTATCGTGAAATGCGTATTGAAAATAATGGGGATAAATATTATTATTGGATATTAGATTCAGGTCCAAGACCAAATGGACTGGCTGGTGTTTCTAAAAAAATTTCACTTGCGATTC
The DNA here is from genome assembly GCF_013277415.1 of Streptococcus sp. 68. Lineage (GTDB taxonomy): Bacteria > Bacillota > Bacilli > Lactobacillales > Streptococcaceae > Streptococcus. Next base: position 70,068 of record NZ_VMMX01000015.1, on the reverse strand, counting down.
CACGTACAGTAGGAGATCCTTATGACTTTACTTATACAAAATACCAAGATGGAAAACAGACTTTCCATAAGGATTATGCTAGTGCAACAGCATGGGAGTATGAAAACTCAACTTTTCGTGCTTATGTAAAAGATGGCGTCCGACGTTCAGGGGCGGCTTATACTGAAAATGTAGACGGATGGCTTAAATATATAAACCCAGAGGCTGGTACTAGACTGACTAATTGGAGATTTAATATTTATCGTAAAAATAGCGGAGATGGTACAGAGCCTGACAACGATGCCTTTTCTCGTGTTAGTGATATATTGGGAATTCGTAAAGATGGTCTTGAATACAATCTTGTTCGAGGTGTTATAGAAGATAGAATGAACGTAGTTGCTGGGCAACGTTCAATTATCACTTTTAAAACTAAAATTCTTGACGGAGATGACCTAAATAATAGCATTATGTCGGATTGGGGGGATAAAAACACCAATAACCCTATGCTTGACGAAATAAAAAAACGTCTAGCCAATGACCCATTCCTTGCTTATGGAGGATATACAGAGGGTGGATATAGACGCTATAGAACTGGTGAAAATGCAATTATCGGTGTATTACCGTTGAAACCAGACGAAGCAGCGAAATATGATCTTAAACCAGTATCTAAAGAGCAAACAACTAATAAAGGTGTCGTTCCACCTGCTATTAATAGTATTGCTAATACAAAAGACTTACCTGCTGGTACAACATACCGTTGGTTTAAAGATCCAGATGTATCAAGACCTACAGTACCAAATGCACCTGTGTATGGTAAAGTGGAAGTCATTATTCCAGAACGTGGAACATTTATTGTAGATGCACCTATTCATGTTACAGAGGATAAGGCAAAAACACCAGAAGCTCCATCAGCAACAGCAAAAGAAGATGGATCTGTAACAGCAAAACCACAAGATTCAACAAAAGTAGATAAAATTAAAGTTAGCTATACAGATGAAAATGGTTCTAATAAGACAGCTGAAGGAAATAAAGGTGGAAATGGAACATGGACTGTTGTGAACAATCCAGATGTTCAAATTGATGCAAACACAGGTGAAATCACAATCCCAGCTGATAAAGTCAAAGACAATACAGAAGTAACAGCAGTTACAAAAAATGGAAACAGTGATGACTCAACTCCAGCAAAAGCAACTGCAAAGACTCCAAAACCTGAAAAACCAATCTTAACTGCACCAAATAACGGTAATGTAACAGCAAAACCACAAGATTCAGCCAAAGCAGATAAAATTACAGTTACTTATAAAGACGAAGATGGAACAAATGTAACGGTAGTAGGTAATAAAGGAAATGATGGTACATGGACTGTTGTGAACAATCCAGGTGTAACTATTGATTCTAATACAGGTGAAATTACAATTCCAGCTGATAAGGTAAGAGATAATACCGTAGTAACAGCTATCACAAAAAATGGAAATAGTGTTGATTCAGACCCAGCAACAGAAACAGCAAGAGCACCAAAACCTGAAACACCAACAGTAACGGCAAAAGAAGATGGATCTGTAACAGCGAAACCACAAGATCCTGAAAAAGCAGATAAAATTACAGTCACTTACACAGGAGAAGATGATTTACCAAAAGAAGTAGTAGGAACGAAAGACAAATTTGGTCAATGGACTTCAGATGATACAGAAATCAAAATCAATGCAGACACAGGTGAAATTACAATCCCTGCTGAAAAAGTAAAAAATGAAACAGTTGTAAAAGCTATCACGAAAAACGGAACGAGTGATGATTCAGATCCTGCAACAGACAAGGCGAAAACACCAGATAATGAACCACCTATTTTAACACTATCTGCTAACAACCTAAAAGTAGTAGAAGGCGAAACTATAACATTTAGAGTAAAAGCAAAAGATGATAAAAATGTTACTTTTGAAGCGACTGAATTTTTAGCTAAATATTTTAAGAGGTACAATGTTGGAACAACAGGAGTAGTGTCGTCTAGATATGTGAAAAATACAGAAAAAGAAAAAGAAATAGAGATTACAATTAATACTATAGCTGAAGATGTTGGTAAACAAAATACAATTATATTTAACGCAACAGATGATGCAGGAAATAAAGCTACACCAGTGATTTTCTCGTTTGATGTAACACCACGAGATAAGACAGCACCAACTATTTCAGCGGGTGGAGCAACAGTTACAAGTCATGAGGAAATTACGCCAATTCCAGTAACAGCTACAGATAACGATGGCGGAGTTGGAATGCGTGAAGATACTCCAATCGAAGTAACAGGATTACCAGAGGGATTGAAATTTGAAAATAATCAAATCGTAGGAACTCCAACTGGAGCCCCAGGAGTAACAAAAGTAACGATTACAGCTTATGATAAGAATGATAATAAGGCTGAAAAAACTATTGAAATTGTAGTTAAAGGGCAAAATGAGAAGTATAACCCAGTAGGAAAAGACCAAACTGTTCCTAAAAATTCAGTACCTAAGGCAGAAGATAGTATTGCGAATAAAACTGACCTTCCACAAGGAACAAAATATCGTTGGTTAACGCCACCAGATACAAGACAAGGGGGACAAACAGTTTCTGCAATTGTTGTAGTAGAATATCCAGACCAAACAACAGATAACGTTAGTGTGAATATTACTGTGCCTACGAATTTAACAGCAGAAGTTACGAAACCAAATGAAGTTTTGGAGAAACGTGCAGTCGAATCCAAAAAAATTGTAACACCAAATAAAGAGGGTTCAACGATTGCAACACCAGATGAGGTGAATGGATTAACCGTTAATGGAGAAGGTAAATTAACTGGAATACCAAAAGTAGATGATTGGGGCAAAGACGAAGAAAAACGCGCTATCACAATTCCGGTGAAAGTTACAAATGGAACTGAAGAAATCACCGTAAATGTACCAGTTACAATTTTACGTGATACGGATGGAGATGGAGATCCAGACACTACAGATCCAGATGATGACGGTGACAAAATTATGGATGAGGAAGAAAAGAAAAAAGGAACAGATCCGAAAACTCCTGACACACCAGGAAATCCAACGTCATACGGTCTAACAGGAGTAGTGAAACCATCTACCGTTACTGAGAATACAGATGTTGATATACCAGAAGTAGTAAAACCAAATAAAGAAAACTCAACGATAGAAACACCAGCTGAAGTAAATGGCTTGAGAGTTGATAACAATGGTAAATTAACAGGAAGACCAACAGTAAACAAATGGAGTGAAGGTGAAGAAGAACGTGATATTACTATCCCAGTAAAAGTTAAGAAGGATTCGGAAGAAGTTAACGTAAGTGTACCGGTTAAAATCCAACGTGATACAGATGGAGATGGAACACCAGATGTGACAGATACAGATGATGATAACGATGGCATTTCAGATGAAGATGAAAAGAGAAATGGAACAGATCCAAAAGTAGCAAATGGTCTGACAGGAATCGTTACAGCTCCAGCTAAAGTGAAAGAGAAAACTCCAGTACCGACACCTTTACCAAAAGTAGTAACACCGAATAAATCGGATGCAACAATTGAACCATCAACTCCAGAAAATGGTTTAACAGTTAATGGAGAAGGTAAATTAGAAGGAACACCAACAGTTAATAATTGGAACGGCGGAGAAGAAGAACGCAATATCACAATTCCTGTTAAGATTACGAGAGAAAAAGAAGAAGTTACGGTACATGTTCCAGTGACAATCCAACGTGATACAGACGGAGACGGAATAGCAGATGTTGACGATCCAGATGATGATAACGATGGCATTTCAGATGAAGATGAAAAGAGAAATGGAACAAATCCAAAAGTTGCAGATGGTCTAAAAGTAGCAGTTACAAAACCGAATGTAGTGCTGGAGAAAAAAGAAGTTACTCCAAAAGAAGTTGTCACACCAAATAAAAAGGGCGCAACAATTACAACTACTACAACAGATAATTCAGGAAAAGTAAATGGTCTGACTGTTAATGGAGAAGGTAAATTAACAGGTACACCAACAGTTGACGATTGGGGTAATGATGAAGAAAAAAATATCACAATTCCAGTTACAGTAACGAAAGACGTTGAAAAAGTAACGGCAAATGGTAAAGAAACTGTTACAGAAACTGTTACCGATGAAGTTCCAGTCACAATCCAACGTGATACAGATGGAGATGGAACACCAGACGTTTTAGATTCAGATGATGATAATGATGGAATTCCAGATGAAGTGGAGAAAAGAAATAATACAAATCCAAAAGTTCCTGATAATCTAACAGCAATAGTTGCGAAACCTGAAAAAGTTAAAGAGAACAAACCAGTTACTCCAACAACCGTCGTAACACCAAATATGCCAAATTCGACTATTACGACAGATAATCCAGATGGATCGGTGAATGGCTTAAAAGTCAATAATGAAGGTAAGCTAGAAGGAACACCGGCAGTAAATAATTGGAAAAAAGATGAGGAAGAACGTAATATCTTAATTCCGGTTAAAGTTACGAATGGTGGAAAAGAAACTGTTGTAAAAGTTCCAGTTATTATCCAACGTGATACAGATGGAGATGGAATCCCAGATGTTGATGATACAGATGATGATAACGATGGAATCCCAGACACTGTAGAGGATACAAATGGAACAGATCCAAAAGTTGCAAATGACTTAGAAGTGGTAGTTACAAATCCAGACAAAGTCAAGGAGAAAAAACCAGTTACTCCAACGAAAGTTGTAACACCGAATAAAGAAGGTTCAACAATTGTAACAAATCCAACAGATGGAACAGGACAAGTGAACGGTCTAAAAGTCAATGATAAAGGTGAACTAGAAGGAAGACCAACAGTAAATGACTGGGGTAAAGATGAAGAAGAACGCCCTATCGACATTCCGGTTAAAGTCACTAAAGTTGTAGAAAAATTCACAGAAAATGGTAAAAAAGAAGTACCGGAAGTAATAGAAAAGACAGTTACAGTTACAATCCAACGTGATACAGATGGAGACGGCGATCCAGATGTTACAGATAAAGATGATGATAACGATGGAATTCCAGATGAGGTTGAAAAAGCGAATGGAACAGATCCGAAAAATGCAAACAACCTAACTGCAAAAGTTTCAGATCCAACTAAAGTTACAGAGAAGACAAAAGTTCCTTCAACATTACCGAGAGTTGTAACACCGAATAAAGACGGTTCAACAATTACAACAGAAAACCCAGTCAATGGATTAAGTGTTGATAAAGATGGTAAATTAACAGGAAGACCAAGCGTACCTAATTGGGGTAGTGATGAAGAACGTAAAGTAAACATTCCAGTTAAAGTGAAGAATGGGGATGAAGAAATACGTGTAGAAGTACCAGTTATTATCCAACGTGATACAGATGGAGATGGAGATCCAGATGTTACAGATACGGATGATGATAATGATGGAATTTCAGATGAGGAAGAAAAGAAAAACGGAACAAATCCAAAAGTTGCTACAACACAAACTCCTGAGATAGGAATTGCTCGTAAGGACAATGGTGATGTAGTAGTAACACCAACTAAACCAGGCGGAAAACTGTACCCTAAAGATACGAAGGTAGAAATTCCAGGAGAAAATGGAACAACAATCGTAGTAACGATAGGTGAAGAAGGTTTTGGAATAGTGCCAAATGATCAACTTCCAAAAGCAGAATTACCAGGACAGGGTGTCGTAACAGAGCCAAATAAAGAACCATCAAAACCAGTAGACGTAACAACACCAGCGCGTAAGACACCAACGGTAGAGTTGACTCAAAATCCAAGCACTGGAGATGTTACAGTAACACCGAAGAAAATAGATGGCTCAAACTATCCTACAGGAACTACGGTAACAATCCCAGGCAAAGATGGGAAAACGATTGATGTAGTAATCGGTGAAAATGGTTCAGGTACAGTTGCAAATGGTGATTTACCAGAAAGAGATGTACCAGGAACAGCTATCATTAAAGAACCAAATCAAAAACCGTCGCAACCAGTGGATATTACAACACCAGCTAAAAAGGTACCAACATTACAATTAGACCAAGATCCAAAAACTGGAGATGTCACAGTAACACCGAAAAAACCAGATGGAACAACATATCCACCAGGAACTACGGTAGAAATTCCAGGTAAAAATGGAAATCCAATCACTGTAACAATTGGAAAAGATGGTACAGGAACAGTTCCTAATAATGATTTACCAGAAACAGATACTCCAGGAACAGGTAAGATTAAAGAAGATGGTAAACCAGAGGTAGAGATTAAGGTAGAAACACCGAAAAAAATTGACCCTACTGCGCCAGAAACGGCAGAATTAGGTACAATTGAAATCACAAGAAAACCAAATGGAGATGCTGTAGTTACACCTAAGACCACAGATGGAAAAAATTATCCTAAAGATACTAAAGTGAAAATTCCAGGAGAAAATGGAACAAGCATCGTAGTAACAATAGGAGAAAATGGTTCAGGAGAAGTACCGAATGACCAACTTCCAAAATATGAAGTAGAAGGAAAAGGAACAGTAACAGAACCGAATAAGAAGCCATCACAACCAGTGGCTGTAACAACACCAGCTCGTAAGATACCAACAGTGGAAATGGAACAAAATCCAAACACAGGAGATGTAACGGTAACACCGAAGAAACCAGATGGAACAGCATATCCACCAGGAACGAGGGTAGAAATTCCAGGAAAAGATGGAAAAACTATTGAAGTAACACTTGACAAAGATGGCAAAGGTACAGTTCCGAATAATGATTTACCTGATGAGGATACTCCAGGAACAGGTAAGATTAAAGAAGATGGTAAACCAGAGGTAGATGTTAAGGTAGAAACACCGAAAAGAATCAATCCAAATCATCCAGCGACGGAACAACCAACTGAAATCGACATCACAAGAAACCCAAATGGAGATGCCGTAGTTACACCTAAGAAACCAGATGGAACACCATATCAAGCAGGAACGACTGTGAAAATTCCAGGAGAAAATGGAACACCTATTGTTGTAACAATCGGAAAAGATGGTTTTGGAATAGTTCCGAATGACAAACTTCCTAAAGATGAAGTGCCAGGAAAAGGAACAGTAACAGAGCCAGGAGCTAGACCATCACAACCAGTGGATGTGATAACACCTGCTCGCAAACCATCAGTGATACGTTTGGATCAAGATCCAAAAACTGGAGATGTAACAGTGATTCCTATGAAACCAGATGGTTCAACATACCCGCCAGGAACGAAGGTAGAAATTCCAGGTAAGAATGGTAATCCAATTGTAGTAGAAATCGGACAAGGTGGAAAAGGAACAGTTCCAAATAACGACTTACCAGATGGAAATGTACCTGGAACAGGTAAGATTACAGAACCAGGAAAACCAACTACGGAAGCTCAGGTGCTAACACCAGGTAAAATCAATCCACTTGCTCCTCAAACAGAGCAACCAGGTAAGATTGAAATTACAAGAAATCCAAATGGAGATGCAGTAGTTACACCTAAAAAACCAGATAAAACAACATATCCATCAGGAACTAAGGTTGTGATTCCAGGAGAAAATGGAACATCAATTATTGTAACCATTGGAGATAAGGGATCAGGAACAGTTCCAAACGATAAACTTCCAAAAGAAGATATTACAGGAAAAGGAATTGTAACGGAGCCGAATAAGAAACCGTCACAACCAGTAGCTGTAACGACACCTGCTCGTAAGACTCCAACAGTAGAGCTGACACAAGATCCAGCTACAGGAAATGTCACCGTCACACCGAAAAAACCAGATGGTTCAACATATCCACCAGGAACTACGGTAGAAATTCCAGGGAAAGATGGCAAACCAATCGTTGTACCAATTGGAAATGATGGAACAGGAACAGTTCCAAATAATGATTTACCTGATGAAGATACTCCAGGGACAGGTAGGATTAAGGAACCAGGTAAGCCAACAGTTGAAGTGAAGGTAGAGACGCCTGGGAAAATTGATCCTACTGCGCCAGAAACGGCAGAATTAGGTACAATTGAAATCACAATAAAACCAAATGGAGATGCTGTAGTTACACCTAAGACCACAGATGGAAAAAATTATCCTAAAGATACTAAAGTGAAAATTCCAGGAGAAAATGGAACATCTATAGTAGTGACAATTGGAAAAGATGGCTCAGGAACAGTTCCAAATGACCAACTTCCAAAAGAAGCTAAACCAGGAAAAGGAACCGTAACAGAACCAGGTAAGAAACCATCTAATCCGGTGGATGTAACAACCCCAGCTCGTAAGACACCAACAGTAGAGTTGGATCAAAATCCAAATACAGGGGATGTGACGGTAACACCTAAGAAACCAGATGGAACACTATATCCAGAAAATACTAAGGTAGAAATACCAGGTAAGAATGGTAAACCTATCGTCGTAATAATTGGAAAAGACGGAAAAGGAACTATACCTAATAAAGATTTACCAGATGGAATAGAACCAGGAAAAGGCACGATTACGGAACCAGGAAAAGATCCTGTAGAAGTAATTGTAACAACCCCAGCCCGTAAGACACCAACAGTAGTATTGGAACCAAATCCTCAGACAGGTGTTGTTACAGTCACACCTGCTACTAATGGAAATTCTGGTCAAGATACACCTGTGCCTACGCCTGCACCAACAACTCCAACTCCAAATGCAGTTACTCCGAATGCAGATCAGGTAGATACTAAGACTACTGATAATGGAGCTAAGTCAAATGATTCTCAAAATGTATTACCCAATACAGGAACAGAATCAAATGCGACTCTTGCATCTCTAGGACTTCTTGGTATGCTAGGCGGTCTCGGACTTGCTCTTAGAAAGAAAAAAGAAGACTAAAAATTTAGTCAAATGAACATTTATCCTTTTGTGTTTTAACAACGAACTAGATTGATTCTGATAGTTGTGTTATCCATAAAATACAAAGAATGTTTAGATAAAGAAAGCGAACAATGCTAGGATTTTGTTAAACGGAATTCTAAGTATTGTTCGCTTTTGTGGTATAATAAGTACTATGCAGAAAAAACCAACGTCAGCCTATGTGCACATCCCGTTTTGTACCCAGATTTGTTATTACTGTGACTTTTCAAAAGTTTTTATCAAGAATCAACCAGTCGACAGCTATTTAGAGCATCTATTAGAAGAGTTTCAATCTTATGATATTCAAAAGTTGAGAACCCTCTATATCGGTGGTGGGACACCAACAGCTTTGTCAGCTCCGCAACTGGAGGTATTGCTGGATGGCTTGACTAAAAACTTGGACTTGTCTGCCTTGGAAGAGTTGACCATTGAAGCCAATCCGGGCGACTTGGACGCGGATAAGATAGCCGTTTTGAAAAACTCGGCTGTTAATCGTGTTTCGCTAGGTGTGCAGACCTTTGATGACAAGATGCTGAAAAAGATTGGGCGCAGTCATTTGGAGAAGGATATTTATGAAAATATCGACCGTCTGAAATTGGCTGGTTTTGACAACATCTCCATTGATTTGATTTATGCGCTGCCTGGTCAGACCATGGAGCAGGTCAAGGAAAATGTGGCTAAGGCCATTGGACTGGATATTCCCCACATGAGTCTGTATAGCTTGATTTTAGAAAACCATACGGTCTTTATGAATCGGATGCGGCGAGGAAAATTACCTCTGCCTAAGGAGGAGCTGGAGGCTGAGATGTTTGAGTACATCATCGCAGAGCTGGAGCGAGCTGGTTTTGAGCATTATGAGATTTCCAATTTCTCAAAGCCTGGTTTTGAAAGTCGCCACAATCTCATGTACTGGGACAATGCTGAGTACTATGGCATCGGTGCTGGGGCATCTGGTTATGTCAATGGTATTCGATATAAAAATCATGGTCCCATTCGTCATTATCTCAGTGCGGTTGAGGAAGGCAATGCTCGCATCACAGAAGAGCACCTGAGTCAAAAGGAGCAAATGGAAGAGGAAATGTTCTTGGGTCTCCGCAAGAAATCAGGAGTCTCCATGGCGCGATTTGAGGAAAAATTTGGCCAGTCTTTTGAAGGAATTTATGGAAAAATTGTCAGAGACTTGGTTCAACAAGGTCTCATGCAAATAGAGGGTGACCGAGTTCGCATGACAAAGAGAGGTCTCTTTTTGGGAGACACCGTAGCAGAACGATTTATTTTGGAGTAGGATGATGGGCTTAACTTATCAAATGAAAATGAAGATTCCTTTTGATATGGCTGATATGAACGGTCATATCAAGCTTCCAGATGTGATTTTGCTATCCCTGCAAGTTTCAGGGATGCAGTCGATTGAACTGGGAGTTAGTGATAAGGCCATTTTGGAAGACTATAATCTGGTCTGGATTATCGTAGAATATGATATTGAGGTGGTTCGTTTGCCTCGTTTTGCGGAAGAAATTACCATCGAAACGGAAGCCTTGAGCTACAATCGACTTTTTTGCTACCGTCGCTTTACTATTTATAATGAAGCGGGGCAGGAGCTCATCCATATGATGGCGACTTTTGTTCTCATGGACCGCGACAGTCGAAAAGTCCATGCTGTTGAACCTGAGATTGTGGCTCCTTACCAGTCTGATTTTGATAAAAAACTTATCCGTGGACCGAAGTATGAGTCCTTGGAAGAGCCAATCAGCAAGGATTACCATGTTCGTTTTTACGACTTGGATATGAATGGTCATGTCAATAACAGTAAATACTTGGACTGGATTTTTGAGGTCATGGGAGCGGATTTTTTGACCCACTATATTCCCAAGAAAATCAACCTCAAGTACGTCAAGGAAGTTCGACCAGGTGGGGTGATTACATCGGCTGTTGAACGGACTGGACTGGAAAGCAAGCATGAGATCACAAGCGACGGTGCTACCAATGCCCAAGCTATCATCACTTGGCAAGAAATGAAGAAGGATTAGGGAGAAATAGATGAAATATAAAGGCTATTTAATTGATTTAGACGGAACCATTTATAAGGGGAAAGACAGAATTCCAGCAGGAGAGGCTTTCGTTCATGAGTTACAGAAACGAAATATTCCCTATCTGTTTGTGACTAACAATACAACCCGCACTCCAGAGAGTGTTCAGGAGATGTTGGCTCAGAATTTTAATATCGATACGCCCCTATCGACTGTCTACACAGCGACTTTAGCGACTATCGACTATATGAATGACTTGGGGCTTGAAAAGACCGTCTATGTCATCGGAGAATCAGGGCTCAAGGAAGCCATCAAGGCGGCTGGTTATGTAGAAGACAAGGAAAATCCTGCCTATGTGGTAGTAGGTCTGGACTGGCAAGTTGACTATGAAAAATTTGCGACAGCAACTCTAGCTATCCAAAAGGGAGCTCACTTTATCGGAACCAACCCTGACCTCAACATCCCGACAGAACGCGGTCTTTTGCCTGGTGCTGGTTCACTGATTACCCTGCTTGAAGTAGCGACACGAGTGAAGCCGGTTTATATCGGAAAACCCAATGCCATCATTATGGACAAGGCGGTTGAGCACTTAGGCTTGGAACGTGAAGAGTTAATCATGGTTGGGGACAATTATTTGACTGATATCCGGGCTGGAATTGACAATGGCATTCCAACGCTCCTAGTAACGACTGGTTTTACTGAGGAAGAAGAAGTAGCAGACCTGCCAATTGCACCGACACATGTGGTTTCTAGCCTTGCGGAGTGGGATTTTGATGAAAACTAAACTGACCTTTTGGGCCTCTATGCTCTTTCTCCTCTCCCTCTCAATCCTTCTGACCATTTATTTGGCTTGGGTTTTCTATCCGCTGGAGATCAAGTGGCTAAACTTAACAAATCGAGTCTATCTAAAACCAGAAACCATTCAATACAATTTTCATATCTTGATGAATTATCTGACCAATCCATTTAGTCAGGTCCTAGAGATGCCAGATTTTCGTTCGTCAGCAGCTGGTCTGCACCACTTTGCAGTGGTCAAGAACCTCTTTCACTTGGTACAGCTAGTTGCCCTAGTGACACTGCCAAGTTTTTACGTCTTTGTCAAAGGGATTGTGAAAAAGGGCTTCTTGTCTCTATTTAGTAAAGGGCTTTTGGCTCTAGTGGTTTTGCCTTTACTGATTGGGCTTGGGGGAGTGTTGATTGGTTTTGACCAATTCTTTACTATGTTCCATCAAATTCTCTTTGTGGGAGATGATACCTGGCTTTTTGATCCAGCCAAGGATCCAGTGATTCTGATTTTACCAGAGACCTTTTTCCTTCATGCCTTCCTCCTCTTTTTTGCCCTCTATGAGAGCTTCTTCGGCTATCTTTATCTGAAAAGTCGTAGGAAGTGAAACGAAAGATGTTCTTAATTTGTATATATAAAATTGTATATGATTCGAAACTATCGTTAAGAGTGAATTAACTAATTCAAAAATGTATTAATCGTTCGCAAACAGTCTATTTTTCTTGAAAAAATAGGCTTTTTTTCTAAAAATCTCTAGTCAAGCGCTTTATTTTTTTGTATAATAGAGGTAGCAAAGTATAGATAAGAAGAGAAAAGCATGATTACACTATTTCTATCACCGAGCTGTACATCATGTCGTAAGGCGAAGGCCTGGTTAGAGAAACATAAGGTACCTTTTGTGGAACACAATATCATGACCAGCCCTTTAACAAGAAAAGAATTGCAACACATCCTTTCCTTGACCGAAAATGGTACTGATGACATCATTTCAACTCGTTCAAAAATTTTTCAAAAATTAGATATTGATGTAGAAAGTATTTCGGTATCAGAATTGCTTCATTTGATTGAGCAGTATCCTAGTCTTTTGCGTCGTCCAATTATTATCGATGCCAAACGTATGCAGATCGGTTTTAATGAAGATGAGATTCGTGCTTTTCTCCCTCGTAGTTACCGTAAGCAAGAACTAAAAGAAGCAAGAATGAGAGCTGGTATTAGTTAATGAACAAACAGTATAGTTACCCACTAGATTTGTCGTGGAGCACTGAAGAACTTGCTTCAGTGCTTTCTTTTTTTAATGATGTTGAAGCTGCCTATGAAGGCAAGGTAGAGGCCAAAAAGTTACTGGACTCCTATAAGGGATTCAAATTGGTTGTGCCAAGCAAGAGTGAAGAGAAACGTTTGGGACGAGAATTTGAAATAGTGAGTGGTTATTCGCTTTACCGAGCAGTTCAGGCGGCTAAGGAAAAAGGGGAAGGAAAGATTTCTCTTGGAAAGTAAGTTTGAATTTGCCAAAGAGCTAATTAAGAAAGCAGGCCAGTACATCCTTGACCACATGCAGGAAGACTTGTGTGTTGAGATCAAGTCCTCTCCAACAGATTTGGTGACCAGACTGGACAAGGAAGTTCAGGAGCTATTGGTTGGTGAGATTTTGTCTCGTTATCCTGAGGATAAGATTTGTGCTGAAGAGGGCTGTTTGCGAGCTTCAGTTCAAGAGGGCAAGGTTTGGATCATTGATCCCATTGATGGTACCAATAATTTTGTAGCCCAGCAGGAAGATTTTGCTGTCATGATGGCTTATTTTGAAAATGGTCAGGGACAGTTTGGACTGATTTATGATGTGGTCAAGGGGGATTGTTATCACGGTGGTGGGGAATTTCCGGTTTGCCGAAACGATCAGCCCCTAGCTCCTTTTAAAACTAAACCACTTGGAGATTTTCTCATTGCAGGAAATAGTGGTATGTTGGAAACCAATGAATGGGGCTTGGCTGATTTGAGTCGAGCGGTCCTCGGTGTTCGTGTTTATGGGAGTGCGGCTATTAGTTTTGCCAAGATTTTGTCAGGGCGTTTGTTGACCTATGTCACTTATCTGCAACCATGGGATTATGCTGCGGCTAGTATTTTAGGGGAAAGTCTGGGCTATGAGGTTGTGACTCTTTCTGGTGAAGCTCCTGATTTTCAAACCAGACAACCGGTCATGATGCTACCTCTTGAGATGCAGGAGGAAATTCAGTCCTATATTTACGAAAGGAAAAGAACTTAAATGCAATTTCCAGAAGGATTTGTTGAAAAATATGAAGAGATACTAGGAGATGAGGCAAGAGATTTTCTTGCCTCTTTTGAGGAGGAAGCGGTTTCGGCTTTTCGGGTCAATCCTTTAAAAGAAGCACCAGTTTCCTTTCCTGATGCTATTCCTCAAACCCCTTGGGGCCACTATGGGAAGGTTTCAGGGAAATCGCCTGAGCATGCTACAGGTCTAGTTTATTCGCAAGAACCCGCTGCTCAGATGGTGGCTCAAGTAGCCCAGCCCAGTCCTGGAATGAAGGTCTTGGACTTGGCTGCTGCACCGGGAGGTAAATCAACTCAGCTGGCAGCCTATCTAGCAGGGGAGGGTCTCCTTGTCTCCAATGAAATTTCAAGCAAACGGGCTAAGATTTTGGTAGAAAACATGGAGCGCTTTGGAGCGACAAATGTCGTGGTGACCAATGAATCTGCTGACCGCTTGGCCAAGGTCTTTAAAGGCTATTTTGACTTAATCGTTCTTGATGCCCCTTGCTCTGGTGAAGGGATGTTTCGTAAGCAACCAGATGCTATGGACTATTGGAGCGTAGATTATCCGAGTCAATGTGCTAGTTTGCAAAGAGAAATTCTAGCGGATGCGGTGACCATGCTAGCTGAAGGTGGTCGTCTGGTTTATTCAACCTGTACCTGGGCTCCTGAGGAAAACGAGGAGATTGTCAATTGGTTGCTGGAAGAGTATGATTTTGATTTGCTGCCAGTAGAGCATATCAATGGAATGGTAGCTGGTATTGACCTGCCAGAAACGGCTCGGATGTATCCTCATCATTTTAAGGGAGAGGGTCAGTTTGTAGCCCATCTACAGTTTAAGGGTGACAATCCAGCACCTAAATGTAAGGCAAGTAAGAGTAATCTCAGCCGTGAACAAGTTACTTTGTGGCAGGAATTTGCCCAAAAACATTTGAAGGTCAATCTAAGGGGTATCTTGCAGACTTTTGGAGACCAACTCTATCTCCTGCCAGAACTTTTGCCAGATTTAGGGAAACTCAAGATTGCTCGGAATGGACTGCATCTGGGTACCTTTAAGAAGAAACGCTTTGAGCCTAGTTTTGCTCTTGGTCTAGCCTTGAAACCGAGTCAGGTCAAGCAGTCGGTTGAAATTGACCAAGAAGCGTTTGTAAAGTATGTCGCTGGAGAAACCGTTCAGCTGGTGGAAAGTCTGCCAAATGGTTGGTACCAAGTTTTAGTTCAAGGAAATGGTTTGGGCTTTGCTAAGGTGACTGAAAATATTTTGAAAAATTATTTTCCAAAAGGCCTCAGATTCAAGTGAAAATGCTAGTCAAAGTAGCTTGTCTATGTTATAGTGGAAGTATGGATTTTTTTCAAATTATCTTTCATTTTAAGTCAAAATTGGCGGAGAAGGCAACTGAGCAAATTTCTAGTAAAACTAAGCTAGTAACTTCAGTTGGCTCCCTATTTTCAAAAGAAAAATATAAATAAATAGTTGAAAAAATTCACAGCATTCACCATTATTTTCAAGGAGAAAAACAGTGAAAAAAAGGAAAAAACTCGCTCTATCCCTTGCAGCTCTTTTGCTGGCAGGTTCTTTAGCGGGATGTGCTAGCTGGATTGATCGTGGAGAATCCATGACAGCTGTTGGCTCAACGGCTCTTCAGCCCTTGGTCGAAGCAGCAGCAGATGAATTTGGCTCTTTGCACGTTGGAAAAACAGTTAACGTTCAAGGTGGAGGATCTGGTACAGGTCTGTCTCAGGTTCAGTCTGGAGCCGTTGATGTAGGAAATTCAGACGTATTTGCCGAGGAAAAAGACGGTATCAACGCATCCGCTCTAGTGGACCACAAGGTTGCTGTAGCGGGCTTGGCAGTCATTGTAAATAAGGAAGTTGATGTTGAAAATCTGACAACTGAACAACTCCGTAGCATCTTCACAGGCCAAGTAACCAACTGGAAAGAAGTCGGTGGGAAAGACCTAGCCATTTCCATTATTAACCGCGCGGCAAGTTCTGGTTCGCGTGCAACCTTTGATAGTGTTATCATGGATGGCCAATCTGCCGTGCAGAGTCAAGAACAGGATTCAAATGGGATGGTCAAAAACATTGTTTCCCAGACACCAGGAGCCATTTCTTATCTAGCTTTTGCCTATGTGGATGACTCGGTGAAACGCATGAAGTTGAATGGCTATGAGCCGATTGCAGAAAATGTTACAAGTAATAACTGGCCTTTGTGGTCTTACGAACACATGTATACCCTAGGTCAACCAAATGAATTGGTGGCAGAATTTCTTAACTTTGTCCTCTCAGATGAAGCGCAAAGCGGAATCGTTAAGGGAATGGGCTATATTTCTGTTAAGGAAATGAAGGTTGAAAAAGATGCTGTCGGAACGGTGACAGCGCTAGAAGGGAGTCACTAATGAATCAAGAAGAATTAGCTAAAAAATTACTTTCTCCCTCAAAGAACTCTCGTTTAGAGAAATTAGGAAGAGGCTTGACTTTTGCCTGTCTATCTTTGATCGTCATCATTGTGGCCATGATTTTGATTTTTGTAGCTCAAAAAGGCTTGTCGACCTTCTTTGTAAATGGGGTTAATATCTTTGATTTCCTATTTGGCCAAACTTGGAATCCTTCAGGTAAACAATTTGGTGCCCTTCCCATGATTTTGGGTTCCTTTATTGTCACAATCCTATCAGCCCTTATCGCAACTCCTTTTGCTATTGGTGCGGCAGTCTTTATGACCGAAGTCTGACCAAAAGGTGCTAGAATCTTGCAACCAGCTATTGAATTGCTGGTCGGAATTCCTTCCGTCGTGTATGGATTTATCGGTTTGCAGGTCGTAGTTCCTTTTGTCCGTAGTGTCTTTGGTGGAACTGGTTTTGGAATCTTGTCAGGGATTTTTGTTCTCTTTGTCATGATTTTACCGACAGTAACCTTTATGACAACGGACAGCTTGCGTGCGGTGCCTCGTCACTACCGCGAAGCTAGTTTGGCTATGGGAGCCACTCGTTGGCAAACCATCTGGCGCGTGACCTTGAAGGCAGCGCGTTCAGGAATTTTTACAGCAGTGGTCTTTGGGATGGCGCGTGCCTTTGGTGAAGCTCTAGCCATTCAGATGGTGGTTGGAAACTCAGCCGTTGTCCCAACTTCACTAACAACACCTGCTGCGACCTTGACCTCTGTGTTGACCATGGGTATCGGAAATACCGTTATGGGAACCGTTGACAATAACGTTCTCTGGTCACTGGCCTTAGTCTTGCTCTTGATGAGTTTGGCCTTCAACAGTGTGATTAAATTGATTACGAAAGAAAGAGGAAAGAAAAACTATGCACGCTAAGAAATTAGATAAAATTGCAACAGCTGTCCTCTACTCGATTGCAGGAATTATCGTTGCCATCTTGGCATCCTTGATTCTTTATATCTTGGTTCGTGGTTTGCCCCACATCTCTTGGTCTTTCTTGACTGGTAAATCATCTTCTTACCAAGCAGGTGGAGGGATTGGAATTCAGCTCTATAATTCCTTCTTCCTCTTGGTCATCACCTTGATTATCTCTGTTCCTTTATCTATGGGGGCTGGGATTTTCCTAGCTGAATATGCCAAGAAAGGTCCTGTGACCAATTTTGTCAGAACCTGTATTGAAATATTGTCTTCACTGCCATCAGTGGTTGTGGGTCTCTTTGGTTACTTGATCTTTGTAGTTCAGTTTGAGTATGGATTTTCAATTATTTCAGGTGCCTTGGCCTTGACAGTCTTTAACTTGCCTCAGATGACTCGTAATGTCGAGGACAGTTTGAAACACGTTCACCATACGCAACGTGAGGCCGGCTTGGCCCTTGGAATTTCTCGTTGGGAGACAGTTGTCCATGTGGTCATTCCAGAAGCTTTTCCAGGTATTGTGACTGGGGTCGTCTTGGCCTCTGGTCGTATCTTTGGTGAGGCTGCGGCTCTTATCTATACAGCAGGACAATCCGCTCCAGCCCTTGACTGGTCTAATTGGAATATTCTCAGTGTGACAAGCCCAATCTCTATCTTCCGTCAAGCAGAAACCTTGGCTGTCCACATTTGGAAAGTTAATAGTGAAGGAACCATTCCTGATGGCACCATTGTATCAGCAGGTTCTGCAGCCGTGCTCCTCATCTTTATCCTCATCTTTAACTTTGGAGCTCGCAAACTCGGAAGCTACCTACATAAGAAATTAACCGCTGCCTAAAGGAGAAGCCATGTCAAAATATAATTGGGATGAAAAGCATATCATCACCTTTCCTGAAGAGAAAGTGGCCCTCTCTACTAAGGATTTACATGTTTACTACGGTAAAAAAGAATCCATCAAGGGCATCGATATGCAATTTGAAAAAAATAAAATCACGGCCTTAATTGGCCCATCTGGTTCAGGAAAATCAACCTACCTCCGCAGTCTCAACCGTATGAATGATACCATTGATATTGCCAAGGTAACAGGTCAAATCCTCTACCAAGGGATTGATGTTAACCGTCCAGAAATCAACGTCTATGAGATGCGTAAGCACATTGGAATGGTTTTCCAACGACCAAATCCTTTTGCCAAGTCAATTTACCGTAATATTACCTTTGCGCATGAACGTGCAGGGGTTAAGGACAAGCAAGTCTTGGATGAAATTGTGGAAACCTCTCTTCGTCAGGCTGCCCTTTGGGACCAGGTCAAAGACGATTTACACAAGTCAGCCTTGACCCTATCAGGTGGTCAGCAACAGCGTCTTTGTATCGCTCGTGCTATCTCTGTTAAACCAGATATCCTCTTGATGGATGAGCCGGCATCAGCCTTGGATCCGATTGCGACAGCTCAGCTGGAAGAAACCATGCTGGAATTGAAGAAGGACTTTACCATCATCATCGTGACACACAGTATGCAGCAGGCTGCGCGTGCTAGTGATTACACAGGATTTTTCTACTTGGGTGACTTGATCGAGTATGATAAGACCTCTAATATTTTCCAAAATGCCAAACTACAGTCAACCAATGACTACGTAACAGGACACTTTGGATAGAAAGGAAACAGTATGACAGAAGCGATTTTACAGGTGTCAGACCTGTCCGTTTACTACAATCAAAAAAAGGCCTTGAATAGTGTTTCCCTATCTTTCCAACCTAAGGAAATTACAGCCTTGATCGGTCCATCTGGATCAGGGAAGTCAACCCTCCTCAAGGCTATCAACCGCATGGGGGATCTCAATCCAGAGGTTACTACAACTGGTTCGGTGGTTTACAACGGCCACAACATTTACAGCCCGCGTACAGATACAGTTGAATTGCGGAAGGAAATCGGTATGGTTTTCCAACAACCCAACCCTTTCCCTATGTCTATCTACGAAAATGTTGTCTATGGTCTTCGTATCAATGGAGTGAAGGACAAGCAGGTTCTGGATGAAGCGGTAGAAAAAGCCCTACAACGAGCTTCTATCTGGGATGAGGTCAAGGATCGCCTGCATGATTCAGCTATCGGGCTTTCAGGTGGACAACAGCAACGTGTCTGTGTTGCCCGTGTCTTGGCAACCAGTCCTAAAATCATCCTCTTGGATGAACCGACTTCAGCCTTGGACCCTATCTCGGCCGGTAAGATTGAGGAAACCTTGTATGGTCTAAAAGATAAATACACCATGCTCTTGGTTACGCGTTCTATGCAACAAGCCTCTCGTATCTCTGACAAGACAGGATTTTTCCTAGATGGAGATTTGATCGAGTTTAATGATACCAAGAAGATGTTCCTAAACCCACAACACAAGGAAACAGAAGATTATATTTCAGGAAAATTTGGATAAGGAGATAAATGATGTTACGTTCTCAATTTGAGGAAGATTTAGAGAAATTGCACAACCAGTTCTATGCTATGGGACAAGAAGTGCTATCCCAAATCAATCGTACAGTGCGTGCCTTTGTTACGCATGACCGTGATTTGGCCAAGGAAGTCATCGAAGACGATGCAGAAGTAAACGAATACGAAGTGAAATTGGAGAAGAAATCATTTGAAATGATTGCCCTCCAACAACCGGTTTCTCAGGACTTGCGTACTGTTTTGACAGTCTTGAAGGCTGTATCTGACTTGGAACGTATGGGGGACCATGCCGTTTCCATTGCCAAAGCGGCAATTCGTATGAAGGGGGAGCAACGCATCCCAGCTGTTGAAGAAGAAATCAAGAGAATGGGGCGCGATGTCAAGAATTTCGTCGAAGCAGCCCTTGAACTCTATCTGAATGGTTCAGTAGACCAGGCCTACGAAGTAGCAGCCATGGATGAAAAAATCAATCATTACTTTGATAGCATTCGTGACTTGGCTACAGAAGAAATCAAGAAAAATCCAGATGCCATCGTTACAGGTCGTGATTACTTCCAAGTGATTGCCTTCTTGGAACGTATTGGAGACTATGCTAAAAATATCTGTGAATGGGTTGTTTACTTTGAAACAGGTAAGATTGTCGAACTATAAAACAGGTTCATTCTGTATAAAAAGGAGCTGGAAATCAACTGACGGCTCCTTTTATTGAATGAAAAAAATATTTTTAAGATAAAAATTCAAAAAAGCACTTGACAAGTAGCTTGAATAGCGTTATAATTATACAAAATTAACAGAGAGGTTGTTTATTTATGAAGTCAAAAAAATGGATATTTGTTTTATGTAGTTTTCTTGCAAGTTTTTTCTTAGTAGCTTGCCAGTCGGGTTCTAATGGTTCTCAGTCAGCTATTGAGGCCATTAAGCAAAAGGGGAAATTAGTTGTGGCGACTAGTCCTGACTATGCACCCTTTGAGTTCCAATCATTGGTTGACGGAAAAAATCAGGTAGTAGGTGCGGATATTGATATGGCCCAAGCTATCGCTGATGAACTTGGGGTGAAGTTGGAAATTTCAAGCATGAGTTTTGATAATGTCTTGACTAGTC
Source organism: Streptococcus sp. 68 (assembly GCF_013277415.1). GTDB lineage: Bacteria > Bacillota > Bacilli > Lactobacillales > Streptococcaceae > Streptococcus. The sequence goes on along the minus strand of NZ_VMMX01000015.1, from coordinate 49,262 downwards.
TTCAAACTGGGAAGGCTGACCTAGCAGTTGCGGGAATTAGCGCTACTGACGAGAGAAAAGAAGTCTTTGATTTTTCAATCCCTTACTATGAAAACAAGATTAGTTTCTTGGTTCGTAAGGCTGATGTAGAAAAATACAAGGATTTAACTAGCCTTGAAAGTGCTAATATTGCAGCCCAAAAAGGGACTGTTCCAGAAGCTATGGTCAAGGAACAATTGCCAAAAGCTCAATTGACTTCCCTAACCAATATGGGTGAAGCAGTCAATGAATTGCAGGCTGGAAAAGTAGATGCTGTTCACATGGATGAGCCAGTTGCCCTTAGCTACGCTGCTAAAAATACCGACCTAGCTGTCGCAACTGTCAGCTTGAAGATGAATGACGGCGAAGCTAATGCAGTTGCCCTTAGAAAAAATAGTGCTGATTTGAAAGAAGTGGTGGACAAGGTCATCCAAAAACTCAAGGATGACGGTACCTACCAAAAATATCTTGAAAAAGCAGCAAGCCTAACAGAAGTTGAAGAATAATACTCAATGAAAAT
>NZ_VMMX01000015.1:2063-48700 GCF_013277415.1 Streptococcus sp. 68 | reverse complement strand
CAGTTACATATATCTACGGTAAGGCGACGCTGACGTGGTTTGAAGAGATTTTCGAAGAGTATAAGAAAAAAGCAGAGTTGGAAGTCAGTCCAATTCTGCTTTTAAATAGTTTAAAACATTTTCCAGATTTTCTAAGGACACCTTGGCAAATTGATAAGGGCAGGCATCCAAGTAAGCCTTCTCAAAGAAGTCTAAGCCCAGTTGACTGTGTTTGAGACTGGCGATTTTAGGATACTGTCTCAGGTCAAGTAATAAACCATCGTGAAGCGGGAAATGAGGAAGGGGACAAGGAGTGTTAGCTAGCCTTTCCTCGATTTTTTTTTGGTAGTCTTCCTGATTGGACAAGCGAGCCAGACGATTTTTCTCAAATAATTGACTGTCAATATAGAGTGACAGGGCCTTTTGCATGATAAGGTTGCTATCGTAGTCTAGGATATTTTTGTAGTCCACAAAGGCTTCTTTGATAGCATTTGGAAGGATGAGTGCTGTTATCCGCAGGGCTGGAAAGAGGCTGGTTGAGAAGGACTTGATATAAATGACGCGCTCCTCTGTATCCAGATAGTGGAAGGTCTGGCCCTTTTTAGAGTCCAAATCACCCAGATAGTCGTCCTCTACGATATAGACACCATAATTGGTAGCTAAGTCAAGGATAGCCCGTTTGTCCTGCTCAGAATAGGAATGGCCTAGAGGATAGTGAAATCGAGGAATGGTATAGAAAAACTTAATTTTTCCTGTCTTGAAGTGTCGCTCCAGCTCCTTCAAGTCAATCCCATCAATGCCTCGTTCGATCGTTTGATAATCCAATCCCTGAGCAATCAAGAGACGATTCATCCGATGATAGGTCGGTTGTTCCACCAAGATTTCCTTGGCTTGGCTAGGAAAGGAAATTTGAGAGAGGATAAATAAGGCTTGTTGGGTGCCAGAAGTCAGTACCAGTTGATCAGCCTTGCAGTAGAGAGCTTGGTCAAAGAGGAGTTTATGAATGGATTGTCTTAAGTCTTCTAAACCTTCTTGGTTGTCATAGTAGTTGAAGAGGTAGTTTTCCCGGCCAATCAAGGTTTCATTGACACAGAGTCGGAAATCGTCATAGGCGCTGGCATGTTCATCGGTAACCTCGATTTCAAGGTCTTGATGTTGCCCTTGTTCTAGGACATAGTAACCACTCTGGGGCTTGGCATATAGGTATTGTTCGTGCCGTAATTCCAGCAGGGCGCGTTGAATAGTGTCCTTGCTACAATGAAAGTCAAGGCTCAGTTGACGGATAGAAGGCAGGCGGCTTCCCGTTGGAAAGCGTCCAGACTCGATACCGTTTTTCAGATAGGAAACGACCTCTTGGTACTTGCTTTGTTTCTTCATTCCAGACCTCCCTTGATTTTGTTACATTGTACCTTTTTTTTTCCTTCTTGGCAATGTTTAGAGTGTTTCTCTCGTTCACATCCAGGGGCAAATGTGGTATACTTAGGAGTAAGATTTATAGAATAACAGACAAGAAAGTGAATGGATAAGAACGTGCAGGAACCAGTGAAATTATTTCAATACAATACCCTTGGAGCCTTGATGGCCGGCCTTTATGGTGGTACCATGACAGTGGGAGAATTGCTAGAGCATGGTGACCTTGGTTTGGGAACCTTGGATTCCATTGATGGAGAATTGATTGTCTTAGATGGCAAGGCCTATCAGGCCAAAGGCTCAGGAGAACAACCAGAAATTGTAGAAGTATCACCAGATGCCCTTATTCCTTACGCAGCAGTAGTACCGCATCAGGCAGAGGTCATTTTCCGCCAGCGCTTTGAGATGACGGACAAGGAATTGGAAGAGCGAATCGAGTCTTATTATGACGGGGAAAATCTTTTCCGCTCTATCAAGATTCGTGGGGAATTTTCGCATATGCATGTTCGCATGATTCCCAAGTCGACACCAGATACCAAGTTTGCTGATGTCGCAACCCATCAACCGGAATATAGTCGTGACAATGTGGCAGGAACCATTGTTGGTTTCTGGACGCCAGAGATTTTTCATGGAGTCAGTGTAGCAGGCTACCATCTGCACTTCATTTCAGATGATTTGACCTTTGGTGGGCATGTCATGGACTTTGTCATCAAGGAAGGCATTATTGAGGTGGGAGCTGTTGACCAGTTGGACCAACGTTTTCCAGTCCAAGATCGTCAATACTTGTTTGCCAAGTTCAATGTTGACGAGATGAGAAAAGATATTGAAAAGGCAGAATAGGAGACGAAAATGACCACTCATATTATCATTACCATGGTGCTGTTGCTGGCTCTCTTGCTAGGAAGCATTTGGTATGCCAAAAAGAAATATCAGATCAATCTAGCTGTCTTGGGTTTGGGGGCTGTCGCCTTCTTTGTCTCTTCACAGATTTTGGAAAAACTGGTTCATATCTTGGTTTTGCATCCTCAAAAAGACGGTAGTGTTGCCCTCTTGCAGGATCATCCGCTTGTCTATATCATCTATGGCCTAGCCATGGCAGCATTTTTTGAGGAAACTGCTCGTCTTGTTTTCTTCAAATGGTTGGAGAAAAAGAGAAGTTTGGAAAAGGCAGATGCCTTGGCCTATGGACTGGGGCATGGTGGCTTGGAATTGATTTTCCTAGGCCTTGCTAGTTTGTTCAATCTCTACATCGTTCTCTCAGCAGTTCAAACGCAGAATCCACAGGTCATGCAATTGCTGTCTGAAAATATGTTGAAAACTATCCAGTCGCTATCAGTCTGGCAGATTTATTTGCTTGGTTTTGAGCGAATCTTGGCCCTAGGTTTCCAATTACTCTTGACTGTTTGGGTTTACCAAGCTGTTCGCCAGAAGAAATGGATTTATCTCCTAGCAGCCTATGGCCTACATGCCTTCTTTGATCTGGCACCATCTCTAGTCCAAGTTGGCTGGTTGACAAATCCAGTCTTGGTTGAAGTTGTCCTAGCACTTGAACTTGTTCTGCTTGCCTATGGAACCAAGGCAATCTTTTGCAAAAAATCATAAAAAAAAGGGGGAAACCTCTTTTTTTGTTTAAAATAAGCCCAAGATTTTTTTAGGGTCGTCAAATGGTCTTAAAAATGGTATAATGGAATGAATTTTGTAAAAGGAAGAGTGACATGTCTGTAAAAGAAAACATGCTTGAAATCTTAGAAGGAATTGATATCCGTTTCAAGGAACCCTTGCATAGTTATAGTTATACAAAAGTAGGTGGAGAGGCCGATTATTTGGTCTTTCCACGAAATCGTTTTGAGTTGGCTCGCCTTGTTAAATTTGCCAATCAAGAAAATATCCCTTGGATGGTTCTTGGCAATGCCAGCAATATCATCGTTCGTGATGGTGGGATTCGTGGATTTGTCATCTTGTGTGACAAGCTCAATAACGTTTCCGTTGATGGCTATACCATCGAAGCTGAAGCAGGGGCCAACTTGATTGAAACAACTCGCATTGCCCTCCGTCATAGTTTGACTGGTTTTGAGTTTGCTTGTGGCATTCCAGGGAGCGTCGGTGGAGCTGTTTTCATGAATGCAGGTGCCTATGGTGGCGAGATTGCCCACATCTTGCAGTCTTGTAAGGTCTTGACTAAGGATGGAGAAATCGAGACCCTGTCTGCCAAGGATTTGGCTTTTGGTTACCGCTATTCAGCCATTCAGGAGTCTGGTGCAATTGTCTTGTCAGCTAAATTTGCCCTTGCTCCAGGAACCCATCAGGTTATCAAGCAAGAAATGGACCGCTTGACGCACCTACGTGAACTCAAGCAACCTTTAGAATATCCATCTTGTGGCTCGGTCTTTAAGCGTCCAGTCGGGCATTTTGCAGGTCAGTTAATTTCAGAAGCTGGCTTGAAAGGCTATCGTATCGGTGGCGTAGAAGTCTCAGAAAAGCACGCAGGATTTATGATCAATGTCGCAGATGGAACGGCTAAAGACTACGAGGACTTGATCCAATCGGTTATCGAAAAAGTCAAGGAACACTCAGGTATCACGCTTGAAAGAGAAGTCCGTATTTTAGGTGAAAGCAAGTAAGAAGCTGTAGTTGAAAAGCTGCTGCTATGTCATGGAAAGGGGGTGAAAGCCTATCGTTAGTGCAGAAGAATGTAGGCAGTTCAATCTCCTACACGAGGTAGTAGTGGCCTGACAGAGCCCTGATCTGTTAATCTATGAAAAAGAAGGAATAAATGACAATTGAAAAAACCAATTATCGAATTCAAAAACGTCTCAAAAGTTTTTGAAGACAGCAACACCAAGGTTCTCAAAGACATCAACTTTGAGTTGGAAGAAGGGAAATTCTATACCCTTCTAGGCGCATCTGGTTCAGGGAAATCAACCATCCTAAACATTATTGCAGGTTTACTGGATGCGACGACAGGAGATATTTTGCTGGACGGTGTTCGTATCAATGACATCCCAACCAACAAGCGAGACGTCCATACTGTCTTCCAATCCTATGCCTTGTTTCCACATATGAATGTGTTTGAAAATGTTGCCTTTCCACTTCGCTTGCGTAAAATTGACAAGAAAGAAATCGAGCAACGTGTAGCGGAAGTTCTCAAGATGGTTCAGTTGGAAGGTTACGAAAAACGTTCCATCCGTAAACTCTCTGGAGGACAACGTCAGCGTGTGGCTATCGCCCGTGCCATCATCAACCAACCCCGTGTGGTTTTGTTGGACGAGCCTTTATCAGCGCTGGACTTGAAATTAAGAACAGATATGCAGTATGAACTGCGTGAACTGCAACAACGATTGGGCATTACCTTTGTCTTTGTCACTCACGATCAGGAAGAAGCTCTCGCCATGAGTGACTGGATTTTCGTTATGAATGATGGCGAGATTGTCCAGTCTGGAACTCCTGTGGACATCTACGACGAGCCGATTAACCATTTTGTTGCCACCTTTATCGGTGAGTCAAATATCTTGCCAGGAACCATGATTGAGGACTACTTGGTTGAGTTTAACGGCAAACGCTTTGAAGCAGTCGATGGGGGTATGAAGCTAAATGAACCTGTTGAGGTCGTTATTCGTCCAGAGGACTTGCGTATTACCCTTCCTGAAGAAGGCAAGCTCCAAGTTAAGGTCGATACCCAGCTCTTCCGTGGGGTGCACTATGAAATTATCGCCTATGACGAACTTGGAAATGAATGGATGATCCACTCAACCCGTAAGGCCATCGTGGGTGAGGAAATCGGTCTGGATTTTGAACCAGAAGACATCCACATCATGCGTCTCAATGAAACAGAAGAAGAGTTCGATGCCCGTATCGAAGAATATGTGGAAATCGAAGAGCAAGAAGCAGGTCTGATCAATGCAATCGAGGAGGAAAGAGATGAAGAAAACAAGCTCTAAACTCTTTGTAGTGCCCTACATGCTCTGGATTGCCCTCTTTGTGTTGGCACCCTTGGTCTTGATTTTCGGACAATCCTTTTTCAATATCGAAGGCCAGTTTAGTTTAGAAAACTATAGATCTTACTTTGCGTCACAAAACTTGACTTATCTCAAAATGAGTTTCAACTCAGTGCTTTATGCAGGAATTGTAACTCTAGTGACACTGCTTATCAGCTATCCAACAGCCCTCTTTTTGACCCGTCTCAAGCACCGTCAACTCTGGCTCATGCTGATTATCCTGCCAACCTGGATCAATTTGCTCCTTAAAGCCTATGCCTTTATCGGAATTTTTGGTCAGAATGGCTCTATTAACCAGTTCTTGGAATTTATCGGAATCGGCTCACAACAGTTGCTCTTTACCGATTTCTCCTTTATCTTTGTCGCAAGCTACATCGAGCTTCCCTTTATGATTTTGCCGATTTTCAATATCTTGGACGATATGGATAACAATCTCATCAATGCCAGCTACGACCTTGGTGCGACCAAGTGGGAAACCTTCCGTCATGTCATCTTCCCTCTATCTATGAACGGAGTGAGAAGTGGGGTCCAATCGGTCTTTATCCCAAGTTTGAGTCTCTTCATGCTGACCCGTTTGATTGGTGGGAACCGCGTTATCACGCTGGGAACAGCCATTGAGCAGAACTTCCTGACCAATGACAACTACGGTATGGGTTCAACCATCGGTGTGATTCTCATCCTGACCATGTTCATCACCATGTGGGTGACCAAGGAAAGGAGAGAACGATGAAAAAATTTGCCAACCTTTATCTAGGACTGGTCTTTCTTGTCCTCTACCTGCCGATTTTTTACCTGATTGGCTATGCCTTTAATGCAGGCAATGACATGAATAGCTTTACAGGCTTTAGCTTGAGCCATTTTAAAACCATGTTTGGCGATGGTCGCCTTATGTTGATTGTGACCCAGACCTTTTTATTGGCCTTTCTGTCAGCCTTGATTGCGACCATTATCGGGACTTTTGGAGCTATTTATATCTACCAGTCTCGTAAGAAATACCAGGAAGCCTTTCTATCACTCAATAATATCCTCATGGTTGCGCCTGATGTTATGATTGGTGCCAGCTTCTTGATTCTCTTTACCCAACTCAAGTTTTCACTTGGCTTTTTGACCGTTCTATCTAGTCATGTGGCCTTTTCCATTCCTATCGTCGTCTTGATGGTCTTGCCTCGTCTCAAGGAAATGAATGGAGATATGATTCATGCGGCTTATGACTTGGGGGCCAGTCAATTTCAGATGTTCAAGGAAATCATGCTTCCTTACCTGACTCCGTCTATCATTGCAGGTTATTTCATGGCTTTCACCTATTCGCTAGATGATTTTGCCGTGACCTTCTTTGTAACGGGAAATGGCTTTTCAACCCTGTCAGTCGAGATTTATTCTCGTGCTCGTAAGGGGATTTCGCTAGAAATCAATGCCCTGTCTGCCCTTGTCTTTCTCTTTAGTATTATCCTAGTTGTTGGATATTACTTTATCTCACGTGAGAAGGAGGAGCAAGCATGAAAAAACTCTATTCATTTTTAGCAGGAATTGCTGCGATTATCCTGGTCTTGTGGGGAATTGCGACGCATTTAGATAGTAAAATCAATAGTCGAGATAGTCAAAAATTGGTTATCTACAACTGGGGGGACTACATCGATCCAGAACTCTTGGAGCAATTCACAGAAGAAACAGGCATCCAAGTCCAGTATGAGACCTTTGACTCCAACGAAGCCATGTATACCAAGATTAAGCAGGGTGGAACGACCTACGATATTGCCATCCCTAGTGAATACATGATTAACAAGATGAAGGACGAAGATCTCTTAGTTCCGCTTGATTATTCAAAACTTGAAGGTCTTGAAAATATTGGACCAGAGTTCCTCAACCAGTCCTTTGACCCAGGCAATAAATTCTCCATCCCTTACTTCTGGGGTACCTTGGGTATTGTCTACAATGAAACCATGGTAGATGAAGCGCCTGAGCATTGGGATGACCTCTGGAAACCAGAGTATAAGAACTCTATCATGCTCTTTGATGGGGCGCGTGAGGTGCTGGGTCTGGGTCTCAATTCCCTCGGTTACAGCCTCAACTCCAAGGATACCCAACAGTTGGAAGAGACAGTGGATAAGCTTTACAAGCTCACTCCAAATATCAAGGCTATTGTGGCGGACGAGATGAAGGGTTACATTATTCAGAATAATGCTGCAATCGGTGTGACCTTCTCTGGAGAAGCCAGTCAAATGCTAGAAAAAAACGAAAATCTACGCTATGTGGTTCCGACGGAGGCCAGCAACCTTTGGTTTGACAATATGGTCATTCCCAAAACAGTCAAAAACCAAGACGCAGCCTATGCCTTTATCAACTTTATGTTGAAACCTGAAAATGCTCTGAAAAATGCGGAGTATGTCGGCTATTCAACACCAAACCTACCAGCTAAGGAACTGCTCCCAGAGGAGAAAAAAGAAGACAAGGCCTTCTATCCAGATGCTGAGACCATGAAACACCTAGAAGTTTATGAAAAATTTGACCATAAATGGACAGGAAAATATAGCGACCTCTTCCTGCAGTTTAAAATGTATCGGAAGTAGGAGTTAGCAGTCACGAAACGAATCAGTTAGAGCTGGTTCGTTTTTTTAACTCTTTTTCTTTGCAATAACAATATTTTATGGTATAATGTAAGCGTAAACACAAACACAAGAAACTCTCTAAATATTCTATGCTTTTAAAAAAGATAGGAGGAATAAATCATGAAAAAGAAGTTTATGATTTTCTTAACAGCAGTTGCTAGTTTATTGTTTTTAACAACATTTTCAACTACAAAGGCAGATGAAAATATTGACAATAACGGTAGTTATGAAACAAGAACATCTTTAGTAATGAAAGTCGGGGATTCTGCTACACAAGTATTTACAGATAATTCTGGGGAAGAAAATGTAATTACCGTTACAAAGGTTGCTGACAGACCTAGAACCAGTTTTAGATGGGCACAAGTTGGTAGTGAAAAAGCTAGTAACGGAACTTATCATATAAGTTACAGACGCGGGATATTTAACTGTGGCTTCTATATCACAATAGATACTCGTAACATTACCAGCGCATATGATTTATGGTATTTCCATCTAGTAGGCACAAACTCCGCAAATTTAGTGCATGAAAGTAATAGGAGAGCAACAGCATATTTCACATTTCAACTCAGTGTTCCTTGGATTAACGGCCCAAGTTGGGACGGAGCTCTTCGAGCAGAGCTCGACGCAGACTATCTAGTTACACTGGTGAAGTAAAATGGGAATGTTTGGTTTGATGACAGTCGCTCTTACTATAACTCTCTTTCTAATCATCATTTTTTTAATAGTAAAAAATCTTAAGAAATAAACAATTTAAAATATTTAGAGAGCAGATAAAGACACCAAAATTAAATAATTTGGTGTCTTTTATTATGAAATATTCAAAAACTTGGGATAAAAGTTGGGATAAAAAGAAAAATGGCAGTAAGAAAAAGTATATTCTGAAAAAGTAATCTGAGATGTAGGGAATGGGTTATTTAAATAGGAATCATTTCCAGTTGACGCAAACTTAAAAAAACGTTATAATAAGAAAGTTGAGAATTGATTTTCTCTTGTCTTAGTCCAGAGAAATGGCGGTGCTGCGAGCCATCTAAGCTAGAAAGTCATGCTACTCAATTTAACAATTGCATAAGAACAAGAGAATGACAAGTTCATTGAATGAAGGTGGTACCGCGGTTTTTCGCCCTTCGTGATATGAGCTTGTCTTTTGATTTTTGGAGGTGTTGATGAAAACATTTCTTGTCAAACAAAAGTTTCGTCTTGGAGGCGAACGCTTCGCTATCAAGGATGACAGGGGAGAAATCGCCTATCAGGTGGAGGGATCATTTTTTAAGATTCCCAAAACTTTTACCATCTATGATGTGGCTGGTGAACAAGTCAGTCAGATCAGTAAAGAAATCTTGACCTTGCTTCCTCGTTTTGAGATTCAGCTTAGGGATGGCTCGAGTTTTGTCATTCGTAAGAAGTTGACCTTCTGGCGAGATAAGTATGAGTTTGATAATCTAGGTCTTCGTATCGAGGGCAATATCTGGGATTTGGATTTCAAATTGCTGGATGATCGCGATCAGCTGATTGCGGAAATTAAGAAGGAACTCTTCCATCTGACCTCTACCTATACCGTAACGGTTCTTGAGGATGCTTATGCAGACCTAGTCATTTCCCTCTGTGTCGCGATTGACTATGTGGAAATGCTGGAAAGCCAATCACATTAAACAAGTAAATAAGGAGACAATATGAAACAACTATCTAGTGCACAAGTCCGACAAATGTGGCTTGATTTCTGGGCGACCAAAGGTCACTCAGTAGAACCATCAGTGAGTTTGGTTCCTGTAAATGACCCAACTCTTTTGTGGATTAACTCTGGGGTAGCAACCCTTAAGAAATACTTTGACGGGACTATTATCCCTGAAAATCCACGTATTACAAATGCCCAAAAGGCTATCCGTACCAACGACATCGAAAACGTAGGGAAGACTGCGCGTCACCATACCATGTTTGAAATGTTGGGGAACTTCTCTATCGGGGATTACTTCCGTGACGAAGCCATCACTTGGGCTTATGAGCTTTTGACAAGCCCTGAGTGGTTTGACTTCCCAGCTGAAAAACTGTACATGACCTACTATCCAGACGATAAAGATTCTTACAACCGCTGGATTGAAGTGGGAGTGGATCCAAGTCACTTGATTCCTATTGAGGACAACTTCTGGGAAATCGGTGCTGGACCTTCTGGACCTGATACAGAGATTTTCTTTGACCGTGGAGAAGCATTTGACCCAGAAAATATCGGTATTCGTTTGCTTGCAGAAGATATCGAAAACGACCGTTATATCGAAATCTGGAACATCGTTTTATCACAATTTAACGCAGACCCTGCTGTTCCTCGTAGCGAATACAAGGAATTGCCACACAAGAACATTGATACGGGCGCTGGTTTGGAGCGTTTGGTGGCCGTTATCCAAGGTGCTAAGACTAACTTTGAAACAGACCTCTTCATGCCTATTATTCGTGAAGTGGAGAAATTGTCTGGTAAGATCTATGACCAAGATGGCGACAACATGAGTTTTAAGGTCATCGCTGACCACATCCGTTCTTTGTCATTTGCCATCGGTGATGGTGCCCTTCCAGGAAATGAAGGTCGTGGTTACGTCCTTCGTCGTCTCCTTCGTCGTGCGTCTATGCATGGTCAAAAACTGGGAATCAACGAGCCTTTCCTTTATAAACTGGTTCCAACTGTTGGGAAAATCATGGAAAGCTACTACCCAGAAGTGCTTGAAAAACGTGACTTTATTGAGAAAATCGTTAAGAGCGAGGAAGAGTCATTTGCCCGTACCCTTCACTCAGGTCAACACTTTGCCCAAGGCATCGTAGCTGACTTGAAAGAAAAAGGTCAATCTGTTATCGCTGGTTCAGATGTATTCAAACTTTATGACACTTATGGATTCCCAGTTGAATTAACTGAAGAAATCGCTGAAGAAGCTGGTATGACTGTGGACCGTGAAGGATTTGAAGCAGCCATGAAAGAACAGCAAGAACGTGCGCGTGCGTCAGCTGTTAAGGGCGGCTCAATGGGGATGCAAAATGAAACCCTGCAAAACATCACTGTGGAAAGTGTCTTCAACTACAATGCTAGCCAATTGTCTTCTAAATTGGTGGCTATCGTGGCTGACAATGCAGAAGTAGAAGCTGTATCAGAAGGAACTGCCTCACTTATCTTTGCGGAAACGCCATTCTATGCTGAAATGGGTGGACAGGTCGCTGACCACGGACAAATCTTGGATGAGTCAGGTAAGGTTGTGGCTACTGTGACCAATGTTCAAAAAGCACCAAACGGACAAGCCCTTCACACGGTTGAAGTCCATGCACCACTTGCCTTGAACCAAGAATATACCTTGGCAATTGATACAAATCGTCGTCACCGTGTTATGAAAAACCACACTGCGACTCACTTGCTTCACGCTGCTCTTCACAACATTCTTGGAAACCATGCGACACAAGCAGGATCTCTTAACGAAGTTGAATTCCTTCGCTTTGACTTTACCCACTTCCAAGCAGTAACTGCTGAAGAATTGCGTGCGATTGAGCAGCAAGTCAACGAAAAAATCTGGGAAGCTCTTGAAGTGAAGACAGTTGAAACGGATATTGACACTGCCAAAGAAATGGGAGCTATGGCCCTCTTTGGTGAGAAATACGGCAAGGAAGTCCGTGTCGTGACTATCGGTGACTACTCTATCGAGCTTTGTGGTGGTACTCACGTTGGCAACACTTCTGAAATTGGTCTCTTCAAGATTGTCAAAGAAGAAGGGATCGGATCAGGAACTCGCCGTATCTTGGCTGTAACTGGTAAGGAAGCCTTTGAAGCCTACCGTGAACAAGAAGACGCTCTTAAAGCCGTCGCAGCAACCTTGAAAGCACCTCAAGTCAAGGAAGTGCCTCATAAAGTAGAAGGACTTCAAGAACAACTTCGTCAATTGCAAAAAGAAAATGCTGAGTTGAAGGAAAAAGCCGCAGCTGCAGCCGCAGGAGACATCTTCAAGGATGTTAAGGAAGTCAACGGTCACCGTTACATTGCTAGCCAAGTTTCTGTATCAGATGCAGGTGCTCTTCGTACCTTTGCGGACAACTGGAAACAAAAAGACTACTCTGATCTTCTTGTCCTAGTTGCCGCTATCGGTGACAAAGTCAATGTCCTTGTAGCAAGCAAGACAAAAGACCTTCATGCAGGAAACCTTGTCAAAGAATTGGCACCAATCGTCGATGGACGTGGTGGTGGTAAACCAGACATGGCCATGGCAGGAGGAAGCAACCAAGCTAAAATCCAAGAATTGTTGGATGCAGTAGCAGGTAAATTGTAATCAAGTAATACTCTCCGAAAATCTCTTCAAACAATGTCAGCTTCACCTTGCCGTACTCAAGTACAGCCTGCGGCTAGCTTCCTAGTTTGCTTTTTGATTTTCATTGAGTATAAAGATCTATCCATTTGGGTAGGTCTTTTTTGTGAATAGAAAAAAGCCAAATCCGATTGGATCTGACTTAATAATCATTGGCAATTAGATTGTATTGGCTGCCCAGACACTTACCGAAGCAGCTGAGACTGGGAATTGTCCATAACCTTCCTCATCAATTGTAACTTGACCTTGGTGGTTTCCAAGTAAATCTACAAAGGTTTGGTTAACCCATTCTTGGCCGACAAACATTGATTTGCTGTTTTCTTGGTCATTTGAAATCAAGACTGCGATTGGGGATTGATTTTCAGCACCTGAACGTACCCAACCGATACAGTTAGCGTGGTCAAAGTAGTTTGTTTGTTCTCCATAGGCCAAATCTTTTCGGATGGTTAGGAGGCGGTCAAGGACTTCTTTGAAATCTTCTTGAGCATATTGCCCTGAAATCCCATAGTAGTCGCCGTAAAAGACACATGGAAGGCCATTTTGGCGTAATAGAATGAGGGCATAGGCTGCTGGCTTGAACCATTCTTCAACGGTAGACTCAAGAGCCTGACCTCGTTGTGTATCGTGGTTATCGACAAAGGTTACAGCCTTGTCAGGCTTGAGTTCCACCAAGCTATCTGTGAAAATGCCACGAAGGTCATAGTTGGAACCTGCTCGGCTAGCATCAAAGAGATTCTGATGGAGACGAACATCGACAAGGTCAAAGCGTTCTTCCGTTTTTTCAAGATAGTCCAGATTGGCTTCCTTGTCTGGATTCCAAAATTCACCAAAAACATAGAAATCCTCACCGTATTTTTCCTTCATATCGCGGATGAAATTGCTCATGAAGAAAGAGTCAATGTGCTTAACGGCATCCAAGCGGAAACCAGCTACACCAGTCGTTTCCATGAACCAATCAGCCCAGTCATAGATATTTTGGATGACTTCAGGATGTTTAAAATCTAGGTCGGCATACATGAGGTAGTCGTAGTTACCGTTTTCGTTATCGACCAATTCCTCATTTGCCCAGCCCTTATTATCCCCTTGAATCAGATAAATCCCAGACTTACGGCGTTTGGCATCGTAGTCTGTACCTGTGAAGTGGTACCAATGCCAGTGGAAGTCATTGTAGGTATCTTGGCGACCATCGAAGGTAAAGCTAGTCCAGCCATTGATGGTGAAGGGGTCTCCAAGTTCAACCGTACGGTCTACAGGGTCCACTTCGATGACCTGAAAGGCTTCCATGTGATCGGCAGCAGCCTTATGGTTGAGAACTACATCGGCCATAGGTTGAATTCCCTGTGCTTTAAGGGCTTGAATGGCTTGAAGATAGTCTTCTTTGAAACCATACTTGGTGCGGACAGTCCCTTTTTGGTTGAACTCTCCTAAGTCAAATAAATCATAGACCCCATAACCTACATCTTTTTCATTGGTTGCCTTAAAAGCTGGTGGCATCCAGACGTGGCTAATCCCCAGATGAGCTAGGTGTGGAGCATCTTCAGCCAGATGCGTCCAGTGCTGACCGTCATGGGGCAGATACCATTCAAAGTATTGCATGAGTGTTTGATTTTGCATGATGTTTCCTCTTACTTGTGAATCTTGTTCTTTATTCTATCATAAAGTATCTCTTGGCGCAAACGTTTGCGTAAGATAGAAGGAAACTATTGTATCTACTTAAAATAAAGTATTGATTTTTTTGTATCAAAGTGCTAGTATAATAGTATGTAATATAGATAAAGATAGGAGTCATCCCATGATTGAATTTCAAAATGTTAGTAAGTTGTATGGTGATAAAGAGGCCTTGAACAATCTCAATTTGCAGATTGAAAATGGGGAGATTATGGGCTTGATTGGCCATAATGGTGCTGGGAAATCGACCACCATAAAATCCTTAGTCAGTATCATTTCGCCCAGCAGTGGTCGTATTTTGGTAGATGGTCAGGAGTTATCGGAAAATCGCTTGGCTATCAAACGAAAGATTGGCTACGTTGCAGACTCGCCTGACTTATTTTTACGTTTAACGGCCAATGAATTTTGGGAATTGATCGCCTCATCCTATGATCTGACTAGCTCTGACTTGGAGGCTAGTCTAGCTAGGCTATTGAACGTTTTTGATTTTGCTGAAAACCGCTATCAGGTTATTGAAACTCTTTCTCACGGAATGCGTCAGAAAGTCTTTGTCATCGGAGCACTCTTGTCCGATCCCGATATTTGGGTTTTGGACGAACCCTTGACTGGTTTGGATCCCCAGGCTGCCTTTGATTTGAAGCAAATGATGAAGGAGCATGCGCAAAAAGGCAAGACAGTCTTGTTTTCAACCCATGTCCTAGAGGTAGCTGAGCAAGTCTGTGATCGGATTGCCATTTTGAAAAAGGGGCATTTGATTTATTGTGGTAGTGTAGAGGACTTGAGAAAAGACCACCCAGACCAGTCTTTGGAAAGTATCTACCTTAGTCTTGCTGGTAGAAAAGAGGAGGTTGCGGATGCGTCTCAAGGTCATTAAAAAATTAGTTGATATCAATATCCTCTATTCATCTCAAGAAGCTAATCTGGCTAACCTACGAAAGAAGCAGGCTAAGAATCCTGGGAAAAAAGTAAATGTTTCCGCTAGAGTCCTAAGTTCTTACATTTTTTTCAGTCTCTTGATGCTCATCTTTTTTAGTATTATAGCCATTCATTTTCCTTTTGAGGAAATGCCTATTTATTTTAGTTTCATGGTTGCTATTTTACTAGTGGTTGCCTTTTCAACTTCTTTCACTGCCTTTTACAATGTCTTTTATGAGAGTAAGGACTTGGCATCTTATAGGCCCTATGCTTTTAAAGAATCAGAGATTATAATCGCTAAAGGACTGTCTGTTCTCTTGCCAGCTCTAACTGGAATTTTACCAATCCCAGCTTATTTTCTAGCCCTTTACATTAGGCTAGCTCCTTCTCTTTGGCTGGGCTTGCCTTTGATGCTACTGTCCTTGGCCTTATTATTTGTCTCTGTGACTCTAGTGATGATAGTGGCAGTACATTTCTTGGCTCAGACTACGGTCTTCAGAAAGTATCAGTCTATTTTTGCCAATGTGATGATTGGGATAGGAGTTCTCATACCTTTAATATTTGTCCTCTTTCTACAGTCGACTTTTGGAAGTATTGTTGACAAAGTTAGAGACATTCCATTTCTCCTTTATCCTCTTCATATCTTTTACAAAATAGCAGTGGAGCCTTTTTCGACAGAAGCCATACTGGGTCTGCTCGCTTGGATAACTCTAACTGTCTTCTTACTTTACCTGACCAAAAAGAAGGTTCTTCCTCATTTTTATGACGTGATTCTGCTTAACAGTGAGGAGAAGGTCAAGAAAGAACGTCGCAGTAAGGAGAGAATTTCAACTACTAAAAAGGGATTTTTCCGTATGGTTTTACGCTACCACCTCACCCTCTTGGGACAGGGGACTGGCGTGATTACAGTGCTTTTTACAAGTGCTTTCCTTCCTTATCTCATGATGATTGGTCTGATTTCCAAAATCCGAGATTCTCAGATAGTTCCAGACATTCATCCTCCATACTGGTTACCCTTGTTTTTTGTAGCTCTCTTTATAGCAGTTGTCAATAACAATATCACCAGCCTGCATTCAATTGCCTTGTCCTTGGAGAGGGAAAATGTTGATTTTCTTAAGAGTTTACCCTTTGACTTTGCTCGTTATGTGAAAGTGAAATTTTGGATTATATTTGCTGTCCAGTCCTTTTTACCAGTTCTGACTTTACTTGGTCTTTCTCTATATCTAGGCTTGCCCATCCTTTCGATGATTTACCTTCTTGTAGTTTGGATCCTTGCCAGTGTCATCCTTTCTTGCCACCATTACCTTAAGGACGTGAAAAATTTGTCAACCAATTGGAGTAACATTACGGACCTGGTGAACCGTTCAAATCGTATAGTAGCAATTGTTTTGATTTTGGTTTATAGTGCAATCTTAATGGCCCTTGTAATAGGGAGCTTATTCTTGGTTCAGTCTCTCGCCCCTGTCCTTGCCATCAGCTTGGGAGTAGGAGTTCTTATCCTCTTGCTTGCTCTTGCTATTTTTGGCTATCATTACTACCTGTCACGCATATTGGCAGAAATAGAAAAAAGATGAGATAGTTGGTCGCTTGCTTGATAAATTCAATTCGACAAACGCTTTTATAGTTTGTTAGAATGTAGTTATAAATGATTAAGATTGGTAATCAAAAATATAGAGAGGAATGTTTTGAATAAGAAATATAATCTAGTTCTATTTTTGTTGTTTATAGTTTATTTATTTGGATATTTTTCAATTTCAAAAACGTTAATTCCTATAATGTGTGTGATCCAAGTGTTTTTGATAGAACATATATTTAAAGTTCGAAATAGAATGATGCAGATAGGTGAAATTTTAATTATTGTTGCTTCTATAATATTATTTATTGATAGTATATTGAGTTTGTAACAAAAGGCTTTTCTATAAAATCAAATTTTCCAGATACCTGCTGAAGCTGATTTATCTTCTCTCTATGCCTTCTCATCGTTCTTCTACTATTTACGTCACTAAACTTGACAGACATATATTGCAGGTACAACCTCTCTACCTACAATCTTATAGGTTAGTTTCTTAGTTTGTTATTTGATTTTCATTGAATTTTATTTTATAAAAAGAAATGCTCCTCCACGATGGAAGAGCATTTTTATTGTGATTTTGATTCGGTTTCTGCCGACTCTGGATGGAGTTCTTGGTAACTTGGTGCCTTGAAAAGGTCAGTACTGGTCTTACCTTGTCGTTGGCTAAAGAGACTGGTGGATTGACTACCTTTTTCCTGCTCAATCTTTTGAAGAATTGGTAAGGAATTGAGGTAAGAAATATTTTCTGTATCAACTTTTCCAAGATGATCTGCTTGGTAGAAACGGATCAAATCACCAGTTTGAATCTGGTCGCTGATTTTTAGCTGTTGGCTGGCTGCCTGCCGAACGCTTTCCAGTTCAGTCTGAGCTTGTTCATCAAGATTACTGATTTCAAGACCGCTCTCAGTATAGTAGGTTCGTCCGTCGTAGCTGGTATATTTTGGTGTGACGAAGGAATTGGCAGTTCGAAAGGCAACGATTTCTTGATGATCTGGTGATAGGAGGTCTTGTCCAACTTGAAGGAAGGAACTGGATTCGATACCAAGGAGGTGTTCGAGAGTCGGTAAGATATCGATTTGTCCACCGTAGGTATTGATGATTTGTCCTTTTTCATAGCCAGGCATGACCACCATAAAAGGCACTCGTTGCAACATGGCATTGTCGTAATTCGACCAGTTCTCAGAAGTCTTGCCAATCAAGGGTGCCAGCTCAGGATTGCGGGAGTTGGAAATACCATAATGGTCTCCGTAGATGACGATGATGGATTTTTCATAGAGGCCACTTTCTTTGAGATAGTCAAAGAAGGCCTTGATAGCACTATCCAGATAGTTAGCTGTTTGGAAATAGCCATTGATAGTTTCATCTTTGGTTTTGGCCAAGGGGAAACCAAGCTCATCGCCAGTCAGATTGCTAGCATAGGGATAGTGATTGGACACCGTGATATACTTAGCATAAAAAGGCTGCTGTAAATGCTCCAGATACTGGATAGAATCTTTCATCATGATTTTATCATTTAAACCATATTGGAAAGAATTGCTACTGTCTTGCTTGGTGAAGTAGGAAGCATCAAAGAAGTATTGGTAGCCCCATTGTTTATAGGTCGTATTTCGATTCCAGAAGGTCCCGATATTACCGTGAAAGACTGCACTTGATTGGTAGCCATTTTTCGATAGGATGAAAGGCGCTGCCTGCTGGGTATTGGTACCTCCATAGTTGACCATAAAGGAACCTTGGTCAAGTCCAAACAAACCAGTCTCCAGCATGGTTTCCGCATCTGAGGTCTTACCAGCCTTGACTTGGTTAAAGATATTCGAAAAGGCTAGGGTTGATTGCGAATGGTAGAGGGAATTAAGGAAGGGAGTGACTTCATGCTCAGTTCCATCTATGTTGAGTTTATAGTCAAGTAGGAACTGCTGGAAACTTTCCAAGTGGAGATAAATCACATTTTTTCCTTTGGCCAAGCCAAAATAGTCTGGATTGGGCTTAGCCGAATGTTCTTGAATATAATCTGTAATAGGTTGCAGGTCGGTCTCAGAGGCCTTGGCACGTTCCTTGTTGGCGCTATAGGATTGGTTGGCACTATAACCTAGAAAAGCTGGTAAACTGAGGGCGCGGACAACATAATAATTCGAAAATCCTCGTGATAGGAGATCGGGACGCTCAATTTCAGCCAAGAAAAGATTAGCTGAAAAGAGCAGGGCTGAGAGTGCAGTGATAGCAACACTGGAGCGGAATTTGAAAGGTCTCCTATCCAGATGGATGAATTTTTTATAGAAAAGGAAAGCTAGCAATGGGAAATCCATAAAATAGATAAAATCCCAAGGACGCAGTAACTCTAGTTCTGCAGTACCAACAGACACCTTGCTGACCACCTTCATGGTATTAGCCGTGATAAAGTCGCTAAATTCTCGATAGTAAAAGACATTGGAATAAAGCCAAATGAACAATAGGCTATAAATAGCTATACTCAGGCCATAAAAGATCTTGGTTGAGCGAGCATAGAGGGCTAGAGCCAGCAGGAGTAGTCCTAGAGGAAGGGGGTTGAAAAAGGCGATAAAGGCAAGGTAATTTCCCTGCAACTTGCCTACTTGAATATCTAAATTAAAGTCAACGGCATAGGCTAATAAGGTTTTGAGCCAATAGAGGATTAAAAGGGTTAGGACAAAACCCAGTCTGGTACCCATGGCTTTTTGGATTTTGTTAAAATTGCTTTTCACACATTTACTTCCTAATTTTTTATTAGTATTAGTATACCATTTTTTAAAAGAAGAGTAAAAAAGCAAGGGTAGTTTCTTTTTTGAGAATTGTCTAAAAGTTTGATATAATGGTAGTTATGAATAGAATAAGAGTCAGCAAAAGGGTTGAAAAGAAGCTCGCTAAGGGGCTAGTTTTACTAGAAGCCAGTGATCTTGAGAATGTCAATCTTAAGGATCAGGAAGTAGAGGTGCAGGGTCAAGAAGGAACCTTTCTTGGGACTGCCTACCTTTCTCAGCAAAACAAGGGTTTGGGTTGGTTTATCAGTAAAGACAAGATCACCTTCAATCAAGATTTCTTTGAAATGCTGTTTAGACAAGCTAAAGAAAAGAGAAGCGCCTACTATCAAGATGATTTGACAACTGCCTTTCGTCTCTTTAATCAAGAGGGAGATGGCTTTGGCGGTCTGACAGTGGACCTTTATGGCGACTATGCTGTCTTTTCTTGGTATAACTCTTATGTTTATCAGATTCGTCAGACCATCTCAGAAGCCTTTAGACAGGTTTTTCCTGAGGTTTTAGGGACCTATGAGAAGATCCGCTTTAAAGGATTGGACTATGAATCTGCCCATGTTTATGGTCAAGAAGCACCTGACTTTTTCACTGTTTTGGAAAATGGTGTTCTGTATCAAGTCTTTATGAACGATGGCTTGATGACAGGGATTTTCCTAGACCAGCATGAAGTTCGCGGTAGTTTAGTGGATGGATTGGCTATGGGTAAATCCTTGCTCAATATGTTTTCCTACACAGCAGCCTTTTCAGTAGCTGCGGCCATGGGAGGAGCTAGCCAGACAACTTCTGTTGACCTAGCCAAACGTTCACGAGAATTGTCTCAAGCGCATTTTCAGGCAAATGGAATCAGTACAGATGACCATCGTTTTGTGGTCATGGATGTCTTTGAATATTTCAAGTATGCCAAGCGAAAAGGCTTGACCTACGATGTGATTGTCCTAGATCCGCCTAGCTTTGCTCGGAACAAAAAACAGACCTTCTCTGTGGCCAAGGATTATCACAAGTTGATTTCTCAGAGTCTTGAGATTTTAAATCCGGGAGGGATTATCATTGCCAGTACCAATGCTGCCAATGTTTCCCGTCAGAAATTTACAGAACAAATTGATAAAGGCTTTGCAGGAAGAAGTTACCAGATTTTAAACAAATACGGTCTTCCAGCAGATTTTGCCTATAATAAAAAAGATGAAAGTAGTAATTACCTCAAGGTGATTAGTATGAAGGTTAGTAAATGAAATTAATCGTTTCAGTAATGCCAAGAAGTTTAGAGGAGGCCCAGGCTCTGGATGCCACAAGGTACCTGGATGCCGACATCATTGAATGGCGTGCCGACTATCTGCCTAAGGAAGCAATTTTGCAGGTAGCTCCAGCTATTTTTGAAAAATTCGCAGGCCGTGAGTTGGTTTTCACGCTGCGAACTCGCTCTGAGGGGGGAGAAATTGACCTTTCTCCAGAAGAATATATCCATCTAATCAAGGAAGTGGCGCAACTCTATCAACCAGACTATATTGATTTTGAGTACTATAGCTACAAGGATGTTTTTGAGGAAATGCTGGACTTCCCAAATCTCGTTTTGAGTTACCATAATTTCCAAGAAACACCTGAAAATATGATGGAAATCTTGTCAGAGTTGACGAGCCTAAATCCAAAACTTGTTAAGGTTGCGGTGATGGCTCACACGGAGCAGGATGTCTTAGACTTGATGAACTATACACGAGGCTTTAAAACCCTCAATCCTGAACAGGAATATGTGACCATTTCTATGGGCAAGGTGGGTAAGGTCTCTCGTATCACTGCGGATGTTACAGGTTCTAGCTGGTCCTTTGCTAGTCTAGATGAGGCAAGTGCCCCAGGTCAGATTTCTCTAGCCAACATGAAAAAAATTCGGGAGATTTTGGATGAAGCTTGATGGTCATACACGTTTAGCTGCCGTTGTTGCCAATCCTATTAAGCATTCTATTTCCCCGCTTATTCACAATAGTGCCTTTGAGGCGACAGCTACCAATGGTGTTTATGTGGCTTGGGAGATTGAAGCGGGTGATTTGGCAGAAACAGTGGCTAATATTCGTCGCTACCAGATGTTTGGCATCAACCTGTCCATGCCCTATAAGGAGCAAGTGATTCCTTATTTGGATGGGCTGAGTGATGAAGCGCGCTTGATCGGTGCGGTTAATACGGTTATCAATGAGAATGGTAATTTAATTGGATATAATACAGATGGCAAGGGATTTTTTAAGAGCTTGCCTTCTTTTACAATTACAGGTAAGAAGATGACCTTGCTGGGTGCAGGTGGTGCGGCTAAATCAATCTTGGCACAGGCTATTTTGGATGGTGTCAGTCAGATTTCGGTCTTTGTTCGTTCAGTTTCGATGGAAAAAACAAGACCTTACCTAGACAAGTTACAGGAGCAGGCAGGCTTTAAAGTGGACTTGTATGCTTTAGAAGATGTTCCTGAACTGCAAGCAAGGATTGCCGAGTCGGATTTACTTGTCAATGCTACAAGTGTAGGGATGGATAGTCAATCATCTCCAGTTCCTGAAAACATTGTCCTACCAGAAACTCTTTTAGTAGCAGATATTATTTACAAGCCTTTTGAAACCCCATTTTTGAAATGGGCTAGAAGTCAGGGCAATCTAGCGGTCAATGGTCTGGGTATGTTACTCTATCAAGCTGCAGAAGCTTTTCAACTGTGGACAGGCAAGGAAATGCCGACAGAAGAGATTTGGCAGTCCTTAAAAGAAAAATACCAATAAAGAAAGGGAGATTTTCCTATGAAAATCAGAATCGATATTCCTCATCATCCTTATGATATTCAGATTGAAAAAGGTTGTCTGGCTCAGGCTGGTCAATGGTTGCGAGAACTATGGCAACCACAAAAAGTGGTTATCGTGACAGATAACCATGTAGCTTCTCTTTATGCAGAGAAGGTCAAGCTCAGCCTAGAAGATGCTGGTTTTCAGGTAGCGGTATTTGACTTTTTGGAAGGGGAAGAAAGAAAGAATTTAACTACTGTTCAGAAAGTCTATGAATTTTTAGTCAAGCAAGGTCTGACTCGTAGCGATGGAATCGTGGCTCTAGGTGGTGGTGTCGTTGGGGACCTAGCTGGTTTTGTAGCCTCTACCTATATGCGGGGCATTCATTTTGTTCAGATACCGACTAGCTTAACAGCCCAGGTGGATTCTTCTATTGGTGGAAAGACGGGTGTTAACACTCCATTTGCCAAGAATATGGTAGGAACTTTTGCCCAACCAGATGGGGTTCTGATTGATCCGCTTGTCCTTGAAACACTCGGAAAGAGAGAGTTGATTGAAGGAATGGGTGAGGTCATCAAGTATGGCTTGATTGAGGATTCAGAACTGTGGGCTCTCTTGACGGAGCTGGATGGTTCTGTGGAGAGTGTTCTGGAACATGCGGAGACTTTGATTGAACATTCTTGTCAGGTCAAGCGTAAGATGGTAGTTGAGGATGAGTTGGACAATGGTGTCCGCCTTTACCTCAATTTTGGCCATACTATTGGCCATGCCATTGAAGCAACTGCCGGTTATGGAAAAGTCATGCATGGTGAAGCCGTGGCCATGGGAATGGTACAGATTTCCAAGGTTGCTGAGGAAAAAGGTCTCATGCCAGAAGGAATAACCCAGTCTATTACAGGGATGTGTCAGAAATTTGAACTACCTGTTGACTATGAAAACTGGGATGTTGACAAGCTTTATCAGGCTTTGACACATGACAAGAAAGCGCGTGGCAATACCTTGAAATTGGTCTTGGTGCCAGAGCTTGGCTCAGCAACCATTCACCCAGTTTCTCTGGAAGAGATGAAAGACTACTTGGTAAAATAAGGAGAGTGTATGAGATATTTAACTGCAGGAGAATCACACGGCCCCCGTCTGACGGCTATCATTGAGGGAATTCCAGCTGGACTTCCTTTGACAGCTGAGGATATCAATGAGGACCTTAAACGCCGTCAGGGTGGGTATGGACGCGGTGGTCGTATGAAGATTGAGAGCGACCAAGTTATCTTTACTTCGGGTGTTCGCCATGGGAAGACGACTGGGGCTCCCATTACCATGGATGTCATCAATAAAGATCACCAGAAATGGCTGGATATCATGTCTGCAGAAGACATTGAAGACCGCCTTAAAAGCAAACGAAAAATCACCCATCCTCGTCCCGGTCACGCCGACTTGGTTGGGGGAATCAAGTACCGTTTTGACGATTTGAGAAATTCTTTGGAGCGTTCATCTGCCCGTGAAACCACCATGCGGGTGGCAGTTGGGGCAGTAGCCAAACGCCTATTGGCTGAGCTGGATATGGAGATTGCCAACCATGTCGTGGTCTTTGGTGGCAAGGAAATCGATGTTCCTGAAAATCTCACAGTCGCTGAGATTAAGGAACGAGCTGCCCAGTCCGAAGTTTCTATTGTCAACCAAGAACGGGAACAGGAAATCAAGGACTACATTGACCAAATCAAACGTGACGGTGATACCATCGGTGGAGTTGTGGAGACAGTCGTTGGAGGTGTTCCAGTTGGTCTTGGTTCCTATGTCCAATGGGACAGAAAATTGGATGCGCGGTTGGCCCAAGCAGTTGTTTCTATCAATGCCTTTAAAGGGGTAGAATTTGGTCTTGGCTTTGAAGCTGGTTACCGTAAAGGCAGCCAAGTTATGGACGAAATTCTCTGGTCTAAAGAAGAGGGCTATACTCGTCGTACTAACAATCTTGGTGGCTTTGAAGGCGGTATGACTAATGGGCAACCCATTGTTGTTCGTGGAGTTATGAAACCTATTCCTACTCTTTATAAGCCTCTTATGAGTGTGGATATCGAAACCCACGAACCTTATAAGGCAATCGTGGAGAGAAGTGATCCGACTGCTCTTCCAGCTGCAGGAGTGGTTATGGAAGCTGTTGTGGCAACGGTTTTGGCACAAGAAATCCTCGAAAAATTCTCATCAGATAGTCTTGAGGAACTAAAAGAAGCGGTAGCCAAACACCGAGACTATACAAAGAACTATTAAGGAGTTCCTATGGCAAAAACAATCTATATCGCAGGTCTTGGTTTGATTGGTGCCTCGATGGCACTTGGTATCAAACGCGATCATCCAGATTATGAAATTTTAGGTTATAATCGCAGTCAAGCTTCGAGAGATATTGCCTTGAAAGAAGGCATGATTGACCGTGCAACGGATGATTTTGCCAGTTTTGCTCCTCTGGCAGATGTCATTATCCTCAGCTTGCCAATCAAACAAACCATTGCTTTTATACAGGAGTTGGCAGGTTTGAACTTGAAAGAAGGGGTCATTATTTCAGATGCTGGTTCGACCAAGTCAGCTATTGTAGACGCAGCGGAGAACTATTTGGCTGGCAAGTCTGTTCGCTTTGTCGGGGCTCATCCCATGGCTGGTAGTCACAAGACAGGGGCTGCTTCTGCGGATGTCAATCTTTTTGAAAATGCCTATTATATCTTTACACCTTCAAGCCTGACAAGTCAGGACACGCTTGAGGAAATGAAGGATCTGCTTTCAGGTCTTCATGCTCGTTTTATCGAGATTGATGCCAAGGAGCATGATCGAGTCACTTCTCAGATTAGCCATTTCCCACATATTTTGGCTTCTAGTCTCATGGAGCAGACTGCGGTCTATGCTCAAAAACATGAGATGGCAAGGCGCTTTGCGGCAGGTGGTTTTCGAGATATGACTCGGATTGCGGAAAGCGAGCCAGGTATGTGGACTTCTATTCTCTTGTCCAATCGCGAGACTATCCTAGAGCGGATTGAGGATTTTAAGGAACGTTTAGATGAGGTTGGTCAGGCCATCAGCAAGGGAGATGAAGAGCAAATCTGGAACTTTTTCAATCAGGCGCGTGAGCAACGTCAGGCCATGGAAATCCATAAGCGTGGTGGTGTGGATAGTTCTTATGACCTCTATGTTGACGTTCCCGATGAAGAAGACGTCGTCCTGCGGATTTTGGAATTGCTACGAGGAACTTCCTTGGTTAATATTCACATCAATGAGGAAAACCGTGAAGATATTCACGGGATTCTACAAATTTCATTTAAAAATGCTCAAGACTTGGAAAGAGCCGAGCATCTCATAACAGAAAATACCGACTACACAGTCGTCATCAAATAAGGAGAAAAATATGCCTAAAATAGAGCCTAGATTCATATTTGGTATTATCTTTATTTCTTTTATCTTACTTAGAGCTTACGCTGTTAAAAAAGATGTGAAAACTACTTCAGAAGCCAGTGTTGAGACAAAAAATGAATCATCCAACAAGGAAATAAGTTAAGAGAAAACCAATTCAAAGTATGTAGACGATAGAATTATTAATGAGTTTATCAATAGCTATAATCAAAATTCTAATAGCCCATTAGAAAATATCAAAAAAGGAAATATAAAAATAAAATATTTCGCATCAAGCTACGGATACTACCTGGAACTTTTACATGCAAATGATACTGATAAAATCAATGTAACAATAAATCAGACAAATGAAAATAGTGAATCTGGTGTTGCAGGAATGAAAGAAGTATTTCATGATATTGTTAAATCGATTGAATCATCCTTATCTGATGATGAGATAGATAACTATTTTGATAATCTTATGTCAAATGAAATAAAAACAGGTTCTAATTTAGGAACTTTGAAGATCGAGTATATACCAGATAAGGAATTAAGCGATGGATATTCAAGAGGTCATATAAAAGTGATTGCACAATAATAAAGACCACAGAGTGATTAGTAATTTTAAAAGAAATAAATAAGGAGAAAATCATGTCAAATATTTACGATAGTGCAAATGAACTTAGTCGCGGTCTACGCGAATTACCAGAATACAAGGCTGTTAAAACAGCTAAAGATGCGATTTCAGCAGATGCTGAGGCGAGCAAAATCTTTACAGAATATGTTGCTTTCCAAGAGGAAATTCAAAAACTAGCACAGGCAGGTCAAATGCCAGACGCTTCCTTCCAAGCGAAGATGGAAGGCTTTGGTAAACAGATTCAAGGGAACAGCCTCTTGTCAAAATTCTTTACCAAGCAACAACAATTGTCAATTTATCTTTCTGACATTGAAAAAATTGTTTTCGAACCAGTTTCAGAATTGCTAAAATAAGAAAATAACTATCATAAAGTCAGGAATTTTTAAGGAATTTCTGGCTTTTTATGATAAAATAGGTAAAAGTATTGCAAGTATGAGGTCCAGTATGAAACTAAAAACAAACATTCGCCACTTACATGGCAGTATCCGAGTTCCAGGTGACAAGTCTATCAGCCACCGTTCCATTATCTTTGGAAGTTTGGCTGAGGGTGAGACCAAGGTTTATGATATTCTGCGAGGTGAAGACGTTCTTTCGACCATGCAGGTTTTTCGTGACCTTGGTGTAGAGATTGAGGATAAAGATGGGGTTATTACCATTCAAGGTGTCGGTATGGACGGCTTAAAAGCGCCACAAAATGCCCTTGATATGGGAAATTCTGGAACCTCGATTCGCCTGATTTCAGGTGTTCTTGCTGGTGCAGACTTTGAAGTAGAGATGTTCGGAGACGACAGTCTATCCAAACGTCCTATGGATCGTGTGACTATTCCACTGAAAAAAATGGGCGTCAGCATTTCAGGGCAAACTGAGCGAGACCTGCCTCCCCTTCATTTAAAAGGGACGAAAAACCTAAGACCTATTCAGTATGAATTGCCAATTGCCTCTGCTCAAGTCAAGTCAGCCTTGATTTTTGCAGCCTTGCAGGCCCAAGGGGAGTCTGTAATTATCGAAAAAGAGTGCACCCGTAATCATACTGAAGATATGCTGCAACAATTTGGTGGTCATTTAAGTGTGGATGGCAAGAAAATCACAGTCCAAGGACCGCAAAAATTGACAGGACAAAAGGTGGTTGTTCCAGGAGATATTTCCAGTGCAGCCTTTTGGTTAGTCGCAGGTTTGATTGTTCCAAATTCTCGTGTGGTGCTTAAGAATGTGGGCATCAACGAAACGCGTACAGGTATCATTGATGTCATTCGCGCCATGGGTGGAAAATTAGAAGTTACTGAAATTGACCCAGTCGCTAAATCTGCAACCTTGACTGTTGAGTCTTCTGACTTGAAAGGAATAGAAATTGGTGGCGCTTTGATTCCACGCTTGATTGATGAATTGCCCATTATTGCCCTACTTGCGACCCAAGCTCAAGGTGTAACAGTTATTAAGGATGCTGAGGAACTTAAGGTCAAGGAAACAGACCGCATTCAGGTTGTGGCAGACGCTTTAAATAGCATGGGTGCGGATATCACACCTACAGCAGATGGAATGATTATCAAAGGAAAATCAGCCCTTCACGGTGCTAGAGTCAATACGTTTGGAGACCATCGTATCGGCATGATGACGGCTATCGCGGCTCTCTTGGTTGCTGATGGAGTAGTGGAGCTTGATCGTGCAGAAGCCATCAATACCAGCTATCCTAGCTTCTTTGATGATTTGGAGAACTTGATTCATGGCTAAGGTATTACTAGGATTTATGGGATCTGGCAAATCGACTATTGCAAGAGGCTTGGACCCTAATTACCTTGATATGGATGCTCTGATTGAGAAGTGCCTAGGTATGTCCATTGCGAATTTTTTCGCTGAAAAGGGAGAAGCGGTCTTTCGTCAGGTAGAATCAGAAGTCCTAGCTGATTTACTACAAAGAGACCAAGTTGTGTCAACTGGTGGAGGAGTGGTCGTTTCTCAGCGAAATCGTGACTTACTAAAGACAAATTCTGATAATATCTACCTGAAAGCAGATTTTGAAACCCTCTACCAACGCATAGCAGCTGATAAGGACAATCAGCGCCCGCTTTTTCTAAATAATAGCAAGGAAGAACTTGCAGCTATTTTCCAAGAAAGACAGGTTTGGTATGAGGAAGTTGCCAGTCGGGTTTTGGATGTGACCAAGCTAAGCCCAGAGGAAATTATAGAGGAACTGAGATGAAAATTGCTTATCTAGGTCCCAAGGGATCATTTTCACACCACGTTGTGCAGACAGCTTTTCCTCATGAGGAATTGCAGGCCTTTGCCAACATTACAGATGTCATCAAGGCCTATGAGCAAGGCTTGGTGGACTATTCTGTGGTGCCAGTTGAAAATTCTATCGAAGGTAGTGTTCATGAAACCTTGGACTACCTTTTTCATCAGGCTCGCATCCAAGCAGTGGCAGAAATTGTTCAGCCTATTCATCAGCAGTTGATGGTGGTTCCAGGTCATAATAAGATTGAAAAGATTTTTTCACATCCACAGGCCTTGGCTCAAGGAAAGAAATTCATCGATGAACAATATCCAGAGGCCCAAATCGAGGTAACAGCTAGTACAGCTTATGCTGCCCGTTTTATTTCCGAACATCCAGACCATCCTTATGCAGCCATTGCGCCTAGAAGTTCTGCTGAAGAATATGGCTTGGAACTGATTGCTGAGGATATTCAGGAAATGGAAGCTAATTTCACACGTTTCTGGGTTCTGGGAGCTGAAGGTACAGCTATTCCTTTGCAGGTACAAACTGAAAAAATGAGTTTGGCCTTGACCTTACCTGACAATCTTCCCGGTGCCCTCTACAAGGCCCTTTCGACCTTTGCTTGGCGAGGAATTGACCTGACAAAAATTGAAAGTCGTCCACTCAAGACAGCACTGGGCGAATACTTTTTCATTATCGATGTAGACTATATTGATAAGGATCTGGTCCACTTTGCCCAAAAAGAATTAGAAGCCATCGGAATCCAGTATAAGGTTCTGGGTGCCTATCCTATTTATCCAATATCAGACCATGGAAAGGAGAGAATATGAGTAAAGAAAATCCTCTCAGTCATCATGAAAAATTACGTTATGATTATTTGCTAAAAAATATTCACTATCTCAATGAGAGAGAAAAAAACGAGTTTGCCTATTTGCAAGAAAAGCTAACTCTTGCTAGGGGAAATAGTAGTTCTAGCTTGGAACAAGAAAGAGAAGAGCAGGTTGACTTACCAAGCTATGCGAACCGGAGTCGCTCACAATCCAAATCACAAGCACTTTCTGCTCCTCCAAAAAAGAAAAGACGGAAGCTCCGTCTTAAACGCATTTTTATGGTGATTTTCTCTCTTCTAGTCTGTGTGGCTTTAGCCATGGTATTCATGTTTTTACGTGGTTACCAAGATGCTAGTGCAAAGAAAACTGCTGATGCCAAGGCAGCACAGGTTCAAGTCTTTAATGGTCAGGATACCAGAGATGGTGTTAATATTTTGATTATGGGTACAGATGGGCGAATCGGTCAAAATAGTGCTGAGACACGGACGGACTCTATTATGGTATTAAATGTTGGCGGCTCAGATAAGAAAATGAAGCTGGTCAGTTTCATGCGTGATAATTTGGTCTATATAGATGGTTATAGTCAAGTGATTAACGGTAGAAAACAGACGGATAACAAGTTAAACGTAGCCTACGAGTTAGGAGAACAAGAGGGGCAAAAAGGGGCAGAAATGGTTCGCCAAGTCTTGAAAGATAATTTTGACTTGGACATTAAGTACTATGCCTTGGTCGATTTTCAGGCCTTTGCAACAGCGATTGACACACTTTTCCCTGATGGGGTGACAATTGATGCTCAATTTTCAACATTGAATGGGCGTCCACTAACAGAAGCTACAGTCGGAGATGATTTACACGCTACTGAGACTGAGTCTCCAACCCAAACCATCAAAGTCGGAAAACAGCAGATGAATGGCTCGACCCTGCTCAATTATGCTCGTTTCCGTGATGACGATGAGGCGGATTACGGCCGTACAAAAAGACAGCAACAAGTTTTAACAGCAATTTTAGAGCAAATTAAAGATCCTACTAAACTTTTCACTGGTTCTGAAGCTCTTGGAAAGGTTTTTGCTATGACCTCAACCAATGCACCCTATACTTTCCTCCTAACAAACGGTTTATCTGTTTTGGATGGAGCAAAAAATGGTATTGAAAAGCTGACGATTCCAGAACTTGGTGACTGGGTAGATGCCTATGATGTTTATGGAGGCTTGGGTTTGCTGGTCGATCAAAACAAATATCAGAATAAATTGTCTCAGATGGGGTTGAGATAAGATAAGACAGAAAAATCAAAGCTTGAAGGCTATTTATCTAGCAGTCAGGCTTTGATTTTTTACAGTCTGCAATAGATTTTCACCCCCTATTTGTGGTATAATGAAACGATACGATAGAAAGAATAATGAACAATATGACTGATTTAAAAGCAATTCAGGCTCGTAGTCTGGAGATGGCTGAATATTTTGTGGCCTTTTGCAAGGAACATGATTTACTTTGTTATCTTTGTGGAGGAGGTGCTATTGGTGCCCTTAGAAACAAGGGTTTTATTCCTTGGGATGACGACCTAGACTTTTTTATGCCTCGTAAAGATTATGAGAAATTAGCAGAATTATGGCCTCGTTATGCAGATGAGCGTTATTTCTTGTCGAAGAGTCACAAGGATTTTGTAGACCGCAATCTTTTTATTACCATTCGTGACAAGGAAACCACCTGTATCAAGCCTTATCAGCAGGATTTGGATTTGCCACATGGTCTGGCCTTGGATGTTTTGCCTTTGGATTATTATCCGAAAAATCCAGCTGAGCGGAAAAAACAGGTTCGTTGGGCTTTGATTTATTCTCTTTTTTGTGCCCAAACTGTTCCGGAAAAGCATGGCGCACTTATGAAATGGGGAAGCCGTATTTTACTGGGTGTGACTCCAAAATCTCTCCGTTATCGCATTTGGAAAAAAGCTGAAAAAGAAATGACTAAGTATGATTTGGCTGAGAGCGACGGAATCACCGAATTATGCTCAGGTCCTGGCTATATGAGAAACAAGTACCCAATCGCATCTTTTGAAGACAATCTTTTTTTGCCATTTGAAGGGACAGAGATGCCTATTCCAGTTGGCTATGATGCTTATCTCAGCACTGCTTTTGGGGATTATATGACGCCTCCGCCAGCAGACAAGCAGCTACCGCATCATGATGCTGTCATCGCTGATATGAATAAGCCTTATACAGAATACAAGGGAGAATATGGTGGCTAAGAAAAAAATCTTATTTTTTATGTGGTCTTTTTCTCTCGGAGGCGGTGCAGAGAAGATTCTGTCTACCATTGTTTCAAATCTAGATCCAGAAAAGTATGATATTGATATTCTTGAAATGGAGCACTTTGACAAGGGATACGAATCTGTTCCCAAGCATGTACGAATGTTAAAATCCCTTCAGGATTATCGCCAAGCCAGATGGATTCGAGCTCTTTTGTGGAGAATGAGAATTTATTTTCCAAGATTGACACGTCGCTTACTGGTGAAAGATGACTATGATGTTGAAGTTTCCTTTACCATTATGAATCCTCCACTTTTGTTCTCTAAAAGAAAAGAAGTCAAGAAAATCTCTTGGATTCATGGAAGTATTGAAGAATTTCTTAAGGATAGCTCCAAAAGAAAATCACATAGACGACAGTTGGATGCTGCGGATACCATTGTAGGGATCTCAAAAAAGACCAGCCATTCTATCAAGGAAGTCTACCCAGATTATGCTTCAAAATTACAGACGGTCTACAATGGTTATGATTTTAAGACTATCCTAGAAAAATCTCAAGAGAAGATTGATATCGAGATTGCGCCTCAAAGTATCTGTACTATCGGACGGATTGAAGAAAATAAGGGTTCTGACCGTGTGGTGGAAGTGATACGGTTATTACACCAAGAGGGGAAAAATTATCACCTTTACTTTATAGGTGCTGGTGATATGGAAGAGGAACTGAAAAAACGGGTCAAAGAGTATGAGCTTGAGGACTACGTACATTTCCTTGGCTATCAAAAAAATCCTTATCAGTATTTATCTCAGACGAAAGTTCTCTTGTCTATGTCTAAGCAAGAAGGTTTTCCCGGAGTGTATGTGGAAGCCTTGAGTCTGGGACTTCCTTTTGTCTCTACAGATGTTGGAGGGGCTGAGGAATTATCCCAAGAAGGTCGATTTGGACAAATCATTGAGAGCAATCAAGAGGCAGCTCAGGCAATTACAAACTACATGACATCTGCCTCAAACTTCGATGTCGATGAGGCTAGCCAATTCATTCAACAATTTACAATTGCCAAACAAATCGAACAAGTAGAAAAACTATTAGAGGAGTAGCATGGAAACTGCATTAATTAGTGTCATTGTGCCAGTCTATAATGTGGCGCAGTACCTAGAAAAATCGATAGCTTCCATTCAGAAGCAGACCTATCAGAATCTGGAAATCATTCTTGTTGATGATGGAGCAACAGATGAGAGTGGTCGCTTGTGTGATTCAATCGCTGAACAAGATGACAGGGTGTCAGTACTTCATAAAAAGAATGAAGGATTGTCACAAGCACGAAATGATGGGATGAAGCAGGCTCACGGGGATTATCTGATTTTTATTGACTCAGATGATTATATCCATCCAGAAATGATTCAGAGCTTATATGAGCAATTAGTTCAAGAAGATGCGGATGTTTCGAGCTGTGGTGTCATGAATGTCTATGCTAATGATGAAAGCCCACAGTCAGCCAATCAGGATGACTATTTTGTCTGTGATTCTCAAAGATTTCTGAGGGAATACCTCATAGGTGAAAAAATACCTGGGACGATTTGCAATAAGCTAATCAAGAGAGAGATTGCAACTGCCCTATCCTTTCCTAAGGGATTGATTTACGAAGATGCCTATTATCATTTTGATTTAATCAAGTTGGCCAAGAAGTATGTAGTTAATACTAAACCCTATTATTACTATTTCCATAGAGGGGATAGTATTACGACTAAACCCTATGCAGAGAAGGATTTAGCCTATATTGATATCTACCAAAAGTTTTACAATGAAGTTGTGAAAAACTATTCTGACTTGAAAGAGGTTGCTTTTTTCAGATTGGCCTATGCCCACTTCTTTATTCTGGATAAGATGTTGCTAGATGATCAGTATAAACAGTTTGAAGCCTATGCTCAGATTCATCGTTTTTTAAAAAGCCATGCCTTTGCTATTGCTAGGAATCCAATTTTCCGTAAGGGGAGAAGAATTAGTGCTTTGGCTCTATTCATAAACATTTCCTTATACCGATTCTTATTACTGAAAAATATTGAAAAATCTAAAAAATTACATTAGAACGGGGGTGAGCAAGTGATTGATGGAAAACGATTATTATTTAGTTTGACCATAGTCAGTTATGCCTTGACGCTAGTAAGTGGAATTGTATATCTGTTTAATAATAACAATGTTAGCTTGCTTTCTACTTTATTGTTCTTACTGGTTAGTAGCTTAATTGCTTGTTGGAATGATATCAAGTATTACTTAATCCATTTTATTTTCTATTTAACCATTTTTGTTTTTCTGGTATCAAGGCCAACCATTGATTACTTTAGGGATGGAGCTTTGGATACCTATCATCCGATAGCTTATCGTTTTGCCTTTATAGTTGTCATGGTTTCGATTCTGGGCTTGACCACAGGAGGCGTCCTGGCTCGTTACTTCATAGCTAGGAAGAAAATAAAAGTAGCAAATATAGGAAGTTCTCTAAAAGAGGTTTATATCAAGCGGTTACGCTTTGTTTCGCTAGGAGTTTTTCTTCTCACCTATCCTTTCTATTTCATTCGGTTATTCGAACGGCTCCTGTATCGCTTGCAGACTTCCTACTATGCCTACTATGCAAATTTTGAAAGTAAACTGCCTTATTTTACCTACATTTTGTCTACCTTTACGGTCTATGCAATGTGTATGTATCTGGCAACCAAGCCAAAGAAATTGCAGGCCACAGCAGTGCTTGTCTCCTTTATTGCAGCTAATACTATTCATTTGGCAATTGGGACGCGAAATCCCTTTATTTTAAGTATTTTATTTGCTTTTGTTTATTACTTTATGCGAGAGCAAACTGAAAAAGGAAAATGGATTGGGTTTAAAGAAAAGTTAGCGATTTTTGTAGGTTCTCCTATTCTCATGTTAGCGATGGGAGTGCTCAATTATGTACGGGATAATGTCCAGCTTTCCCATACAGGTTTCTGGGATATCTTGCTTGACTTTATCTATAAACAAGGAACCAGTTTTGGCGTTCTGGCTCGAGGTTTTCTATTTAACAGTAGCCTACCTTACAGAGATTTCCGTAATTTTACTTTTGGTCCTGTTCTTGATTATTTTGCAAGGGGGAGTTTGGGGGCCATTTTCGGAGGAAAAGCCTTTGAGCATACAACCAATAGTGTGGAGCTAGCTATTGATAGTAATAGTTATGCCCACAATCTATCCTATCTTGTCTTGAACAAGGAATATTTGAAAGGACATGGTATCGGAAGTAGTTATATCATGGAGTTGTATACAGACTATGGTATGATAGGAGTCTTTCTACTTAGTCTCTTACTAGGTATGTTATTTATAGCCATGCTGCAAGTAGCCTATCGTTCAAAAACAATCCTATTTGCCTTGTCTTTACTCATCTTGAATAATCTATTCTTTATGCCTAGAAGTAGCTTTTCAGAAAGTTTCTTCAATTTATTTACAATGCAATTCTGGGGAATTGTTCTTGTGATTATATTTGTAGCAAAAATGCTTACAAAAGAGAACCAGTATCTACTAAACAAAGGAGAAAAAAATCATGTTTGAACATTATTCAGTAGCTGATCTGTTTGCAAATCTTTACAAAAAACGAAAAGCAAATATTTTAGCTCTCATCGCTTTATTTGCTCTCATTGCTGTACCATTTACAATTAAAGCAGTTAGGAATAAAAACACTGTCAAAGATACAACAAGTTATTCAACTTATCTTAGCTATAAAATCACTCCTCCAGAAGACTCAGCTAAAACAATTTTGAATCATCAAATTGGTGGTTATAGTGATTTTTATGGAAAATTGATTGATGGTAATTTGAATGGAGCTTATCTTTTCAATGATGTAGAACCCAGTGAGTTGAAAAAAATTGCCAGTGAATTAGATACGACAGAAACAACCTTGAAAAATTCAACGAATGACTATTGGTGGAAAAAATTGACCGTCTACTATATGATTGACGATGCAGGGGTTGGTGTGAAAATTTTGACACCAAGTAAAGATGTCAATGACTTGTTAGAGCGAAAAATTGATGGATTGATTGAGAAATTTAAACACACTTATGCAAATGTGAAAATTGAAAAATTGGAAACCATAAACTCTAAAGAATTGAATGCAAACGGTGAGACAGCGCTTGGATTAAATGTGAAAAACTTGATTCTCCGTTTAGCTGTTATTGGAGTAGTCTGTGTGATTTTGGTTGTGATGGGGAATGTATTGATTTATCTCTTTAATCCAACAATCAATAGAGCAGGTGATTTTTCTCAGTATCAAATTGATTTTGTAACAGAGATTACAACAATTGCTAACCTAGCAGATGTCTTGTCATACAAAAATGCTGGACAGGAATTGACCATCGTTAGCTCAAATAAAGCTATCCTAGATAAATTGAAACAGAGTCAAGAGGCTTTAAAAGGAATGCATTTTGTCGATTTACAGGATGTATCATCTCTTTTGGAAAGAGATACAGTCCTTCTTGTTGAAGAATATGGAGTAACTCGTTATAAGAAATTTGAGCAAAGTCTTCAAATTCTCAGAAACTTAAATCGTTCTATCCTCGGTGTAGCAACCTTTAAACTATAAGCTTTCTGATGTATTAGGTCTTCAAAGTTGGCTAAGAGCCTATTTTGAAGGCTTTTTCTATTTGCTAGCAGAAATTTCCCTTTAGAATCTTTTATAGAAAGACCCTATGGAAAATCTATCCCGACAGAGGAGCCTTCTTTTGATAAAATCGTAAAAATCTAGTATAATAGATAGAACTGAAAGTATGAGGTTACTAGCAATGAAAATGAAACAAATTAGTGATACTACTTTAAAAATCACGATGTCTTTAGAGGATTTGATGGATCGAGGAATGGAGATTGCTGACTTTCTCGTCCCTCAAGAAAAAACAGAAGAGTTCTTTTATGCTATCTTGGATGAGTTAGAGATGCCTGATAGCTTTCTAGATACAGGCATGTTGAGTTTTCGTGTGACTCCAAAACCTGATAAGGTAGATGTCTTTGTAACCAAGTCAAAGATTGACCAAAATCTAGATTTTGAAGACTTATCGGATTTACCAGATATGGAAGAATTGGCTCAAATGTCGCCAGATGAATTTATCAAAACCTTGGAAAAAAGCATCGCGGATAAAACTAAGGATGATATCGAAGCGATTCAATCTCTAGAGCAGGTTGAAGCCAAGGAAGAAGAGCAGGAACAGGCTGAACAAGAAGCTGAGAGCAAGAAAGAGCCCTATATCTACTACATCCTTTCTTTTGCTAAGTTGGCTGACTTGGTAGCTTTTGCCCAGACAGTGACTTTTGAGATGGAAACTTCTGAACTCTACAAGATGAATGAGCGCTATTATTTGACCATTTTAGTGGACATTGAAAATCATCCAAGTCCATATCCAGCATGGCTTTTGGCCCGTATGCGCGAGTTTGCGGATGATAGTGACATCAGTCGTTCAGTCTTGCAAGAGTATGGCCAAGTCTTGATGAATCACGATGCAGTACTTAATCTGCAAAAGATTGGATAATCATTTCTGGAAAGCTATTTTCAGATTTTAAGGAGAGCGAATCGTCTGATTCGTTTTTTCTTTTTATACTGAAATAGTGATTTACTATAATAGGAATTTTCACAAAATTCTGTTATAATGGCTATATTAGAAAATTTCGAGGAGACAAACATGACAGTTAAAATTGCTTTACTAGGATTTGGTACCGTTGCAAGTGGTGTGCCTTTCCTCCTAAAAGAAAATGGAGAAAAAATCAATCAATCAGCACATTCAGAGATTGAAGTTGCCAAGGTATTGGTCAAGGATGAAGATGAAAAGAATCGCTTGCTTGCAGCAGGGAATGACTTTAACTTTGTAACCAATGTGGATGATATTTTATCAGACCAAGACATTACCATCGTAGTGGAATTGATGGGGCGTATCGAACCTGCTAAGACCTTTATCACTCGTGCTTTGGAAGCTGGAAAACACGTTGTTACTGCAAACAAGGACCTTTTGGCTGTCCATGGTGCAGAATTGTTAGAAATCGCTAAAGCTAACAAGGTAGCACTTTACTACGAAGCAGCGGTAGCTGGTGGTATTCCAATTCTTCGTACCTTGGCAAATTCCTTGGCTTCTGATAAAATCACGCGCGTGCTTGGAGTAGTCAACGGAACTTCCAACTTCATGATGACCAAGATGGTGGAAGAAGGCTGGTCTTACGACGATGCTCTTGCGGAAGCGCAAAGACTTGGTTTTGCAGAAAGCGACCCGACAAATGACGTGGATGGGATTGATGCAGCCTACAAGATGGTGATTTTGAGCCAATTTGCCTTTGGCATGAAGGTTGCATTTGACGATGTAGCCCACAAGGGAATCCGTAACATCACACCAGAAGATGTAGCTGTGGCTCAAGACCTTGGCTATGTAGTGAAATTGGTTGGATCTATCGAGGAAACTCCTTCAGGTATTGCTGCAGAAGTAACGCCGACCTTCCTACCTAAAGCGCACCCACTTGCTAGTGTGAATGGGGTAATGAACGCTGTCTTTGTAGAATCTATCGGTATCGGTGAGTCTATGTACTATGGACCAGGTGCGGGTCAAAAACCAACTGCTACGAGTGTTGTAGCAGATATTGTCCGTATCGTTCGTCGCTTGAATGATGCTACCATTGGCAAAGACTTCAACGAATATAGCCGTGACTTGGTCTTAGCAAATCCTGAAGATGTCAAAGCTAATTACTACTTCTCAATCTTGGCTCCAGACTCAAAAGGTCAGGTCTTGAAATTGGCTGAAATCTTTAATGCCCAAGATATTTCCTTCAAGCAAATTCTCCAAGATGGAAAAGATGGTGACAAGGCGCGTGTTGTTATCATCACACACAAGATTAATAAAGCCCAGCTTGAAAATGTTTCAGTTGAATTGAAGAAGGTTTCAGAATTCGACCTCTTGAATAGCTTCAAGGTGCTAGGAGAATAAGATGAAGATTATTGTACCTGCAACCAGTGCCAATATCGGGCCGGGTTTTGACTCGGTCGGTGTAGCTGTAACCAAGTATCTTCAAATTGAGGTCTGCGAAGAACGAGATGAGTGGCTGATTGAACACCAGATTGGCAAATGGATTCCTCATGACGAGCGTAATCTCTTGCTCAAAATTGCTTTGCAAATTGTACCAGACTTGCAACCAAGACGCTTGAAAATGACCAGTGATGTTCCCTTGGCGCGTGGTTTGGGTTCTTCCAGTTCTGTTATTGTTGCTGGGATTGAACTAGCCAACCAACTGGGAAATCTCAACTTATCTGACCATGAAAAATTACAGTTGGCGACTAAGATTGAAGGACACCCTGACAATGTAGCTCCGGCCATTTATGGTAATCTCGTTATTGCAAGCTCTGTTGATGGACAAGTTTCTGCTATCGTAGCAGACTTCCCAGAATGTGATTTCCTAGCCTACATTCCAAACTATGAATTGCGTACTCGAGACAGCCGTGGCGTCTTACCTAAGAAATTGTCTTACAAGGAAGCTGTTGCAGCTAGTTCTATCGCCAATGTGGCGGTTGCAGCCTTGTTGGCAGGAGACATGGTGACCGCTGGGC
The DNA here is from genome assembly GCF_013277415.1 of Streptococcus sp. 68. Classification (GTDB taxonomy): domain Bacteria; phylum Bacillota; class Bacilli; order Lactobacillales; family Streptococcaceae; genus Streptococcus. Next base: position 9,840 of record NZ_VMMX01000015.1, on the reverse strand, counting down.
AAGCAATCGAGGGAGACCTCTTCCACGAGCGCTATCGTCAGGACTTGGTGAGAGAATTTGCGACGATTAAGCAAGTGGCCAAAGAAAATGGTGCCTATGCAACCTACCTCTCTGGTGCTGGGCCGACAGTTATGGTCTTGGCTTCTCATGATAAAATGCCAAAGATTAAGGCAGAATTGGAAAGGCAACCCTTCAAAGGAAAACTTCATGACTTGAAGGTTGATACCCAAGGTGTCCGTGTCGAAGCAAAATAAAGAATAGAAGATAGGATGGGGAAACTCTCGATAAGAGGGCTTCCTATCCTTTTTTTGAAAAGAAGTTTATACTCAATGAAAATNNACGAAGTCAGCTCAAAACAGTGTTTTGAAGTTGTAGATGAAGCGACGCTGACGTGGTTTGAAGAGATTTTCGAAGAGTATTAGTTAAAAACTTGATAAAGGAGAAATAAAGATGACAGAAATTTATCTAGCAGGCGGTTGTTTTTGGGGCTTAGAGGAGTATTTTTCACGTATTTCTGGAGTGCTAGCAACCAGTGTCGGCTACGCTAATGGGCAAGTCGAAACGACAAATTACCAGCTACTCAAGGAAACAGACCATGCAGAAACAGTTCAAGTGATTTATGATGAGAAGACAGTGTCACTTAGAGAGATTTTACTTTATTATTTCCGTGTCATCGACCCTTTATCCATCAATCAACAAGGGAATGACCGTGGACGTCAGTATCGGACCGGAATTTATTACCAGGACGAAGCAGACTTGCCAGCTATCTACACAGTGGTGCAGGAGCAGGAGCGCATGCTGGGTCGAAAGATTGCAGTGGAAGTGGAGAAACTACGTCATTACATTCTGGCTGAAAACTACCATCAAGACTATCTTAAGAAAAATCCTTCAGGTTACTGTCATATCGATGTGACCGATGCTGAGAAGCCATTGATTGATGCCTCTAACTATGAAAAGCCTAGTCAAGAAGTGTTAAAGAAAAGCTTAACCGAAGAGTCCTATCGTGTTACCCAAGAAGCTGCCACAGAGGCTCCATTTACCAATGCCTATGACCAAACCTTTGAAGAGGGAATTTATGTAGACATCACGACAGGTGAGCCACTCTTTTTTGCCAAGGATAAGTTTGCCTCAGGTTGTGGTTGGCCAAGTTTTAGCCGTCCGATTTCCAAGGAATTGATTCATTATTACAAGGATCTCAGTCATGGAATGGAGCGAATCGAGGTTCGTTCTCGGTCAGGCAATGCTCACCTAGGTCATGTTTTCACAGATGGACCTCGGGAGTTAGGCGGCCTCCGTTACTGTATCAATTCTGCTTCTTTACGCTTTGTGGCCAAGGATGAGATGGAAAAAGCAGGATATGGATATCTATTGCCTTACTTAAACAAATAAAACAGAGAGGGTGGGTGCTTCCCACTTTCTTCATTTTCAGAATAAGAATAGAAGGGATTTATGAAACACTTACTATCTTACTTTAAACCCTACATCAAGGAATCCATTTTATCCCCCTTGTTCAAGCTATTAGAAGCTGTGTTTGAGCTTCTTGTTCCCATGGTGATTGCAGGGATTGTTGACCAATCCTTGCCCCAGAGAGATCAAGGACACCTCTGGATGCAGATTGGCCTGCTCCTTATCTTTGCAGGGATTGGCGTTGTAGTGGCCTTAATAGCCCAGTTTTACTCAGCCAAGGCTGCGGTTGGTTTTGCCAAAGAACTGACAAACGACCTTTATCGTCATATTCTTTCCTTGCCCAAGGATAGCAGAGACCGTCTGACCACTTCTAGTTTGGTGACTCGCTTGACTTCGGACACCTATCAGATTCAGACTGGTATCAATCAATTCCTGCGCCTCTTTTTGCGAGCACCTATTATCGTTTTTGGAGCCATTTTTATGGCTTATCGCATCTCGGCTGAGCTGACTTTCTGGTTCTTGGTCATGGTTATCATTTTGACCGTCGTCATTGTAGGTCTTTCTAGGTTGGTCAATCCTCTCTACAGTAGTCTCAGAAAGAAAACGGACCAACTGGTTCAGGAAACACGTCAGCAATTACAAGGGATGCGGGTTATTCGTGCTTTTGGCCAAGAAAAACGAGAGTTACAGATTTTTCAAACTCTTAACCAAGTCTATGCTAGATTACAAGAAAAGACAGGTTTCTGGTCTAGTTTATTAACACCTCTGACCTATCTGATTGTTAATGGAACCCTCCTTATTATTATCTGGCAAGGATATGTTTCTATTCAAGGAGGATTGCTCAGTCAAGGTGCTCTGATCGCCCTTATCAACTACCTCTTGCAGATTTTGGTGGAATTGGTCAAGCTCGCCATGCTGATAAATTCCCTCAACCAATCCTATATCTCAGCCAAGCGAATCGAGGAAGTCTTTGCCGAAGCTCCAGAAGACATCCATTCAGAATTAGAACAAAAGCAAGCTACCAGTGATCAGGTTTTACAAGTCCAAGAACTGACCTTTACCTATCCTGATGCGGCCCAGCCTTCTCTGAGAGACATTTCCTTTGATATGAAGCAAGGGCAAATCCTTGGTATCATTGGGGGAACAGGTTCTGGTAAATCAAGCTTGGTGCAAGTCTTACTTGGACTTTACCCAGCAGACAAGGGGAGCATTGACCTTTATCGAAATGGACGTAGTCCTCTTAATTTGGAGCAGTGGCGGTCTTGGATTGCCTATGTGCCTCAAAAAGTCGAACTCTTTAAGGGAAGCATTCGTTCCAACTTGACTCTAGGTTTCAATCACGAAGTAACGGACCAAGAACTTTGGCAGGCCTTGGAAATTGCGCAAGCAAAGGATTTTGTTAGTGATAAGGAAGAACTCTTGGATGCTCTAGTTGAGGCAGGAGGGCGAAATTTCTCGGGCGGTCAAAAACAAAGGCTGTCTATCGCACGAGCAGTCTTGCGCCAGGCTCCGTTTCTCATCTTAGATGATGCGACTTCGGCCCTCGACACCATTACCGAGTCTAGGCTCTTGAAAGCTATCCGAGAAAATTTGCTAAATACGAGCTTAATCTTGATTTCTCAACGGACTTCGACACTCCAGATGGCTGACCGGATTCTCCTCTTGGAAAAAGGTGAGTTCCTAGCTATCGGCAAGCACGAGGATTTGATGAAGACCAGTCAAGTCTATCGTGAAATCAATGCATCCCAACATGGAAAGGAGGACTAGCATGAGACGACAAACCGCAAACCAGACGCTCAAGCGTTTAGCCGTAGATTTAGCAAGCCATCCCTTCCTCCTTTTCCTAGCCTTTCTAGGAACTATTGCCCAAGTTGGCTTATCGATTTACCTACCTATCTTGATTGGGCAGGTCATCGACCAAGTCCTAGTTGCTGGTTCTTCACCAGTTTTTTGGCAAATTTTTCTCCAGATGCTCTTTGTAGTCATAGGAAATACTCTGGTACAATGGGTAAATCCCCTTCTTTATAATCGCTTAATCTTCTCTTATACCAGAGACTTGAGAGGGCGAATCATTCATAAGCTCCATCGTTTGCCGATTGCTTTTGTGGATTGGCAAGGCAGTGGAGAGATGGTCAGTCGTGTGACCACGGACATAGAACAGTTGGCAGCCGGCTTGACCATGATTTTTAACCAATTTTTCATTGGTGTCTTGATGATTTTGGTTAGTATTCTAGCCATGCTTCAAATTCATCTCCTCATGACTCTCTTGGTCTTGCTGTTGACACCACTGTCCATGGTAATTTCACGCTTCATTGCCAAACGCTCCTATCATCTCTTCCAGAAACAAACAGAGACGAGGGGGATTCAGACTCAGTTGATTGAAGAATCTCTTAGCCAGCAGACCATTATTCAATCTTTTAATGCTCAGGCAGAGTTTATCAAAAGACTGCGTGAGGCGAATGACAACTACGCAGGCTATTCTCAGTCAGCCATCTTTTATTCTTCAACGGTTAATCCTTCGACCCGCTTTGTCAACGCGCTCATTTACGCTCTTCTTGCTGGAGTAGGAGCTTATCGTATCATGATGGGATCCACCTTGACCATCGGTCGTTTAGTGACTTTTTTGAACTATGTTCAGCAGTATACCAAGCCCTTTAACGATATTTCTTCAGTTCTAGCTGAATTGCAAAGTGCTCTAGCTTGCGCAGAGCGTGTCTATGCTGTCTTAGAAAGTCCTGAGGTGGCTGAAACAGGCAAGGAAGTCTTGATCAGTGACCGGGTTAAGGGAGCTATTTCCTTTAAGCATGTTTCTTTTGGCTACGATCCAGAAAAAATCTTGATTAAGGATTTGTCTATCGATATTCCGGCTGGTAGCAAGGTGGCCATCGTTGGTCCGACAGGTGCTGGGAAATCAACTCTTATCAATCTCCTCATGCGTTTTTACCCTATTAACTCTGGAGACATCTTGCTGGATGGGCAATCCATTTATGATTATACCCGAGCATCATTGAGACAGCAGTTTGGGATGGTGCTCCAAGAAACTTGGCTCAAGCAAGGAACCATTCATGATAATATTGCTTTTGGAAATCCTGATGCCAGTCGGGAGCAAGTGATTGCTGCTGCCAAAGCAGCCAATGCAGACTTTTTCATCCAACAGTTACCTCAAGGCTATGATACCAAGTTGGAAAATGCTGGAGAATCTCTCTCTGTCGGTCAGGCTCAGCTCTTGACCATAGCCCGAGTCTTTCTGGCTATTCCTAAGATTCTTATCTTAGATGAGGCGACTTCATCCATCGATACGCGGACAGAAGTGCTGGTACAGGATGCCTTTGCTAAACTCATGAAGGGGCACACAAGCTTTATCATTGCCCACCGCTTGTCAACCATTCAGGATGCGGATTTGATTCTTGTCTTGGTGGATGGCGACATTGTTGAGTATGGGAGCCATCAGGACCTTATGGCTCGAAAGGGCAAGTATTACCAAATGCAGCAAGCAGCAGCTTTTAGCTCTGAATAAGCCATTCTCTTTTGAACTCTTATAGATAAAAAAGTTGCCTTCGGGTGACTTTTTTGTTACAATAGCTAGAAAAATTGTTCACTATAATACTCAATGAAAATCAAAGAGCAAACTAGGAAGTTAGCCGCAGGTTGCTCAAAGCACTGCTTTGAGGTTGTGGATAGAACTGACGAAGTCAGTAACATATACCTACGGCAAGGAGAGGCTGACGTGGTTTGAAGAGAGTATAAATTGTCTTTTAGAAAAGGAGCCTAGAATGAAAGTCCATCAGCATGTAAATATCGTGACTTGTGATCAAGATTTCCATGTTTATCTGAATGGAATCTTAGCAGTTAAGGATTTTCAAGTCGTCTATGTCGGTCAAGAGAAACCAGAGATTTTAAATCAAGCTGAGCAGATTATAGACTATCAGGGAGCTTGGATTATGCCTGGATTGGTCAATTGCCATACCCATTCTGCTATGACAGGCTTGAGAGGAATTCGGGATGATAGCAATCTCCATGAATGGCTCAATGACTATATCTGGCCAGCAGAAGCTGAGTTTACTCCCGACATGATTACTAAGGCGGTCAAAGAAGCTCTGACAGAGATGCTCCAGTCAGGAACAACAACCTTTAATGATATGTATAATCCCAATGGTGTGGAGATTGAGCGGATTTATCAGGCAGTGAAAGATTCCAAGATGCGTTGTTATTTCTCACCGACCCTTTTTTCTTCTGAGGCAGAGACAACTGATGAGACCATAAGCAGAACACGAGCCATCATCGAGGAAATCTTAGGATATAAAAATCCAAATTTCAAGGTTATGGTAGCCCCACATTCTCCCTACAGCTGTAGTAAAGATTTGCTGGAAGAGAGCTTGGAAATGGCAAAAGAGCTGGATATCCCCATCCATATCCATGTTGCGGAGACCAAGGAGGAGTCAGGAATTATCCTGAAACGATACGGCAAACGCCCCCTCGCATTTCTAGAAGAATTGGGTTACTTAGATCATCCGTCTGTCTTTGCTCACGGGGTCGAATTAAACGAGAGAGAAATTGAACGCTTAGCAACTTCTCAAGTGTCTATTGCCCACAATCCTATCAGTAACCTCAAATTGGCCTCAGGGATTGCTCCAATTATCCAGCTCCAAAAATCAGGAGTAGCAGTAGGAATTGCGACAGATTCGGTTGCCTCCAATAACAATCTAGATATGTTTGAGGAAGGACGGACAGCAGCCCTTCTTCAGAAGATGAAAAGTGGAGATGCCAGCCAATTTCCTATCGAAATAGCCCTCAAGGCTCTGACAATCGAAGGGGCTAAGGTCCTAGGAATGGAACATCAGATAGGAAGTCTGGAAGTAGGTAAACAGGCAGATTTTCTGGTCATTCAACCACAAGGCAAAATTCATCTCCAACCTCAAGAAAATATGCTCTCTCACCTGGTTTATGCTGTCAAGTCCAGTGATGTTGATGATGTTTATATCGCAGGAGAACAGGTTGTTAAGCAAGGTCAAGTTCTGACAGTAGAACTTTAAAAGAAAAATCACGAAAAAATTTAAAAAAAGTTTGCAAAAATCTTGCATTCTTTTTTTAACTATGCTATACTTATATACGGTTTGAAAAAACTGCCTAAGACAGTAGGGGAGCTCGACTCATAAATATCCTACCGAGGACAAAACGTATCATGTAAAAAGAAGCGTATTGTACTTTCGTGTCTAGGTTTGGGCGCGTTTTTCTTTTTGAAAAATTCCCCAAGCAAAATAATTACGGAGGTGAACACACTAATGAGTGAAGCAATTATTGCTAAAAAAGCGGAACTAGTTGACGTAGTAGCTGAGAAAATGAAAGCTGCTGCATCTATCGTCGTTGTTGATGCTCGTGGTTTGACAGTTGAGCAAGATACAGTTCTTCGTCGTGAGCTTCGTGGAAGCGAAGTTGAGTATAAAGTCATTAAAAACTCAATCTTGCGTCGTGCAGCTGAAAAAGCTGGTCTTGAAGAACTTGCATCTGTATTTGTTGGACCATCTGCAGTAGCATTTTCTAACGAAGATGTTATCGCACCAGCGAAAATCTTGAACGACTTTTCTAAAAACGCTGAAGCACTTGAAATCAAAGGTGGTGCAATCGAAGGCGCTGTCGCATCTAAAGAAGAGATTCTTGCTCTTGCAACTCTTCCAAACCGCGAAGGACTTCTTTCTATGCTCCTTTCTGTACTTCAAGCGCCAGTGCGCAACGTTGCTCTTGCAGTCAAAGCGGTTGCAGAAAGCAAAGAAGACGCAGCTTAATCTTAAGCTACGCAGCGTAGCCTAGCTACGAAAAATCTATTATAAATTTAAAAACATATTTGGAGGAAATAACAATGGCATTGAACATTGAAAACATTATTGCTGAAATTAAAGAAGCTTCAATCCTTGAATTGAACGACCTTGTAAAAGCTATCGAAGAAGAATTTGGTGTAACTGCAGCTGCTCCTGTAGCTGTTGCTGCAGCTGGTGCTGCTGACGCTGGTGCTGCTAAAGATTCATTCGACGTTGAATTGACATCTGCAGGCGACAAAAAAGTTGGCGTTATCAAAGTTGTACGTGAAATCACTGGTCTTGGTCTTAAAGAAGCTAAAGAACTTGTTGACGGTGCACCAGCACTTGTTAAAGAAGGCGTTGCAACTGCAGAAGCTGAAGAAATCAAAGCTAAATTGGAAGAAGCTGGAGCTTCAGTTACTCTTAAATAATAGAGCGACTACATTAGTAGCTTAAAAACATGATTAAACCGCTATTCTTAGGAGTAGCGGTTTTTCTTTTTGTTCAAGAAGGGGCAAAAAAGGGGGCGAGTAAGTAATACTCAATGAAAATCAAAGTGCAAACTAGGAAACTAG
>NZ_VMMX01000015.1:0-2033 GCF_013277415.1 Streptococcus sp. 68 | reverse complement strand
TTTTGAGGTTGCAGATAGAGCTGACGAAGTCAGTATCATATACATACGGTAAGGCGACGCTGACGTGGTTTGAAGAGATTTTAGAAAAGTATAAAATAGATTGAATTTAGAATAGTCCACCGAGTTTTATAAAATATTGTTAGAAATTGGTTTGAATTCCGAAATCAATTTGTTTGGTTTTAATTTAATTAGAATTTTCCAACTGTCTAACTCAACTAAAAATCCCCAATCGAAGCGATTGAGGATTAAGCAAATGAATCTTAAACAATACCTTGTGCGATCATAGCATTTGCTACATTTTCAAAGGCAGCAATGTTAGCTCCTGCAAGGTAGTCTTTATCAAGACCGTATGTTTCTGAAGTTGTTTTAGCTGTGTTGAAGATGTTTGTCATGATGTCTTTGAGACGTCCATCAACTTCTTCACGAGTCCATGAGAGGCGAAGACTGTTTTGGCTCATTTCAAGGGCTGAAACGGCTACACCACCAGCGTTGGCAGCTTTGGCAGGTCCGTAGAAGATACCATTTTCTTTGTAAACTTTGATGGCATCAAGGTCGCTTGGCATGTTGGCACCTTCAGATACACAGATCACACCTTGAGCAACCAAACGTTTAGCTGCTTCACCGTTGATTTCGTTTTGAGTCGCACATGGAAGAGCGATATCATAGTTTCCAGCGTAAGTCCATACAGAACCTTCATGATAAGTAGCAGTTGCTTTCTCAGCTGCATACTCAGTCAAACGAGCGCGACGTTTTTCTTTAACATCAACCAATAGATCGAAGTCGATACCATTTTCATCGATGACATAGCCGTTTGAGTCAGATACAGAGATAACAGTTGCACCAAGTTCAGTCGCTTTTTGAAGAGCGTATTGAGCTACGTTACCAGAACCTGAAATAACCACTTTCTTACCAGCAAAGCTGTTACCGTTAGCTTTGAGCATTTCTTCAGTGTAGTAAACCAAACCGTAACCAGTTGCTTCTGGACGAATCAAGCTACCACCAAATCCAAGAGGTTTACCAGTCAAGACACCAGCATCAAATTGGTTAAGGCGTTTGTATTGACCGTAAAGGTAACCAATCTCACGTCCACCAACACCGATATCACCAGCAGGTACATCAAGTGATGGCCCAATGTATTTTTGCAATTCAGTCATGAAGCTTTGGCAGAAGCGCATCACTTCAGCATCTGTTTTACCTTTAGGATCGAAGTCTGATCCACCTTTACCTCCACCGATAGGAAGTCCAGTCAAGACATTTTTAAAGATTTGTTCAAATCCGAGGAATTTCAAGATCCCTTGGTTTACAGTTGGATGGAAACGAAGTCCGCCTTTGTATGGTCCAACAGCTGAGTTGAATTGAACACGGTAGCCACGGTTTACTTGAACTTTTCCATCACGGTCAACCCAAGGAACACGGAAAGAAATCACGCGCTCAGGCTCAGTAATACGTGCCAAGATATTTTCTTCGATATACTCAGGGTGTTTTTCAAATACAGGTTCTAAAGTGTTGAAAAATTCTTCAACAGCTTGGAGGAATTCAGCCTCGTGCCCGTTACGAGCTTTTACAGTTTCAAACACGCTTTGGATATATTCTTTAGCAGATGTCATATCGTTCTCCTTTTATTGTCATATTTTATTACATGAGTCATTATAGCAGAATTTTTTTTCACTGTAAAGAAAAAAACAGAAATTTTCTAAAAATTCTTTCAATTCAGTTTTTGGGATTTTTTGAAAATAGATAAAAAAACGAACCTTTTTCTTGGAAATATCTTTTTCAAAGAGAAAATCTGAAAATATGCTATAAGAAAAGAAAATGTTTAGCAATTCAGAAATCACTTGTTAATTTATCCATGATATGTTAGATTTGCCAGCAAAACTATGACCATTTTGGAGGAAAGAAATATTTACATCTCCTTATTCAGGGCAGGATTTTCTATACAAGTATAGATGTCTTGCTGGAGTTGGATCATGGAACCCAAGCGGTTATTGAGATTTAGAACTATCATCGGAATTTTGGCTCTTTGTCAACTGTAG
>NZ_VMMX01000014.1:131046-145140 GCF_013277415.1 Streptococcus sp. 68 | reverse complement strand
TATTTCATAAACATTTCATATTTGGGTTTTATAATAGTCTTACAAATATGGAGGTGACAAATGAATCCAATCCAAAGATCTTGGGCTTATGTCAGCAGAAAACGACTGAGAAGTTTTATTTTATTTCTGATTTTATTGGTCCTATTGGCCGGAATTTCAGCCTGTTTGACTCTGATGAAGTCCAACAAAACAGTGGAAACCAATCTTTACAAATCACTCAATACCTCTTTTTCTATTAAGAAGATAGAAAATAATCAGACATTCAAGTTGTCAGACCTAGCATCTGTAAGCAAGATCAAGGGACTGGAAAATGTTTCTCCTGAACTCGAGACGATCGCAAAACTAAAAGATAAGGAAGCGGTGAGTGGCGAGCAGAGCGTGGAGCGTGATGATTTGTCAGCAGCGGACAAGAACTTGGTTAGCTTAACGGCTCTTGAGGATTCATCCAAGGATGTAACCTTTACCAGTTCGGCTTTCAACCTAAAAGAAGGTCGTCACCTTCAAAAAGGGGATTCAAAGAAAATCCTGATCCACGAAGAGTTGGCTAAGAAGAACGGTCTTTCGCTTCATGACAAGATTGGCTTGGATGCTGGTCAGTCTGAATCTAGCAAAGGGCAAACAGTAGAGTTTGAAATTGTCGGCATCTTTTCTGGTAAAAAACAAGAGAAATTTACAGGCTTGTCTTCTGACTTCAGTGAAAATCAAGTCTTTACAGACTATGAAAGTAGCCAAGCCCTTTTGGGCAATAGTGAATCTCAAGTCAGTGCAGCGCGCTTCTATGTAGAAAATCCTAAGGAAATGGACGGACTCATGGAGCAGGTAGAAAACTTGTCTTTGGAGAATCAAGGCTATCAAGTCGAAAAGGAAAACAAGGCTTTTGAACAAATCAAAGACTCAGTGGCAACCTTCCAAACCTTCCTCACACTCTTCCTTTATGGGATGTTGATAGCTGGAGCAGGGGCCTTAATTCTTGTTTTGTCTCTCTGGTTGAGAGAAAGGGTCTACGAAGTGGGAATTTTACTGGCACTTGGAAAAGGCAAGAGCTCGATCTTCCTACAGTTCTGTTTAGAGGTAGTTTTGGTATCTCTCGGTGCTTTGCTTCCAGCATTTGTTGCAGGAAACACAATCACATCTTACCTACTCCAAACCCTACTAGAAAGTGGAGATCAGGCAGCTCTACAAGATACACTAGCCAAAGCAAGCAGTCTATCAACCAGCATCCTATCTTTTGCAGAATCCTATGTTTTTCTAGTTCTGCTTAGTTGCTTATCTGTAACCCTTTGTTTTCTATTCTTATTTAGAAAATCGCCGAAAGAAATTTTATCATCTATTAGTTAATACTCTTCGAAAATCTCTTCAAACCGCGTTAGCTGTATCTGCAACCTCAAAGCTATGCTTTGAGCAACCTGCAGCTAGCTTCCTAGTTTGATCTTTGATTTTCATTGAGTATAAGAAGGAGAAATCATGACTTTATTACAATTACAAGATCTTACCTACCGTTATAAGAACACTGCTGAAGCAGTCCTATATCAGATCAATTATCATTTTGAACCCGGAAAATTTTACAGTATTATTGGGGAGTCAGGAGCGGGGAAATCCACTCTCTTGTCCCTACTTGCTGGTTTAGATAGTCCTGTTGAAGGTTCGATTCTTTTTCAAGGAGAGGATATTCGTAAGAAGGGCTATTCTTACCATCGCATGCACCATATTTCCCTGGTCTTTCAAAATTATAACTTGATAGATTATCTTTCTCCACTGGAAAATATCCGCTTGGTCAACAAAAAGGCAAGCAAGGATACACTGCTTGAGCTTGGTTTGGATGAAAGTCAGATCAAGCGGAATGTTCTCCAGTTATCAGGTGGCCAACAACAACGTGTTGCCATTGCTCGTAGTTTAGTATCGGAAGCCCCAGTTATTCTAGCTGATGAGCCAACAGGAAATCTGGATCCTAAAACTGCTGGAGATATTGTCGAACTGCTCAAATCACTTGCTCAGAAAACAGGTAAATGTGTCATCGTCGTTACCCACAGCAAAGAAGTGGCACAAGCGTCAGATATTACACTTGAATTGAAGGATAAGAAACTGACTGAAACTCGCAATACTACGAAATAATATGAGTTTTTTCTGTTATACTCTTCGAAAATCAAATTCAAACCACGTCATCGTCGCCTTACCGTACTCAAGTACAGCTTACGGCTAGCTTCCTAGTTTGCTTTTTGATTTTCATTGAGTATCAGAACTATAAAATAGAATAAAATCTAGAAAGGGAATCTATGTTACACAACGCATTTGCCTATGTTACAAGGAAGTTTTTCAAATCGATTGTCATCTTCCTGATTATTCTCCTCATGGCGAGCTTGAGTTTGGTCGGCTTGTCGATCAAGGGAGCTACTGCCAAGGCTTCTCAGGAGACCTTTAAAAATATCACCAACAGCTTCTCCATGCAAATCAATCGTCGCGTCAATCAAGGAACGCCACGTGGTGCTGGGAATATCAAGGGTGGAGACATCAAAAAAATCACCGAAAACAAGGCCATCGAGTCTTATGTTAAACGCATAAACGCTATAGGAGATTTGACTGGATATGAACTCATCGAAACGCCAGATACCAAGAAAAATCTGACTCCTGACCGTGCCAAACATTTTGGAAGTAGCTTGATGATTACAGGTGTCAATGACTCCTCTAAAGAAGACAAGTTTGTCTCTGGTTCTTATAAGCTGGTCGAAGGTGAGCACCTAACAAACGACGACAAGGACAAGATCCTCTTGCACAAGGACTTGGCAGCTAAACACGGCTGGAAAGTAGGGGATAAGGTCAAGTTGGACTCTAATGTCTATGATGCAGACAATGAAAAAGGTGCCAAGGAAACAGTTGAAGTGACAATCAAGGGACTCTTTGATGGCCATAATAAGTCGGCAGTAACTTACTCACAAGAGCTTTACGAAAATACAGCTATCACAGACATCCATACGGCTGCTAAACTTTATGGCTACACAGAAGACACAGCTATTTATGGGGACGCAACTTTCTTTGTAACAGCGGACAAAAACTTGGATGATGTTATGAAAGAGTTGAATGGCATCAGTGGTATCAACTGGAAGAGCTATACACTCGTTAAAAGCTCATCTAACTACCCAGCTCTTGAGCAATCCATCTCTGGCATGTACAAGATGGCCAACCTCCTCTTCTGGGGTAGCTTGAGTTTCTCAGTTCTTCTCCTTGCCCTCTTGCTCAGCCTTTGGATCAATGCCCGTCGCAAGGAAGTGGGAATTCTCCTCTCTATCGGTCTCAAGCAGGCAAGTATCTTGGGTCAATTCATCACTGAATCCATCTTGATTGCCATCCCTGCTCTTGTTTCTGCTTACTTCTTAGCTACTTACACAGCGCGTGCAATCGGAAATACTGTCCTTGCCAATGTGACTTCAGGTGTTGCCAAACAGGCTAGCAAGGCGGCTCAAGCCTCTAACCTTGGTGGTGGTGCAGAAGTAGATGGCTTTAACAAGACCTTGTCAAGCCTAGATATTTCCATTCAGACATCAGACTTTATCATCGTCTTTGTCCTTGCTTTAGTTCTAGTGGTTCTCGTTATGGCGCTTGCATCAAGCAATCTCCTCAGAAAACAACCAAAAGAACTTCTGCTGGATGGTGAATAATACTGATGCTAGACTGAAAAATGAGGCTAGCAACTGAAAGTTCTAAAATGATAAATGAAGTAGAAAGCAATGGTGAAAATCATTGCTTTCAGTTGCTTTCGTTGTACTTTAGTGTTTAAATATGATATACTAAAGCTATGGAATTTATTAGAAAGGAGTTTCGCAACTTATATATGGAATTGTGCATAAAAATCTATAGAAATCTTATCTTGAAAATAGATAGATAAATCTGTAGAAGCCTATCCATATCGCAAACATAGGCTAGTAGACCTAGGCAGGGTCTACCTTGGAAAATATAGAATAGTGAGGAAAAATAAACATTATGAGACAAACAAATGTTAGAGGAAGCTTGTCCCTCCGTGGCTTTAGAAAATTGAGAACTGGTGCAATTGTTGCGACAGGTGTGATTTTATTGGGACTAGGCTTTTTAGCTCCAACTGTATCAGCCAGTGAACAAGATGGTGTTTGGGTAGCCAGAACAGTTGAGGAAGTGAAAGCTGACCTTCAAAAAGAAGGTGATTTATTTAAGTATGTTATTAAGTGGGGAGATACATTAAGTGTTATCAGCGAAGCAAGCAATATCCCTGTAGATGTACTCCAAGAAATGAATCAAGCTTCAGGCAAGAATTTATTCTTACCGCACAATGAATTGTACTTTACCGAAGCTGAAACGGTTTCAGATACAGTCACAAAACACAAGATTGTCATCAAAGAAAGTGGTGCAAGTGGCGAAGTTCGCACTTACGAAGTCTTGCTCAAGAAAGATCAGGAAACAAAAGCTGTTACCTTTGAATTAACAGATGTCACTGAGAAAGTTGAAAAAATGGCTGTGAACTATAGCCCAGTCTATCAGCCTGTATCAGCTCCAGTAGTGGAAAGAGCGAAAGAATCGGGTGAAAAGCCTGCCTCAGAAGCACCAGCAGAGACAAGCCCAGAAGTTAAAGAAGAAACAGAAGCTCCAGTAGCGCCAAAAGCAGAAGACGCAGCGACTACACCAGCACCAAAAGAAACAGCACCAGAGGTGGTAACACCAGCTGAATCAACTGAATCAAAAGTAACAGAGCCAGAGGCAGCGAAACCAGCCGTACCAAAAGCAGAAACTCCAACGCCGAAAGTTGAAGAGTCAGCAGAATCGGCTGAACCAAAAACAGAAGCACCGACAACTCCGGAAAATAAAGAAGAACAACCGGGTGCAACAGAAGCAACGGAACCAGAAGTAACAGAGTCAGAGGTATCGAAACCAGCTGGACCAAAAGTAGAAGAGTCAACTACTCCAACACCTAAAGAAGATGCAACTGAAGGAAAAGTAGAAGCGCCGAAAGTTGAAGAACCAGAGGCGTCGGCTGAACCAACAGAGCCAGCGTCAGAGGCTACAACTTCAGGAGAACAAGGTCAACCAGCAGAAGAAACTCCAGCACTATCAAAACCAGAAACCCCAGCTTCAACAGAAGAAGTAGCAAAGGAAGCTGAAGGAACAGAGCCAGAGGCAGCGAAACCAACTGAGTCTAAAGAAGCAGAGTCAACAACTGAAGGAACATCTACAGGAACAGCAGAACCAAAAGTAACAGAGTCAGAGGTAGCAACACCAGCGCCGAAAGAAGAGAAGCCAGCGACTCCAGGTTCAACAGAAGAAGCTCCAGAAACAACACCAAAAGCAGAAGAAAAAGAAGAAGCGCCAGTAGACGGTACAACTTCAAGTGAAGTAGGCAATGCAGGTGAAACTTCTGTTGAGGAGACAGGAAAACAAGATAGCACAACAAATGTACCGTCAGAAGAATCATCAGAATCAGAATCGAAAGCAGAAGATGCAGCTGCAGGAGATACAACAGTTACAGAAGAACAGCCAGCTACACAACCAGCTAGAGAAGAAGGTAAATCTGAAAAAGAACCGAAAGTAGAGGAACAACCATCAGCTCCAGAAGTATCGAATGAGGGAGCAGAATCAACAGAGCCAGCGACTGAATCAACAGTTACAGAAGGAACAACAGAAAAAGAAAAATCAGAACAAGCTTCAAACGGAGCAGGAACAACACCAGGAGCTGAAGCAAAAGAAACTGAAGAATCAGAAGCCAACCCAACACCTAAAGAAAATGCAACAGCAGAAACAGGAACAGAAGTAAATCCAACTGCAAAAGAAGATGCACCTGAAGGAACAGTTTCAGAAGGAGCTACACCAGGTGCAACAGCAGAGACAGGCACAACAACAGAAGAAGGAACTTCAGACGTAACTCCAGGAGCAACAGGAGCAACATCAGGAGATGAAGGAAAAGACTCAAAAGTCGGAGATACAGATAAAGAAACAGGTTCAAAAGAAGAAGGTAAATCCGAAACAACGGAAGAAGCTTCAACTACTCCATCTGCAGATGCTACAAATGAGTCAGGTAAGTCAGAGTCATCAAGTCCAGTAGCAGACGATACTACTTCAAACGGAGAAACTTTAGACCAACCTGTAGCTCCATCATCTAATTCCGATGATTCAGCACCAAAAGCAGCAGAAACAGGTGCTTCAGGTGAGACTGGTACTACAGCACAGCCAGTTGGAGAAGCAGGTGAATCAGAAAAAGAACCGAAAGGAACAGAGGCAGAGGCGCCAACAGCAGGAACAGAGACGACAGGAGCTTCTAGTACAACAACAGAAACAAACTCAGGAAATCCAGGAACAGAAGTTGAAGAATCAGGACAATCAACTGAAGAAGTTGTAACACCAACTCCAGTAACAGACAATTCCCCTTCAGATACAGGAACTACAAATCAACCTGTAGCTTCGAATCCAAGTTCAGAAGCGCCAACACCGTCAGCTGAGGATTCAGCTACAGGAGATACAACAGCTCCAGAAACCTCGACAAATACAGAAGAATCTGGCAATCAATCAGTTGATTCATCGCATTCAGGAGCAGAATCAGCAACTGAAGTAACAGAAAAAGCACCTTCAGGAGAAACAGAGGAAAATTCACAAAATACTGAAGCTTCGACTGGAGACGTAAACTCAGAGTTACCTAAATCAGATTCAGAAAAATCTCAAGCTGATGCACCAGCTGAAGAACACGAGGATTCAGAGAAGTCTTTAGAGAAAGAAACTGAAGCACCGTTAGAAACAGCAAAAGAAGAAAATTTAAAAACTATAAATGAAGCAGCAAATAGTAGACTAGAAGAAATAGACAAAGTTGATGATGAGTCTAAAAAAACAGAATTAAAAAATGAAGTAAATCGTCTTAAAGAAGAAGGATTAAAATCTATTCAAAATGCTAAAACTAATGAAGAAGCAGCAGTAAAAGCTGAAGAATATCAAGAAAAAATTTACGCTGTAGAAATTCCGAATGAGGAAGTTTCAAAACCAAATTATAGTAATGAAGGATTAACAAATGGTCGAAATGATGGAACAACTATAGATGAAAATAGTTCTGGTAATATCGGTCATGGAGCTAGTACACCTAATAACTCAGGATTCCGAAGTGCAGGAACTTACCAACCTCGAGTAACTCGTCGTCGTAGAAGTATTGAGGAACCTCAAAACACAGTCTCTATTTATTATAATTTTGATGGTATGAAAGATATTCCAGGATTCTTCGGTGACCCTGGTGAAAAAAATGATATTGAGATTCCAAAAGATGCTTCTGGGGAAAAAGTCAAATCACTGATTAAAGAAAAAATAGATGCCAAAAAATCAGAATTAGCTAAAAGAGGATATCAATTTTCGGAAGATATATTCGTTGAGTATACTCATCAAGATGCAACTCATTATGACTACGTAGTAACTTTCACTAAGGAAACTACAGGAACTACAGGTTTTAGAATTGCACCAAAAGTTCAAGTAAGAGCTAAAAAAGTTGTAAAAAGAGATTTATCTAATAAAACTAAAAAATTAAATGTCTACTATAATTTAACAGCTCTTAAAGATATAGCTGGAGCATTAGGTGAATTAGATGGTGAAAATGTGCTTACTTTCTCTGGAGAGACATCTAAAGAGGAATTAAAACGAACTGTTGAAGAAAAAACAAAAGCCCAAATCGAGAAACTTAAAAAACAAGGCTTTACAGTTACGTCAAAAACAGACTTAGATCAAATCATTGAAGGTGGAGATAGCTATGACTATGTTGTAGAATTCACAAAAGAATCCAAAACACAGCCAGTAGGAACTACAGGTTTCAGAATGGCTCCAGCAGTTCAACCACGCGCTAGCAGAAATCGTAGAAGTTTAGAACAGCCAGCTCCTCAAAAGGTCAAATTAAATGTTTTTTATAACTTTGATCAAATGAAAGATATTGCAGGTTTCCTAGGCGCTATCAATGAAACTTCTCTTGAAGTCGTAGCGGGTTCAACAAATGAACAGGTGAAAGCAGTGGCAAAGAGCCAAGTTGAAGCTAAGAAAGAAGAGTTGAGCAAACGCGGCTACACTTTCAAAGAGGACTATGTCTATCAAGCTAATGGGAAAGATTATAACTACGTTGTAACATTTTCAAAAGCAACCAAATAATCATTCCACAGGGAGTGAAATGTGAGCAGAGAGAGCGATAGGCTCTCTTTGTTTTATCTCGTGGTCAGTTGCTTACAGACAAAAGGCCAGCAAGAGACCATAATAGAAAATAGAGTAGGTAGTTATTCTAAGAAAAATAAAAAATAGAGAGCAGTTAAAGTATGAAAATTTTAATTGTAGAAGATGAAGAGATGATCCGTGAGGGGATCAGTGACTATTTGACGGATTGTGGTTATGAAACCATTGAGGCGGCGGACGGTCAGGAAGCTCTGGATCAATTTTCTAGCTATGAGGTAGCCTTGGTTTTACTGGATATCCAGATGCCAAAGCTCAATGGCTTAGAAGTCCTAGCTGAGATTCGTAAAACCAGTCAAGTTCCTGTCTTGATGTTAACAGCATTTCAGGATGAGGAATACAAGATGAGTGCCTTTGCCTCTCTGGCAGATGGCTATCTGGAAAAGCCCTTCTCCCTCTCCCTCTTAAAAGTGAGGGTGGATGCGATTTTCAAGCGCTATTATGATACGGGACGAGTCTTCTCCTATAAGGATGCCAAGGTGGATTTTGAGAGCTACAGTGCAAGCCTAGCAGGTGAGGAAGTAGCTATCAATGCTAAAGAGTTGGAAATTCTTGATTATTTAGTGAAAAATGAAGGACGAGCCTTGACTCGATCTCAGATTATCGATGCCGTATGGAAAGCGACAGATGAGGTTCCCTTTGACCGTGTCATTGATGTCTATATCAAGGAACTGCGGAAAAAGCTAGACTTGGACTGCATCCTCACTGTGCGCAATGTTGGTTATAAATTGGAGCGAAAATGAAACGAACAGGTTTGTTTACAAAGATATTTATCTATACCTTCTCGATTTTTAGTGTTCTGGTTATCTGCCTTCATTTAGCTATTTATTTTCTTTTTCCTTCGACTTATCTGAGCCACCGTCAAGAAACTATTGGTCAGAAAGCGACAGCCATTGCCCGGTCACTCGAAGGGAAGGATAGGCAGAGTATCGAGCAAGTGTTAGAGCTATATTCCCAGACTAGTGATATCAAGGGAGCCGTCAAGGGGGAGATGACCGAGGACAAGTTAGAAGTCAAGGACAGCCTTCCTCTGGACACAGACCGCCAGACAACCTCCCTCTTTATCGAGGAGCGCGAGGTGACAACGCAAGATGGTAGCACCATGACTCTCCAGTTTCTAGCGTCCATGGATTTGCAAAAGGAAGCAGAGCAAATCAGTCTTCAGTTTCTTCCCTATACCTTGCTGGCATCCTTTCTGATTTCACTTTTGGTAGCTTATATCTATGCTCGGACTATTGTTGCCCCGATTTTGGAAATCAAGCGGGTGACTCGTCGGATGATGGAACTAGATACCCAAGTGCGATTGCGCGTGGATTCCAAGGATGAGATCGGTGATCTCAAGGAACAAATCAATAGCCTCTACCAGCATCTTTTGACTGTCATTGCGGACTTGCATGACAAGAATGAAGCTATTCTCCAGCTGGAGAAGATGAAGGTCGAATTCCTACGAGGAGCTTCTCATGAATTGAAAACACCGCTGGCTAGCCTCAAAATCCTGATTGAAAATATGAAAGAGAATATCGGTCGTTATAAGGATAGAGACCACTATCTAGGAGTTGCCTTGGGGATTGTGGATGAACTCAATCACCATGTTCTGCAGATACTTTCCCTCTCGTCTGTGCAAGAATTGCGAGATGATAGGGAAACAATTGACCTACACCAGATGACGCAAAGTCTGGTTAAGGATTATGCTTTACTAGCCAAGGATAGAGAGCTCCATATAGACAATAGTTTGACTCATCAGCAGGCTTATCTAAACCCATCAGTCATGAAGTTGATCCTGTCTAATCTCATCAGCAATGCCATCAAGCACTCTGTTCCAGGTGGCTTAGTTCGCATTGGAGAAAGAGAAGGGGAACTTTTTATAGAAAATAGCTGTAGTTCAGAAGAACAAGAAAAACTAGCTCAATCTTTTTCTGATAATGCTAGTCGCAAGGCCAAGGGTTCTGGGATGGGGCTCTTTGTGGTCAAGAGTCTATTAGAACATGAAAAATTAGCTTATCGTTTCGAGATGAAGGAGAATCGTCTAACCTTCTTCATAGTTTTTCCAAAAGTCGCCCAAGACTAGGGAGAGAAAGGGTTTACATAGATGAAGCTAGAAGAAATTCAATCGAAACTGCGGGAAAAACTAGATTTTTTTGTCAAAAAGTGATAAAATGAACAATGTAAATGGGATGACCCATAAAAATATACAGGAGGCCTGATAAAATGGCAATCGTTTCAGCAGAAAAATTTGTCCAAGCAGCTCGTGACAACGGTTATGCAGTTGGTGGATTTAACACAAACAACCTTGAGTGGACTCAAGCTATCTTGCGCGCAGCAGAAGCTAAAAAAGCTCCAGTTTTGATCCAAACTTCAATGGGTGCTGCTAAATACATGGGTGGTTACAAAGTTGCTCGCAACTTGATCGCTAACCTTGTTGAATCAATGGGTATCACTGTACCAGTAGCTATCCACCTTGACCACGGTCACTACGAAGATGCACTTGAGTGTATCGAAGTTGGTTACACTTCAATCATGTTTGATGGTTCACACCTTCCAGTTGAAGAAAACCTTAAATTGGCTAAAGACGTTGTTGAAAAAGCACACGCTAAAGGTATCTCAGTAGAAGCTGAAGTTGGTACTATCGGTGGTGAAGAAGACGGAATCATCGGTAAAGGTGAATTGGCTCCAATCGAAGACGCTAAAGCAATGGTTGAAACTGGTATCGACTTCTTGGCAGCTGGTATCGGTAACATCCACGGTCCTTACCCAGCAAACTGGGAAGGTCTTGACCTTGACCACTTGCAAAAATTGACAGAAGCTCTTCCAGGCTTCCCAATCGTATTACACGGTGGATCAGGTATTCCTGATGAGCAAATCCAAGCAGCTATCAAACTTGGTGTTGCCAAAGTTAACGTTAACACTGAATGCCAAATCGCATTCGCTAACGCAACTCGTAAATTTGCTCGTGATTACGAAGCAAACGAAGCAGAATACGACAAGAAAAAACTCTTCGACCCACGTAAATTCTTGGCTGACGGTGTAAAAGCTATCCAAGCATCAGTTGAAGAACGTATCGACGTATTCGGTTCAGAAGGTAAAGCTTAATCTAGCTGAATAATACAGAGAAGACCTGCCCATTGGGTGGGTTTTTTTGGTGTGAATATATTGTAGAAGAACCAATATTAAGTTGCTAAAAGGTTCTATTTTTTGTACAATAATGCTATGAAAAAACTAAAACAATGTGGTCTTGCCTTTCTTAGTTTCATTCTTTTGTTTTTACTCGCTACATTCATCTTTCACCGTATCAGTTTGGAAAAGGAACAAGCCTCACTGACACCTATGGGACAACAAGTTCTCGTCGATGGACATCAAATGAATGTTTACGTTGAAGGGAATGGTCCTGAGACTATAGTAGTTCTCTCAGGTGCCGGTATTGCTTCTCCTATATTGGACTTTAAAGAAGTATCGGAATCCTTATCGAAACGGTATAAGGTAGTCATCGTGGAACGAGCAGGATATGGTTATAGTGATGATAGCAATCATTCAAGAGATGTGATGGAGGTTTTGTCTGAGACGCGTCAAGCTCTTTCACAAGCAAATGTCAAAGGTCCTTTTATCATTTTGTCTCATTCCATGGCTAGTCTAGAGAGTCTGGCTTGGCAGGAGAAGTTTCCTGATGAAGTGAAAGCTTTGATTGGTTTAGATTGGGCACTGCCAGCTAGTTATGAGAATTTAAAGCAAAATCAGACCTTAATCACTGTGGCATTTTGGAGCAGTAAGATTGGCTTATTACGCCACTTCCCTGAGTCCTTTTATATAAAAAATCGAACTCTGATTGAAACTGAACGAAAACAATATAAAATTCTAGCTTATAAGCAGTTGATGTCACAAGCCATGCTTCATGAATCCCAAACGGTAAAGGAAAATGCCAAGAAAGTTCCCTCAAGCATCAATCCGAAAATTCCCACCTTACTACTGGTGTCTAACGGTCAAGGTACTAGTTTTGGTCAATCAGAATGGCAGCACTTTGCAGAGAAATTTGCTAGTGAACAGTCTAATGTGAAAGTCATCTATATGGATGCACCACACGACCTTTATCATTATCAAAATCATGAGGTTGTTTCTCGCATTGAAGATTTTTTAAAGAGGAATTGAGGCGTTAGAAATCATTTTAGACTGATGACAATAATTAAATGCTGAAGGATTAACAGTAAAATCGTGAGTTTTTTCGATTAAAAAAATTCTTTTTCTTATCAACCAACCTACCCATTGGGTGGTTTTTTTGTGTTTCAAGCTACTCGTTTTAGTATAGTAAACTGAAACTAGACTAGCACAATGCTGCTTCTATAACATTTTGAAATTGGAATAGGATGCCATGACTGCTAAAAGATTTCTGTAAATTCATTTGATTTTCCTAATCAATTTATTCGTATCCTATTTCATTCCACTATAAAACATTCTTATCAATTGATTTGCATGCCAAAATTCCATCGCTCCGGTCTTATTTCATTTGGCTATAAAAAACTCTCCTAGAATTCCCAGGAGAGTATGAGTGGTTATTTGAACTTGAACCCTTCGTAAATAAGCTCTGCTTTTGGATTTTGTTTCTTAATCTGTTTGGCAAGTGACTTCATCATAGAAAGAGGCCCACACATATAGACGCTTGTATGTTCAGGCACTTCTTCTTGTTCAAAATTAAGATAGCCGTCTCTCCTACTGTCTACTAGATGGAGTTCAAAATTAGGATTTTTCTGAGCATAGTCACGGAGCAAATCTATATAAACTGCATTTTCCTCTCCACGGAAGCTATAGTAGAAGTGAACCTGTTTATCTAAAATAGGATGTTCACGGATGTAAGAGATGAAGGGGGTGATCCCAATGCCTCCAGCAATCCAAACCTGATTTTCTCGTCCTTCTTCTATGATCATGTGTCCGTAAGCTCTATCTACGCTTACTTTGCTGCCGACTTGAAGATTGTCATAGATATTCTTGGTATGGTCACCTGAATTTTTAACAGTGAAGTAGAGAGTTTGACCATGACCTCCTGAGATAGAAAAGGGATGCGGAGCACTTTCAAAACCTTCTTGGAAAATCTTTAGGAAGGCGAATTGTCCTGCTTGATAGTTGAAAGGTCTGCTAAGATGGATTTGAATTTCTCTAGTATCGTGATTTAAGCGTTTGAGGTTGGTGATTTTCCCTAGATAGGGGAAACCAATCTTTTGATATAGAAAAATGATATAAAAACCAGCTAGTAAGCCTAAAAGGGCATAGCTACCAACAAGAAAACTTAGAAGATTAAATGTAAGGAGACGATTGCCCATCATCATATAGACATGAAAGAGTCCAAAAATATAGGCTAGATAAACCAGACGGTGAATCCATCGCCAAGCTTCGTATTGGATGTATTTGCCTAAATAGGCGACAAGGATGATACTGATAAAGATATAGATGGCAAGATTGCCAAACTGAGCAGCTAAACGAGAGCCCCACAAACCGCCCATACTAAAGTTATGAAAGATGAGTAGGATGATGGATAGAAAGGCTGTAAATTTGTGGACGGTGTAGACCTTCTCCAAACCGTGAAACCAGTTTTCTAGTAGTGGGAGACGAGTGGCTAGGATAAAAGTCAGAGATAGGCTTGTTAAAGCTAGTCCTGGAATCATGAATTGGGGAGAAGTGTTCATCCAAGTCAAAATAGTCAAGGCAAAACTAGCTATGATAAAGAGCAGTCCTTTGAGTGATTTCATAAAAAATTCCATTTCATTTAGATTTTGATTTGTTGTAAATGAATTTGTTACATTTTATCATAGAAAAAGTATGGTGTCAAATTGAGGTCTATAAATATCTACTCTCATCAAAAAAACTCTCCAATTGAACTGGAGAGTGGCTGTTTATACTCAATGAAAA
>NZ_VMMX01000014.1:113232-131032 GCF_013277415.1 Streptococcus sp. 68 | reverse complement strand
GAGATTTTCGAAGAGTATTATTCTGCAGCTTGTTGCCAACGTTTTGCTAGCATATGAGATAGGCTAGAAATGGCTAGGTTAAAGCTGAAGTAGATGAGGGCAATCAGGATATAAAGACTGAAGACCTGCTCTGGTTCGAAATAACGGCCCATGAGAATTTGGCTGGCTCCAAAGAGTTCTTGTAGGGCGATAACAGAGTAGAGAAGACTGGTATCCTTGATCACGGTTACAAACTGGGAAATGATGGCTGGCAACATTTTACGGATTGCTTGTGGGAGAATGATGTGGTAGAGGATTTGGGCTGATGTAAATCCTTGTGACATTCCTGCTTCGTACTGGCCCTTGTCCACGGCATTGAGACCACCTCGGATAATCTCAGCCAAGGCTGCTGAGGTAAAGAGGGTAAAGGCAGTGATTCCTGCTGGTGTGGATTTCATCTTGAAAACCAAAAAGATAGTGAAAATCCAGAGAAGGTTGGGAACGTTACGCACAAACTCGATGTAAATGCTGGAGATGATGCGCAAGATAGGATTTTTGCCATTTCTCATGACAGCTAGCACCGTACCGATAAGGGTAGAGAGGACGATGGCAATCAGAGAAATATAGAGGGTCAAGCCAAATCCTTTAAAGATAAAGACTAGGTTATCTGGGGTCAAAACTTCTAAAATGGATTCCATAGTAACCTCCTAAAGTGAATAGGCTTTTTTGTTGGCTTGCTCCATCTTGCGACCAAACTGGGCAACAGGGAAGCAAAGAGAAAAGTAGAGAAGGGCAGCGCCTAAAAATGCTGGGATGTAATTTCCGTTGAGGGCTGACCAAGACTTGGTTACAAACATCAAGTCCACTCCAGAGATGATAGCAACTGTCGAGGTGTTCTTGATGAGGTTGACGATTTGGTTGGTCAAAGGAGGGAGAATGATACGGAAGGCCTGAGGCAAGATAATCAAGCGCATGGCACTGATATAGGTAAAACCTTGTGACAAGGCTGCCTCCATCTGACCGCTAGGAATAGACTGAATCCCTGAGCGAATAACCTCAGCGATATAGGCACCGTGATAGAGTCCCACGCAGAGAACAGCTGTCCAATAAATCGGAATCATGATGATATGGTCACTGATAAGAGGTAGGCCATAAAAAACGATAACAAACTGTACCAAGAGGGGAGTGTTTTGGTAAAATTCCACGAAGATGCGAGCTAAAATACGCAAAATAGGAGGTTTGCTGGTTGATAGGACTCCAAAGAAGATGCCCAAGACCATGGCTAGGATAAAGGATCCAATTGCTAGGGCAAGGGTGAAGAGGAAACCATTGAAAAATTGTCCAAAATCCTGAAAATAGGCTGTCCAAGATGATAAATCTGTCATAGGGTGTCCTCCTTAATCTGCGGTATGGCTAGATGGTTTGAGTTTGTAACGGTCATAAAGTTTCTGCAAACTACCATCCTTGCTCCATTTAGTAACCAAGTTATCAAGATACTTGGTTAGCTCGGTATTTGATTTCTTGGTAACGATACCGTAGTCAGATGGCTTGAAACTATCATCTAGTAGTACTGTGCGCTTGCTGATGTAGCCAGACAGAATCGAGCGGTCAACGGAAAAGGCATCGATACGATGAGCGTGCAGGGAAGTAATCAATTCTGGGTAGGAACCAAGTTCGACGAATTTAAACTTCAGACCTTTCTTTTTACCCAGTTCAGTAATCAGGCGTTGGGTGATGGAACCTTGGGCAACTCCGATGGTTTTGCCGTTTAGGTCCTCAATCTTTTTGATTTTGGCAGACTTATTGACCAAAAATCCAGATGCGTCTGTGTAGTAGGGACTGGTAAAGTTGTAGAGTTTTTTGCGTTCGTCTGTGATGGTGAAGGTTGCAATGTCCATGTCAACCTGTTCATTGTCTAGAAGGGGGCCACGTGTCTGAGCGGTAACAGGCACATAGCGAACCTTGACCTTGAGCTCATCAGCGACCATCTTGGCTAAGTCCGTTTCGATACCAGAATAGGTCCCTGTCTTGGGATCCTTGTAACCGAAATTGGGAACGTCTTGTTTGACACCAACAACCAGCTCGCCTCTTTTTTGAATATCTGCGACACTGGTATCAGCCTGAACTGGTTTTGTAGCAGCAAGGCCCAAAAGGCTAATCAATAATGCTGATAAAAAGAATTTCTTTTTCATAGGCGCCTCCTTATTTGACTTTGTCACTTTCGTGGTTGATGATTTTGCTGAGGAATTGTTGGGCACGAGGTTCGCTTGGATTGTCGAAAAAGTCATCAACATCTGTCGTATCCACCAACACTTCTCCATCAGCCATAAAGATGATGCGGTCCGCAACTTCACGGGCAAAGCCCATTTCATGGGTGACGACAATCATATTCATACCATCGTGGGCCAATTTTTGCATAACTGCCAGAACGTCTCCGATAGTTTCAGGGTCAAGGGCGGATGTTGGTTCATCGAAGAGGAGGAGTTCCGGATGCATAGCGAGTCCACGTGCAATGGCAATCCGTTGCTTTTGTCCACCAGACAGCATGGCTGGATATGAATCTTTCTTGTCCCACATATTTACAAATTCCAGATATTTTTGGGCTGTTTTTTCAGCTTCTTTTTTATCAATTCCTAGAACTTTTATGGGTGCGAGTGTTACGTTTTCTAACACTGTTTTGTGAGGGTAGAGGTTAAAATGCTGGAAAACCATGCCGACTTCCTTGCGAAGAGGTACCAAATCTTTCTGGCTGGCACCAGCAACTTGGTGACCATTTACTAGAAGACTTCCTTTGTCAACAGCCTCCAAACCATTGATGGTGCGGATAAGAGTGGATTTCCCAGAACCAGAAGGGCCTAGGAGGACAACAACTTGCCCTTTTTCAAAACGGAGATTGATGTCGCGGAGTGCGTGGTAGTCTCCGTAATATTTTTCGACGTGTTCAAATTCTACTAAAGCCATAAGGAATCTCCTTTGTGTTAGATTTTATAACATGATTCTACACCAAAAAATTTGTCTTGTCAAATCATATCTGAAAAAATTCACTAAAATTTTATAAAAAAGCAATCTGGATAGAGAAAACGTCTAAATCATGTTATAATGAAGCAATAGAATTCTTAGAAAGAGTGGATGTCTTTTTGATAACACCTACTTATGAATGGCAGTTTGCCCCGCAGGTAGAAGATGCGGATTTTACAAAAATAGCCAAGAAGGCTGGACTGGGTCCTGAGGTGGCTCGGTTATTATTTGAGAGAGGGATTCAGGATGAAGAAAGTCTGAAGAAGTTTTTAGAACCTTCCTTGGAGAATTTGCATGACCCTTATCTGCTCCATGATATGGACAAGGCAGTGGCTCGTATTCGTCAGGCCATTGAAGAAGGGGAAAATATTCTCATCTATGGAGACTATGATGCGGATGGTATGACTTCGGCTTCGATTGTGAAGGAAAGTTTGGAACAGCTTGGCGCCGAATGCCGTGTTTACTTGCCTAATCGTTTTACCGATGGCTATGGACCTAATGCAAGTGTCTATAAATACTTTATCGAGCAAGAAGGGATTTCCTTGATTGTGACGGTGGATAATGGGGTTGCTGGTCATGAGGCTATTGAATTGGCCCAGTCTATGGGAGTGGATGTCATTGTCACAGATCACCATTCCATGCCTGAAACCTTACCAGATGCCTATGCTATTGTCCATCCTGAACATCCGGATGCGAACTATCCTTTCAAATATTTGGCTGGTTGTGGAGTTGCTTTCAAGCTGGCTTGTGCCCTTTTAGAAGAAGTACAAGTGGAATTGCTTGATTTGGTCGCTATTGGTACCATTGCTGATATGGTTAGTTTGACAGATGAGAACCGTATCTTGGTTCAGTATGGTCTGGAAATGTTGGGACACACTCAGCGTATTGGTCTACAAGAAATGCTAGACATGGCTGGGATTGCTGCCAACGAAGTAACAGAAGAAACGGTTGGTTTCCAGATTGCTCCTCGTTTGAATGCCTTGGGTCGCTTGGACGATCCCAATCCTGCCATTGATTTGCTGACTGGGTTTGATGATGAGGAAGCGCACGAGATTGCCCTTATGATTCACCAGAAAAATGAAGAGCGCAAGGAAATCGTTCAGTCTATCTATGAAGAAGCTAAGACCATGGTGGACCCTGAGAAGAAGGTCCAAGTCTTGGCTAAGGAAGGTTGGAATCCTGGGGTTCTAGGAATCGTGGCTGGTCGTTTGTTGGAAGAACTAGGGCAGACAGTTATCGTTCTCAATATAGAAGACGGTCGTGCCAAGGGCAGTGCTCGTAGTGTGGAAGCGGTCGATATTTTTGAGGCTCTGGATCCTCATCGAGACCTCTTCATCGCCTTTGGTGGCCATGCTGGTGCAGCAGGGATGACGCTGGAAGTGGAGAAACTCTCAGATTTATCTCAGGTTTTGGAAGATTATGTCCGTGAAAAAGGTGCAGATGCTACTGGCAAGAACAAGTTAAACCTAGATGAAGAGTTGGATTTGGAGGCTTTGAGTCTTGAAACAGTCAAGAACTTTGAACGTTTAGCTCCTTTTGGCATGGATAATCAGAAACCTGTCTTTTATATCAAGGATTTTCAGGTCGAAAGTGCCCGTACCATGGGGGCAGGCAATGCCCATCTCAAACTGAAAATTTCTAAGGGTGAGGCTAGTTTTGAAGTGGTGGCCTTTGGCCAAGGTAGATGGGCAACAGAATTTGCTCAAACCAAGAATCTAGAGCTGGCAGTCAAATTGTCTGTCAACCAATGGAATGGTCAAACTGCCCTCCAGTTGATGATGGTGGATGCGCGTGTGGAGGGTGTTCAACTTTTTAATATCCGTGGGAAGAATGCAGTCTTGCCAGAGGGAGTTCCAGTCTTGGATTTTGCTGGAGAATTGCCAGATATAGCGACTAGTGAAGCTGTTGTCGTAAAAACCATTCCTGAGGATATTACCCTGCTGAAGACCATTTTTCAGGAACAGAATTTCTCTGCTGTCTATTTCAAAAATGATATTGACAAGGCCTACTATCTAACAGGCTATGGGACCAGAGAACAGTTTGCAAAATTGTACAAGACTATCTACCAGTTTCCTGAGTTTGATATTCGCTATAAACTGAAGGATTTGGCAGCTTATCTTAATATTCAACAAATCTTGCTGGTCAAGATGATTCAAGTATTTGAAGAGCTAGACTTTGTGACGATCAAAGATGGGGTTATGACAGTCAATAAAGAAGCGCCAAAGAGAGAAATCGGAGAAAGTCAGATTTACCAAAATCTCAAACAAACCGTCAAAGACCAAGAAATGATGGCGCTGGGTACCGTGCAAGAAATTTATGACTTTTTAATGGAAAAAGAGTAGATCATAGGAAAGAGTTGGGAAACCAGCTCTTTTTTGAAAACAAATCTTCATTTTGAAAATCATCAAAAAAATGGTATAATGGTAGGAAAAGATTCGGCTAACAGTAATAGTGCTTTTAGAATAAGAGGGTAAGCAACCCTATAATCAAGATAAACTAAGATTTTGGAGGAAAAATGAGTAATATTAGTTTAACAACACTTGGTGGTGTACGTGAAAATGGGAAAAATATGTACATTGCTGAAATTGGAGAGTCCATTTTTGTTTTGAATGCAGGGTTAAAATATCCCGAAAATGAACAATTAGGGGTCGATGTGGTGATTCCAAAGATGGACTACCTTTTTGAAAATAAAGATCGAATTGCTGGGGTATTTTTAACTCACGGACATGCAGATGCTATTGGTGCTCTGCCTTATCTCTTGGCTGAAGCCAAGGTACCTGTATTTGGCTCTGAGTTGACCATTGAGTTGGCAAAACTCTTTGTCAAAGGAAATGACGCAGTCAAGAAATTTAATGATTTTCATGTTATTGATGAAGATACGGAGATTGATTTTGGTGGGACAGTGGTTTCCTTCTTCCCTACGACTTACTCCGTTCCAGAGAGCCTGGGAATTGTCTTGAAGACAGCTGAAGGGAGCATCGTTTATACAGGTGACTTCAAATTTGACCAGACAGCTAGTGAATCCTATGCGACAGACTTCGCTCGTTTGGCAGAAATCGGTCGTGACGGCGTCCTGGCTCTCCTCAGTGATTCGGCCAATGCGGACAGCAATATTCAGGTGGCTAGTGAAAGTGAAGTTAGAGATGAAATTACCCAAACCATTGCTGACTGGGAAGGTCGTATCATCGTTGCAGCTGTTTCCAGTAACCTTTCTCGTATCCAGCAGATTTTTGACGCTGCGGATAAAACAGGTCGACGTATCGTCTTGACAGGATTTGATATTGAAAATATCGTCCGCACAGCGATTCGTCTCAAGAAGTTGTCTTTAGCCAACGAAATTCTCTTGATTAAGCCGAAAGATATGTCTCGCTTTGAAGACCATGAGTTGATTATTCTTGAGACAGGTCGTATGGGTGAACCTATCAATGGACTTCGTAAGATGTCGATTGGTCGCCATCGTTATGTAGAAATCAAGGATGGGGACCTGGTCTATATTGCTACGGCTCCGTCTATTGCTAAAGAAGCCTTCGTTGCGCGTGTGGAAAATATGATTTATCAGGCAGGAGGGGTTGTCAAATTGATTACCCAAAGTTTACATGTATCAGGGCACGGAAATGCGCGTGATTTGCAGTTGATGATCAATCTCTTGCAACCTAAGTATCTCTTCCCAATTCAAGGGGAATACCGCGAGTTGGATGCCCATGCTAAGGCTGCTATGGCAGTAGGTATGTTGCCAGAACGCATTTTCATCCCTAAAAAGGGAACCAGCATGGCTTATGAGAATGGGGACTTTGTCCCGGCTGGCGCAGTTTCAGCAGGGGATGTCTTGATTGACGGGAATGCTATCGGTGATGTTGGAAATGTGGTTCTTCGTGATCGTAAGGTCTTGTCAGAAGATGGAATTTTCATCGTCGCAATCACCGTTAACCGTCGTGAGAAGAAAATTGTGGCCAAGGCTCGTGTTCACACGCGTGGATTTGTTTATCTCAAGAAGAGTCGCGATATTCTCCGTGAAAGTTCAGAATTGATTAATCAAACGGTAGAAGACTATCTTCAAGGAGATGACTTTGACTGGGCAGACCTTAAAGGGAAGGTTCGTGATAATCTTACCAAGTATCTCTTTGACCAAACCAAACGTCGTCCAGCTATTTTACCAGTAGTCATGGAAGCAAAATAATCGTTGAAATAAACAGGGAGAAAGTCGAGTTTCGGCTTTTTCTTATAGAAAAATAGAGGAAAAATTATGGCAGTAATGAAAATCGAGTATTACTCACAAGTTTTGGATATGGAGTGGGGAGTGAATGTTCTTTACCCCGATGCCAATCGAGTGGAAGAACCAGATTGTAAAGATATTCCCGTCTTGTACCTCTTGCATGGGATGTCTGGCAACCATAATAGCTGGCTCAAGCGGACCAATGTAGAACGCTTGCTTCGAGGAACCAATCTCATCGTTGTCATGCCTAATACCAGCAACGGTTGGTACACCGATACCCAATATGGTTTTGACTATTACACAGCTCTAGCAGAGGAATTGCCAGAGGTTTTAAAACGCTTCTTCCCTAACATGACTAGCAAGCGTGAAAAGACCTTTATCGCTGGTCTCTCTATGGGAGGCTATGGCTGTTTCAAATTGGCTCTTGCTACAAATTGTTTTTCTCATGCAGCTAGTTTTTCAGGTGCTCTTAGCTTTCAAGATTTTTCTCCTGAAAGCCAAGATTTGGGAACACCGGCTTATTGGAGAGGTGTGTTTGGGGAGATTAAAGATTGGACAGCTAGCCCCTATTCTCTTGAAAGTCTGGCTAAAAAATCGGATAAAAAGACCAAGCTCTGGGCTTGGTGTGGCGAGCAGGATTTCTTGTATGAAGCCAATAATCTCGCAGTGAAAAATCTCAAAAAACTAGGTTTTGATGTGACCTATAGCCATAGCGCTGGAACTCACGAGTGGTATTATTGGGAAAAACAATTGGAACGTTTTTTAGCAACCCTACCGATTGATTTCAAATTAGAAGAGAGATTGACTTAGTTTGAACTTCAGCATAGGGGGAGTAGGACTAAAATAAAATATGTTTTCACTAGACTTTTCAAACGAAAGTAGTAGAATAGTAATAAGATACTGGAGGAAAGAGAGTAGGAAATGTACCGTTATCAAATTGGCATTCCCGCATTAGAATATGATCAGTTTGTCAAAGACCATGAATTAGCCAATGTATTACAAAGTAGTGCTTGGGAAGAAGTGAAGTCTGACTGGGAACATGAGAAGTTTGGTGTTTACAGGGAAGAAAAATTACTGGCGACAGCTAGTATTTTGATTAGAACTCTTCCGCTAGGCTATAAAATGTTTTACATCCCAAGAGGACCTATATTGGATTATGGGGATACGGAACTTTTGAGTTTTGTCATTCAGTCCATTAAGTCTTATGCTCGCAGTAAGAGAGCGGTTTTTGTGACTTTCGATCCAAGTATTTGTCTATCTCAACATTTGGTTAATCAAGATAAAACAGAATATCCTGAAAAACTTTCTATTGTTGAGATTTTAGGGCAATTAGGAGTGAAGTGGTCTGGGCGGACAACCGAAATGGATGACACCATTCAGCCTCGTATTCAGGCGAAAATATATAAAGAAAATTTTGAAGAAGATAAACTTTCTAAATCAACAAAACAGGCTATTCGAACAGCACGGAACAAAGGACTTGAGATTCAATATGGTGGACTGGAACTATTAGATTCATTTTCGGAGTTGATGAAAAAAACTGAGAAGCGAAAAGAGATTCATTTAAGAAACGAATCCTACTATAAAAAATTATTGGATAACTTCAAAGAAGATTCCTATATCACGCTAACGAGTTTGGATGTTTCTAAACGTTTGAGAGAATTAGAAGAACAGTTAGAAAAAAATAGAGTAGTTGCAGAAAAGTATAATGATGCAACCAAACCTTCAAAAGTTCAGGAAAATATAAAAGAAAAAGAACGTTTAGAAGAGGAAATAGATTTCTTGCAGGGATATATGAATATGGGGAAATCAAACATTCCTTTAGCGGCTACCCTGACTTTAGAATTCGGACAAACTTCTGTCAATCTATACGCTGGAATGGATGATGATTTTAAACGTTACAATGCACCAATTTTAACTTGGTATGAAACGGCTCGCTATGCCTTTGAGCGAGGTATGTTGTGGCAAAATTTAGGTGGTGTTGAAAACTCTCTCAATGGTGGACTGTATCATTTTAAGGAAAAATTTAATCCAACGATTGAAGAATATTTGGGAGAATTTACAATGCCTACCCATCCTCTCTATCCTCTGTTAAGACTTGCTCTTGATTTCCGTAAAACATTAAGAAAAAAACATAGAAAGTAAGTATATGGCACTAATTACACTCACGAAAGAAGAGTTTCAGGCTTATTCTGGTCAGGTTTCTTCTCGTTCCTTTATGCAATCGGTCCAGATGGGGGACTTGTTAGAAAAAAGAGGGGCTCGAATTGTTTATCTTGCTTTGAAACAAGAAGGAGAGATTCAAGTTGCAGCTCTGGTTTATAGCTTACCCATGCTGGGTGGTCTGCATATGGAGATCAATTCGGGGCCGATTTATACCCAACAAGATGCCCTTCCAGTTTTTTATGCGGAGTTAAAAGAATATGCCAAGCAAAATGGTGTATTAGAGTTGCTTGTAAAACCTTATGAAACTTATCAAACTTTTGATAGCCAAGGTAATCCGATAGATGCTGAGAAAAAAAGTATCATTCAAGATTTGACTGATTTAGGTTATCAATTTGATGGATTGACAAGAGGTTATCCAGGTGGAGAGCCGGATTGGTTATACTATAAAGATTTAACTGAATTAACTGAAAAGAATTTGCTTAAAAGTTTTAGTAAAAAGGGTAAACCCTTGGTGAAAAAGGCTGAAACCTTTGGCATTCGGTTGAAAAAGTTAAAACGTGAAGAACTATCGATTTTTAAGAATATCACAAA
Organism: Streptococcus sp. 68; assembly: GCF_013277415.1. GTDB lineage: Bacteria > Bacillota > Bacilli > Lactobacillales > Streptococcaceae > Streptococcus. The sequence goes on along the minus strand of NZ_VMMX01000014.1, from coordinate 121,068 downwards.
AGAAACCTCTGAGCGTAGAGAATATAGTGATAAAAGTTTAGAATACTATGAGCATTTTTATGATGCTTTTGGAGAACAAGCTGAGTTTCTCATAGCAAGCTTGAATTTTTCGGACTATATGAGCAAATTGCAAGGTGAGCAAAGTAAACTAGAAGAAATCTTGGACAAGTTACGACTTGATTTGAGTAAAAATCCTCATTCTGAGAAAAAACAAAATCAACTGAGAGAATATTCTAGTCAATTTGAAACTTTTGAAGTTCGAAAAGCAGAAGCGCGAGACTTGATTGAAAAATATGGAGAAGAAGATATTGTTTTAGCCGGGAGTTTATTTGTTTATATGCCTCAGGAAACGACTTACCTCTTTAGTGGTTCCTACACTGAATTTAATAAGTTCTATGCCCCTGCGCTACTTCAAAAATATATTATGCTGGAAAGTATAAAACGTGGAATACCTAAATACAACTTCCTAGGGATTCAAGGGATTTTTGATGGTAGTGATGGTGTTTTGCGTTTTAAACAGAATTTTAATGGCTATATTGTACGAAAAGCAGGTACTTTCCGTTACCATCCATCACCTTTAAAATACAATGCTATTCAGTTATTCAAAAAAATATTAGGACGTTAAGATGAAAAAGTCAGTATTTAGTTTTCTTTCAGCTTGTTTTAGTAAAATAGTCTTTATTTGCTAGAAAGGTGGAAGGATATGCGCTGGCTTTTTCGTTTGATAGGGGCTTTCTTTTCTTTTGTGTGGCGTTTGTTTTGGCGCCTGGTTTGGATAGTTGTTTTCTTATGCGCTCTTGCTTTTGGTTTTCTCTGGTATCTGAACGGTGATTTTCAAGGTGCGCTGAAGCAAGCAGAACGGTCAGTCAAGATTGGTCAACAAAGTATCGACCAATGGGAAAAAACAGGGCAACTGCCTAAGTTGAACCAGACAGATAGCCATCAACATTCTGAAGGAAGGTGGCCGCAGGCTTCTGCTCGTATTTACTTGGATCCCCAGATGGATTCACGCTTTCAAGAAGCTTATTTAGAAGCAATCCAGAATTGGAATCAAACTGGTGCTTTTAATTTTGAACTCGTGACTGAGGCCAGCAAGGCAGATATTACGGCTACGGAGATGAACGATGGAAACACTCCTGTGGCAGGAGAGGCGGAAAGTCAGACCAATCTCTTAACAGGGCAATTCTTATCCGTAACGGTGCGGTTGAATCACTATTATCTGTCCAATCCTAACTATGGCTATTCATATGAGCGCATTGTCCATACGGCAGAACATGAGTTGGGTCATGCGATTGGCTTGGACCATACAGATGAGAAGTCTGTCATGCAACCTGCGGGTTCCTTTTATGGTATTCAGGAAGAGGATGTTGAAAGACTTCGAAAATTATATGAGACCAATGAGTAGGGGATTATCTTTCCCTACTTTTTTGCTATAATGGAATTATGAATAACTTGATTAAATCAAAACTAGAGCTCTTGCCGACCAGTCCTGGTTGCTACATTCACAAGGATAAAAACGGGACTATTATCTATGTAGGAAAGGCTAAAAATCTGCGAAACCGTGTGAGGTCCTATTTCCGTGGAAGTCATGATACCAAGACAGAGGCTCTGGTGTCTGAAATTGTGGATTTTGAGTTTATCGTTACGGAGTCTAATATTGAGGCACTTCTCCTAGAAATCAACCTGATCAAGGAAAACAAGCCCAAGTACAATATCATGCTCAAGGATGATAAGTCTTACCCTTTCATAAAAATCACCAATGAGCGCTATCCTCGTTTGATTATCACCCGTCAGGTCAAAAAGGACGGAGGTCTCTACTTTGGTCCCTATCCCGATGTGGGGGCAGCCAATGAAATCAAGCGACTGCTGGATCGGATTTTCCCTTTTCGTAAGTGTACCAATCCACCGTCTAAGGTCTGTTTTTACTACCATATCGGCCAGTGTATGGCCCACACAATCTGTAAGAAAAATGAGGCTTATTTCAAGTCCATGGCTCAGGAGGTTTCCGATTTTCTAAAAGGGCAGGATGACAAAATCATTGATGACCTCAAGGGCAAGATGGCAGCGGCAGCCCAGACTATGGAATTTGAACGTGCGGCTGAATACCGTGACCTAATTCAGGCCATTGGAACGCTTCGAATCAAGCAACGGGTCATGGCCAAGGATCTCCAAAATCGGGATGTCTTTGGCTACTATGTGGATAAGGGCTGGATGTGTGTTCAGGTTTTCTTTGTTCGTCAGGGCAAGCTTATCGAGCGCGATGTCAATCTCTTCCCCTACTTCAATGATCCAGATGAGGATTTCTTGACCTATGTGGGACAGTTCTATCAAGAAAAATCTCACCTGGTTCCCAATGAGGTACTGATTCCGCAGGATATTGACCAAGAAGCCGTTAAAGCCTTAGTGGATTCCAAGATTCTCAAACCCCAGCGTGGAGAGAAAAAACAGCTGGTCAATCTAGCCATAAAAAATGCCCGTGTTAGTCTGGAGCAGAAGTTCAATCTGCTAGAAAAATCAGTCGAAAAGACCCAAGGAGCTATTGAAAATCTAGGACGCTTGCTCCAAATCCCGACACCAGTCCGCATCGAATCCTTTGATAACTCCAATATCATGGGAACCAGTCCTGTTTCAGCCATGGTGGTCTTTGTCAACGGCAAACCAAGTAAGAAGGATTATCGTAAGTACAAGATAAAAACGGTTGTCGGTCCAGACGATTATGCCAGCATGAGAGAGGTCATTCGCAGGCGTTATGGTCGAGTTCAACGTGACGGCTTGACTCCGCCAGATTTGATTGTGATTGATGGGGGGCAAGGTCAGGTCAATATCGCCAAGCAAGTCATCCAAGAGGAGCTAGGCTTGGATATTCCAATTGCAGGTCTGCAAAAGAATGACAAGCACCAAACCCATGAATTGCTCTTTGGAGATCCGCTTGAGGTGGTGGAGTTGTCTCGCAATTCTCAAGAATTTTTCCTCCTCCAACGCATCCAAGATGAGGTCCACCGCTTTGCCATTACTTTCCACCGTCAACTGCGCTCCAAAAATTCTTTTTCATCACAATTGGATGGCATTGAAGGGCTGGGACCTAAACGCAAGCAAAATCTCATGAAGCATTTCAAGTCTCTGACCAAAATCAAGGAAGCCAGTGTGGATGAGATTGTCGAAGTTGGGGTGCCAAGAGCCGTTGCAGAGGCTGTGCAGAGGAAGTTGAACCCGCAGGAAGAAGTGGAGTTGACCCAAGTAGCGGAAGAAAGAGTAGATTATCAAACGGAAGGAAACCACAATGAACCATAAAATCGCAATTTTATCAGATATTCATGGCAATGCGACGGCCCTAGAAGCAGTGATTGCAGATGCTAAAAATCAAGGAGTCAGTGAATACTGGCTTCTGGGAGATATTTTTCTTCCTGGTCCAGGCGCAAATGACTTAGTCGCCCTGCTAAAGGACCTTCCTATCACAGCAAGTGTTCGAGGCAATTGGGATGATCGTGTCCTTGAGGTCTTGGATGGCGAATATGGTTTGGAAGATCCGAAAGAAATTCAGTCAATGCGCATGACCCAGTTTTTGATGGAGCGAATGGATCCTGCAACGATTGTCTGGCTACGAAGCTTGCCTTTGCTGGAAAAGAAAGAAATTGACGGATTGCGCTTTTCTATCTCTCATAATTTGCCAAATAAGAACTATGGTGGTGACTTGCTAGTTGAGAATGATACAGAGAAATTTGACCAACTGCTAGATGCGGAAACCGACGTGGCAGTCTATGGTCATGTTCACAAGCAGTTGCTTCGTTATGGCAGTCAGGGGCAACAAATCATCAATCCAGGGTCGATTGGCATGCCCTATTTTAATTGGGAGGCGTTAAAAAATCACCGTGCCCAGTATGCCGTGATAGAGGTTGAAGATGGGGAATTGGTAAATATCCTATTTCGTAAAGTCGCTTATGATTATGAAGCGGAGTTAGAACTGGCCAAGTCCAAGGGGCTTCCTTTTATCGAAATGTATGAAGAGCTACGAAGAGAAGACAACTATCAGGGGCACAATCTGGAACTCTTAGCCAGCTTAATAGAAAAGCATGGGTATGTAGAGGATGTGAAAGATTATTTTGATTTTTTGTAAAAGTTTCCTAAAATAACTAATGCAAACTAAAAACGATTGGCTGGTCCAATCGCTTTTAGTATATCTTACTGTAACTGAGATTTATCTGGGAGATAAGAACCACCTAGATAGGTATTGCTGAGTTTTTCAAGGGTTCCGTCTTGGTAGAGTTCTTTGAGTACTTTATCAAATTGTTCTTTAAACTCTTTCTGGTCGCTTGAGAAAACGATATAGTTGCTGGGGCTATCGGCAGAAGGCAAGTCAACCACAGAAAGGTCTAAGCCACGGTCCTTGATAATCTTTTGAACGGATACTTTGTCAAAAACTAGGAAATCAAATTCACCGTTAGCAAGGTCTAGGATTCGTTTGCCGATATCTTCACCAGAAAAATCGATAGTAGCAGGATTATCAGTGTGTTTTTGATTCCAGTTATTGATGAATTGAGCGTTTGAAGTTCCGGTATCTTCTTGCGTTGTTTTGCCAGCGATTTGGTCAAGAGAAGTCAAAGGATTTTTCTTGTTGCTGACAAGGACGAGGGGGTTGTTTGAAATGGGAAGCGAATAGAGGTATTTTTCAGCACGCTCTTTTGTGTAACTCAAGTTATTTGCCGCAGCCTGATAGTGACCAGAATCAAGTCCAGGGAAGATACTTTCCCAGGCAGTTCTTTGGAATTGAATCTCGTAGTCGCTGAGTTTTTCATCTACTGCCTTTAGAACTTCAATATCGAAACCTGTCAAATTGCCCTTGTCTTCGTAGTCAAATGGTGGCACGTCGCCAGCTGTAGCAACGACGATTGTCTTTTGAGAACTAGTTTCTTTAGGTGTAGCTTGATTTCCACAGGCAACCAAAAATGGTAGGATAGCTAATAATAGGCTAAATTTTTTCATAATATCTCCATTCAAATGTAAAGTTATCTGCTAGTTTATCAGAAACTTTCCTGATGAACCAGTATATATTTTTTATGGTTGTGATAAAAAAACTTAATCATGAAAAATCCCTGCAAGCTCTTTCAAATTATGGTAGAATGGAAGCAGTAGAATTAGAAAAGGAAATCGATTATGAAATTTCTTGAATTAAACAAAAAACGTCATGCGACCAAGCATTTCACTGATAAGCCAGTTGATCCAAAAGATGTGCGTACGGCTATCGAAATCGCAACCTTGGCTCCAAGCGCCCACAACAGCCAGCCTTGGAAATTTGTGGTGGTTCGTGAGAAAAATGCCGAACTAGCAAAATTGGCTTACGGTTCCAACTTTGAACAGGTATCATCAGCGCCTGTAACCATTGCCTTGTTTACAGATACAGACCTGGCTAAACGTGCTCGTAAGATTGCCCGAGTTGGCGGTGCTAATAACTTTTCTGAAGAGCAACTTCAATACTTCATGAAAAATTTGCCAGCTGAATTTGCCCGTTACAATGAACAACAAGTCAGTGACTACCTAGCCCTCAATGCAGGTTTGGTTGCCATGAACTTGGTTCTGGCTCTTACAGATCAGGGAATCGGATCAAATCTGATCCTTGGATTTGACAAATCAAAAGTCAATGAGGTTTTAGAAATCGAAGACCGTTTCCGCCCAGAACTCTTGATTACAGTAGGTTACACAGACGAAAAATTGGAACCAAGCTACCGCTTGCCAGTAGATGAAATCATTGAGAAAAGATAGAAAGAAGAAAAAAATGACAGTAATTGATTTTACAGCAGAAGTAGAAAAACGCAAAGAAGACCTCTTGGCTGACTTGTTTAGCCTTTTGGAAATCAACTCAGAACGTGATGATAGCAAGGTTGATGCTGAGCATCCATTTGGGCCTGGTCCAGTAAAAGCCTTGGAAAAATTCCTTGAAATCGCAGACCGCGATGGCTACCCAACTAAGAATGTCGATAACTACGCAGGACATTTCGAGTTTGGTGATGGAGAAGAAGTTCTCGGCATCTTTGCCCATATGGATGTGGTTCCTGCTGGTAGCGGTTGGGACACAGACCCTTACACACCAACTATCAAAGATGGTCGCCTTTATGCGCGTGGGGCTTCGGACGACAAGGGCCCTACAACAGCTTGTTACTATGGTTTGAAAATCATCAAAGAATTGGGTCTTCCAACTTCTAAGAAAGTTCGCTTTATTGTCGGAACTGATGAAGAATCAGGCTGGGCAGACATGGACTACTACTTCGAGCACGTAGGACTTGCGAAGCCAGACTTTGGTTTCTCTCCAGACGCTGAATTCCCTATCATCAATGGTGAAAAAGGAAATATCACGGAATACCTTCACTTTGCAGGAGAAAATACAGGTGCAGCCCGTCTTCACAGCTTCACAGGTGGTTTACGTGAAAATATGGTGCCTGAATCAGCAACAGCAGTCGTTTCAGGTGATTTGGCTAACTTGCAAGCTAAACTAGATGCCTTTGTTGCAGAACACAAGCTCAGAGGAGAAATTCAAGAAGAAGCTGGTCAATACAAGGTGACGATTATTGGTAAATCAGCCCATGGTGCTATGCCCGCTTCAGGTGTCAATGGTGCGACTTACCTAGCCCTCTTCCTTAGCCAGTTTAACTTCGCTGGTCCAGCCAAAGACTACCTTGACATCGCTGGTAAAATTCTCTTGAACGACCATGAGGGTGAAAATCTCAAGATTGCTCATGTGGATGAAAAGATGGGTGCCCTTTCTATGAATGCCGGTGTCTTCCGCTTTGATGAAACAAGTGCTGATAATACCATTGCCCTTAACATCCGCTATCCAAAAGGAACAAGTCCAGAACAAATCAAGTCAATCCTTGAAACCTTGCCAGTTGCTTCTGTTAGCCTTTCTGAGCACGGTCATACCCCTCACTATGTGCCAATGGAAGATCCACTTGTGCAAAACTTGTTGAATGTTTATGAAAAACAAACTGGTCTTAAAGGTCACGAGCAAGTTATCGGTGGTGGAACCTTTGGTCGTTTGCTCGAACGCGGAGTTGCCTACGGTGCTATGTTCCCAGACTCGATTGATACCATGCACCAAGCCAACGAATTTATCGCCTTGGATGATCTTTTCCGAGCAGCAGCAATCTATGCCGAAGCTATTTACGAATTGATCAAATAAAACGATAGAAGTCTGAGATTGTATGCTTGGACTTCTTTTTGGAGGGAAAGTAGATGTCTCAAATTGAAAGAATCAAGCAGGCTATTATGTCAGATCCACAGAATGCCAGTTATACAGAGCGTGGCATTGAGCCTCTCTTTGCAGCGCCAAAGACTGCTCGCATCAATATCATCGGTCAAGCGCCTGGACTTAAAACTCAAGAAGCAGGCCTTTACTGGAAGGACAAAAGTGGTGACCGCTTGCGCGACTGGCTCGGTGTGGATGAAGATACCTTTTACAATTCAGGTTATTTTGCTGTTTTACCTATGGATTTCTACTTTCCAGGGCATGGTAAGTCAGGTGACCTGCCACCGAGAACTGGTTTTGCAGAAAAATGGCATTCACAGCTCTTGCAAGAATTACCAGATATTCAGTTAACCCTCTTGATTGGGCAATATGCCCAAGCCTACTATTTACAGGAGAAAATCAGTGGGAAGGTAACGGAGAGGGTGAAACACTATAAAGACTATCTGCCAACCTATTTTCCACTAGTTCACCCCTCACCACGAAATCAAATCTGGATGGCCAAAAATCCTTGGTTTGAGTCAGAAGTGGTGCCAGATTTGAAAAAAAGAATTAAAACCATTTTATAGTCAATGAAAATCAAAGAGCAAACTAGGAAGCTA
>NZ_VMMX01000014.1:0-113213 GCF_013277415.1 Streptococcus sp. 68 | reverse complement strand
CAGTAACCATACCTATGGTAAGGCGACGCTGACGTGGTTTGAAGAGATTTTCGAAGAGTATTAGGAGAAAAAGAATGAAAGAAATAACCTTTGACGCATTTTACCAGCTTTACCAAAATGAGCAACTTTCTTTAGTGGACGTGAGAGAAGTGGATGAGTTTGAAGCACTTCATTTAGAAGATGCCCAGAATCTTCCTCTGAGTCAACTGACTGATACCTATGATCAATTGGACAAGGACCAGTTACATTATGTTATTTGTAAATCTGGAATGAGATCGGCGCGTGCTTGCCAATTCTTATCAGAACAAGGTTATGAGGTTATCAATGTACAAGGTGGCATGATGGCCTTTGAAGAACTTTAAATATTAGAATTTTCTCCTACTTAGTGTGGACTGGGTAGGGGATTTTATTTTTAGACAATTCTCATTTTTAAGAATCTTGAAAACATTCAATAGTTACTTCGTGAAGCTTTTTTCATGCTCCTATTCATGATATACTAGGTCAGTATTTTATAAATATGAAGGAGATTTTCATGGCTAAAAAAGGTGCCCTAACAGGTTTACTCCTGTTTGGAATATTTTTTGGTGCGGGGAACTTGATTTTTCCGCCTTCTCTAGGTGCTCTATCTGGAGAACATTTTCTTCCTGCCATCGCAGGTTTTGTCTTTTCAGGTGTCGGTATTGCCGTCTTGACTCTTATTATTGGAACGCTAAATCCTAAAGGATATATCTACGAGATTTCAACAAAGATAGCGCCTTGGTTTGCGACTCTTTACCTCTCAGTTCTTTACTTGTCAATCGGTCCATTCTTTGCAATCCCACGTACAGCTACAACAGCTTACGAGGTAGGGATTAGCCCCCTTTTGTCGGATGCAAATAAAGGTCTTGGTTTGATTGTCTTTACAGTTCTGTATTTTGCAGCAGCCTATTTGATTTCGCTTAATCCATCAAAAATCTTAGACCGTATCGGCCGTATTTTAACACCAGTCTTTGCGATTTTGATTGTTATCTTGGTTGTCCTAGGAGCTATCAAATACGGTGGAACAAGTCCTCAAGCTGCTTCAGCTGTTTATCAAGCTTCTGCCTTTGGTACAGGTTTCCTAGAAGGTTATAATACCTTGGATGCCCTTGCCTCAGTTGCCTTCAGTGTAATCGCAGTTCAAACCTTGAAACAACTTGGGTTCTCAAGTAAGAAAGAATACATTTCAACTATTTGGGTGGTTGGTATCGTTGTTGCCCTTGCCTTCAGCGCTCTTTATATCGGTTTAGGTTTCCTTGGAAATCATTTCCCGGTACCAGCTGAGGCTATGAAGGGTGGAACTCCTGGTGTTTACATCTTGTCACAAGCCACTCAAGAAATCTTCGGCTCAACAGCTCAACTCTTCCTTGCAGCTATGGTTACTGTAACCTGCTTCACAACAACAGTTGGTTTGATTGTGTCGACAGCTGAGTTCTTTAATGAACGCTTCCCACAAATCAGCTACAAGGTTTATGCGACAGCCTTTACCTTGATTGGATTTGCCATTGCCAATTTGGGTCTTGATGCGATTATTAAGTACTCAATTCCAGTACTGGTTATCTTGTACCCAATCACCATTGCCATCGTTATGATTGTCATTGTCAACAAATTTGTTGCCCTTTCAAAACCAGGTATGCAGTTGACAATTGCTGTTGTTACAGCTATTGCCATTGCAAGCGTACTAGGAAGCTCGTTTAAGGTTGAGTTTCTTGCAAATCTTGTCAACGCTCTTCCTTTTGCTAAGGCATCACTCCCATGGTTGGTACCAGCCGTTGTCGGAATCTTGCTCTCATTGGTTCTACCAAACAAGCAAGAAAGCGATGTTTTTGAAATGGAATAATCATTAAAATCACTTTTGTAGCCAAGTCTACAGGAGTGATTTTCTTTTTTTATCCGATGATAAATGTGTTATAATAGGTAGCAAAAGAGGTGAAGAAATGAATCAAACAGTAGAATATATCAAAGAACTGACAGCCATTGCGTCGCCAACGGGCTTCACTCGGGAGATTTCGGACTATTTAGTCAAGACTCTAGAAGGTTTTGGTTACCAACCGGTTCGCACGGCCAAGGGCGGTGTCAATGTAACTATTAAAGGTCAAAATGATGAGCAACAACGTTATGTGACTGCCCATGTAGATACGCTTGGTGCTATTGTCCGTGCTGTCAAACCAGATGGCCGTCTCAAAATGGACCGTATCGGTGGTTTTCCTTGGAACATGATTGAAGGTGAAAACTGTACCGTTCATGTGGCTAGCACAGGTGAAAAAGTATCAGGAACCATCCTCATCCACCAAACTTCTTGTCATGTCTATAAGGATGCAGGAACTGCAGAACGCACGCAGGAAAATATGGAAGTGCGTTTGGATGCAAAAGTAACCAGTGAAAAAGAAACTCGTGCTCTTGGTATTGAGGTCGGTGATTTTATCAGCTTTGATCCACGAACCGTCGTGACAGAGACGGGTTTTATCAAGTCTCGTCATTTGGACGATAAGGTCAGTGCAGCGATTTTACTTAATCTTCTTCGTATTTATAAGGAAGAGAAGATTGAATTACCAGTAACAACTCATTTTGCTTTTTCAGTCTTTGAAGAAGTAGGCCACGGTGCTAACTCTAATATTCCTGCTCAGGTAGTAGAATATCTGGCTGTGGATATGGGAGCTATGGGAGATGACCAGCAGACAGATGAGTACACAGTGTCCATCTGTGTCAAGGATGCTTCTGGACCTTATCACTATGACTTCCGTCAACATTTGGTTGCCTTGGCGAAAGAGCAAGATATTCCATTTAAGCTGGACATCTATCCATTTTATGGTTCGGATGCTTCAGCGGCTATGTCCGCAGGTGCAGAAGTCAAACACGCTCTGCTTGGTGCTGGTATCGAGTCTAGTCATTCTTATGAGCGTACTCATATTGACTCGGTGGTCGCAACCGAGCGTATGGTTGATGCTTACCTTAAGAGCGCGTTGGTAGATTGATATGTGTCTGATTTGCCAGAGAATTGATCTCATCAAGAAGGGAGAAAATCCCTATTTTGTCAAAGAGTTGGAAACAGGCTATCTTGTGATTGGAGATCACCAGTATTTTGCAGGATATAGTCTTTTTCTAGCCAAGGAACATGTCACCGAATTACACCATTTGAAAAAGGAAACAAGACTCCGTTTTCTCGAAGAAATGAGTCTAGTCCAAGAGGCAGTTGCCAAGGCCTTTACTGCTGAGAAAATGAATATCGAGCTGCTAGGAAATGGCGATGCCCATCTTCATTGGCATCTGTTTCCACGACGGACAGGTGATATGAATGGCCACGGTCTTAAAGGTCGTGGGCCAGTTTGGTGGGTTCCCTTTGAAGAAATGACAGCAGAAACTTGCCAAGTAAAACCGGAAGAGATTAAAAGATTAGTCGAATGTTTATCGTCAGAAGTAGATAAACTATTAGAAATAAAGGAGTAGAAATGAAAAAAAGATACCTTATCTTGACAGCCTTGCTAGCCTTGAGTCTAGCAGCTTGTTCACAAGAAAAATCAAAAAATGAAAATGGAGCAGCTAAGACAGAGCAAACTGCTAAAGCTGATGGGACAGTCGGCAGTAAGTCTCAAGGAGCTGCCCAGAAAAAAGCAGAAGTGGTTAACAAAGGAGACTATTACAGCATTCAAGGGAAATACGATGAAATCATCGTAGCCAATAAACACTATCCATTGTCTAAAGACTATAATCCAGGGGAAAATCCAACAGCCAAGGCAGAGTTGGTCAAACTCATCAAAGCGATGCAAGAGGCAGGTTTCCCAATTAGTGATCATTATAGTGGTTTTAGAAGTTATGAAACTCAGACCAAGCTCTACCAAGATTATGTTAATCAAGATGGGAAAGCAGCAGCTGACCGTTACTCTGCCCGTCCTGGCTATAGCGAACACCAAACTGGCTTGGCCTTTGATGTGATTGGGACTGATGGTGATTTAGTAACAGAAGAAAAAGCGGCTCAATGGCTCTTGGATCATGCTGCTGATTATGGCTTTGTTGTCCGTTATCTCAAAGGTAAGGAAAAGGAAACAGGCTATATGGCTGAGGAATGGCACCTTCGTTATGTCGGAAAAGAAGCTAAAGAAATTGCTGAGAGTGGTCTCAGTTTGGAAGAATACTATGGCTTTGAAGGCGGAGATTACGTCGATTAAAAAATAAACTTTTCTCTTGCAATTCCAGATAAATAGTGTATAATAGATGGGTATGTGAAAAGCATACTTGTGGGAGGTAAAAATTTCTAATTACCGCCAAAACCACAAAGGAGGATTTAAAAATGGCTAAAAAAGTCGAAAAACTTGTAAAATTGCAAATCCCTGCTGGTAAAGCTACACCAGCTCCACCGGTTGGACCTGCTCTTGGTCAAGCTGGTATCAACATCATGGGATTCACAAAAGAGTTCAACGCTCGTACAGCTGACCAAGCTGGTATGATCATTCCAGTTGTTATCTCAGTTTACGAAGATAAATCATTTACTTTCATCACTAAAACACCACCAGCTGCTGTTCTTTTGAAAAAAGCTGCAGGTGTTGAAAAAGGATCAGGTACACCTAACAAAACTAAAGTTGCTACAGTTACTCGTGCGCAAGTACAAGAAATTGCAGAAACTAAGATGCCAGATTTGAACGCAGCAAACGTAGAGTCTGCAATGCGTATGATCGAAGGTACTGCTCGTTCTATGGGATTCACTGTTGTTGACTAATCAATAACACAGTAGAAAATCTCACAGCAGTCTATTAGTTGCTTTTCATACTAGGCAAGTGACTGATGCTTGTACTTGGGTACAGCAAGGGAACTTAAGGTCGTAGGAAAAGGAAAGTAATAGACTGAAAACCCGCAAGACTTCATCATTTCGAGAAGTGACGTGGGAGATGAAAATCGATTGAACCACTTACAAGGAGAATAGAAAATGGCTAAAAAAAGCAAACAACTTCGTGCTGCTCTTGAGAAAATCGACAGCACAAAAGCATACAGCGTAGAAGAAGCTGTAGCACTTGCAAAAGAAACTAACTTTGCAAAATTTGACGCAACTGTAGAAGTTGCTTACAACTTGAACATCGACGTTAAAAAAGCTGACCAACAAATCCGTGGAGCAATGGTATTGCCAAACGGTACTGGTAAAACTTCACGCGTTCTTGTTTTCGCACGTGGTGCAAAAGCTGAAGAAGCAAAAGCTGCTGGTGCAGACTTTGTTGGTGAAGATGACCTTGTTGCTAAAATTAACGACGGTTGGTTGGACTTCGACGTAGTTATCGCTACACCTGACATGATGGCTCTTGTTGGACGTCTTGGACGTGTCCTTGGACCACGTAACTTGATGCCAAACCCTAAAACTGGTACTGTAACAATGGATGTTGCTAAAGCAGTTGAAGAGTCTAAAGGTGGTAAAATCACTTACCGTGCTGACCGTGCAGGTAACGTTCAAGCAATCATCGGTAAAGTATCATTTGAAGCTGAAAAATTGGTTGAAAACTTCAAAGCTTTCAACGAAACAATCCAAAAAGCAAAACCAGCTACAGCTAAAGGAACTTACGTAACAAACTTGACTATCACAACTACTCAAGGTGTTGGTATCAAAGTTGACGTAAACTCACTTTAATCAGTAGTTAATCTAATGTAAAAAAGTTGAAGACGCTATGTCTCAACTTTTTTTGATTTCAAAATATCTTCTTGTAAGGTAATACTCAATGAAAATCAAAGAGCAAACTAGGAAGCTAGCCGCAGGCTGTACTTGAGTACGGCAAGGTGAAGCTGACGTGGTTTGAAGAGATTTTCGAAGAGTATAAATTTAAGTTACTGCTGTTATTCTTAGGGTCACGTGTTTCAATACAATACTCTTTAAGAGTATTTAAATTGGTTTTATACTAAAGCATTGATCATCGTTAATGAAAAATAGAAAAATCTCTAATAAAATTAAAAAACACTCATTCAAACTCAATAATTATCAGTTATAATACTTGAATGCTATAAATTTAAATGTTATAATCAGTTAAAGTGTTTACAATCATATAGCAATCTTTTTTAAGATGTTCTTCTCTTAATATTACTAAAAAATTTAAGGGGGGGGCTTTTTATTTGCCCTAATGCTTTAAATCAACACGAATAAAATAAATCAAGGAGGTTGAATCTCATGAAGAGAGGTCAACAAGATTTTAGAACTGAAAGATACCTTCGATATGGTATTCGTAAGTATAGTTTTGGGGCAGCATCAGTGGCAATTGCGGCTGGTTTGATGTTTCTTGGAGCTGGTGCGGTATCAGCAACAGAAGTAGAAGGAGTTAATGAACTATCTTCAACAGCTACTCCAACACCGACCATAGGCGATGAGGGTGCTAATCAAGGTGCTAACTCATCTAAATCCACTACTTATGACGCAAAACCAGTCCTAACTAGGGACGGCGGTGAAGATACTGCCTCATCCCAAGCTAGCGATGAGAATACCGAAGCAGCGGCAACTAGCTCTTCTACAGAAACAGTTGCAGATAAGACGGAACTACAATCGAAAATTTTGACCTTACGTACTGCAATCCAGTCGGCTACTAAGGGGACAGACAGTCTAGCTCTTGACTTTGCTAATCAAACATTGACAAGTGCGCAAGCAGTTTTAGAAGCTAAAACAAGTCAAGAAGAGGTCGCTCAGCAAGTTCAAGCCCTAACAAATGCTATTACTGTAATCGCAGAGGCGTCTAGTCAAGCACAAGCTAATCAAGTCGATACAGCAGAAACAAATCAATCATCTGAAAAAGTAGAGTTAGAAAAGCGAGTGTCAGAGGCGGATGTAACCAATCGTTTAGCAAATAGTTTTTTGGAAAAAGAAGCAAATGATTCAAGTCTTTCTGAAGATGTCAAGAGTGCTATTAGAGCTGCCATAGCCAGCAATGCTGCTAAAATTACAGAAGCAAAGGCTGCTTTAGCAAATGGTGATGCGAGTGCCCAAGCCCTTAACCAATCGATGGCAGAACTGAAGTCATCTATTGAAGCTGTCTATGTTACTCTCCGTAAAACAGGCAAAGAAGAATTTTCTGTTTCCTTGGCTGATACGCCTCCTGCCGGTGGTGTAATTGCACAACCAAATGCCAAAGATTATATATCCATTCCGCAGGGGGATGGCACTTATAAGATAGTTTCAACAGCTATAACAGAAGCCTCTGCAACAGGTAAGGATATCTATACCTTTGGTGCAACTGCCGCTACAAGAGGAGATGTCTCAACGGATAGAATCAGTGGAGATATTACGACTCTGGAAGCAGTCGTGTACTCTCACCAACGGACAGGTACCGACACGAATCCTGGCAACTCAGGTCAAGGAAATAATAATAAAGGTCGAATGGATTTTCCTCTAACCAAGGAACAAGCAGAAGCCTTGGCTGCAGAAGCTCCCCTCTGGAAAGGAAAACTCCGTGCAGATGGGTCAACAATTTCAACAGGTAATAATGTAGTTTTTGGTGCAGGAGGAGGATATGAATACCTTGCAACCCACATCTATCACTATGTCTATGAACAAGGTACTGACCGTGTTTATATCGAAAAAATCAAGGGACGATTTAGTGTGACAGAGAAAGCAGCCAAAGCTGGCTGGGAGGTTTCAAAGGTAGAGCCGACAAACTTACCAACAGGTTTAACCTATAATGCAGCTACAGATACTATTCAGGGGAAGATTGTGACAGATGGTCTGGCAAATGGGGTATATGATACGCGGATGTATGTGACCTATACCAATAAACAGACCAATGCTACTGTACGTGCAGTGTACCGAAATCTTCGTGGGGGTTGGATTGGTTGGCAAGATACAACTCCACCAAACATTGGAACCAATGGAGAGGTCTTTGAAGGAAAGGTTGGTAAAAGTAGCTTTACCAATGAACAAGGTCACTCTACAAATAGTATTGATATCCACTACTCAGATACTTCAGGTTCTCGTGCTATGTCTGGCGGTGCTAATGTTAGCTATACGCTAGCAGATGGGACGAATGTTACAGTCCGTAATCAATACGGACCAAGTACTACAGGAATCTCGGGTAATATTGTGACAGCTACTGGAACAGCTCGTGCCGTGGATACAGAGATTCCGGGATTGACCTATGCACTAGATGGTAGTAAACCCTTAACTAGTCCTGACGGTGTGACTACGGGTTATACAGGGAAGGCCTTGATTAGTGGGACTCCAACGGAAGCTGGTATTTATTATGTTACAGCCTATGCTAAGGACTGGAACCAGCCAACAGGTGCAAATGGTTGGACAACCCAGGGGCAAGAAACCCATGCAGGTATCACAGTTAAGGTAGCACCGAAAATTGATGTCCTCAACATTGCTGCATATGGAACAGAAGTCCCAGTGACTATCTCTAAAGGAGCTACCTATGCCAAGGTAACCATGCCTGATGGAAGTGTCACAGCACTTGAAAATAGAGAAGGCAAGTGGTATGTTGCCGCGGAGGGAACTACAAATACAGCAGTGACAGCTGGTGAATTAGTCGGAACAGTTGGTGAACAATTTAAATTAAAAGTTACAAGTGAAATGACAGCAACAGCTGGTGTAAATAAGATATCTGTTTATGCTAAAACAGAAGCTGTTACAGCATCCTTGATGCGTTCATCTGTCACACTCCAAGATAATGATAACTCGTCACATGTTGCAACCTTGAATAAAACAAGTGGACGTTGGGAACTACCAGCTGAATATGCGACTGTTAGAACCGATCACAGAGATGGTACTTATGATGTAACGAATAGAGAAGTTTACACCTCTGTGCAAGCGGATGGCTCTATCAAGTTCTATATTTATGCCTATAACCGTAGTTATGATGCTACAGGAAAGGTTACAGCAGTTAATGATGTGACTCGTAAAGAAACAGTTTATGCGAGAGAAAATACCTTAGCTACAAGAGTTGGGAATGGAACCTATGTAACAGTTTCTTACGATAAAGCTACGAACACATGGTCGTCATCGGATCAGTCAGTAGTGACAGCTAGAAAGACAGATGCTGATCATTGGGAAGTATCTACTTCATCAGGATTTTCTGGTGTGGTTAAGGCTACTACAGCAGAATCAACGGACGAAGCTACGATTATCAATAGAAAACCAACTGTTACTTCGACTTCTTATACAACTAAGATGAATACAACTGTAGACTTAGTAGATCGCAGTTTGGACGGAGTAAGTACGGTAACAACTAATGCTCATGTGACAGTAGCTGATGCAGAAGATGACTCACTTCCATCTACAAGTGATGCTGAGAAAACTTTCAAGACTAGTCACAATACCAAGATAACAACTATTACAGTAACTGATCCAAATGGTGGGGTGGTTGCATCTTACACAAAGACTGGTGATGCTCATAATTACCCAGATGCAACAAGCTTAAAATTGACAGAAGTTGGTGTTTATACGGTTACAGTAGATGTTATGGATAGTAATACTAACCTAGTTGATGAGACAAACGTTGGTGAGACAACAGCAGGGACAGATCATGGTGCAAACACATCCACGGCAAGAACAGTCTACACTATTACTGTTACTCCTCTGGATATAGAGGGTCAACCTACGAAATCATTGGCTATTCAAGGACGTCCACAATCAGGTAACCCAACATTTGAGTTTAAAACAGATACCGAAACTGAGACTGAGAAAGAGACAGAGATTGATCAGGGAACAAAACTCTATAGCCTTGAAGGAGCGATAGATGGCTCTGTAACGGCTACAAAAGATGGTAAGACAATAGGTACTTACAAGATTGATAAAGATACAGGCTTGGTCACTTTCACTCCTGAAAAAGACTTTACAGGGGAAGCACCAGCAGTTACAGTACGTTTGACAGTAACATTTGCTAATGATACTACTGGCAACCCACTCACTGCAACTGCGACAGCTACCTACACCCCAACAGTTATTCCAGTAACTCCAAGCTCTGAAGCTTCTAAGACAACTGGGCCGCAAGGACAAGCCCAGACTTCAGTTATTAAGTATGACACTGCAGATACAGACGCTAGCACTGTGAACTTTACTAAAGGTAGTGCTCTGGTTGAAACTGTTGAGAAGTCTGTCGATCTAGATAAAGGAACGGTAACGCTTCTTGATGCCAATGGAGCAGAAACTACAACTGTCACAGTGGCCAATCAAGGTACCTATAGTCTAAACAAAGACACCAACACCATCACCTTCCAACCTCTTTCAAGTTTCGTAGGAAAGGCAACTCCAGTAACAGTTCAAGTGAAGGATGACAACGGAACAGCGACAACAACGACTTACACTCCAACGGTAACAGCTGTGACCATGACATCTGAAGATGCTACATCGACTGGTATTCAAGGGGCTACTCAAAGTGGAACTCCAGAATTTGAAACATCAGATCCATCAGTAACGATTGCAACACGTCAGTTGCTTGATCCATCAACGATGCAACCAACTACTAGTGTTACAATTGCAAATGAAGGAACATACACAATTGAACCAACAACAGGTCTTGTGACCTTCGTACCAGATCCATCATACAAAAAGAAGGGGACAGGTGTTACTGTTCAAGCAACGGACTCAAATGGTGAAACCTCAACCGCTACCTACACTCCGACAGTTACTCCAGTTTCTCTAACGTCGACTGATGTGACATCGAAAGATATTCAAGGGGCAGAACAAGAAGGAACTCCAACCTTTGCCTTGTCAAATGGAGCAGAAGCAACAACGACTATCACAGGCTATAAGCTTGTGGATCCAACTACAGGCCAAGCGACAGATGAAACATCTGTAGTTGTTCAATCAGTTGGTAAGTATACAATTGATTCAACGACAGGTAAAGTAACCTTCCAACCAGATGGTGCGTATAAGGGGACACCAGATGCCATCAAAGTTGAAGCAACTGCGACTGTTAAAAATGCCAAGAATGAAACTGCAAGCATTACGAAAGAAGCTACCTACACCCCAACAGTTATTCCAGTAACACCAAGCTCTGAAGCTTCAGAGACAACTGGACCGCAAGGACAAGCCCAGACTTCAGTTATTAAGTATGACACTGCAGATACAGACGCTAGCACTGTGAACTTTACTAAAGGTAGTGCTATGGTTGAAACTGTTGAGAAGTCTGTCGAGCTAGATAAGGGAACGGTAACGCTTCTTGATGCCGATGGAGCAGAAACTACAACTGTCACAGTGGCAAATCAAGGTACCTACAGTCTAAACAAAGACACCAACACCATCACCTTCCAACCTCTTTCAAGTTTCGTAGGAAAGGCAACTCCAGTAACAGTTCAAGTGAAGGATGCCAACGGAACAATTACAACAACGACTTACACTCCAACGGTAACAGCTGTAACTCCAACAGGTGCTTCATCGGTTACTGAAGGAGCTCGTGGAACTATTCAAACATCTCCTGTAGTATTTGATACGCCAGATCAAGATAATACAACAGTAAACTTTAATAAAGGTCATGAAAAAGTTGAACTTGATAAGTCTACTCTAACATTAGTTGATAAAACTGGTAAAGAAGTGAAAGAAGTTGTAGTTCCAGGAGAAGGAACATATGTACTCAAGGATGGAGTCGTTGAATTTACACCAGAAAAAGATTTTGTAGGGAAAACTTCTGGAGTAACAGTTCAAGTGAAAGACGTCAATGGTAAGGTAGTTTCTGAAACTTATACTCCAACTGTGCGTCCTGTAACGGAGTTTAAAGATACAGATGGGAATGTTGTTTCAGGAAGTACTACAGAAGATGGCAAAGTTGATAAGAAGGACTTCCCAGGTTATAGATTTGTTGAAACTAAAGTTGATAACAAGGGTAATACAACTCATATCTATGAAAAAGTAACAACAACATTCAAGGATAAGGAAGGCAATCTTATTACTGTTGATAAAGACAACAACCCTGTGAAATCAACGGAAAAAGGAGAAATCCCAGCTAAAACGATCCCAGGTTATAAATTTGTAGAGACTAAGAAACTTCCAAACGGAGATATCGAACACATCTACGAAAAAGTAACAACAACATTCAAGGATAAGGAAGGCAATCTTATTACTGTTGATAAAGACAACAACCCTGTGAAATCAACAGAAGAAGGAGAAACTCCGGCTAAAACGATTCCAGGTTATAAATTCGTAGAGACTAAGAAACTTCCAAACGGAGATATCGAACACATCTACGAAAAAGTAACAACTTCATTCAAAGATAAAGACGGAAACGAGATTCCAAACTATCCAAGTGAGCCAGGTACAGTAGATAAGAAAGATATTCCAGAATACAGATTCGTAGAAACGGAGAAATTACCAAATGGTGATACTGAACATATCTATGAAAAAGTAAGTACCTTCTTCAAAGATAAAGAAGGCAAAGAGATTCCAAACTATCCAAGTGAGCCAGGTACAGTTGATAAGAAAGAGATTCCAGAATACAGATTCGTAGAGACTAAGAAATTACCAAATGGTGATACTGAACATATCTACGAAAAAGTAAGTACCTTCTTCAAAGATAAAGAAGGCAAAGAGATTCCAAACTATCCAAGTGAGCCAGGTACAGTAGATAAGAAAGACATTCCAGAATACAGATTCGTAGAGACTAAGAAACTGTCAAATGGAGATACTGTTCATGTTTATGAAAAAGTAACACCACCAGCTCCTCAACCAAATCCAGGTAAGCAAAATACAACTACTTGGACTGATGAGAATGGAAATCCATTGAAACCAACTGAGCCAGGTTCTAAAGAACCGGGAACAATTCCAGGTTACGAATATGTGAAGACTGTGACAGATTCAAATGGTAATATCAGACATATCTTCCACAAAGTTGAGATGCCAACTCCAACACCGGTTGAACCGACTCAACCAGTACAACCGGTAGAGCCAGCAACTCCAGCAATACCTGAACAGCCAGCTAAATCTCAAATGCCAGCAACACCTAAATATGTTGATGGTCAAAAAGAATTGCCTAACACAGGTACAGAAGCTAACGCTAGCCTCGCAGCGCTTGGACTTCTTGGAGTCCTAGGTGGATTTGGACTTCTTGCTCGCAAGAAAAAAGAAGACTAATCTTTCTAATGGGTATAATTTGTTTGCAATGAACAGATTGTCCTTAATGAGGATGGGCAAAAACTTCATTTCAGGATAAAATGAAGCCACAATAAAACGCATAGTATCAAGTTTTCAAGACCTGATATTATGCGTTTTTTAATTTTAAAGACTTTTTTCAGTCTCACTTATTGTATAGTGAAATGAGATAAAAAATGGACAAATTGATTGGGGGATTTAAACCAATTTCTAACAATGTTTTAGAAAACTCGGCGGACTATTCCAGATTCAATCAACTATAATGTTAAAAGTTATTGGATATGTAGAGGTCCACAATTTCGTCATTTTGAGTCTAAAAAGAGAATGGTTTCCATGCTTTGATTACTGTTCTCTACAAACGTGAGCTTGTGCATGAGTAGAACGTTGGGGAGCTCCTCGATATGTTAGAGGATTGGGAGTTTTAAAAAATCCTTGTTTATGCTTTTTCATATGCAATCGATTTGTAGTAGATAAAAAGACTGAGAGCTTACTTCTCAGTCTTGGATATGTTGAAAGAGGTGGTCGAGTTGGTTTAGGTAGTCGGTGCGTGAATTGATAATTTTCAGGATATGGACTTCTTTTTCATGAATGAGGTAAAAGAGTAGGTATTGTTTAGAGACAATCATTCTGAGCATATTTTCTGGATAGAGGGAGTATCCGATTTTATGGTCAAAGTTAATACCGCCCTCTGGTGAGAAGGTGAGTAGATTGGTAATTTGTTGGAGACGAGTGATGACTTTCTTGGCTATGTTTTCACTGAACTCTGTGGAGTAGTAGATGAAAATATCGTCCAAGTCTTGTCTAGCTTGTTCTGTGAAGCGTACTTTATAGTCCATACTTTGAAAAGACCTCGTCTGCGTCGTAGAGACGCCCCTTGATGATGTCTTGGTAGCCTTTATCTAGTTCTGCCTTGAGTTCGCCTAGGAAGATTTCTGCTTTGAGTTGGTCGGCTGTTTTAATTGGGAGACCTTTTTCAAGGACGATTTGTTCTACAAAGAGGTTGAGGGCATCTGAAAGGCTGATGTTTTGGCTTTCTAGGATGGTTTTTGCTTCTTCAAATAGTTGAGTATTGACGCGGAAGTTATAAACTCGGTCTCGTGTAAGTCTTGACATGGCATTTCTCCTTGTAATGATATTGTATTACATATACATTACAAAAAAAGATCGAGAAAGTCAAGGGCTGTTTTAGTAGGAAGGGTGGTAGGTTGGTAATTTAAACTATCAAACAGAATTTTTGATTAAAAGTATTATTTTAAGAGAAAAATTTTCAATTTCACAAATTTTAGGCAAACGCTTGCATTCTATTTTTTATTAGATTATAATAGGTTGGTATAAAGCCTTCTGTAGTAATAAAATGTAGAAGGTGTAGAAAGTAAGGATTTAGAATATTTGTAGTCAAAAGACAATGTTGCAATTCCTTACCATAGGGAGATAGATATGGCAATGATAGAAGTGGAACATCTTCAGAAAAATTTTGTGAAGACTGTTAAGGAACCGGGCTTGAAGGGGGCTTTGCGCTCCTTTATTCATCCTGAAAAGCAGACCTTTGAAGCGGTCAAGGATTTGACCTTTGAGGTTCCCAAGGGGCAAATTTTAGGTTTTATCGGGGCCAATGGTGCTGGGAAGTCAACAACAATCAAAATGCTGACAGGGATTTTAAAACCGACATCTGGTTTTTGTCGGATTAACGGCAAGATTCCCCAGGACAATCGTCAAGATTATGTCAAAGATATTGGCGTAGTTTTTGGACAACGCACCCAGCTATGGTGGGATTTGGCCCTGCAAGAGACCTACACGGTCTTAAAAGAGATTTACGATGTGCCAGATTCGCTCTTCCATAAGCGCATGGATTTTTTGAATGAAGTCTTGGATTTGAAGGACTTTATCAAGGATCCCGTGCGGACTCTTTCACTGGGTCAACGGATGCGGGCGGATATTGCGGCTTCCTTACTTCACAATCCCAAGGTTCTCTTTTTAGATGAGCCGACCATTGGTTTGGACGTTTCGGTCAAGGATAACATTCGTCGCGCCATTACCCAGATCAATCAGGAGGAAGAGACTACCATTCTCTTGACCACTCACGACCTGAGCGACATTGAGCAACTTTGTGATCGGATTTTTATGATAGACAAGGGGCAGGAGATTTTTGATGGAACGGTGAGCCAACTCAAGGAAACCTTTGGCAAGATGAAGACGCTCTCATTTGAACTGCTACCAGGTCAAAGTCATCTCCTTTCTCACTATGAAGGTCTGCCTGATATGATTATTGATAGACAGGGGAGTAGCCTCAACATTGAATTCGATAGTTCTCGCTACCAGTCAGCTGACATTATCAAGCAAACTCTGTCTGATTTTGAAATTCGCGATTTGAAGATGGTGGATACGGATATTGAGGATATTATCCGTCGCTTCTACCGAAAGGAGCTCTAGGATGATCAAATTGTGGAGACGTTATAAACCCTTTATCAATGCAGGGGTTCAGGAGTTGATTACTTACCGAGTCAACTTTATTCTCTATCGGATAGGCGATGTCATGGGTGCTTTTGTGGCCTTTTATCTCTGGAAGGCTGTCTTTGATTCCTCACAAGAGTCTTTGATTCAGGGCTTTAATATGGCGGATATCACCCTTTACATCATCATGAGTTTTGTGACCAATCTGTTGACCAGGTCCGATAGCTCTTTTATGATTGGGGAGGAGGTCAAGGATGGTTCCATCATCATGCGCTTACTGAGACCAGTGCATTTTGCGGCCTCTTATCTTTTCACTGAGCTTGGTTCCAAGTGGTTGATTTTTATCTCTGTTGGCCTTCCATTTTTAAGTGTCATTGTTTTGATGAAAATCTTATCTGGGCAAGGCGTTGTTGAAGTGTTGGGTTTAACTGTCCTTTATCTCTTTAGTCTAACGCTAGCTTATCTGATTAACTTTTTCTTTAATATCTGCTTTGGATTTTCTGCCTTTGTGTTTAAAAATCTATGGGGTTCCAATTTACTTAAGACTTCCATAGTGGCTTTTATGTCTGGAAGTTTGATTCCCTTGGCTTTCTTTCCAAAGCTTGTTTCAGATATTCTGTCTTTCCTGCCTTTTTCATCCTTGATTTACACTCCGGTCATGATTATCGTTGGGAAATACGATGCCAATCAGATTCTTCAGGCGCTCGCTTTGCAGTTTTTCTGGCTCTTAGTGATGGTGGGCTTGTCTCAGTTGATTTGGAAACGGGTCCAGTCCTTTATCACCATTCAAGGAGGTTAGTATGAAAAAATATCAACGCATGCATCTGATTTTTATCAGACAGTACATCAAACAAATTATGGAATACAAGGTGGATTTTGTAGTTGGTGTTCTGGGAGTTTTTTTAACTCAAGGTTTAAATCTCTTGTTTCTCAATGTCATCTTTCAACACATACCATCCCTAGAAGGTTGGACTTTTCAAGAGATTGCTTTTATCTATGGATTTTCCTTGATTCCCAAGGGGCTGGACCATCTCTTTTTTGATAATCTCTGGGCTCTGGGACAGCGTTTGGTGAGAAAAGGGGAGTTTGACAAGTATCTGACTCGTCCTATCAATCCTCTCTTTCACATCCTAGTTGAGACCTTTCAGATTGATGCCTTGGGCGAACTTTTGGTTGGTGGAATTTTATTGGGAACAACCATGAGCAGCATTGCTTGGACTCTTCCAAAATTCCTGCTTTTCCTAGTTTGTATTCCTTTTGCGACCTTGATTTATACTTCTCTTAAAATCGCGACAGCTAGTATCGCTTTTTGGACCAAACAGTCAGGCGCCATGATTTACATCTTCTATATGTTCAATGATTTTGCCAAGTACCCGATTTCGATTTACAATTCTCTTCTTCGGTGGTTAATCAGTTTTATTGTACCTTTTGCCTTTACGGCCTACTATCCTGCCAGCTATTTCTTGCAGGACAAGGGTGTAATCTTTAACATCGGAGGTTTGATGTTGATTTCCCTCGCTTTCTTTGCTATTTCCTTGAAACTATGGGACAGGGGCTTGGATTCTTACGAAAGTGCTGGGTCCTAAGATGAAGAAACTCAAAGCCTTGTCTCAAGACAGGCTTTTTCTAATAGAGATGAAAATTCCTTGACATCTATTCTCAGAGTGCTATACTGTAAGTGTAATAGCCGATTTAGCTCAGTTGGTAGAGCAAGGCACTCGTAAAGCCTAGGTCACAGGTTCGATCCCTGCAATCGGCAAAGTGAAGAAGTCTCATCAGGCTTCTTTTTCTTTTTAAAGAAAATCAGACCACTTAGACTGATATAGAGACCAGATAGGCAAAAGAACTTGTTCTTGAGAAACTCCTCTGCTATAATGATTGTTGTAAGGGACGTGAGTATTCATACTCTTCGAAAATCTCTTCAAACAAAGTCAGCTTCACCTTGCCGTTTATATGTGACTGACTTCGTNNACAGTGTTTTGAGCAGCCTACGGCTAGTTTCCTAGTTTGCTTTTTGATTTTCATTGAGTATTAGTTGCTAGAGCAAGGCACTCGTAAAGCCTAGGTCACAGGTGAACATATGACTGAAGATTTGAAAAAATAGATATGTATAAATAACCGTTAAGCCTTATTCTTAGCGGTTATTTATATTGTTTAATAGCGCTGATATTTCATCAATGATGTTTGACTTTGTGATTTTGGTAGTGGTTCAATTTGATTGCTACTATTTTTGATGGTATGAATGTGCTTATAATGTATCCCCGTTAAGTACGAAACTTTTGCATCATTTATTAACATGCGTTAAAAATAAAATTAACCAGCCTTAATTTTTCTTGACTTAAATTTTTTAAATGATATACTATTTTTATGGAGAGCTAACAATTATATATAAATGTACTACTCTATTTCCTAGATAATACTTAGTAAAACTTTTTATAACAAAGGCTAGCAAAGTTAAAGTTTTCTATCTATTGGAAGTTAAATAAATATGTAAGGAATTAAAATGAAAAAAAGTACAGTATTGTCATTAACCACAGCTGCAGTTATTTTAGCAGCCTATGCCCCTAATGAGGTAGTCTTAGCAGACACATCTAGCTCTGAAGATGCTTTAACTATCTCTGATACAGAAAAAGTAGTAGTAGATAAGGAAGCAGAAAATAAAGAAAAACATGAAAATATTCATAATGATATAGAAACTTCCAAGGATACTGAAGAGAAGAAAACAACGGTTATTGAGGAAAAAGAAGTTGTTAGTAAAGAATCTGTGATAGATAACAAAACTAGCAATGAAGAAGCAACAATCAAAGAAGATTCCAATCAATCCAAAGAAGATAAAGCGGACTCGTCTGCAAGTAAAGACCCAGAAAGTCCCAAAAAAGAGGATAAACTTGTCTATATTGCTGAATTTAAAGATAAAGAATCTGGAGAAAAAGCAATCAAGGAATTATCCAATCTTAAGGATACAAACGTTTTATATACCTATAATACGATTTTTAATGGTGTTTCAATAGAAACAACTCCAGATAATCTGGATAAAATTAAACTAATAGAAGGTATTTCATCGGTTGAACGGTCACAAAAACTCCAACCCATGATGAATCATGCCCGAAAGGAAATTGGAGTTGAGGAGGCTATCGATTACCTAAAGGCCATTAATGCTCAATTTGGGAAAAACTTTGATGGTAGAGGTATGGTCATTTCAAATATCGATACCGGGACAGATTATAGGCATAAGGCCATGAGGATTGATGATGATGCTAAAGACTCAATGAGATTTAAAAAAGAAGACTTAAAAGGTACTGATAAAAATTTCTGGTTGAGTGATAAGATTCCTCATGCTTTCAATTATTATAATGGTGGTAAAATAACTGTAGAAAAAGCTGATGATGGAAGTGATTATTTTGATCCACATGGAATGCATATTGCAGGGATTCTTGCGGGAAATGATACTGAAAAAGACATCAAGAACTTTAATGGAATAGATGGAATTGCTCCTAATGCACAGATATTCTCTTATAAAATGTACTCTGACGCAGGATCTGGCTTCGCAGGAGATGAAACAATGTTTCATGCTATTGAAGATTCGATCAAACACAATGTCGATGTTGTTTCGGTATCATCTGGCTTTACAGGAACAGGTCTTGTAGGTGAGAAATATTGGCAAGCTATTAGAGCATTAAGAAAAGCAGGCATTCCAATGGTTGTAGCTACGGGTAACTATGCGACTTCTGCTTCAAGTTCTTCTTGGGATTTAGTGGCAAATAATCATCTGAAAATGACCGACACTGGAAATGTAACGCGAACAGCAGCACATGAAGATGCGATAGCGGTTGCATCTGCTAAAAATCAAACAGTTGAGTTTGATAAAGTTAAGATTGGAGGAAAAAGTTTTAAATACAGAAATATAGGAGCCTTTTTCGATAAGAATAAAATCACAACAAATGAAGATGGTTCAAAAGCTCCTGATAAATTGAAATTTGTATATATAGGCAAAGGCCAAGACCAAGAGTTGATAGGTTTGGATCTTAAGGGCAAAATTGCAGTAATGGATAGAATTTATACAAAGGATTTAAAAAATGCTTTTAAAAAAGCTACGGATAAGGGCGCACGCGCCATTATGGTTGTAAATACTGTCAATTACTACAATAGAGATAATTGGACAGAGCTTCCAGCTATGGGATATGAAGCGGATGAAGGGACTAAAAGTCAAGTATTTTCAATTTCAGGAGATGATGGTGTAAAGTTATGGAACATGATTAATCCTGATAAAAAAACTGAGGTTAAAAGAAATAGTAAGGAAGATTTCAAAGATAAATTGGAGCAATACTATCCAATTGATATGGCAAGCTATAATTCTAATAAACCGAATGTAGGTGACGAAAAAGAGATTGACTTTAAGTTTGCACCTGACACAGACAAAGAATTGTATAAAGAAGATGTCATCGTTCCAGCAGGATCCACATCTTGGGGACCAAGAATAGATTTACTTTTAAAACCCGATGTTTCAGCACCTGGTAAAAACATTAAATCTACTCTCAATGTCATTAATGGGAAATCAACTTATGGCTATATGTCAGGAACTAGTATGGCAACTCCAATCGTAGCAGCTTCTACTGTTTTGATTAGACCGAAGTTAAAGGAAATGCTTGAAAGACCTGTATTGAAAAATCTTGAGGGAGATGACAAAATAGATCTTACAAGTCTTACAAAAATTGCTCTACAAAATACTGCGCGACCGATGATGGATGCAACGTCTTGGAAAGAAAAAAGTCAATACTTTGCATCACCTAGACAACAGGGAGCAGGGCTAATTAATGTGGCCAATGCTTTGAGAAATGAAGTTGTAGCGACTTTCAAAAACAAGGATTCTAAAGGTTTGGTAAACTCTTATGGTTCTATTTCTCTTAAAGAAATAAAAGGAGAAGAAAAATATTTTACAATTAAGCTTCACAATACATCAAACAGACCTTTGACTTTTAAAGTTTCAGCATCAGCGATAACTACAGATGCTCTAACTGACAGACTAAAACTGGATGAAACATACAAAGATGAAAAATCTCCAGATGGTAAGCAAATTGTTCCAGAAATCCACCCAGAAAAAATCAAAGGAGCAAATATCACATTTGAGCATGATACTTTCACTATAGGCGCAAATTCTAGCTTTGATTTGAATGCGGTTATAAATGTTGGAGAGGCTAAAGACAAAAATAAATTTGTAGAATCATTTATTCATTTTGAGTCAGTAGAAGAAATGGAAGCTCTAAACTCTAACGGGAAGAAAATAAACTTCCAACCTTCTTTATCAATGCCTCTAATGGGATTTGCTGGGAATTGGAACCACGAACCAATCCTTGATAAATGGGCTTGGGAAGAAGGATCAAAATCAAAAACAATGGGAGGTTATGATGATGATGGTAAACCGAAAATTCCAGGAACCTTAAATAAGGGAATTGGTGGAGAACATGGTATAGATAAATTTAATCCAGCAGGAGTTATACAAAATAGAAAAGATAAAAATAGAACATCCCTAGATCAAAATCCAGAATTATTTGCTTTCAATAACGAAGGGCTAAATGCATCATCAAGTGGTTCTAATATTGCTAACATTTATCCTTTAGATTCAAATGGAAATCCTCAAAAGGCTCAACTTGAAAGAGGATTAACACCTTCTCCACTTGTATTAAGAAGTGCAGAAGAAGGATTAATTTCAATAGTAAATACAAATAAAGAGGGAGAAAATCAAAGAGACTTAAAAGTCATTTCGAGAGAACACTTTATTAAAGGAATTTTAAACTCTAAAAGCAATGATGCAAAGGGAATCAAATCATCTAAACTAAAAGTTTGGGGTGACTTGAAGTGGGATGGACTCATCTATAATCCTAGAGGTAGAGAAGAAAATGCACCAGAAAGTAAGGATAATCAAGATCCTGCTACTAAGATAAGAGGTCAATTTGAACCGATTGCGGAAGGTCAATATTTCTATAAATTTAAATATAGATTAACTAAAGATTATCCATGGCAGGTTTCCTATATTCCTGTAAAAATTGATAACACAGCCCCTAAGATTGTTTCGGTTGATTTTTCAAATCCTGAAAAAATTAAGCTGATCACAAAGGATACTTATCACAAGGTAAAAGACCAATACAAGAATGAAACCCTATTTGCGAGAGATCAAAAAGAACATCCTGAAAAATTTGACGAGATTGCAAACGAAGTTTGGTATGCTGGCGCCGCTCTTGTTAATGAAGATGGAGAGGTTGAGAAAAATCTTGAAGTAACTTATGCAGGTGAGGGTCAAGGAAGAAACAGAAAACTTGACAAAGACGGAAATACTATTTATGAAATTAATGGTGCAGGAGATTTAAGAGGAAAAATCATTGAAGTCATTGCATTAGATGGCTCTAGTAATTTCACAAAGATTCATAGAATTAAATTTGCTGATCATGCTGATGAAAAGGGGATGATTTCTTATTACCTAGTAGATCCTGACAAAGATGCTTCTAAATATGAAAAACTTGGTGAAATTTCTGAAGATAAACTCAAAAATGCAAAGAGCTCAGAGGAAAATACCAATAATAATCAAGCTAAGGATGAAGATTCAAAACCAGATGAAGAAAGTTCAGTTGAGGGAGAAGCTAGCCTTGAAATAAATAAAACTATTTCAACAATTAGAAACTTTGAAAATAAAGACCTAAAGAAACTCATTAAAAAGAAATATAGGGAAGAAGAGGACTTTGTAAATGGTGGTACAAGAACAGTAGAACTTGATTATCGATATGACGATAAAGGAAATATAGCTGCCTATGACGATGGTAGCGCCTTAGAATATGAAACTGAAAAACTTGACGAAATCAAATCAAAAATTTATGGTGTTCTAAGCCCGTCTAAAGATGGACACTTTGAAATTCTTGGAAAGATACGTAATGTGTCTAAAAATGCCAAGGTATATTATGGAAATACCTATAAATATATAGAAATCAAAGCGACCAAGTATGATTCCAATTCAAAAACGATGACATTTGATTTATACGCTAATATTAATGATATTGTGGATGGATTAGCTTTTGCAGGAGATATGAGATTCTTTGTTACAGATGATGGTCAGAGAAAAGCTGAAACGAAGATTAGAATGCCTAAAAAAAATAGGGAAACTAAGACAGAATATCCCTATGCATCAAGTTATGGGAATATAATAGAATTAGGGGAAGGAGATCTTTCAAAGAACAAACCAAATAATTTAACTGAAATGGAATCTGGTAAAATCTATTCTGATTCAGAAAAACAACAATATCTATTAAAGGATAATATCATTCTGAGAAAAGGCTATGCACTAAAAGTGACTACCTATAATCCTGGAAAAACGGATATGTTAGAAGGAAATGGAGTCTATAGCAAGGAAGATATAGCAAAAATACAAAATTCCAATCCTAATCTAAGAGCCCTTTCAGAAAAAATAATTTATTCTGACAGTAGAAATGTTGAAGATGGAAGAAGTACTCAAGCTGTATTAATGTCGGCTTTGGACGGCTTTAACATTGTAAGGTATCAAGTGTTTACATTTAAAATGAACGATAAAGGGGAGGCAATCGATAAAGACGGAAATCTTGTAACAGATCCGTCTAAACTTGTATTATTTGGTAAGGATGGTAAAGAGTACACTGGAGAGGATAAGTCCAATGTAGAAGCTATAAAAGAAGATGGCTCTACGTTATTTATTGATGCAAAACCAGTAAATCTTTCAATGGACAAGAACTACTTTAATCCATCTAAATTTAATAAAATTTATGTACGAAATCCAGAGTTTTATTTAAGAGGTAAGATTTCTGATAAGGGTGGTTTTAACTGGGAATTGAGAGTTAATGAATCTGTTGTAGATAATTATTTAATCTACGGAGATTTACACATTGATAACACTAGAGATTTTAACGTTAAGCTTAATGTTAAAGACGGTGACATCATGGACTGGGGGATGAAAGATTATAAAGCAAACGGATTTCCAGATAAGGTAACAGATATGGATGGAAATGTTTATCTTCAAACTGGCTATAGCAATTTGAATGCGAAAGCGGTTGGAGTACACTATCAATTTTTATATGATAATGTTAAACCAGAAGTAAACATTGATCCCAAGGGAAATACAAGTATCGAATATGCTGATGGAAAATCTGTAGTCTTTAACATCAATGATAAAAGAGATAATGGATTCAATGGTGAGATTCAAGACAAACATATTTATGTAAATGGAAAAGAATATAAATCATTTGATGATATTAAACAACTAACAGATAAGACACTAAATATTAAGATTCTTGTAAAAGATTTCGCAAGAAATACAACCGTAAAAGAATTCATTTTAAACAAAGATACGGGAGAGGTAAGAGAACTAAAACCTCATAGGGTAACTGTGACCATTCAAAATGGAAAAGAAATGAGTTCAACGATAGTGTCGGAAGAAGATTTCATTTTACCTGTCTATGAGGGTGAATTAGAAAAAGGATATCAATTTGATGGCTGGGAAATTTCTGGTTTCGAAGGGAAAAAAGACGTTGGCTATGTTCTTAATCTATCAAAAGATACCCTTATAAAACCTGTATTCAAGAAAATAGAGGAGAAAAAGGAGGAGGAAAATAAACCTACTTTTGATGTATCGAAAAAGAAAGATAAGGTACAAGCAAATCATAGTCAATTAGATGAAAATTACAAAAAGGAGGATTTACAAAGAGAACATCATTCACAAAAACCTGATTCAACTAAGGATGTCAAATCTACAGTTTCTGTACAAGTAAATTATAGTCAATTAGATGAAAGTCAAAGATCTGATTCAACTAAGGATGTTACAGCTCCAGTTCCTGATAAAAATGATAAAAACTTTGAAAATAAGAAGGAAGTTTATCTTAATGAACCAGAGAATATAGCTAATAAACATACCAATATCGATAGTAAATCGGATACTAACAATTCTGATAGATTGCCAAAAACCGGAACAGTTAGAGAAGGTTTTACACCATTCATTGCTGGAATAATGTTTACCTTAGGTGCATTTCTTGGATTAAAGAAAAAAGATCAAGATTAAGACAAAAGCTATAGAAAAATGGTTTGTGTACTGAGATAGTATGATGATGAAACAGTTTTGTAAAAATAGCTATTTATAACTTAATTATTTAGTTTACTTTACTATTGATACTCTTTTTTGGATCTATTAATAGACTTAGTTTCGATAACTAATGAATTGATTGAAAGGGTTAGTATTGACAATATTGGTCATATTGATTAGAAAATAGAGTCTATCAAAATTTAAAGGCTAATAGAGGTGATGAGACAATTTCAAGGAATTAAGTAGCGTTTGGTTGCTTAATTCCTTTTTATTTGGAAGGAAGTTTTTCACCTATTTCCTTATTTTACGGCTATTATTGAGCCACTTAGACCGAGATTGAGACCAGATAGGCAAACGAACTTGTTCTTGAAATTGACCTCTGTTATAATGATTTTTGTAAGGAACAGGAGGCGTCACTATCAGATAACTCAAGTTCCTAAAAAAGAAATCGGAGATAAAGAAATGAAAAAATTATTGGGGATTGTATTTTTAGTAGCAGCAGCGACAGTAGTGTATTTTGGTTCTGTTGGATGGCCAAGTTTGGATGTCAACCTATGGTCCCTGATTCCGGTAGGCCTGTTCCTCTTTTTCACTCTAGAGAATCTTTTGAAAAAAGACTACAAGGATAGTCTGATGTGTTTGATTATTGCCTTTATCATCGCCAATGCAATTTTGGACCTGTTACCAATTTCAAGTGGCTTGGTGATTGGAGCAGGTGTGCTGGCTTGTGTAGGTATTGGTTACCTCTTTCCTGATAAAGAAAATAGGAATTGATGAAAAAATAGATAAAGAAAAAAACACTTCAATCACTGTATTTCAGCTTGATTGAGGTGTTTTCAATTTCATTTTTTTATTTCTGGGTCATCAATTCAACAATCATCTCGATATACATGACAAGGGTTAATAAGAATCCTGCACGCCAGAAGAATTTGATGAATTTAGGATAGTAAAAGCTGCGTTTTTTCAGAAGGAAGAAAAAGACGAGAATAATGGCTAGGACTGAGAGGGCTAGGCCCAGTCTAGGGAGGAAATTATGGGTAAAGGTTTTAGCTGTGATCAAGTAATACTCAAATACCAAGACTGGAAAAGCCAAATCCGCAAAGTTTCGTCCTAGTTTTTTTAATCTAAAAAGTTTGGTTATGATAATGCAGACTACTAAGGTCAGTATCAATAATAAAATAGATGCTAATTTCATTAAAATCATATCCATATTGTATCATAAAAAATCGCTAATGGAAACGAGAAACAGAGGAATTTATAGGAAAGTCAGGCTTTTGAGATTGTGGGTGTTTTTTGTTATAATGAAGGTTATGAAATCTTATAATACCTTGAATGATTATTATCGAAAACTCTTTGGAGAAAAGACCTTTAAAGTCCCTATTGATGCGGGATTTGACTGTCCAAATCGTGATGGGACTGTGGCTCATGGAGGATGTACTTTTTGTACGGTTTCAGGTTCTGGAGATGCTATCGTAGCACCAGACGCGCCTATCCGTGAGCAATTTTATAAGGAAATTGACTTTATGCATCGTAAATGGCCAGATGTTCAGAAGTATCTGGTTTATTTTCAAAATTTTACCAACACCCATGAAAAGGTGGAAGTCATCCGAGAACGCTATGAGCAGGCTATCAATGAGCCAGGTGTAGTAGGAATCAATATCGGAACGCGCCCAGACTGTTTACCGGACGAAACCATCGAATATTTGGCTGAGTTGTCGGAGCGCATGCATGTGACGGTTGAATTGGGCTTGCAGACTACTTATGAAGAAACCTCTGACCTGATTAACCGTGCCCATTCCTATGAATTGTACGTAGAAACGGTCAAGCGTTTGAGAAAGTATCCCAAGATTGAGATTGTTTCCCATCTGATCAACGGACTTCCTGGTGAAACTCATGAGATGATGATTGAAAATGTCCGCCGCTGTGTCACGGATAACGATATTCAAGGGATTAAACTGCATTTGCTTCACCTGATGACCAATACGCGTATGCAACGAGATTACCATGAGGGACGTTTACAATTGATGAGTCAGGAAGAATATGTCAAGGTCATCTGTGACCAACTGGAAATCATTCCCAAACATATCGTCATCCATCGAATCACGGGAGATGCACCTAGGGATATGCTGATTGGCCCTATGTGGAGCCTCAATAAATGGGAAGTTCTCAACAGCATTGAGATGGAGATGCGACGTCGTGGAAGTGTTCAAGGATGCAAGGCTGTAAAACAGGAGTTTGAAAATGAAAAGACCACTTGAGATGGCACATGATTTTTTGGCTGAGGTAGTAACTCAGGACGATATCGTAGTGGATGCGACTATGGGAAATGGTCATGACACGCTTTTTCTAGCCAAGCTAGCCAAGAAAGTCTATGCCTTTGATATTCAGGAACAAGCCTTGGAAAAGACGCAAGAGCGTTTGAACCAAGCTGGAATGACAAATGCCCAGTTAATCTTGCAAGGCCATGAGACACTGGACCAGTTTGTGACAGAAGCCAAGGCAGGGATTTTTAATCTGGGCTATTTGCCATCAGCTGATAAGTCAGTCATTACCCAACCTCAGACAACGATTGAAGCATTAGAAAAGTTATGCCATTTGCTTGTCAAAGGTGGACGGATTGCCATCATGATCTACTATGGTCATGAAGGAGGCGACCTCGAGAGGGATGCTGTCTTGGATTTTGTTAGCCAGTTGAACCAACAAGAGTACACAGCTGCCATTTACCGAACGCTTAATCAAGTTAACAACCCACCATTTTTAGTAATGATTGAAAAATTAGAGAGATATAGACATGGATAAACAATACCTACGTGAAAAGCTGGATGCCATGCGCCAGAATTTTGTTGAATCAACCCACCACGAACGAGCGGTGGGGGTGCTAGATCAAGCACACATGAGCAAAAAAATGCTTAAAATCAAGAAAAAATTAGTTGCTCTTGAAATGGAACGGTGCCAGAGAAAAATTGAGCACAAGGATTGTTCCAAGATTGACCAAAAAATCAAAGAGCAGAAGGAGATTTTTGAATCTTGTTGTAAAAAAGATTAAGGAGGACGTGCGTGGAATTATTGATTTACCTCATCCTATTTTTACTGGTTTTGATTGTCTCAAGTACAACCAATAAGCTCCTGCCCTTTTTACCCCTTCCTTTGGTGCAAATTCTTTTGGGAATTGTGATTGGTCTCTTTTTACCCAATACCGACTTTCATCTCAATACGGAGTTGTTTTTGGCACTGGTTATCGGTCCCTTGCTTTTCCGAGAGTCGGAAGAAGCTGATATTACAGCTATTTTAAAACACTGGCGAATCATTATCTATCTCATATTTCCAGTGATTTTCATCTCAACCCTGAGTTTGGGTGGCTTGGCCCATCTTCTTTGGCTCAGCCTTCCCTTGGCAGCTTGCTTGGCTGTTGGGGCGGCCCTTGGGCCTACGGACTTGGTGGCCTTTGCCTCTCTTTCGGAGCGCTTTAGCTTTCCTAAGCGCGTCTCCAATATCCTTAAGGGTGAAGGACTTTTGAATGATGCTTCTGGTTTGGTGGCTTTTCAGGTAGCTTTGACAGCTTGGACAACAGGAGCTTTTTCCCTTAGGCAAGCGAGTAGTTCGCTCATCTTTTCAATCCTAGGTGGTTTTTTAATTGGATTTTTAACAGCCATGACCAACCGTTTCCTCCATAGCTTCTTGCTAAGTGTGCGCGCAACGGATATAGCTAGTGAACTCCTTCTGGAATTGAGTTTGCCTCTGGTGACCTTCTTTCTAGCAGAAGAAGTACACGTTTCAGGGATTATTGCTGTTGTAGTTGCTGGGATTTTAAAGGCAAGCCGTTTTAAGAAAATTACACTCCTTGAAGCCCAAGTGGATACGGTAACCGAGACGGTCTGGCAGACAGTGAACTTTATGCTCAACGGTTCTGTCTTTGTGATTTTAGGGATGGAGTTGGAAATGATAGCAGAGCCTATCTTGGCCAATCCAATCTATAATCCCCTACTTTTATTGGTATCTCTTATAGCCCTTACCTTTGTCCTCTTTGCTATTCGTTTTGTCATGATTTATGGCTATTATGCCTATAGGACTAGACGTCTCAAGAAAAAGCTAAATAAGTATATGAAGGATATGCTTCTCTTGACCTTCTCAGGTGTTAAGGGAACCGTGTCGATTGCTACGATCCTTCTGATACCGAGTAATTTAGAGCAGGAGTATCCTCTCTTACTTTTCCTTGTCGCAGGTGTGACGCTTGTAAGCTTTTTAACAGGCCTCGTGGTCTTGCCTCATCTTTCTGATGAGCAGGAAGAAAGCAAGGACTATCTCATGCATATCGCCATTTTGAATGAAGTAACGATAGAGTTGGAAAAAGAGTTGGAAGACACCAGAAATAAACTTCCCCTCTATGCGGCTATTGACAATTATCATGGACGTATTGAAAATCTCATTTTAAGCCAAGAAAACCAGGATGATCAAGAAGACTGGGCTGCTTTGAAACTCTTGATTCTTAGTATTGAAAGTGATGGATTGGAACAGGCCTATGAAGAGGGGAACATTAGTAATCGTGCTTACCGAGTTTACCAACGTTATCTGAAAAATATAGAACGAGGAATCAATCGTAAGTTTGCGTCACGATTGACCTATTATTTCCTTGTTTCTTTGCGGATTTTACGTTTTCTCCTTCATGAAGTTTTTACTCTCGGAAAGACCTTCCGTAGCTGGAAGGACAAGGAGCAAAGCCGTCTCCGTGCTCTTGATTATGACCAAATTGCAGAGCTCTATCTTGCCAATACAGAGATGATTATTGAAAGTTTGGAAAACCTGAAGGGAGTCTATAGACGCTCTTTGATTAGTTTTATGCAGGAGTCTCGTCTCCGAGAAACAGCTATTATCAGCAGTGGTGCTTTTGTCGAACGGGTTATCAATCGTGTCAAGCCCAACAATATCGATGAAATGCTGAGAGGATATTATCTGGAGCGTAAGTTGATTTTCGAATACGAAGAAAAACGATTGATTACGACCAAGTATGCCAAGAAGTTACGACAAAATGTCAATAACTTAGAGAACTATTCCTTGAAGGAAGCTGCCAATACCCTGCCTTATGATATGGTGGAATTGGTAAGAAGAAATTAGTTAATACTCTTCGAAAATCTCTTCAAACTACGTCAGCGTCGCCTTGGATTATATATGTGACTGACTTCGTCAGTTTCATCTACAACCTCAAAGCAGGGCTTTGAGCAACCTGCGGCTAGCTTCCTAGTTTGCTATTTGATTTTCATCGAGTATAAGATTATAAGTGAAGGAGTGTGACATGAAAAAGTGGTGGAAAGAGCTGATAGACAAGCCTCTATTAAAAGCTTTTTTGCATTATTATCAAGCATCAGATAGTGAGTTGACCAGTGTCGCAGTAGCCTACTATTGGTTGATTTCGATTTTTCCCCTGCTTTTGGTGGTGGTCAATATACTCCCCTATTTTCAGATTCCTGTGGGAGAATTTCTGGGCTTTGTGAAAGACGTCCTGCCCCCAAGCCTCTATGAAGGTGTGGAAAAAATAGCCAGAGAAGTCTTGACCCAACCTTCAACAGGTTTATTGAGTTTTTCTGTCTTGTCGGCGCTATGGAGTTTTTCAAAATCTATGAATTTCTTGCAAAAAGCTTTTAACAAGGCTTATGGCGTCGA
Source organism: Streptococcus sp. 68 (assembly GCF_013277415.1). Taxonomy (GTDB): domain Bacteria; phylum Bacillota; class Bacilli; order Lactobacillales; family Streptococcaceae; genus Streptococcus. The sequence goes on along the minus strand of NZ_VMMX01000014.1, from coordinate 82,950 downwards.
AAAGAGTCGTGGACTTATTTCCCATCAGATGGTGAGTCTCCTAGTCAGTTTTGGCTTGCAGCTCCTCTTTGCGTTTGCCTTGTTTTTGAGCTTATTTGGGCAGATGATTTTGGATTTACTTGCTCATTATTGGACAAAAGATGGCATTATCTATCAGGCTTTACAAGGGTTGGCAGGTCCTCTGACTTACGCCCTGCTCTTTGCTATCTTGGTCATGCTTTATTATTTTCTTCCCAATCTATCTAACAGGAAAATTAGCTATACCCTACCAGGCAGTGCCTTTGTTCTCTTAGTGATTTTAGTTCTACTAACTCTGTTCTCTAGTTATCTCAATTACTATGTCCATCATTTAGTGGACGTCCGAATTTTAGGTTCAGTTCTTCTTGTTGTTATGATGTTTTGGTTTATCTTGATTGCTAAAATTGTTATTCTAGGTGCAGTGATCAATGCCAGTGTGCAGAGTTTGAAAGATAAGAGCTTTAAAAAAGACTAATACTATTCGAAAATCAAAGTGCAAACCACATCAGCTTCGCCTTGCTGTACTCAAGTACAGCCTGCGGCTAGCTTCCTAGTTTGCTCTTTGATTTTCATTGAGTCTAACTCATTCTTCATTCATTACAAAAGCGCATAGTATCANNTGATACTATGCGCTTTTGTGCTTTGACAGTTTTTTGTATAGTTTTTGTCCAAGATTTCTAAATCATCTGATTAAATTCCTATTTTCCCTTATCATTGTCCCTGTTTTTTCGAAAATGGAAGGAGTATAATAAACCTATCAATAAAATGATAGGAGGAACTTTATGGGTCATATTTTCTTTTTTCTAAGTGTCTTTTTGGCAGGGATTCTATCCTTCTTTTCTCCTTGTATCTTACCCTTGTTACCAGTCTATGCAGGAGTCTTGTTGGATGATAAGGATGGTGCTCAGGCTTCTAGCAACAAATTTTCAATCTCAGTTACTAGCTTATTGCGAACTCTGGCATTTATAGCAGGAATTTCCTTTATCTTTATTTTGTTGGGCTATGGAGCTGGTTTTTTAGGCGATTTGCTTTATGCTTCTTGGTTCCAATATGTGACGGGTGCGGTTATCATTCTCTTAGGCTTGCACCAGATGGAGATTCTACGCTTTAAGGGGCTTTATAAGGAAAAGAGGTTACAACTGCAAGGACAGGGGCAACATGGTAAGGGCTATAGTCAGGCATTTTTGCTGGGTTTGACCTTTAGTTTTGCTTGGACGCCTTGTGTAGGGCCGGTTCTGGGGTCTGTTTTAGCCTTGGCGGCTTCAGGTGGTTCAGGAGCTTGGCAGGGAGCGGGTCTCATGTTGGTGTATACACTGGGCTTGGCGCTACCATTCTTGCTTCTAGCTCTGGCCTCTAGTTATGTTTTGAAACATTTCCGAAAACTTCATCCCTATCTCGGGATTCTCAAAAAAGTGGGTGGTTTTCTCATTATTGTGATGGGACTCTTGGTTCTATTTGGAAATGCTTCAATTTTAAGTCAATTATTTGAATAAAATGGAAAGGAATATCAGTATGAAAAAATGGCAAACATGTGTTCTTGGAGCAGGCTCGCTCCTTTGTTTGACGGCTTGTTCAGGCAAGTCCATGACCAGTGAACACCAAATGAAAGATGAAATGAAGATGGAGCAGACAGCTAGTAAAACAAGCGCAGCTAAAGGGAAAGAAGTGGCTGATTTTGAGCTAACTGGAGTAGATGGCAAGACCTATCGCTTGTCTGATTACAAGGGCAAGAAAGTCTATCTCAAATTCTGGGCTTCTTGGTGTTCCATCTGTCTGGCTAGTCTTCCAGATACGGATGAAATTGCTAAAGAAGCTGGCGACGACTATGTGGTCTTGACAGTGGTGTCTCCTGGACACAAGGGTGAACAAGCAGAAGCGGACTTTAAGAACTGGTACAAGGGCTTGGATTATAAAAATTTCCCAGTCCTAGTTGACCCATCAGGCAAACTTTTGGAAACTTATGGCGTTCGCTCTTACCCAACTCAAGCCTTTATAGATGGTGAAGGAAAATTGGTCAAAACCCAACCAGGATTCATGGAAAAAGATGCGATTTTGCAAACTTTGAAGGAATTAGCCTAGGAGGTGTCCTATGAATGATAAGCTAAAAATCATCTTGTTGCTAGGAGTATTTTTCCTAGCCATAACCGGTTTCTATGTTCTATTGATGCGAAATGCAGGGCAGACAGATGCCTCGCAAATTGAGAAAGCGGCAGTCAGCCAAGGAGGAAAAACAGTGAAAAAAACAGAAATTAGTAAAGACGCAGACTTGCACGAAATTTATCTAGCTGGAGGTTGTTTCTGGGGAGTGGAGGAATACTTCTCCCGCGTTCCCGGAGTGACAGATGCCGTTTCAGGCTATGCAAACGGTAGAGGGGAAACAACCAAGTACGAATTGATCAACCAAACAGGACATGCGGAAACCGTCCATGTCACTTACGACGCCAATCAAATTTCCCTCAAGGAAATTTTGCTTCATTATTTCCGCATTATCAATCCAACCAGCAAAAATAAACAAGGAAATGATGTGGGGACCCAGTACCGTACCGGTGTATATTACACAGATGACAAGGATTTGGAGGTAATCAACCAAGTCTTTGATGAGGTGGCTAAGAAATACGATCAACCTCTAGCAGTTGAAAAGGAGGCCTTGCAGAATTTCGTGGTGGCTGAGGATTACCACCAAGACTATCTCAAGAAAAATCCAAATGGCTACTGCCATATCAATGTCAATCAGGCTGCCTATCCAGTCATTGATGCCAGCAAATATCCCAAACCAAGTGATGAAGAATTGAAAAAGACCCTGTCATCTGAGGAGTATGCAGTTACCCAGAAAAATCAAACAGAGCGAGCTTTTTCAAACCGCTACTGGGATAAATTTGAATCTGGTATCTATGTGGATGTGGCAACTGGCGAACCTCTCTTTTCATCAAAGGATAAGTTTGAGTCTGGTTGTGGATGGCCTAGTTTTACCCAACCAATCAGTCCAGATGTTGCCACCTACAAGGAAGATAAGTCCTACAATATGACACGCATGGAAGTGCGGAGCCGAGTGGGAGATTCTCACCTTGGCCATGTCTTTACGGATGGACCACAGGACAAGGGTGGATTGCGCTACTGTATTAATAGTCTCTCTATCCGTTTTATTCCCAAAGACCAAATGGAAGAAAAAGGCTATGCTTATTTACTAAATTATGTCGATTAAGAAGTCTATCCTAAGCAGTTAGAGGAGAATTTTGCTATACTGATACTAGTAAGTGGTAAAGGAGCAGAGCATGACCTACACAATCTTAATTGTAGAAGATGAGTATCTGGTAAGACAAGGCTTGACCAAGCTGGTCAATGTAGCAGCCTACGATATGGAAATCATCGGTCAGGCTGAAAATGGAAGGCAGGCTTGGGAATTGATACAAAAGCAGGTTCCAGATATCATTTTAACCGATATCAACATGCCTCAGCTAAATGGAATCCAGTTGGCCAGTCTGGTCCGAGAAACCTATCCTCAGGTGCATCTAGTTTTTTTGACAGGCTACGATGATTTTGATTATGCCTTGTCTGCTGTCAAACTAGGTGTGGACGATTACCTGCTTAAACCCTTTTCTCGTCAGGATATTGAGGAGATGTTGGGGAAAATCAAGCAAAAGTTGGATAAGGAAGAAAAGGAAGAGCAGTTACAAGATTTATTGACCGATAAGTTTGAAGGAAATATGGCCCAGAAAATCCAGTCCCATCTGGCTGATAGCCAGTTTAGTTTAAAGTCTTTGGCCAGTGACTTGGGCTTTAGCCCGACTTATCTGAGTTCTTTGATTAAGAAAGAGTTGGGTCTGCCTTTTCAGGATTATCTGGTGAGAGAACGTGTCAAACAAGCCAAGCTCTTGCTTCTAACCACAGATCTGAAGATTTATGAGATCGCAGAGAAGGTTGGTTTTGAAGATATGAATTACTTTACCCAACGTTTTAAACAGATTGCAGGTGTGACACCTCGTCAGTTTAAGAAAGGGGGAGGTCGATGAAGCGTTCTTCTCTCCTAGTCAGAATGGTTATTTCCATCTTTCTGGTCTTTCTCATTCTCCTAGCTCTGGTTGGGACTTTTTACTATCAATCTAGTTCTTCAGCCATTGAGGCTAGCATTGAAGGAAACAGCCAAACGACCATCAGCCAGACTAGCCACTTTATCCAGTCTTATATCAAAAAATTAGAAACCACCTCGACTAGTTTGACCCAGCAGACGGATGTTCTGGCCTATGCTGAGAATCCCAGTCAAGACAAGATCAAGGGAATTCGAGATCTGTTTTTGACCATCTTAAAGGCAGATCAGGACTTGAAAACTGTTGTGCTGGTGACCAAATCCGGTCAGGTCATTTCTACAGATGACAGTGTGCAAATGAAAACTTCCTCAGATATGATGGCTGAGGATTGGTACCAAAAGGCCATTCATCAGGGAGCCATGCCCGTTTTGACTCCAGCTCGTAAATCAGATAGTCAGTGGGTCATTTCTGTCACTCAAGAACTTGTTGATGCAAAGGGAGCCAATCTGGGTGTACTTCGTTTGGATATTTCTTATGAAACTCTGGAAGCCTATCTCAACCAGCTACAGTTGGGGCAGCAGGGATTTGCTTTTATCATCAATGAAAATCATGAATTTGTTTATCATCCTAAACATACAGTCTATAGCTCATCTAGCGAAATGGAGGCCATGAAACCCTATATTGAGACAGGGCAGGGCTATACTCCAGATCACAAATCCTACGTCAGTCAGGAAAGGATTGCTGGAACTGATTGGACGGTGCTTGGTGTGTCTTCGTTGGAGAAGTTAGACAAGGTTAGGAGTCAACTCATGTGGACCTTGCTTGGAGCCAGTTTCACATCTCTTCTTGCCTGTCTCTGCTTGGTGTGGCTTAGTCTCAAACGCTGGATTGCTCCTCTGAATGACTTGAGAGAAACCATGCTGGAGATTGCTTCTGGTAATCAGAATCTGCGTGCCAAGGAAACTGGTGCCCATGAACTGAGAGAAGTGATTCGCCAGTTCAATGTCATGTTGGATCAGATTGATCAGTTGATGGCAGCTATTCGCAGGCAGGAAGAAACGACCCGTCAGTACCAACTTCAAGCTCTATCGAGCCAGATTAATCCGCATTTCCTCTATAACACCTTGGACACCATCATATGGATGGCTGAATTTCAGGATAGTCAGAGAGTGGTTCAGGTGACCAAGTCCTTGGCGACCTACTTCCGCTTAGCGCTCAATCAAGGCAAGGATTTGATTTGTCTGTCTGACGAAATCAATCATGTCCGCCAGTATCTCTTTATCCAGAAACAACGCTATGGAGATAAGCTGGAATACGAGATTGTTGAAAATCCTGCCTTTGATCATCTAATCTTGCCCAAGTTGGTGTTACAACCCTTGGTGGAAAATGCTCTTTACCATGGCATTAAGGAAAAGGAAGGTCAGGGACATATTAGAGTTTCTGTTCAGAAACAGGATTCAGGATTGGTCATCCGTATTGAGGATGATGGCGTTGGCTTCCAAGATGCTGGTGATAGTAGTCAAAGTCAACTCAAACGTGGGGGAGTTGGTCTTCAAAATGTTGACCAACGGCTCAAACTTCATTTTGGAGCCAATTACCAGATGAAGATTGAATCTGCCCCCTCAAAAGGAACGAAAGTGGAAATATACATAAATAGAATATAAACTAGCTAACTCCCAGTCAATTCTGGGAGTTTTATGCGTAATTGGGCAAGCTTTCTAGGTTGTCTATCTTGCTAAAAACAAGAAAAAACGGTATGATAGAAGGGTGACAAAAGAGGTGACAGAGATGAACGAGACACAGATTCAAAGAGAAACACGTCAGATAGTAGAAGATGTTTTAGAAAAGGCCAATTTGAAGCAGGGGGCCCTTTTTGTTTTAGGTCTATCTTCTAGTGAGGTGATAGGTGGTCAGATTGGGAAAGAATCCAGTCAAAAGATTGGTGAGCTGATAGTGGAGACTGTCTTGGGTATTCTAGGTAGTAGAGGTATCCATTTAGCCGTTCAAGGCTGTGAGCATGTCAATCGTGCCCTCGTCGTTGAACGTCAAGTGGCAGAGCAGTTTGGTCTGGAAATCGTCAGTGTCCTTCCTACCCTTCATGCAGGAGGTTCAGGTCAGTTGGCAGCCTTCAAGTTTATGCAAGATCCAGTTGAGGTTGAATTTATCAAGGCTCATGCTGGATTGGATATCGGAGATACTGCAATTGGCATGCATGTCAAGCATGTTCAGGTTCCGATTCGCCCTCTTTTGAGAGAGATTGGTCATGCCCATGTAACGGCTCTTGCTAGTCGTCCAAAATTAATTGGAGGTGCGCGTGCGCATTATCCGCAAGATTCTATCAGAAAGTCGTGAGAATGAATAAAGGAGATGAAAGTGTTTAAAAAAGACCGTTTTTCAATTCGTAAGATTAAGGGAGTTGTAGGTTCTGTATTTCTTGGAAGCCTTTTGATGGCTCCTTCTGTAGTGGACGCAGCTACCTATCACTATGTAGATAAAGAGGTTATTTCACAAGAAGCTAAAGATTTAATCCAGACAGGAAAGCCTGATGGAGATGAAGTTGTCTATGGTTTGGTGTATCAAAAAGACCAGCTGCCACAAACAGGGACAGAAGCATCTGTTTTGACAGCTTTTGGTTTGCTGACTGTTGGGAGCTTACTTGTAATCTACAAGAGAAAGAAAATTGCCAGCGTCTTTCTAGTTGGAGCTATGGGATTGGTAGTCCTTCCTAGTGCAGGAGCTGTAGACCCAGTTGCGACCCTAGCACCGGCTAGTCGAGAGGGTGTTGTTGAAATGGAGGGCTATCGCTATGTTGGTTATCTATCAGGTGACATCCTCAAAACGCTTGGCTTGGACACTGTTTTAGAAGAAGCCTCAGCTAAACCTGGAGAGGTGACTGTAGTCGAAGTTGAGAATCCCCAAGTAACAAGTAGTCAAGCACAACCTAGGGTAGAAACCCAAGCAGGAGTAGAGGAAGTTTCAGTAGAAGAAGCTCCTAAAATAGAAGAAGATCCAAAGGAAGAACCAAAATCGGAAGTAAAACCTACTGACGACCCCCTCCCTAAAGGAAAAGATGAAAAAGAAGATTCAGCAGAACCAGCTCCAGTTGAAGAAGTAAGTGGAGTAGTTGAGTCAAAAACAGATGAACAAGCACCAGTCAAACCGGAAAGTCAACCATCAGACAAACCAGCTGAGGAATCAAAAGTTGCAACTCCAGTAGAACAACCAAAAGTCCCAGAACAACCTGAGCAACCAAGGATACCAAAAGATTCATCACAACAAGAAGATCCTAAAGAGGATAAGGTATCGGAAGAGACACCGAAACAAGAAGATGCACAGCCAGCAGTAGTAGAATCAAAAGAGGAGGCTGCTAATCAACCTGTTGAAGAACCAAAAGTGGAAACGCCTGCTGTAGAAAAACAAACGGAACCAAAAGTTGAACAAGCAGGTGAACCAGTCGCGCCAAGTGAAGACGAAAAGGCACCAGTCTCTCCAGAAAAGCAACCAGAAGCTCCTGAAGAAGAGAAGACTGCGGAAGAAACACCGAAACAAGAAGAAGTATCTCCAGAGACTAAGGTTGAAGAAACTGTAGAACCAACAGAGGAGACCAAAACAGCTAAAGGTACGCAAGAAGAAGGCAAAGAAGGTCAAGCACCAGTACAAGAAGTAAACCCAGAATATAAAGTAACAACAGGTACAGTTGAGAAGTCTACCGAAAGTGAATTAGATTTCACAACAGAAGTAGTTCCGGATGACACAAAATATGTAGATGAAGAAGTTGTTGAACGTGAAGGGGCTAAAGGAGTTCAAGTTACCAAAACAACTTACGAAACAGTGGAAGGTGTAGAGACAGATAAAGTTCTTTCTACCAGTACGGAAGTGAAAACGCCTGCCGTTTCTAAAGTCGTTAAAAAAGGAACAAAACCAGTTGAAGGAACAACAGTTGAAACAAGAGAAGAAGCCATTCCTTTTGCTACAAAAACAGAAGATGATGACACTTTAAAACGTGGAACAACTACAGTTGCTCAAGAAGGTGTAAACGGTAAGAAACAAATTACTGAAACGTATAAAACAATTCGCGGAGAAAAAACAAACGAAGCTCCAACAGTAGAAGAAAAAGTTATCTTACAACCTCAAGATAAAATTATTAAGAATGGTACAAAAGGGTTAGAAAAACCTACTTTACAATGGGCTAATACTGAAAAAGATGTCTTGAAGAAGAGTGCGACAGCTAAATACACTTTAAATAAACCAGTTGGAGTTACGATTAAATCGATTAAAGTTGCTTTAAAAAATGAAGCTGGTGAAGTAGTTAAAGAAGTTGACGTGCCGGAAAATGATTTACAAGCAACATTAAAAGACTTGAAATATTATCAAGGTTACACCCTATCTACTACAATGGTTTATGATCGTGGAGAAGGAGAAGAAACTCAAACATTAGAAGATAAAAAAATTCAATTAGATCTTAAAAAAGTTGAAATCAAAGATATTCGAAGAACTGATTTAATTAAATATGATCAAGAAACAGAAACGAATGAATCTAGATTAAAATCAATCCCAGAGGATAAGAGTAAATACTACTTAAAAGTCACTTCACATGATCAAAAATCAACATTATTAGCAGTGAAAAATATTGAAGAAGTAACCGTTGATGGAAAACAAATGTATAAAGTAACTGCAACAGCAGATAATTTAGTTGGGCGTCAAAAAGATCAAACATTTGAATCTGAATATACTCATTACATTGAAAAATCAGTTGCAGCTAACGGAAATGTTTATTATGATTTTGAAGATTTAGTTTCAGCAATGCAAAAAGATCCAGCAGGAGAATACCGATTAGGTCAAAGTATGAGTGCTAGAAATGCATCTGCGAATGGAAAATCGTATATCACGAGTGAATTTACAGGAAAATTATTAAGTGAAGACGGAAAACGTTATGCTATTACAGAGTTAGAACGACCTTTATTCAATGTTATTAAGAATGCTACTATAAAAAATATTAATTTTGAAGATGTCGATATCGATCGTAAAAATGATGATGGTGTTGCTACAATAGCAAATACAATGAATGGCACTTCTGTCATTGAAGATGTTAAAATTACAGGTTCTGTTATTGGACGTAATAATGTAGCGGGTGTTGTTAATAATATGAACGATGGAACTCGCATTGAAAATGTTGCATTCATCGGAAAATTACATGCAAATGGTTCTATGTTAGGTGGTATTGCTGATAAAAATTATCGAGGCATTGTAACGAGAACTTATGTAGATGCAATATTAACAGGTAATAACGTACGAGCCAGCTCATTAATTCCATATGTTGAATACGGAATGGTAGGCGATTATTTAACTGGAACTAAAGGAAACTTGACCAAATCTGTTGCCAAAGGAATGATTAATGTAGTTACGCCAGTACAAACTGGAGCGTTTGCAAGTAAGACATGGCCTTTTGGTACAGTAAAAGATAATGTTAGTTATGTAAAAGTGAAAAATGCAGAAATGTTATTTGGTTCAAATGATATTGATGATGATTATGCACATCCACAAATTGATAAATTATACAGTGTAGCTGGATATAGTGAAGGTAAAAAGTCATACACTAAATATCCTAATAAACAAATTGAATTGACAAAAGAGGAAGCTGATGAAAAAGTAGCTAGCTATAATATTACTGCTAATACTTTTGAAAGCGAAAAATCACTAGTGGCTACATTAAACGCAACAGTGTCTCAAAATTCTGCTTATGATCAAATCCAAGATTATAACGATGAATATAAATTAGCATATAAGAATTTTGAAAAATTACAACCATTCTATAATAAAGAATATATTGTACATCAAGCTAATAAATTGGATAAATCACATAACTTAAATACGAAAGAAGTTCTTTCTGTAACACCAATGCATGATACAAAATTCGTTACAAATTTAGAAGAAGTGAATAAAATTATGATTCACTATGCGGATGGAACAAAAGAATACTTAAATCTATCTGGCAGTACAGAAGGATTAAGTAATGTTAAAGAATACACTGTAACAGATTTAGGAGTTAAATATACATTAAATATTGTTCAAAAAAATTATGATGGTTTAGTGAATGGAATTGTTTCAAAATTAATTCCGATTGAATTACAATCAGATGTTATTTATAAACACTTTAACCGACTGGGATCAGGAAGATTTGATGCAGTGAAAAATCTTTACTTAGAAGAAAGCTTTGATTATGTGAAGAATAACTTAACAGAACTAGTGACTAAGTTAGTTCAAAACGAAAATCATCAATTAAATGATTCTCTAGTAGCACAACAAATGATCTTAGATAAAGTTGAAAAGAATAAAGCGGCTTTAATTCTTGGATTAACGTATCTACATCGTTATTACGGAGTAAAATTTGGAGAGGTAAATATTAAAGAATTAATGTTATTCAAACCAGATTTCTATGGTAAAAACGTAAGTGTATTGGATCGATTGATTGAGATTGGTTCAAAAGAGAATAACCTCAAAGGTAACCGTACGCAAGATGCATTCCGTGAAGTCTTAGCGAAGGATACATTGTCTGGTAATTTACATCAATTCTTAGATTATAATCGTAAATTATTTACAAATATTGATAATATGAATGATTGGTTTATTGATGCAACGAGAGATCATGTATATGTTTCGGAACCAGAGACAACAACGGAAGATTTTAAAGATAAGAAACATCGTGCTTACGATGGATTGAATAATGGTACCCATGCTAAGATGATTTTACCGCTTCTAAACGTAAAGAATGCGCATATGTTCTTAATTTCAACTTATAATACATTAGCCTTTAGTTCATTTGAGAAATATGGCAAGATGACGGAAGAAGAAAGAAATGCATTTAAACCGGAAATTGATAAGGTGGCTACAGCTCAACAAGCGTACTTAGACTTCTGGTCTCGATTAGCGTTACCAAATGTTCGAGAACGTCTGTTGAAGAGTAAAAATATAGTACCAACTCCGGTCTGGGATAATCAATTATATCCAGGTGTATCTGCAAATCGTCTAGGGTATTCAAATCAAGGAACAGCAATTGCACCGATTCGGGAAGTGTTCGGACCGACAGGAACATATCATAATACTGATACACGTATGGGGGCAATGGCCTCTATCTATGATGATCCGAATAGACCTGAAGCATCAGTATTCTTTATGCTTACCAATATGATTAGTCCGTTTGGGATTTCAGCTTTTACGCATGAAACGACACACGTTAACGACCGTATGGCTTACTTAGGTGGATGGAGACATCGTCCGGGAACTAATGTTGAAGCGTTTGCGCAAGGAATGTTACAATCGCCTTCTGAAATTGGGCACCAAGGAGAATATGGAGCGTTAGGATTGAATATGGCTTACGTTCGTCCAAACAATGGAAATCAATGGTATAATACAAATCCAAACGAATTAAGATCACGTGAGGAAATTGATCATTATATGAAAGGCTATAATGATACGTTAATGCTCTTAGATTATTTAGAAGGGGATACGGTTGTTAAACAACAGGATACAGCATTAAAATACAAATGGTTCAAGAAGATGGACAAACAACTTCGAAATCCAGCTAACTCTAAAGATCAATGGGACAATGTTCGTCCGTTGAATGATACTGATAAACAAGTACCGCTAAATTCTGTCGATGATTTAATTATGAACAATTTCATTACAAATCGAGATTTCCATGGTTTATATAAACCTGAAGACTTCCAAACAGCATATGTCAATGTTCGAATTACCGGAGGAATCTATGGAGGAAATACGAGTGAAGGTTCTCCAGGAGCATTATCATTTAAACACAATACATTCCGTCTGTGGGGATACTATGGATATGAAAAAGGGTTTGTCGGTTATGCATCAAATAAATATAGTGCAGAAGCTCGAAAAGAAAATAAAGTATTAAGTGATAGCTATATTATTGAAAAAATTTCTGAAGGTGAATTCCATACTTTAGAAGATTGGAAGAAGGCATATTTCAAAAAAGTTGTAGCCCAAGCTAAAGATGGGATACATGAATTTGAGATAGACGGAAAAACCATTTCATCATATGCGCAATTGGAAACACTATTCCAAGAAGCAGTTCAAAAAGATAAAGAAGAAATGGCTAGAACAAGCAAAGAATCATATACAAACACAGTTTCACTGAAAGAAAAAGTCTTTAAAAAATTATTACAAGCTACAAATAGTTTTAAAGAAGAAGTTTTTACAAAGTAAAATTTTAGTGTTAAGGAGTTTAGGTGAAAGCCTAGCTCCTTTTTGTGGTTCTGCTAATTTCCAACGTTTGCTCCTAATATATATTTTGGGTATACTATAGAAAGCAACGTGATTGCTAATTTTAAGAAAAGGAGTCTAGTAAATGAAAATTGCGATTGTAACGGATAGTACTACGTATTTGACACCAGAAGAACTCCGTGAGAAAATTGACCACTACATGAAGAACTATAATGAATCTATGATGATGCTTGATTACTTAGAAGCAGAATCTGTCATCAAGAAAAATACTGGAACTAACGATAAGTGGTTCAAGAGAATCGATAAGAAATATCGCGAAAAAGCTAGCTATAATAAGTTAGAAGGTGCACCACATCAATGGGATTTAGTTCGCGATTTAAATGATGATGAGAAGAGTATGAAACTGACAGCTATTGATCAACTTGTAGATAACAACTTCGCTACTAAACACGGGCTACCAGGCAATGGTCATTACCGTACTGAAGGATTCGATTCTGCTTATACTGTTGTGAATATGATGACTGGTATTTACGGTGGTAACACAAGTAAGAGTACGGCTGGCTCAATCTCATTCAAACACAATACATTCCGTATGTGGGGCTACTACGGTTACCTTGATGGATTCTTAGGGTATGCATCTAACAAGTATAAACAAGAATCTAAAGCAGCCGGCAACGTAGGTCTAGGTGATGACTTTATCATCCAAAAAGTTTCTAAAGGTAGATTTAATACATTAGAAGAGTGGAAGAAAGAATGGTATAAAGAAGTCAGAGCTAAAGCTGAGAAAGGTTTTGTAGAAATTGAAATTGATGGTCAAAAGATTTCAACACATGAAGAACTTCAAGAGCTATTCGATGCTGCAGTTGAAAAAGACCTTCAAGGTAATAAATTTGATAATACAGTGAATCTTAAATGGAAAGTTTACAAACAACTATTGCAGAAATCAGACGGATTTACTGGAGATTTATTCACTAAATAGTAGATAGGACTAGTAAAATGAAAAAAGGTAGATCAGCTTTGTCTGTATCTGCCTTTTTATGCTATACTTAAGGTATGCATAGAAAAACAGTGATTGATTTTAGGGCTTTGGGGGAGAGATACACCTTTACCCAGCCGATTAAAGAGTTGAAAACGAGAAATATAGCAGAAGTGGCAGATTTGCTGGCACAAGTGGAAAGCTACCAAGAGCAAGGCTATTATGTGGTGGGTTATGTCAGCTATGAGGCTGCACCTGCTTTTGAGAAGAAATTAGCAGTTCATAAAGCTCCTTTACTGGGAGAGTATCTGCTATATTTTACAGTTCATAATAGGGTAGAAACATCCCCTATTCCTCTGATTTATGACGAGGTTGATTTGCCTTCAAACTGGCAGGAAGTAACGTCTGCAGAGGACTATGAAAAGGCTATTACACAGATACATCATCATTTGCGGCAAGGGGACACCTATCAGGTCAACTACACCGTTCAACTCAAGCAGGACTTAAGTGCCAATCCTTTTGCCATTTACAATCGCATGGTGGTAGAGCAGGAAGCAGGCTACAATGCTTATGTGGAACATGATGAGATGGCAGTGATTTCTATGAGCCCAGAACTCTTTTTTGAGCAAAATGACCGTGAATTGACAACACGACCAATGAAGGGGACGACTCAGCGTGGCATAACTGACCAAGAAGATCTTGAACAGGCTAGTTGGCTGGAGCAGGATCCCAAAAATCGCTCTGAAAATATGATGATCGTGGACCTCTTGCGCAATGATATGAACCGTATTTCTGAGGTGGGGAGCGAGCACGTGAAGCGTCTGTGTCAGGTAGAGCAGTATTCAACTGTTTGGCAGATGACTTCGACCATCAAGAGTCGGTTGCGAGCAGATGTTGATTTAGTTACAATTTTTCGCTCTCTCTTTCCTTGTGGATCCATAACGGGAGCTCCCAAAATTGCGACTATGGAGATTATCAAGGACCTAGAGCCGCAACCGCGTGGAGTTTACTGCGGAACGATTGGTTTCTTGCTTCCAAATGGACGACGGATTTTTAATGTGGCCATTCGGACGATTCAACTGTATCAAGGGAAAGCCATCTATGGAGTTGGCGGAGGCATTACATGGGATAGCACTTGGGAATCTGAGTATCGAGAGGTTCATCAAAAGGCAGCTGTTCTCTATCGTAAACAAGCTCGTTTCAAACTGATTACTACAGGGAAAATCAGCCAGAAGTGCTTGCTGTTTGAGAATCAACATATAGAAAGGCTGAGAAAAGCTAGTCGGTATTTTGCCTTTCCATTTGATTCAGAAAACTTGAAACAAAAGATAGAGGAAGAGTGTCAGGATTGTGAAGTTAATCAAGATTACCGCTTGCGAATTTCTCTCAGCAAATCTGGAGAGATAGAAGTCAATCGTCAAGTATTAACCCCTCTTAGTACAAGCTTTTGTCAGGCCCAAGTCTGCCTTCAAGAAGCTGCTTTGAATCAATCCTTTACCTACTTTAAAACGACTCACCGACCGCATTTGAGTTTAGGAGAACAAGAAATTATTTACCATAATATAGCTGGAGAGCTATTGGAAACCTCAATCGGAAATTTGGTTCTGAAAATCGCTGGAAAACTCTACACACCGCCTATCCGACTGGGAATCTTGCCAGGAATTTACCGTCAGTATTTACTAGAAACAGGACAGGTAGAAGAGAAAGTCTTGACCTTGGCAGACTTAGCCCAAGCAGAAGCTATTTACGGCTGTAATGCAGTGAGAGGCTTGTATGAATTAAACCTAGAGGAGAATTAGATGAAACTGATATTTTTGCATGGGTTGGGGCAGTCAGCAGAGTCTTGGAAAGAAGTTCGGAATCAATTGAGGGATAAGCCCACAGAGACTCTTGAATTGCTGAAATAAGTTTGATAAAATAATATTGAAATCGATAACATCGTTAGAGGAGAACCAAATGAACAAACGTCTATTTTTAAAAATGAGTCTGGCTACCTTACCAGTTTTAGCTTTGTTTTCACAACCAGTTTTAGCGGAAGAAAACATCCATTTTTCTAGTTGTAAAGAAGCTTGGGCGAATGGATACGCAGATATTCACGAGGGAGAACCTGGGTATTCTGCCAAGTTAGATCGCGATCATGATGGTGTGGCTTGTGAATTGAAAAATGCCCCTAAGGGTGCCTTTAAAGCAAAACAAGAGACTACAACTCAAACTGATACAAGTTCAGCAACAACAAGTGGTTGGGTTAAGCAGGATGGTACTTGGTATTACTTTGATGGAAATGGCAATCCAGTGAAAAATGCATGGCAGGGAAGCTATTACCTGAAAGAAGATGGTCAAATGGCACAGAGCGAATGGATTTATGATTCTTCCTATCAAGCTTGGTATTATTTGAAATCAGATGGATCTTATGCAAAGGATGCATGGCAAGGAGCTTACTACCTTAAGTCAAGCGGTAAAATGGCACAAGATGAGTGGGTTTATGACTCTTCTTATCAAGCCTGGTATTACTTGAAATCAGATGGTTCATACGCTCGCAATGCATGGCAAGGAAATTACTATTTGAAATCAGATGGTAAAATGGCTAAGAATGAGCGAGTTGATGGAGGCCGCTACTATGTAGATGCCTCAGGTCTCTGGAAACCATAAATCAGATAAAATTCAGAAAGTTAATGCAAACCTTTGCATAAACGATTAGTTTTTGTTATACTAATACTGTAAGCATTTTCAATTAATTCATAATAAAAAAGGAGAATATGATGAGTCAAAAGATTATTGGAATTGACCTTGGTGGAACATCTATCAAGTTCGCAATTTTAACTCAAGAGGGAGAAATCCAAGAAAAATGGTCTATCAAGACCAACATTTTGGATGAGGGAAGTCATATCGTAGATGATATGATTGAGTCTATTCAACATCGTTTGGCCTTGCTTGGATTGGCAGCAGCGGACTTCCAAGGAATTGGGATGGGATCACCAGGTGTGGTTGACCGTGAAAAAGGAACTGTTATTGGTGCCTACAACTTGAACTGGAAAACCCTTCAACCAATCAAAGAAAAAATTGAAAAAGCCTTGGGTATTCCATTCTTCATCGATAATGATGCCAACGTGGCCGCTCTCGGTGAGCGCTGGATGGGTGCTGGTGATAACCAACCAGACGTTGTCTTTATGACACTTGGTACAGGTGTTGGTGGCGGTATCGTCGCTGAAGGCAAATTGCTTCATGGTGTTGCTGGTGCAGCAGGTGAACTTGGCCACATCACTGTTGACTTTGACCAACCAATCGCATGTACTTGCGGTAAGAAAGGTTGCCTTGAGACAGTTGCTTCAGCAACAGGGATTGTCAACTTGACTCGTCGCTATGCCGATGAATACGAAGGCGATGCAGCCTTGAAACGCTTGATTGATAATGGAGAAGAAGTAACCGCTAAGACTGTCTTTGATTTGGCAAAAGAAGGAGACGACCTTGCTTTGATCGTTTACCGTAACTTCTCACGTTACTTGGGAATCGCTTGTGCCAACATCGGTTCAATCCTCAACCCATCAACAATCGTAATTGGTGGTGGAGTATCAGCTGCGGGAGAATTCCTTCTACAAGGTGTTCAAAAAGTTTACGACGAAAATAGTTTCCCACAAGTACGCACATCCACTAAATTAGCTCTTGCAACTCTAGGAAATGACGCTGGAGTTATCGGAGCAGCATCACTTGTATTGCAATAAGATAATGAGAGAGGAAAAATGCTAACCTAGAGTTAGTAATGTTCCTCTTTTCTTTTTTATGCTATACTAGTTAGGAAATAAATGAGGTGAGAGAGAATGACAAAAGCAGATACTATTTTTAAAGAAAATATTGAACGAATCCTCAAAGACGGTGTCTTTTCTGAGCAGGCCCGTCCCAAGTACAAGGATGGGACTGTTGCTAACTCTAAATATGTAACGGGTGCCTTTGCTGAGTATGACTTGGCAAAAGGGGAATTCCCCATCACAACTTTGCGTCCCATTGCCATCAAATCAGCTATCAAAGAAGTTCTCTGGATCTACCAAGACCAGTCAAATAGCTTAGAAGTGCTTAATGACAAGTACAATGTTCACTACTGGAATGACTGGGAAGTTGGAGACACGGGAACCATTGGTGAGCGCTATGGTGCCGTTGTTAAGAAACACGATATCATCAATAAGATTCTCAAGCAGTTGGAAGCCAACCCTTGGAACCGTCGCAACATTATCTCCCTTTGGGATTACCAAGCTTTTGAGGAGACAGAGGGCCTCCTTCCATGCGCCTTTCAGACCATGTTTGATGTCCGCCGTGTAGATGGGGAAATCTATCTGGATGCGACCTTGACCCAGCGTTCGAACGATATGCTGGTGGCCCATCACATCAACGCTATGCAGTATGTGGCTCTTCAAATGATGATTGCCAAGCATTTTGGCTGGAAGGTTGGGAAGTTCTTCTACTTTATCAACAACCTCCATATCTATGACAATCAATTTGAACAAGCTGAGGAATTGCTCCGTCGTGAGCCGTCAAACTGTCAACCACGTTTGGTCTTGAATGTTTCAGATGGGACCAATTTCTTTGATATAAAAGCAGAAGATTTTGAGTTGGTGGATTATGACCCTGTCAAGCCACAGTTGAAGTTTGATCTAGCTATTTAATACTCTTCGAAAATCTCTTCAAACCACGTCAGCGTCGCTTCATCTACAACTTCAAAACAGTGTTTTGAGCAGCCTGCGGCTAGCTTCCTAGTTGCTCTTTGATTTTCATTGAGTATAAAAGAATAGAAAAAAGAAGTTGAGAATAATCCCAACTTCTTTTATTTCTTAACGTGATACGCGGCGGCGAGCTGCTTTTTTACGGTTTTCTTCGATGAAAGCTGCTTTTTGCTCTTCTGGTTCGATTACTTTCTTTTTAAATGCGTATACTGCACCTGCAACGGCAGCGACAGTTCCTGCAACACCTGTTACAAGACCTTTAGCGAATCCTTTAGCCATGAGTCTTCCTCCTTTATATTCTATACCAGCCAGCCTCCTCAAGAGGTCACATTTTTCTGACTGACCTTTTTGTGTTATAATAATAGTAACGAAAAAATGGGAATTTTTCAAGGAAAAAAGATGAAAACAAAAATAATTGTGATTGTTGGACCGACTGCTGTTGGAAAGACGGCTCTAGCCATTGAAGTGGCCAAGCGCTTTGGTGGGGAAGTTGTGAGCGGCGATAGCCAGCAAGTCTATCGAGGACTGGATATTGGAACGGCTAAGGCTAGTCCAGAAGAGCAGGCAACTGTTCCTCATCATTTAATCGATGTTAGAGAGGTAACCGAGTCTTACTCGGCTTTTGATTTTGTTTCAGAAGCTAAGATGGCTATTGAGGATATTCACAGCCGTGGCAAGCTAGCCATTATAGCCGGTGGGACTGGACTTTATATCCAGAGCTTGCTAGAAGGTTACCATCTGGGTGGGGAAACTCCCCATGAAGAGATTTTGGACTATCGGGCTAGCTTGGAGCCTTATACAGATGAGGAATTAGCTCATCTGGTGGAGCAAGCAGGTCTTGAGATTCCCCAGTTTAATCGTCGTCGTGCTATGCGTGCCTTGGAAATTGCCCATTTTGGTCAGGATTTGGAAAATCAAGAGACCTTGTATGAACCATTGATTATCTGCTTGGATGATGAGCGGAGTCAGCTCTATGAGCGTATCAATCACCGCGTGGATCTGATGTTTGAGGCTGGGCTTTTGGATGAGGCCAAGTGGTTGTTTGACCATTACCCTGATGTGCAGGCTGCTAAAGGTATTGGATACAAGGAACTCTTTCCGTATTTCCGTGGAGAGCAGACCTTGGAAGAAGCCAGTGAGAGTCTCAAACAGGCTACCCGTCGTTTTGCCAAGCGTCAGCTGACCTGGTTCCGTAATCGCATGCAGGTCACCTTTTATCAGATTGGAGAGTCTGGTGTGCAAGACCGCATTTTAAGCCAGATAGAGGAGTTTTTAGATGATTGAAACGGAGAAAAAAGAGGAACGAGTCCTGCTGATTGGTGTTGAACTCCAGGGCATGGACAATTTTGACCTCTCCATGGAAGAATTGGCCAGTCTAGCCAAGACAGCTGGTGCAGTCGTAGTGGATAGCTACAGGCAAAAGCGTGAAAAGTATGACTCCAAGACCTTCGTCGGATCTGGTAAGTTGGAAGAGATTGCGCTTATGGTGGATGCAGAAGAAATTACCACTGTCATCGTCAACAACCGTCTGACACCACGGCAAAATGTCAATTTAGAAGAAGTTCTGGGTGTTAAGGTCATTGATCGTATGCAGTTGATTTTGGATATCTTTGCCATGCGAGCTCGAAGCCATGAAGGGAAGCTCCAAGTCCACCTAGCCCAGCTCAAATATCTCTTGCCCCGCTTGGTTGGTCAGGGGATTATGCTCAGCCGTCAGGCTGGGGGAATTGGTTCCCGTGGACCTGGTGAAAGCCAGCTGGAGCTGAACCGTCGTAGCGTTCGCAATCAAATCACGGATATCGAGCGCCAGCTCAAGGTGGTTGAGAAAAATCGGGCGACTGTCAGAGAAAAACGTCTGGAGTCTAGCACCTTTAAGATTGGTCTGATTGGTTACACCAATGCAGGGAAGTCAACTATCATGAACACCTTGACCAGTAAGACCCAGTATGAGGCTGACGAGCTCTTTGCGACTCTGGATGCGACGACTAAGAGTATCCATCTGGGGGGCAATCTTCAAGTAACTTTGACAGATACCGTGGGCTTTATCCAAGATTTGCCGACAGAGTTGGTGTCCAGTTTTAAGTCAACCTTGGAAGAAAGCAAGCATGTGGATCTTCTGGTTCATGTTATCGATGCCAGCAATCCTTACCATGAGGAGCATGAAAAAACAGTTCTGTCCATCATGAAAGACCTGGATATGGAGGATATTCCTCGCCTGACCCTTTATAATAAATCGGATTTGGTGAAGGACTTTACACCTACCCAAACACCTTATGCCCTCATTTCTGCCAAGTCTGAGGATAGTCGTGAGAATTTGCAGGCACTATTTTTAGAGAAAATCAAGAATATTTTTGAAGTCTTTACCCTGCGCGTGCCTTTTTCTAAGTCCTACAAGATTCATGATTTAGAAAGTGTTGCGATTTTGGAAGAACGCGATTATCAGGAGGACGGCGAAGTGATTAGAGGCTACATTTCCGAGAAAAATAAATGGAGGTTAGAAGAATTTTATGACTGATATTAAAACCTTAGCTCTAAAATATGGGGGCTATACAAGTCTGGACAAGGTCTATCTGGATCAGCTTCTAGCTGGAAAGACAGAGCAGGAGCAGTTGGTTATTATCACCCCTCCGCCCAGCGTGGTCAATGCTTACTTTGCAGAACTATATCAAAAAAAAAGTCCTGAGGCTGCGACGGATTATTTTGCGGAACTCAGTCAGGAACTGAATCTTTACAATACTGAACCTAGTTTCACTCTCGAAAACAAACCTTTTATTCGCCTTAACCTGTCTGGTAAATCCTTTGGTTTTTGTTATGAGAGTGAGGGTCTGGGTCGAATTTTCTCTGAAAATGAGGAGAAGATTTCGGATGACTTGCTCTTTGAAGTTGCGCAAATTTTCCCCCATCAACTGGTCTTTGAGGAGTCTGGCAAGATTTATATGAAGGCTGTTGGAGATGAGGAAGTTGTTAGCATGGAGAGTCTAACAGCTTTGACTGATTTGGAAAGCTTGGCTGATGGTCGCAAGCGTCTTAAAGGTTACAGCCAAGAGGATTTACTGCAAGAAGCTGCTGCTTTTTCTGGCAAGCGCTATTTCCGATCGGAAAACCGCACAGCCATGTTATATATTGATTAATTAGAAAGTATCGAATGGATATTCAATTTTTAGGAACGGGGGCTGGTCAGCCCTCTAAAGCCCGCAACGTTTCAAGTCTCGCCCTGAAACTCTTGGACGAGATTAACGAAGTTTGGCTCTTTGACTGTGGAGAAGGTACGCAAAATCGCATTCTGGAAACCACAATTCGACCACGTAAGGTCAGCAAAATCTTTATCACTCACCTACATGGAGACCACATTTTTGGCTTGCCAGGATTCCTTTCTAGCCGTGCCTTTCAGGCCAATGAAGAGCAGACAGATTTGGAAATCTATGGACCGCAAGGGATTAAGTCATTTGTTTTAACCAGTCTTCGTGTGTCGGGTTCTCGTTTGCCCTACCGCATTCATTTTCATGAGTTTGACCAAGATTCTTTAGGAAAAATCCTTGAGACCGATAAATTTACGGTGTATGCAGAGGAGCTGGATCATACTATTTTCTGTGTTGGCTATCGTGTCATTCAAAAGGACTTGGAAGGAACGCTGGATGCTGAAAAACTCAAGGCTGCTGGTGTCCCATTTGGCCCACTTTTTGGGAAAATCAAAAACGGTCAGGATGTTGTTTTGGAAGACGGAACTGAAATCAAGGCAGCAGACTATATCTCAGCTCCACGTCCAGGTAAAATTATCACTATTTTAGGAGACACTCGAAAAACGGATGCCAGTGTGCGTCTGGCTGTCAATGCTGATGTCCTTGTCCATGAATCGACTTATGGCAAGGGCGATGAAAAAATTGCTCGTAATCATGGCCACTCAACCAACATGCAGGCAGCGGAGGTTGCAGTAGAAGCAGGTGTCAAACGCCTCTTGCTCAACCATATCAGTGCCCGTTTCCTTTCAAAAGATATCGGCAAGCTCAAAAAAGACGCTGCTAGTGTTTTTGAAAATGTGCATGTGGTCAAGGACTTGGAAGAAGTGGAAATCTAGCAGTCACAGAAAGGAACAGTATGCCTACTATTCTCATTACCGGAGCTAGCGGTGGCCTAGCCCAAGAAATGGTCAAACTCTTGCAAAATGACCAACTCATCTTGCTTGGTAGAAATAAGGAAAAATTAGTCCAACTCTACGGAAATCATCCTCATGCAGAATTGATTGAAATTGATATTACCGATGATTCAGCCTTAGAAACTCTGGTAGCAGACCTCTATCTCCGCTATGGAAAGATTGATGTTTTGATAAACAACGCTGGTTACGGGATTTTTGAAGAATTTGACCAGATTTCTGACCAAGATATTCATCAGATGTTCGAGGTCAATACCTTTGCCCTAATGAATCTGTCTCGTCGCCTTGCGGCTCGAATGAAGGAAAGTCGAAAAGGCCATATCATCAATATCGTCAGCATGGCAGGTTTGATCGCTACTGGCAAGTCTAGTCTCTACTCAGCGACCAAGTTTGCGGCTATTGGTTTTTCAAATGCTCTGCGACTAGAACTCATGTCCTACGGTGTTTATGTAACGACGGTCAATCCAGGGCCAATCCGCACAGGATTTTTTGACCAAGCCGACCCAGATGGGACTTATCTTAAGTCGGTTGACCGCTTCCTGCTAGAACCAGATGCAGTGGCTAAAAAGATTGTCAAGATTATAGGAAAAAACAAACGAGAACTTAATCTCCCGATTTTGTTGAACATAGCCCATAAGTTTTATACTCTCTTCCCCAAGCTAGCAGATAAGTTGGCAGGGGAAACTTTTAATTATAAGTAAAAAGAACCAATGTGCAGGTTGTTGCTAGCCTACATATTGGTTCTTTTTATTTCTCAACTATCAAACTGGACTTCTTCTAGTAGATAGTCGATAAAGCGTTCGCCCATCTTAGACAGGCTGGTTTTTTCATGCTGGATATAGACCAGCTCGATAGGGTCATCAATATCCAGTGGGATAGAAACGATATTGTCTCCGTTGAGGTTGCTGTTCAAAATCCCTGTTGCGATCGTGTATCCGTCCAGACCAATCAAGAGATTAAAGAGGGTAGCACGGTCACTAACCACGATGGATTTCTTGTGGTGCTCTTGGGAAAGGATTTCTTCTGAAAAGTAGAAGGAGTTGTGCGTTCCTTGGTCATAACTCAGATAAGGGAAGTTTTCTAAATCAGATAGTTTGACCTTGTCTTTCTTTGCCAGAGGATTGGTCTTGCTGACAAAGATGTGCGGTTGCGCTGTGAAGAGATGGTGAGCCAGCAGGTGGTTGTCATCCAGCATCTTGGTTAAAACATCACGGTTGTAGCTGTTCAAAAATAGGACACCGACCTCACTACGGAAGTTCTTGACGTCGTCGATAATTTCCCAAGTACGAGTTTCACGAAGGAAGAGCTCGTATTTCTCCATATCGCTTTTCTTGAGCAAAGAGACAAAGGCGTTGACCACAAAGGCATAGTGTTGAGACGAAACGCTAAAGAGTTCGCGGTGGGCGACAGGATTTTTATAGCGTTCCTCCAGAAGCTGAGTTTGCTCGACAACCTGACGGGCATAAGAGAGGAACTCCATCCCATCACGGGTCAAGGTGATTCCCTTGGGATTGCGGATAAAGATCTCAATCCCCATTTCATTTTCCAAATCTCGCACCGCATTGGAAAGACTGGGCTGAGTGATAAAGAGTTGCTTGGCTGCCTCATTCATGGAGCCAGTTTCGACGATTTTGATAATATAATGTAATTGTTGAATTCTCATGTTTTTATTGTACCATACTTGCAACAGAATCGCCAAAGAAGATAGGAAAATCAGGAGTATTGTGTAAGTCTCTTCTTGAAAAAAACACAAAATTTTGCTAGAATGAGTCTTATGAAAACATTCTATGATGTGCAGCAATTCCTCAAACGATTTGGTATTATTGTTTACATGGGAAAACGCTTATATGATATTGAACTGATGAAGTTGGAACTCTCTCGGATTTACGATGCAGGGTTGATGGACAAATTAGACTATCTAGAAGCAGAAGCGGTTCTTCGCAGAGAGCACAAGGTAGAATTGGATTATATTGAGAAAAATGGAGAAAAGAACTAATGGTTACTTGGATTTTGTGGGCACTTATACTAGCAATGTTGGCGTGGATGGGCTTTAACTATCTTCGTATTCGCCGTACGGCTAAAATCGTAGACAATGAGGAGTTTGAAGCCTTGATTCGTACGGGTCAATTGATTGATTTGCGCGATCCAGCTGAATTCCACAGAAAACATATCCTGGGTGCGCGCAATATTCCTTCAAGTCAGTTGAAAACTAGTCTTGCAGCTCTTCGTAAGGATAAACCTGTCCTTCTTTACGAAAATCAACGTGCGCAGCGTGTTACAAATGCAGCCCTTTACTTGAAAAAACAAGGTTTTTCTGAGATTTATATCCTTTCTTATGGATTGGATTCTTGGAAAGGGAAAGTCAAAGTTGAGAAATAAGAAAACGAGCTTGGATATTTTCCGAGCTCATTTTTTAACCACTTTTTCTGAGAAAGTCACGAATGCTTGCTAATTCTTGGGAGTTTAGGGGGCGATAGTCTCCTGCTTGAAGATTCTCATCCAAGCTCCAAGGTCCAAAATGGGTGCGTTTGAGTGAGGTCACCTTGACACCAACCGAGAGAAACATTTTCTTGACCTGATGAAATTTTCCTTCTGAAATGGTGATAGAGGCTTGGCTGAAAGAAGGACTTGCAGATAGAATCTCTAGTCTTGCAGGTTTACAGACAGTACCATCTAAAAAGACAATTCCTTTTTGAAAGGCTTGGATATGGTCAGGTGTTAGAAGTCCATTAACCTCAACTTGATAAGTCTTATCGACATGATATTGGGGATGGAGGAGCTGAAAGCCCAAGGGACCATTATCGGTCAAGAGGAGGAGTCCTGTCGTATCTCGGTCCAGTCGGCCGACGGCATAGAGCTTATCAGACTGGATGTCAGGCGGAAGGAGGTCCATGACGGTTGGAAGTTCCCTGTCTTTATTGGCTGTAACGACACCAGCAGGCTTATGAATCATAAGGTAGGTGTGCTCATAGCCTCGAATGATTCGGTCCTGAAAAAGGAGTTCTTGTAGTCCTGTATCGATATTCTGAGCTAGGGAGCGGGCTGGGCAACCATCGACGAGAATATCCCCTTTGAGGAGTGCTTGTTTCATGGCCTTTCGGCTGATTTTTTCTTGGGCTAATAAATTATCTAAACGCATACTGTGCTTATCTTATCATAAGTCGCTTGCTTTGAAAAGTCTTGACGTGAAAAGAAAAACATAGTGAAAACATTTACACTTGCTTGAGTTATGTTATTTACCTGAAATTATGGTATAATCGTTCAGTTAGAAAATAAATTTTGAATATTATAGAGGAAATCATGACAAAATTAAGAGAAGATATCCGTAACATTGCGATTATCGCCCACGTTGACCACGGTAAAACAACCCTCGTTGACGAATTATTGAAACAGTCAGAAACGCTTGATGCGCGTACTGAATTGGCTGAGCGTGCTATGGACTCAAATGATATCGAAAAAGAGCGTGGAATTACCATCCTTGCTAAAAATACAGCTGTTGCCTACAACGGAACTCGTATCAACATCATGGACACACCAGGACACGCGGACTTCGGTGGAGAAGTTGAGCGTATCATGAAAATGGTTGACGGTGTTGTTTTGGTCGTAGATGCCTACGAAGGAACCATGCCACAAACTCGTTTCGTATTGAAAAAAGCCTTGGAACAAGATCTTGTCCCAATCGTGGTTGTTAACAAAATCGATAAACCATCAGCTCGTCCAGCTGAAGTAGTGGACGAAGTCTTGGAACTTTTCATCGAGCTTGGTGCAGATGACGACCAGCTTGATTTCCCAGTGGTTTATGCTTCAGCGATCAACGGAACTTCTTCCTTGTCAGATGATCCAGCTGACCAAGAAGCTACTATGGCACCAATCTTTGACACGATTATCGACCATATTCCAGCTCCAGTAGACAACTCAGATGAGCCTTTGCAGTTCCAAGTATCACTTTTGGACTACAATGACTTCGTTGGACGTATCGGTATCGGTCGTGTCTTCCGTGGTACTGTTAAGGTTGGGGACCAAGTTACTCTGTCTAAACTTGATGGCACAACTAAAAACTTCCGTGTTACAAAACTCTTCGGTTTCTTTGGTTTGGAACGTCGTGAAATCCAAGAAGCTAAAGCGGGTGACTTGATTGCCGTTTCAGGTATGGAAGATATCTTTGTCGGTGAAACCATTACTCCAACAGACGCAGTTGAAGCTCTTCCAATCCTTCACATCGATGAACCAACTCTTCAAATGACTTTCTTGGTCAACAACTCACCATTTGCTGGTAAAGAAGGTAAATGGGTAACTTCTCGTAAGGTGGAAGAACGTTTGCAGGCAGAATTGCAAACAGACGTTTCCCTCCGTGTTGACCCAACTGATTCACCAGATAAATGGACTGTTTCAGGTCGTGGAGAATTGCACTTGTCAATTCTTATCGAAACAATGCGTCGTGAGGGATATGAACTTCAAGTATCTCGTCCAGAGGTTATCGTAAAAGAAATCGATGGTGTTAAATGCGAACCATTTGAACGTGTTCAAATCGACACTCCAGAAGAATACCAAGGGTCTGTTATCCAAAGTCTTTCTGAACGTAAGGGTGAAATGTTGGATATGATTTCAACTGGTAATGGTCAAACTCGTTTGGTCTTCCTTGTTCCAGCGCGTGGGTTGATTGGATACTCAACTGAATTCTTGTCAATGACTCGTGGTTACGGTATCATGAACCATACCTTCGACCAATACTTGCCATTGATTCCAGGTGAAATTGGTGGTCGTCACCGTGGTGCCCTTGTTTCTATCGATGCTGGTAAAGCTACAACTTACTCCATCATGTCTATCGAAGAACGCGGTACTATCTTTGTCAACCCAGGTACTGAAGTTTACGAAGGAATGATCATCGGTGAAAACTCTCGTGAAAACGACTTGACAGTTAACATCACTAAGGCTAAACAAATGACCAACGTTCGTTCAGCTACTAAGGACCAAACAGCTGTTATCAAGACACCTCGTATCTTGACACTTGAAGAGTCTCTTGAGTTCTTGAATGACGATGAGTACATGGAAGTAACGCCTGAGTCTATCCGTTTGCGTAAACAAATCCTTAACAAGGCAGAGCGTGAGAAAGCTAACAAGAAGAAAAAATCAGCTGAATAAGAGCTAGAAAGAGAGAAAGATGGTTTATTTAGTCCTAGGGATTTTACTGCTCCTACTCTATGTATTTGCGACACCAGAAAGCATTAAAGGGACAGTCAATATCGTCGCTATGGTATGTATTTTAGTGGCACTCTTGGTTTTGTTGGCTCTATCTTTTCTGAAAATTTTTCAATTACCAACAGAAATATTCCTAGCAATAGCCATGTTAATCCTAGCTTACTTTAGTGTGAGAGACATCACACTCATGCCAGTCAAAAAAGGTAAAAGAAGATAAAAAAGAGAGTTTTGGCTCTCTTTTTTTGGTAGGAATTTTACAATAGTTTGAATTGTTTTTTTACTATAACATCATCTCTTTTGCTTGGATAATATGAATGGGAAAAACTTGAATAAAATTTGTCAATGACATCTATTTTATATTTGGTTAGTACTGGTTGCATATTATTTTGAAATAAAACTACTATATAATATTATTCATATAGGTAATATAAAAATATTATTCATAAAGGTAATATAGTAAAATATCTAAAAAATTCGATTTTTTCCTTGACAACAAATAATAAAAATGCTATTCTTATTATATAAGAAATCGGTTTCAAAAAAAGAGAGAGGAGGATTTATTTTGTTGCATTGTTGCTCAGGGTGTGCTTTTTTTGAAAGGAAAAATAAAATGAAAACGAAAAAACATAGATTACTTGCTCTAGCTCTTATTTCAAGCTTTACATTATTGGGAGCTGCATCAGCCGCTGTACAATATCCAGATGGAGGAGTATGGACATACGGAGAAGGCTCAGGAGGTGGTTGGGCTTTTTCAAATTACTATCATGGTAAAAAATATCATTATTCTTCTCTTGTAAGTAGATGGGATAGTCATTCAAATAAAGGAGAAGCAGTTGCAGGAGAAACTTCAAAGGCTTGGATTTGGACTAAATTTGGGGAACAAGTATCATTTTACTATGATTATGACGACTAATATTTAGTTTTCTTAGATAATTCCCTTTGTAAGAAATTACAAGGGGAATTTTGTTTATAAGGAGTCTACTATGAAGAAACTATTCATATTATTATCAACTTTTTTTCTCAGCTTCTTCCTTGCTTGGATTATTGTCTTACGTGCGCCACAATATTTATTTGCAAGCTATGATTCCGTTTCCTTACTTCGTGTCAAAAAAGATACTCAGGAACCGACGCGTGAGGTATTTGAACAGGAATTGGAGAATTTTGTAAACTCAGAACAGAGTTTAATAGCTAGAAGAATCGTAGAGCCGAGTAAGGATGGGACGACTCACTTTACTTATGCAACTTATGGTCAAGGAACTTTACCAAAAGAATTCCAAGAAGCTAGCCAAGAAAGTCGTGAACGTAGTGATCCGCTAAATAGTTATCTCCTTTTGTCAGGCTCCTTGACGAAAGAAAAGCTTGCCGATAAATTAGGAGATTTGGGTTATAAAGCAATTGCTGACCGAAAGACACCTCCCTATTCTCTTGCTTTTCGAATGTTACTAAATCCACTTATTTTAATTAGTTTAGCAATATTTGGCTTATCTTTCTTTGCTTTAGTGATTATCACTCGGATTAAGGAAATGAGAGCAGCAGGTATAAAACTCTTTTCTGGTCAGACTCTCTTATCCATTATGGGGCATTCTTTATCGACTGATATCAAGTGGCTCCTTCTATCAGCCCTCCTTTCCTTCCTAGGTGGGGGAGTCGTTCTTTTTAGTCAAGGTTTGTTTTATCCTATCTTGTTAGCCACCTATGGTTTTGGGATTAGTTTCTATCTGTTGTTTTTATTGGCGATTTCAATTTTACTAATGCTTCTTTATCTAATGAGTTTGAGTTACAAAGCATTAGTTCCTGTTATTAAGGGGAGATTACCCCTTAAACGCTTGATGGCTTTAACCCTATTGTGTCAGTTGGTTGCTGTCTTTACAGTGGGATACGCTGTTAAGACAGGTTTGACGTCTTACCAACGATTGAAAGAACTTGAAATTTCAAAACAAGCATGGAAGGACAGAGCAGACTATTATCAAATTTCTTTTGGTTTAGGTGATAGAGTAAAAGATACAGAAAATCAGAATAAGTGGTATGAATTTTCCAAAGAAGCAGTTGAAAAAGAACAGGCCCTATTTGTAAAAGATAATCTCATTCATTTTGCAAATCCTCAAGGAAAAAATGAACAGGGAGAGACACTGGATACCTATAGTCCAGATGCTAATGTTCTCTATGTCAGCCCAAGTTATTTGGACAAGGAAAAGGTCGTGGTAGATGCTGAGACCAAACAGAAGTTAGTCCATCTTCAAAAAGGAGAATTTGGACTCTTACTACCAGAATCTCTTCGTTCACAGGAAGCAGAACTTAAGAAAGTTTTTGAAGAGAGTTTGAACTATTACGGACAATCAAGTGAGGATAAAAACGCTCCTTTAGAGTATGAAATGAGAGCGATTGTTAGCTATCTTTCAACTGGAGAAAAGCGATTTATTTATAATAACGGTGAAAGCCCAGTATCCATCCAGTACTTAACCGATCCGATTTTAGTTGTATTTACTCCAACATCTACAGGTGATAGTATCATTTCCAAATCTAGTTGGTCTATCAATGCTGGAAAACAACTCTTTATCAAAGGATATGAGAGTGGGCTAGAACTCTTAAAGAAAGCTGGGATTTATGAGCAAGTATCCTATCTTAAAGAAGGAAGAAGTGTTTATCTAACTCGTTATAATGAAGTTCAAACTGAAACAGCAACTTTAATCCTAGGAGCTATTGTTGGAATAGCTAGTTCCTTGTTACTCTTTTATTCTGTCAATCTTCTATATTTCGAGCAATTCCGCCGAGATATCTTGATTAAACGAATTTCAGGTTTACGATTTTTTGAAACACATGCTCAGTATATGGTTAGCCAATTTGCCAGTTTTGTATTTGGTGCTAGTCTCTTTATTTTAAGCAGTCGAGACTTGGTGATTGGCTTGCTCACTTTATTAGTCTTTCTAGCTAGTGCAATTCTGACGCTTTACCGTCAAGCGCAGAAAGAATCTCGTGTTTCTATGACAATTATGAAAGGAAAATAGGATGATTGAACTAAAGAATATATCTAAAAAATTTGGAAGCCGTCAGCTATTTTCAGATACGAATCTTCATTTTGAAGGTGGGAAAATTTATGCCTTAATCGGTACAAGTGGCTGTGGTAAGACAACACTCTTGAATATGATTGGACGATTAGAGCCGTATGACAAAGGACAAATCATCTATGATGGCACCTCTCTTAAGGACATCAAGCCTTCTGTTTTCTTTAGAGATTACTTGGGATATCTATTTCAAGATTTTGGCTTAATTGAAAGCCAAACCGTCAAAGAGAATCTCAATCTGGGTTTAGTTGGTAAAAAATTGAAGGAAAAAGAGAAAATCTCTTTGATGAAACAAGCTCTAAACCGTGTAAACCTCTCTTATTTGGATTTGAAGCAACCTATCTTTGAGTTATCAGGAGGAGAAGCACAACGTGTTGCACTAGCGAAGATAATTTTAAAGGATCCACCTTTGATTCTCGCAGATGAACCAACCGCTTCACTAGACCCCAAAAACTCTGAGGAATTACTTTCTATCTTAGAATCTTTAAAAAATCCGAATCGGACCATTATTATTGCGACCCACAATCCTCTGATTTGGGAACAAGTGGACCAAGTCATTCGAGTTACCGATTTATCACATAGATGATATGGTAAGATTCATACTCAATGAAAATCAAAAAGCAAACTAGGAAGCTAGCCGCAGGCTGTACTTGAGTACGGCAAGGCGAAGCTGACGTGGTTTGAATTTGATTTTCGAAGAGTATCAGTTAGAAGAAAGAGTCACAAACACACTTTGTGGCTTTTTTATTTCCATAAAAATGGTAAAATAGTAGGAGTAGAAATGGAGTTCGAGACATGAAAGTAATAGATCAATTTAAAAATAAGAAAGTCCTTGTTTTAGGTTTGGCCAAGTCTGGTGAATCTGCAGCTCGTTTGTTGGACAAGCTAGGTGCCATTGTGACAGTAAATGATGGGAAACCTTTCGAGGACAATCCAGCTGCGCAAAGTTTGCTGGAAGAAGGGATCAAGGTTATCACAGGTGGTCATCCTTTGGAACTCTTGGATGAAGAGTTTGCCCTTATGGTGAAAAATCCAGGCATCCCCTATAGCAATCCTATGATTGAAAAGGCTTTGGCAAAGGGAATTCCAGTCTTGACTGAGGTGGAATTGGCTTACTTGATTTCAGAAGCGCCAATTATCGGTATCACAGGTTCGAACGGTAAAACAACCACAACGACTATGATTGGGGAAGTTTTGACTGCGGCTGGACAACATGGTCTTT
Source organism: Streptococcus sp. 68 (assembly GCF_013277415.1). GTDB lineage: Bacteria > Bacillota > Bacilli > Lactobacillales > Streptococcaceae > Streptococcus. The sequence goes on along the minus strand of NZ_VMMX01000014.1, from coordinate 51,339 downwards.
TATCAGGAAATATCGGCTATCCAGCTAGTCAAGTGGCTCAAACTGCATCAGACAAGGACACTCTTGTTATGGAACTTTCTTCTTTCCAACTTATGGGAGTTCAAGAATTCCATCCAGAGATTGCGGTTATTACCAACCTCATGCCAACTCATATCGACTACCACGGTTCTTTTGAGGAATATGTAGCAGCCAAGTGGAATATCCAGAACAAGATGACAGTGGCTGATTTCCTTGTCTTGAACTTTAACCAAGACTTGGCAAAAGAATTAGCTACTAAAACACAAGCTACAGTTGTACCATTCTCAACACTTGAAAAGGTTGATGGAGCTTATCTGGAAGATGGTCAGCTCTACTTTCGTGGAGAAGTGGTCATGGAAGTTAGTGAAATCGGTGTTCCAGGTAGCCACAATGTGGAAAATGCCCTTGCGACTATTGCTGTAGCCAAGATCCGTGGTGTAGACAACCAAACCATCAAGGAAACTCTTTCAGCCTTTGGTGGTGTCAAACACCGTCTCCAATTTGTGGATGAAATCAAGGGTGTCAAATTCTATAATGATAGCAAGTCAACCAATATCTTGGCTACTCAAAAAGCCTTGTCAGGATTTGACAACAGCAAGGTCATTTTGATTGCAGGTGGTTTGGACCGTGGTAATGAGTTTGACGAATTGGTTCCAGACATTACTGGACTCAAGAAGATGGTCATCCTCGGTCAGTCTGCCGAACGTGTCAAACGGGCAGCAGACAAGGCTGGTGTGTCTTATGTGGATGCGACTGATATTGCTGATGCGACCCGCAAGGCCTATGAACTTGCGACTCAAGGAGATGTGGTTCTTCTCAGTCCTGCCAATGCCAGCTGGGATATGTATGCTAACTTTGAAGTACGTGGCGACCTCTTTATCGACACAGTAGCGGAGTTAAAAGAATAATATGAAAAAAATTGTCTTTACAGGTGGGGGGACGGTTGGACACGTTACCCTCAATCTTTTGTTAATGCCCAAGTTCATCGAAGATGGCTGGGAAGTCCACTATATCGGAGATAAACGTGGCATCGAACACCAAGAAATCCTCAAGTCGGGTCTAGATGTCACCTTCCATTCCATTGCGACCGGAAAATTGCGTCGCTATTTCTCTTGGCAAAATATGCTGGACGTCTTTAAAGTTGGATGGGGAATTGTCCAATCGCTCTTTATCATGTTGCGACTTTGTCCACAGGCTCTTTTTTCAAAGGGAGGCTTTGTCTCTGTGCCACCTGTTATCGCAGCACGTGTTTCAGGAGTGCCAGTCTTTATTCACGAATCTGACCTGTCTATGGGCTTGGCCAATAAAATCGCCTATAAATTTGCGACGAAGATGTATTCAACCTTTGAACAAGCTTCAAGTTTGTCTAAGGTCGAGCATGTGGGAGCGGTGACCAAGGTTTCGGACAAAAACACTCCAGAACCAGATGAATTGGTGGATATTCAAACCCACTTTAATCCCCAATTGCCAACTATATTGTTTGTCGGTGGTTCTGCAGGTGCTCGTGTCTTTAACCAATTGGTGACAGACCATAAGAAAGAGCTGACAGAGCGCTACAATATTATCAACCTAACTGGAGATTCTAACCTGAATGAGTTGAGCCAAAATCTTTTTCGTGTTGACTATGTGACCAATCTCTATCAACCCTTGATGGAATTGGCTGATATTGTTGTGACACGTGGTGGTGCCAATACGATTTTTGAGCTCTTGGCCATGGCAAAATTGCATGTTATTGTGCCACTTGGTCGTGAAGCAAGTCGTGGTGACCAGATTGAAAATGCAGCCTACTTTGTAAAAAAAGGCTATGCAGAAGAGCTTCAAGAAAGCGATTTGACCTTGGACAGTTTAGAAGAGAAGCTGTCTCACTTACTAAGCCACAAGGAAGACTACCAAGCTAAGATGAAGGCTTCTAAGGAATTGAAATCTCTAGCAGATTTTTATCAATTATTGAAAAAAGATTTATCATAAGGAAAGTAAATGTCAAAAGATAAGAAAAATGAGGGCAAAGAAATCCTCGAAGAATTGAAAGAGTTATCAGAATGGCAGAAACGAAACCAAGAATACCTAAAAAAGAAGGCTGAAGAAGAGGCAGCCCTAGCTGAGGAGAAGGAAAAGGAAAGACAAGCTCGAATGGCTTCAAAATCTGAAAAGTCAGATGAAACTGAAGACAAAGAGAGTGAGCTTGAAGCAAAGGACCCAGAATCAGCTAAGGAAGAGTCTGAAGAAAAAGTAGAAGCCCCAGAGGGTGACAAAGAGGAAGAAGAGATAGAAGAATCAGGGCCTAAAGAGGACGAAGAACAGGATAAAAAGCTTGCTACAAAGGAAAAGCCAGCCAAAGCAAAGATTCCTGGCCTCCATATCTTGCGAGCTCTAACGATTTTATTTCCAAGTCTGCTTTTATTGATTGTCTCTGCTTACTTGCTCAGTCCTTATGGGACCATGAAGGATATCCGTGTTGAGGGAACGGTGCACACTACGGCTGATGATATTCGACAGGCTTCAGGCATTCAGGATTCGGATTATACGATTAACCTTCTGCTAGACAGGGCAAAATATGAAGAGCAGATTAAGTCTAACTATTGGGTTGAATCAGCTCAGCTTGTTTATCAATTTCCAACCAAGTTTACTATCAAGGTTAAGGAATATGATATTGTTGCCTACTATATTTCTGGTGAAAATCATTATCCTATTCTTTCCAGTGGCCAGCTTGAGACCAGTGCGGTAAGTTTGGTGAGTCTGCCAGAAACTTATATATCAGTTCTCTTTAATGACAGCGAACAAATCAAGGCTTTTGTCTCAGAACTTGCTCAAATTAGCCCAGAACTCAAATCTGCTATCCAAAAGGTGGAACTAGCCCCAAGCAAGGTGACTTCAGATTTAATTCGATTGACCATGAATGATTCGGACGAAGTCTTGGTTCCCCTGTCTGAAATGAGTAAGAAATTACCTTACTACAGTAAGATTAAACCTCAATTGTCAGAACCGAGTGTGGTCGACATGGAAGCTGGAATCTATAGCTACACTGTAGCGGATAAATTGATTATGGAAGCTGAGGAAAAAGCCAAACAAGAGGCCAAGCAAGCTGAGAAAAAGCAGGAAGAAGAACGTAAACGTTTAGAAGAAGAACAGAAAAAACAAGAGGAAGAGAGCAATCGAAACCAAACGACCCAGCGCTCATCGCGTCGCTAGGTTTAGCGTTTCTCCTATAGCTCTTTGGTTGCCATGTTTTTACTTGACAAGTGCTAGTAGAAATAATAGAATAATAGAAAACCTTTAAAGCAGTCCAGAGAGGCAGCTAAGGTTAGACGGTGAAAGGGTGGAGACTACCCATTTTTCGTGGAACCTTGCTGTTGGCAGGTTCCTTTTTTCGTGGTTTCTGTTGCCCAGCCTCTCTCACTAGCAAAGGTAAAAGGAGAAACCTATGCGAGAACATCGTCCAGTCATTGCTCTTGATTTTCCTAGTTTTGAGGCAGTCAAGGAATTTTTAGCTCTTTTTCCAGCAGAAGAAAGCCTTTATCTAAAGGTAGGGATGGAGCTTTATTACGCAACGGGGCCTGAGATTATTTCCTATTTTAAAAACTTGGGACATAGCGTCTTTCTTGACCTTAAACTTCATGACATTCCCAATACAGTCAAGTCAGCCATGAAGGTCTTGTCTCAGCTTGGTGTGGATATGACCAATGTTCATGCTGCTGGTGGTGTAGAGATGATGAAGGCTGCGCGTGAAGGTCTTGGAATCCAAGCCAAATTGATTGCAGTGACTCAGCTGACCTCAACCTCAGAAGAGCAGATGCAGGAGTTTCAAAATATCCAAACCAGCCTGCAAGAGTCTGTCATTCATTATGCTAAGAAGACAGCTGAAGCGGGTTTGGATGGTGTCGTTTGCTCGGCTCAGGAAGTGCAACTCATCAAGCAGGCTACCAATCCAGATTTTATCTGTCTAACACCGGGCATTCGTCCTCAGGGAGCTGCTGTTGGAGACCAAAAACGTGTGATGACACCTGCTGATGCCTATCAAATCGGCAGTGACTATATCGTAGTGGGACGTCCCATTACCCAAGCTGAGGATCCTGTTGCAGCTTATCATGCCATCAAGGATGAATGGACACAGGACTGGAATTAAAGAACTAGATTATAAAAATAAAAGGAGAATACCATGACACTTGCTAAAGATATCGCTAGCCATCTCTTGAAAATCCAAGCCGTTTACCTCAAACCAGAGGAGCCTTTTACTTGGGCATCTGGTATCAAGTCGCCTATTTACACGGATAATCGTGTGACACTAGCCTATCCAGAAACTCGTACTCTCATTGAAAATGGCTTTGTGGAAGCCATCAAAGAAGCCTTTCCTGAGGTAGAAGTGATTGCAGGAACTGCGACAGCAGGGATTCCACACGGAGCTATCATTGCTGATAAGATGGACTTGCCTTTTGCCTACATCCGTAGCAAACCAAAAGACCACGGAGCTGGTAATCAAATTGAAGGCCGTGTAGCCCAAGGTCAAAAAATGGTGGTGGTTGAAGATCTTATTTCAACAGGTGGTTCTGTTCTCGAAGCCGTAGCAGCCGCTAAACGAGAAGGAGCAGATGTGCTTGGAGTTGTAGCGATTTTTAGTTACCAATTGCAAAAAGCAGATAAGAATTTTGCAGATGCTGGTGTCAAACTAGTAACACTTTCAAACTATAGCGAGCTTATCCATCTAGCCCAAGAAGAAGGCTATATCACCCCAGAAGGCTTGGATCTCCTAAAACGCTTTAAAGAAGACCAAGAAAATTGGCAAGAAGTGTAAAAAATCAAAAGACTAAAAGGTTAAAAATTATACTATTCTGTCATATCAGGTATATGAATGACAAGATTGAAGTTGTTAATGTTTTTTACGTCAATTGTTTCAGTTTTAGATTTGCTTGGCTTGCTCTTATATAAAAAGTAGCACACGTCATGAAAGTTACAAGGGTTAAAGTATAATCCATAAACATGGTCAGATCCCTTTTCTGAGATGTTGAAATTTCTTGCTTATCCCAGTTTTTTCAGTGATTTTAGCGTCAAGTTCTTTTTAGTTTTGAAAGATTATCCGTGAATTTCTTGGTTATTTATGATAAAATGGGAGTATCGCAAAAAATGACTCATCGTATTCAATTTTGAGTAAAACTAGGAGGATCCCATGTCAACAGAACATATGGAAGAACTAAATGACCAGCAGATCGTTCGCCGTGAAAAAATGGCTGCGCTCCGTGAACAAGGAATCGATCCTTTCGGAAAACGCTTTGAACGTACTGCAAATTCACAAGAATTAAAAGATAAATATGCCGACCTCGATAAAGAACAATTACATGATAAAAACGAAACAGCTACTATCGCAGGACGCTTGGTAACCAAACGTGGTAAAGGAAAAGTTGGCTTTGCCCACCTTCAAGACCGCGAAGGTCAAATCCAAATCTACGTTCGTAAGGATGCTGTCGGTGAAGAAAACTACGAAATCTTCAAAAAAGCAGACCTTGGTGACTTCCTTGGTGTCGAAGGTGAAGTGATGCGTACGGATATGGGAGAACTCTCTATCAAGGCTACTCACATCACACACTTGTCTAAGGCTCTTCGTCCTCTTCCTGAGAAATTCCACGGTTTGACAGACGTTGAAACAATTTACCGTAAACGTTACCTTGACTTGATTTCTAACCGTGAAAGCTTTGAACGCTTTGTCACTCGTTCAAAAATCATCTCTGAAATCCGTCGTTATCTTGACCAAAAAGGTTTCCTTGAAGTGGAAACGCCTGTTCTTCATAACGAAGCTGGTGGTGCTTCTGCCCGTCCATTTATCACCCACCACAATGCCCAAAACATTGACATGGTACTTCGTATCGCGACTGAGCTTCACTTAAAACGCCTTATCGTGGGTGGTATGGAACGTGTCTATGAAATCGGCCGTATCTTCCGTAATGAAGGAATGGACGCTACTCACAACCCTGAATTCACTTCAATTGAAGTTTACCAAGCTTACGCAGACTTCCAGGACATCATGGACTTGACTGAAGGCATTATCCAACACGCTGCTAAATCAGTTAAAGGCGACGGCCCAGTCAACTACCAAGGAACTGAAATCAAGATTAACGAACCATTTAAACGTGTTCACATGGTGGATGCTATCAAAGAAATTACTGGTGTAGATTTCTGGCAAGACATGACTTTGGAAGAAGCCAAAGCTATCGCTGCTGAGAAGAAAGTTCCAGTTGAGAAACACTATACTGAAGTTGGTCACATTATCAATGCCTTCTTTGAAGAGTTTGTTGAAGAAACCTTGATCCAACCAACCTTTGTCTATGGCCATCCAGTAGCTGTATCTCCACTCGCGAAGAAAAATCCTGAAGACGAACGCTTTACTGACCGTTTCGAGCTCTTCATCATGACTAAGGAGTACGGTAATGCCTTTACTGAGCTCAACGACCCAATCGACCAACTTAGCCGTTTTGAAGCCCAAGCTAAAGCTAAAGAACTTGGTGACGATGAAGCGACAGGTATCGACTACGACTACATTGAAGCTCTTGAATACGGTATGCCACCAACAGGTGGTTTGGGAATCGGTATCGACCGTCTCTGCATGCTTCTCACTGATACAACCACTATCCGTGACGTATTGCTCTTCCCAACAATGAAATAAACTCTTATCCTCTGGCTCTTGTCAGGGGATTTTTTGATGCAAAAAAAGATTGAATTTAAGGAGAAAATGAAGTATAGTGTGTTGAAGTTGAAATAGTACAATTTGATTTCTAAGACATTGTTAGAAATTGGTTTAAATTCTCTAATCAATTTGCGCATGTTTTATTTCATTTTACGATAGTACGCTGAAACTTTTCAAAAAGTACTAGAAATTGACTTGGATCCCCAATTGATTTGTTCAGATTCACTATAAATAAAAAATTAATAAGTGGGATAGGAAGTTAGCGTCAACTAGGATAGTATATTGCTTAAACAGTATATATGGGACTGATATAAGTCCATAGGCCCTATTAGAGGATGTTCTGGTATCTTATTCACTTGTTTTTTATAGCATTAGTAGATAGACTCAGCAAATAAAAAAGTAGTTCAAATGCTTGGCAGCAAAAGATCTCAACGATTCACTTAATATAGACTAAAGTTTAGAGTTTAAGGAAAGTAAGGATAGTATATTGTATGAAAAAATAAGATGGTTTTTAAGCAAAACTCTTGAAAATGATTGAAAAAAGAGTTATTATAGATGTATAGTAAAAAGCAAACGCTTACTTAATCAAGGAGGACAGTTTATGTCATACAAAACAAGCAATGCAGAAGGGCATGTAGATTTCATCAATACCTATGATTTGGAGCCAATGGCGCAACAAGTGATCCCTAAAGCAGCATTTGGTTATATAGCTAGTGGGGCGGAAGATACTTTCACTTTAAGAGAGAATATCCGCGCCTTTAACCACAAACTCATCGTTCCGCATACGCTTTGCAATGTAGAAAATCCAAGTACAGAAATTGAATTTGCAGGTGAAAAATTGTCTTCACCAATCATTATGGCGCCTGTTGCGGCTCATAAATTGGCAAACGAACAAGGTGAAGTGGCAACTGCGCGTGGTGTGCATGAGTTCGGTTCTCTTTACACAACCAGTTCTTACTCTACTGTTGACCTTCCAGAGATTTCTGAAGCCCTCCAAGGGACACCTCATTGGTTCCAATTTTACTTTAGTAAAGATGACGGGATTAACCGCCACATCATGGACCGTGTGAAGGCTGAAGGTTATAAGGCGATTGTCTTGACGGCAGATGCTACTGTAGGGGGTAATCGTGAAGTGGATAAGCGTAATGGTTTTGTCTTCCCAGTTGGCATGCCGATTGTTGAAGAATACCTGCCAGAAGGTGCTGGTAAATCAATGGACTTTGTTTACAAATCAGCTAAACAACGCTTGTCTCCACGTGATGTAGAATTTATCGCTGAATACTCTGGACTTCCTGTGTATGTCAAGGGACCACAATGCCGTGAGGACGTTGAACGTTCGCTTGCTGCAGGAGCTTCTGGTATCTGGGTAACCAACCACGGTGGTCGTCAAATCGACGGTGGACCAGCTGCCTTTGACTCGCTTCAAGAAGTGGCAGAAGCAGTTGACAAACGTGTGCCAATTGTCTTTGACTCTGGTGTTCGTCGTGGTCAACATGTCTTTAAAGCCTTGGCCTCAGGAGCAGACTTGGTAGCTATTGGCCGCCCTGTTATCTATGGCTTGGCTCTCGGAGGTAGTGTCGGTGTACGTCAAGTCTTTGAACACTTGAATGCGGAATTGAAGACAGTTATGCAGTTGTCTGGAACTCAGACTATTGAAGATGTCAAACACTTCAAGCTTCGTCACAACCCATACAACCCAACCTTCCCAGTTGACCCTCGTGACTTAAAATTGTATTGATAAAAGAGATTGCCTCCACTGAATGTGGAGGTTTTTCTTCGTGTATTGGAAGAATAAATCGCTATCAAAAACTATATAAAGATATTTTTCGGTCAAATATCTTGCTAGGGCTTTCATTTTTTGCTATACTGGTTCAGTAATTAAATAATAGAGACATTTGGGGTGCTTTAAGCTGAGATGATACCCATTGAACCTGATACAGTTAAGACTGGCGAAGGGAAATGTGAACAGTTTTTTCGTATGGCGAAATGAACGATCTAATCTTGTAAGTCAACTCTAATTCTTGATTGTAATTGGAGTTGTTTTGTTTATATAAACTGGATAGGCTTGTTTAGGTGGCTCTCTGCAAATGCCCTCGATGTTCTTTAAAAGGATCAAGTGAAACTAGGATTTTGCTTGGTATCTCTTGATATTTTATTGATTACTAAGGAGTAAAGAGAGGAAAAATAAATATGGAAACACAGGTTTATGCATTTCAGCCAGGTTTGATTGTTGGAGAATTATTAAAAAGCAGTCAGAAGAATTGGCAGGATTCAATCAATCATCGTTTTGTCAAGGAACTTTTTGCGGGGACAATTGAGAATAAGGTCTTAAAAGAATACCTAATTCAAGATTATCACTTCTTTGATGCCTTCCTATCCATGTTGGGTGCCTGCGTAGCCCACGCAGACCAGCTTGAATCCAAGCTTCGTTTTGCCAAGCAACTAGGTTTTCTTGAAGCAGATGAAGATGGCTATTTCCAAAAGGCTTTCAAAGAGTTAAAAGTAGCAGAGAATGACTATATGGAAGTGACCTTGCATCCTGTAACAAAAGCCTTTCAGGATCTAATGTATTCGGCAGTGGCTTCATCAGACTATGCCCATCTTTTGGTCATGCTGGTCATTGCAGAAGGTCTCTATTTAGACTGGGGTTCTAAAGATCTGCCTATACCTGAAGGCTATATTCATTCGGAATGGATCAATCTCCACAGAGGTCCTTTCTTTGCAGAGTGGGTTCAATTTCTGGTTGACGAACTCAATCGTGTCGGGAAAGGTCGAGAAGATTTGACAGAACTTCAGCAACGCTGGAATCAAGCGGTCGCTTTAGAATTAGCCTTTTTTGATATTGGTTATGACGCCTAGAGAAGGTTTAGGATAGTTACAAATTTGATGAGGTAAATCATTCAATGTAACTGAAAAAATTTCTTAACGAAAGATAGAGATAAATCGAAATCAGTATATCGTATAAAGTGAAAAGGAAGTATTTCAATATGACAAGTTTAAAATTATTAAAAGAAAAAGCACCTTTGGTCATCTGCATAACCAATGATGTAGTAAAAAATTTCACAGCAAATGGATTAGTAGCACTAGGTGCATCACCAGCCATGAGTGAGTTTCCAGCAGATTTAGAGGATTTGTTAAAGTATGCTGGTGGTTTATTAATAAACATAGGAACATTGACAGATGAAAATTGGAAATTATACCAAGCTGCTCTGAAAATTGCAGAGAAATATAATGTCCCAGCAGTTTTAGATCCTGTAGCTTGTGGAGCAGGATCTTATAGAAAAAAAGTATCCGAAGATTTAATAAATAATTACAAGCTCGCAGCGATTAGGGGAAATGCTGGCGAGATTGCCTCTTTAGTAGGAATAAATGTGGCATCTAAAGGAGTAGATAGTGCAGGTGTAGATAATATTGACGAAATTGCTCTAGCAGCAAATGAGAAGTTCAATATTCCTATAATAGTAACAGGTGAAGTGGATGCTATTGCGGTAAATGGAGAAGTGGTAACGACTCATAATGGTAGTGCCATGATGCCAAAAGTTATTGGGACAGGATGCTTATTAGGTGCTGTAGTAGCAAGCTTTATCGGACTAGAAAAAGGTCAAGAATTGAAATCATTAGAAACAGCAATGTTGGTTTACAATATCGCTGGAGAAATGGCAGAAAAACGTCCAAATGGACATCTTCCTGGAACATTTAAAGTTGAATTTATAAATGCCTTATACGAGATTACAGACGAAGATGTAAAGGAATTCAAAAGAGTGAAGTAAGATGTTTCATAAAGAATTACTAAAACTATATTTTATTTGTGGAACGGCTACTTGCCAAGGAAAAGATCTATATAGAGTCGTTGAGGAAGCCTTAAAAGGTGGTATAACCTTATTTCAATTTCGTGAAAAAGGTGAGGGAGCCTTAGAAGGTAAAGAAAAAGTCGAAGTAGCAATTAAACTACAGGATCTTTGTAAAAAATACAATGTTCCGTTTATTGTTAATGATGATATTGATTTGGCAATGGAAATTGATGCTGATGGCGTACATGTAGGACAGGATGACCTTGGAGTTGATGAAATTAGAAAATTGATGCCAGATAAAATAATTGGTCTTTCTATAAAAAACGAGGAAGAATTTCAACAATCAAAAGTTGAATATGTAGATTATGTTGGTGTTGGTCCTGTATTTGATACCCAGTCAAAAGATGATGCTGGTGGCGCTATAGGTTATGAAGGTCTTAAATTGATGAGAAAACTATTGCCACAAATGCCCTTAGTTGCAATTGGTGGGATACAGACGCAACATATTAAAGACATTATGAAGACCAATGTTGACGGTGTTTCAATCATTTCAGCAATATCGTATGCAAAAAATATAGAAAAAACTGTTCGAGAAATGAGTGAACAATAGGTATCTATCCTTGGATTCTAAGTAAGTAGGATTTTCCTTTTTTAAAAAGCTATGTCCGGATTCATCTTGAATGGCTAATTCATCAAACAGGTCATTTGTTTTTTGCAAAAGAAAGATCTGCTGTCTTTGTGAGTGCAAGGCTATATTTCCAGTTCAATTTCTTGAACTAGTATAAAATGTGTGTTATAATAATCACATAATTAAATAATAAAGACATTTGGGGTGCTTTAGGCTGAGATGATACCCATTGAACCTGATACAGTTAATACTGGCGAAGGGAAATGTGAAATGTTTTTTTCGTATGTCGAAAAGAACGGTCTAATCTTGTAAGCTAAACTCTAATTCCTATCTGCAATTAGAGTTTTTTCTTTTACGAAACTGGATGAAGGTGATATAAAGCCTTTTGGTAGCTCACCTTGAGTGCCCCACTTTTCTTTAAAAAAGGAGTTTTTTATGTTGAAAAAATGGCAGTTAAAAGATGTTATCTTGCTTGCTTTCTTGTCTATCTTTTTTGGTGGGGTTTTCGTTGGTTCAGGATATGTGTATAATATTCTCAGCCTACTCTTAACACCTCTTGGTTTACAGGCTTTTGCCAATGAAATCCTCTTTGGACTCTGGTGTATGGCTGCGCCCATTGCTGCTATCTTTGTTCCGCGAGTCGGAAGTGCAACGATTGGAGAAGTGCTAGCTGCGCTTGCTGAAGTCCTTTATGGTAGCCAATTCGGTCTAGGTGCCCTTTTGTCCGGCTTGGTTCAAGGTCTGGGAAGTGAACTTGGTTTTATCGTAACTAGAAATCGCTATGAAAGTTGGCTCTCTCTAACTGCTAATAGTATTGGGATTACGCTTGTTAGCTTTGTCTATGAATACATTAAGTTAGGTTACTACGCCTTTTCCCTTCCTTTTGTCCTTTCCTTGCTTGTGGTGCGTTTTATTTCTGTTTATTTCTTCTGTACCATTTTGGTTCGTGCCATTGTCAAACTCTATCATCAGTTTGCAACTGGAGGAAAGGCATAGATGGGGCTGGAATTACGGGAGATTCAGGCCCCAATTTTTTCGGAACCGCTTGATTTTACTTTTCATGAGCAAGCTTTTACCTTGTTAGTTGGGAGTAGTGGGTCTGGAAAATCGAGCCTCTTTCAAGTTATTGCCCAAGTTAGTTCTCTTCCCTATAGCGGTCAAGTACTGATAGATGGGAGTGAAGTCAGTCAGCTTTCTATCATCGAACGTGTCCAAACGGTTGGTATTCTCTTGCAAAATCCTAATCATCAATTTACCATGGAGAGCTTGTTTGAGGAGTTGGTTTTTACCATGGAAAATATCGGCTATCACCTTCAGGAAATTGATTCTAAAATAGCAGAGGTGGTCCAGCAATGTCGTTGCAAGGACATCTTGCACCGTCCCATCCATCACTTATCAGGTGGAGAAAAGCAAAAGGCTGCTTTGGCTGTTCTCTTTGCTATGAATCCTAGGGTCTATCTCTTGGATGAGCCCTTCGCTTCCATTGACCGCAAGAGCAGGATAGAGATATTGGAGATTCTAAAAGAGTTGGTCTCTGATGGGAAGACAGTTATTTTGTGCGACCATGATTTATCTGATTATGAAGCCTATATCGACCATATGGTGGAGCTAAGAGACGGAAAACTAAGGGAAATAAATCAAATCCCTATTTCTGAGATGATACAGGTTACTTCAAAGGAAGCTGCTTCTAGCCCAGAACTATTCCATATGGATAGAACGACTTGTGAGCTGAATAAGCGCTCCCTCTTTTCAATTGCAGATTTTACATTCTACCAAGGAATTTCTTGTATCTTGGGTGATAATGGTGTCGGGAAATCCACCCTCTTTCGGTCTATTCTTCAATTTCAAAAGTATAAGGGGCGCATTACCTGGAAGGGGACAGTCCTGAAAAAGAAAAAGAGCTTGTATCGTGACCTGACGGGTGTTGTTCAGGAAGCTGAGAAGCAGTTTATCAGAGCCAGTCTGCGAGAAGAGCTTCAATTAGATGGACCTGATTCTGAAAGAAATCAGCGAATTTTCCAAGCTTTACAATATTTTGATCTGGAGCAGGCTCTTGATAAGAGTCCCTATCAATTAAGTGGTGGCCAGCAAAAGATTTTTCAGCTCTTGACCATCTTGACCAGCAAGGCTTCTGTGATCTTGCTAGATGAACCTTTTGCAGGTTTGGATGATAGAGCCTGCCATTATTTTTGTCAGTGGATTGTGGAGGAGAGAAATCAAGGAAGAAGTTTTCTGATCATTAGCCATCGTTTAGATCCCTTGATCTCTGTGGTTGATTATTGGATTGAGATGACTAGTCAGGGTCTTCGTCATGTGAAATCAGTGACCATTACTAAACCACTTACATCTCAGAGTAGCAATATCCAAGGGGAGGTGAGATAGTATGGTCAAAGTAGCAACTCAGACACCGATTATCAGTCTCTTTTTGCTGATTTTATCCTTGGAAACATCTTTTATTCCTTCGATTGCTCTGAATCTTTCGGTAGTCGCATTCTGTATTCTCTTTATGCTCTATTACCGGCGATTTAAAATGTTAGCTTGGATGATTCTTCTCGCCATTTTGCCATCCTTTGCCAACTACTGGGCAGTTCAGTTACATGGAGATGCTTCGCAGGCAGTCATGCTTGGAACGAGGGCCTTTGTGACCGTTTGTATTGGTCTTGTTTTTGTTTCCTCTATTTCCCTAAAAGAACTTCTCTTGTACTTGGCTCAAAAGGGGTTATCACGGTCTTGGGCCTATGCCTTGATTGTGGTATTCAATTCCTTCCCCCTCATTCAGCAAGAAATCAAGTCTCTCAAGGAAGCTTGCCTATTACGCGGTCAAGAACTGCATTTTTGGTCTCCCTTGATTTACAGCAAGGTTCTGATGACAGTCTTTAGGTGGCGCCATCTTTACCTGAGAGCCCTGTCGGCGCATGGATATGACGAACATGCACAGGTGGAGAATCGCTATCGGACTTTTTATATTGCTAAAAAAACAAAATTAATCTACCTGCTTTTCTTTTTATTGCTTCAAACCAGTCTATTTTTATAAAGGAGTTATTATGGAATTTACAGATATTGCGATGGAATTATCCAAGGAAGCTTGGCAGACTTCCTTTCATCACCCCTTTGTATTACAGTTACAAGAGGGAAATTTAGATCCGTCCATCTTTCGCTATTACTTGATTCAGGATGCCTACTATTTGAAGGCCTTCTCAGAAGCCTATCACCTCTTGGCTGATAAGACTTCAAACCAAGAGATGAAAAGACTCTTGAAACAAAATGCTCAGGGTTTAGTGGAGGGTGAGTTATTTATCCGCCAACAATTTTTCAAGGAATTGGAAATCAGCGATCAGGAAATGGAGCAACATCCAATCGCTCCCACCTGTTATCATTACATTTCTCATATTTATCGACAATTTGCAGAGCCGAACTTGGGCATTGCCTTTGCAAGTTTGCTACCTTGTCCTTGGTTATACCATGATATAGGAAAATCACTTAATCTTAAACCATCACCAAATCCTCTCTACCAACAATGGATTGAAACGTATATTACGGATGAGTTGGAGCAACAGATTCGAGAGGAAGAAGCGCTAGTCAATCAACTCTATCGAGAAAGTGACGAGACAGACAAGAAAAAAATGCTAGATGCCTTCCACATCAGTGTTCATATGGAAGCCAAGTTTTGGGAAATGGCCTACCAACACCAGACATGGAAGAGCGATTTACAGTCTTTAGAAAAAGGAGAAGAATAGAAGCATGAGAAAGCACCAATTACAAGTTCACAAATTAACCATTTTATCTATGATGATTGCCCTTGATGTAGTTCTTACACCTATCTTTCGAATTGAGGGAATGGCACCGATGTCCAGTGTAGTCAATATTCTAGCAGGAATCATGATGGGACCTGTTTATGCCTTGGCTATGGCTACAGTGACAGCCTTTATCCGTATGACGACTCAAGGGATTCCGCCTTTAGCTCTTACAGGAGCGACTTTTGGAGCCCTTCTGGCAGGTCTCTTTTATAAGTACGGTCGAAAATTTTATTTTTCTGCCTTGGGAGAAATTTTGGGAACAGGTATTATTGGTTCTATTGTTTCCTATCCTGTTATGGTACTTTTTACAGGATCGGCTGCTAAGCTTAGCTGGTTTATCTACACTCCTCGATTTTTCGGAGCAACCTTGATTGGTACAGCGATTTCCTTTATTGCCTTTCGATTTTTAATCAAGCAGGAATTCTTTAAAAAAGTGCAGGGATATTTCTTTGCTGAAAGGATAGACTGATGCAGGCATTGACAAATCCTTTTCCTCTGGAAACGACTTCCCTCATTCACTGTATTACCAATGAGATTTCTTGTGAGATGCTGGCAAATGGGGTTTTGGCTCTAGGATGCAAACCTGTCATGGCAGATGATCCCCGTGAGGTTCTTGATTTTACTAAGCAAAGCCAGGCTCTCTTCATCAATTTGGGGCATTTGTCAGCTGAGAAGGAAAAAGCAATCCGTATGGCAGCTTCTTATGCAGCTCAAGTTTCTCTTCCAATGGTAGTAGATGCGGTTGGCGTAACAGCTTCATCCATTCGTAAGGGACTAGTCAGAGACCTTTTAGACTATAGCCCTACGGTTCTTAAAGGAAATATGTCAGAAATACGAAGTCTTGTTGGCTTAAAGCACCACGGCGTTGGGGTCGATGCGAGTGCTAAAGATCAAGAAACTGAGGATTTGATTCAAGTCTTGAAAGACTGGTGTCAAACCTATACTGGTATGTCATTCTTAGTTACTGGCCCCAAGGATCTCATCGTTTCAGAGAATCAGGTTGCTGTATTGGAGAATGGCTGTGCAGAATTAGACTGGATAACAGGGACAGGAGATTTGGTTGGAGCTTTAACAGCCGTTTTTCTCAGTCAAGGAAAGACTGGTTTTGAAGCTTCTTGCCTAGCCGTCTCTTATCTCAATATCTCTGCTGAGAGAATAGTTGTTCAAGGAATGGGATTGGAAGATTTTCGTTACCAAGTACTCAATCAGCTTTCGCTCCTCAAAAGAGATGAAAACTGGCTAGATGCTATCAAAGGAGATATTTATGAATAGAGAGGCGCTTAGACTGTATCTGGTAACCAATCGCTACCAAGATTCCGTGGAAAGCTTTCTTGCAAAAGTTGAGACTGCCTGCCGTTCAGGTGTTACCATAGTCCAATTACGAGAAAAAAATCTCACAACCAATCAATATTATCAACTGGCAAAACAAGTCAAGGAAATAACAGATGCCTATCAGGTACCCTTGATCATCGATGATCGTTTGGATGTCTGTCTTGCAGTTGATGCTGCAGGTCTGCATATCGGAGACGATGAACTACCAGTTTCGGTTGCCAGACAAGTCTTGGGCCCTGACAAAATACTTGGTGTCACAGCTAAAACTGTAAAAAGAGCCCTAGAAGCGGAAGAATCAGGTGCGGATTACTTAGGGACAGGAGCCATTTTCCCGACTACGACCAAGGAAAATGCGCCTATCACCCTGATTTCAACCTTGAAAACAATTTGCCAAAGGGTCGCCATTCCAGTAGTTGCTATTGGAGGCCTGACTTCAGAGAACATTGACCAACTTATCGGCACGGGTATAGCTGGTGTAGCTGTAGTGCGTGATTTGATGCAGGCAGAAGATATAGAGGCAAAAACACAAGCTTTTTTAACAAAGTTGGATGACATTATTTTCTAATTAATACTCAATGAAAATCAAAGAGCAAACTAGGAAGCTAGTTGCAGGTTGCTCAAAGCACAGCTTTGAAGTTGCAGATAAAGCTGACATGGTTTGAAGAGATTTTCGAAGACTATAAAAACTCTCTAATTCCCTTAAAGTGGGAACTAGAGAGTTTTTTTAATCTTTAAAGCTTGTATGGTTGACTGGGCCAGAACCATGACCGAGTTGAGGGGCGTCTTGGATGGCTTTCGTGATAAAGGCCTTGGCCTTATCAACTGCCTGATAAAGGCTTTTTCCTTTGGCTAGTTCAGCAGTAATCACTGCAGCAAAGGTACATCCAGTACCATGTGTATGACAGGTTTGAATTCGTGGACTTTCCCAGACAAATTGGTCATCCTTGGTAAAGAGGAAATCCTTGGCACCGCCTTCGAGATGCCCACCTTTAATAACAACAGACTGAGGACCAAATTCTTTTAAAATCAGGCGACCAGCACGTTGCATGTCTTCCGGATTATGGATTGAAAAACCAACAATCTCTTCCGCCTCAGGAAGATTCGGTGTAATAATAGTTGCAAGAGGTAGTAAGTTTGTTTTGAGATAGTCTCTAGCACTTGAGTCGATCAAGGCATCTCCACTTGTAGCAACCATAACAGGATCAAGAACATAGGGACAATCCAGTTTTTTAAGATAGGGTTGGATGATTTCCATGATGTCAGTAGTTGCCAACATCCCAGTTTTTACAGCCTGAGGTGGAATATCAGAAAAGACACTGTCCAATTGGGCTTCCAACATTTGAGGAGAAACGTGCTCGATTAGCTGAACACCTCTGGTATTTTGAGCAACAAGGCTAGTCACAACGGCCATTCCATAGACATCTCTCGCTTGGAATGACTTTAAATCAGCCATAATGCCAGCACCGCCACTAGGGTCAGTCCCTGCAATGGTCAAAGCAACGGGTAAATAAGTCATCTAAAACCTCCCAACCAACTGAAGTTTGTATTCTCAAGAACAAGCTAGTCTGTTTCAGGAAGGCAATAGAAGACTGCTAGTCCCCATTATCATTTCCACTTCCATCAGCTAGCATTACCTAGATTGAGTCAAAGGGTCTAACAGTCGTTAATCTCAGCTTTACGCACCCCTAGTGGTTGTTTTCTTTTTTTCTTTAGTATAGCATATTTTTATTGTTTATATAGTAATATTTGACTGCAAATCGTTTTTCAAATGATTAAAATCCTATTTTTCGACAAAAAGATTGATTTTATAATTGACAAATGTAGGTTTTGAGAGTATACTAAGAAATGTAATTGACAAATGTAGATTTAGGAGGTGTGATGATGCAGATTTCAGATGCAGAATGGCAGGTCATGAAGATTATTTGGATGCAAGGAGAGCAGACCAGTTCAGATTTGATCAGGGTTCTGGCGGAGCGGTTCGACTGGTCCAAGTCGACCATTCAGACTCTTTTGGCTCGTTTGGTTGAGAAAGAGTGCCTGACGAGGAAAAAAGAAGGCAAGTCCTTTGTCTATTCAGCCCTTTTAACTTTGGACCAAAGTCGAGACTTGCTTGTTAAAGATATCAAAGATAAGGTTTGTTCCCGTAGGATTAAGAATTTGTTGGCTGATTTGATTATGGAATGTGATTTTACTCTGGCTGACTTGGAAGACTTGGAAGCTGTGATTTCTGAGAAGAAATCAAACGCTGTGAGAGAAGTAAGATGTAATTGTATGTAAAGGAGACGTCATGTTAAATAGTATTGTAACCATTATTTGTATTGCCCTTGTCGCGTTTATCTTGTTTTGGTTTTTCAAAAAGCCTGAAAAGTCTGGACAAAAGGCCCAGCAAAAAAAGGGCTACCAAGAGATTCGAGTGGAGGTCATGGGGGGATATACGCCTGAGTTGATTATCCTCAAGAAATCAGTACCAGCCCGCATTGTCTTTGACCGTAAGGATCCTTCACCATGTCTGGATCAAATTGTTTTTCCAGATTTTGGTGTACATGCGGACCTGCCTATGGGGGAAGAGTATATAGTGGAAATCACGCCTGAGCAGGCTGGAGAGTATGGTTTCTCTTGTGGCATGAATATGATGCACGGCAAGATGATTGTAGAATAGGAGAATGATATGACTGAAATTGTAAAAGCAAGTCTTGAAAATGGTGTTCAAAAAATCCGTATCACGGCAGACAAAGGCTACCATCCAGCCCACATTCAACTGCAAAAAGGAGTTCCTGCTGAGATCACCTTTCACCGTGTAACACCTTCAAACTGTTATAAGGAAATTCTGTTTGAAGAAGAAGGTATTCTAGAACCAATCGGCGTAGACGAAGAGAAAACAATTCGTTTTACCCCTCAAGAATTAGGTCAACATGAATTTTCTTGTGGCATGAAGATGCAAAAGGTGAGTTATACCGTAGTTGAGAAGACTCGAAAATCTCTATCACTTTTACAGCGTTTTTGGATTACTAGTATCTTTACTGTGCCTCTTGTGATTCTCATGATTGGGATGTCGACAGGAGGAATTAGTCACCAAGTTATGCGTTGGGGAACCTTTTTAGCCACAACACCGATTATGCTAGTAGCAGGTGGTCCTTATATCCAAAGTGCTTGGGCTAGTTTTAAAAAGCACAATGCCAACATGGATACCTTGGTTGCTCTGGGAACCCTAGTGGCCTATTTCTATAGCTTAGTTGCCCTCTTCGCTGGTCTCCCCGTTTACTTTGAAAGTGCTGCATTTATCTTCTTCTTCGTTCTTATGGGAGCCGTTTTTGAGGAGAAAATGCGGAAAAATACTTCCCAAGCTGTGGAGAAATTGCTGGACTTGCAGGCTAAAACAGCAGAAGTCTTGCGTGAGGATCGCTATGTTCAAGTTCCTTTGGAGCAAGTCAAGGTAGGTGACCTGATTCGAGTGCGTCCCGGTGAAAAGATTGCGGTTGATGGTGTCGTAGTAGAAGGTATCTCTAGTATTGATGAGTCTATGGTGACAGGTGAGAGTCTGCCTGTGGACAAGACAGTTGGAGATACCGTCATTGGTTCAACCATCAATAATAGTGGAACACTTGTTTTTAGAGCAGAAAAAGTTGGTTCAGAGACTGTTTTGGCTCAGATTGTGGATTTTGTGAAGAAAGCTCAGACAAGTCGTGCGCCGATTCAGGACTTGACGGATAAAATTTCAGGGATTTTTGTCCCAGCAGTTGTCATTTTAGGGATTGTGACCTTTTGGGTTTGGTTCGTCTTGCTCAGGGATAGTGTAGTCGTGCTTGGAGCGAGTTTTGTCTCTTCTCTTCTCTATGGGGTGGCTGTTTTGATTATCGCCTGCCCTTGTGCCTTGGGACTTGCAACACCGACAGCCCTTATGGTAGGGACAGGACGCAGTGCCAAGATGGGGGTTCTTCTCAAAAATGGAATGGTTCTACAGGAAATCCAGAAAGTTCAAACTCTTGTCTTTGATAAAACAGGGACTTTGACGGAAGGGAAGCCTGTGGTAACCGATATCATCGGCGACGAAGTAGAAGTGCTTGGCTTGGCAGCCTCCCTAGAAGAAGCTTCTCAACACCCACTAGCTGAGGCCATTGTCAAGCGAGCGAATGAAGCTGGACTTGAGCTTCACACTGTGGAAAATTTCCAAGCCTTGCACGGAAAAGGTGTTTCAGGGAAAATCAATGGAAAACAAGTTTTACTTGGAAATGCTAAAATGCTGGATGGCATGGATATTTCTAGCACTTATCAAGATAAACTAGAAGAACTGGAAAAAGAAGCTAAGACAGTTGTGTTTTTGGCTGTTGACAATGAAATCAAAGGCTTGCTTGCTTTGCAAGATATTCCTAAGGAAAATGCTAAGCTAGCCATCAGTCAGTTGAAAAAGCGTGGTCTTAAAACAGTCATGCTGACAGGAGATAATGCAGGTGTAGCGCGTGCTATTGCAGATCAAATCGGAATCGAAGAGGTCATTGCAGGTGTCTTGCCAGAAGAAAAAGCTCATGAAATTCATAAACTGCAACAGTCAGGCAAAGTAGCCTTTGTTGGGGACGGTATCAATGATGCTCCTGCCCTCAGTGTAGCTGATGTGGGGATTGCCATGGGAGCTGGAACAGATATCGCCATCGAGTCAGCAGATTTGGTGTTGACAACTAATAACCTCCTAGGAGTGGTGCGTGCCTTTGACATGAGTAAGAAAACCTTTCATCGAATTCTGCTCAATCTTTTCTGGGCCTTTATCTACAATGTCGTAGGAATTCCGATTGCAGCAGGAGTCTTTTCTGGTGTTGGACTGGCGCTCAATCCAGAATTGGCAGGTCTAGCCATGGCCTTTAGTTCTGTATCTGTTCTGACTAGTTCACTCTTACTAAACTTTAGTAAAATATACTAAAAGTAATGACTAGATTTCTTTGTTATAAAACAGGAATGGCAGCACTTTCAAAACTGTATTAGAATAGAGAATAGAGAGTTTTGAGCAGATTTTTAGAAAAGTCAGCATAAATATGATACAGTGGAATAGTAAAAGTTTGGAGAACGTTTCCAATTCTATGTAATCGTATTCTCCAAGTCTAAAAAAATTGAAGGAGAGTTATCACTATGACTCAAGGGAAAATTACTGCATCTGCAGCAATGCTTAATGTATTGAAAACATGGGGCGTAGACACAATCTACGGTATCCCATCAGGAACACTCAGCTCATTGATGGATGCTTTGGCTGAAGACAAAGATATCCGCTTCTTGCAAGTTCGTCACGAAGAAACAGGTGCTCTTGCAGCGGTTATGCAAGCTAAATTCGGCGGCTCAATCGGGGTTGCAGTTGGTTCAGGTGGTCCAGGTGCGACTCACTTGATTAACGGTGTTTACGATGCAGCTATGGATAACACTCCATTCCTAGCAATCCTTGGATCACGTCCAGTTAACGAACTCAACATGGATGCTTTCCAAGAATTGAACCAAAACCCAATGTACAACGGTATCGCTGTATATAACAAACGTGTAGCTTACGCTGAGCAATTGCCAAAAGTTATTGACGAAGCTTGCCGTGCTGCAGTTTCTAAAAAAGGTCCAGCTGTTGTTGAAATCCCAGTAAACTTCGGTTTCCAAGAAATCGACGAAAACTCATACTATGGATCAGGTTCATACGAGCGTTCATTCATCGCTCCTGCTTTGAACGAAGTTGAAATCGACAAAGCTGTTGAAATCTTGAACAATGCTGAACGTCCAGTTATCTATGCTGGTTACGGTGGTGTGAAAGCTGGTGAAGTGATTACTGAATTGTCACGTAAAATCAAAGCACCAATCATCACAACTGGTAAAAACTTTGAAGCTTTCGAATGGAACTATGAAGGTTTGACAGGTTCTGCTTACCGTGTTGGTTGGAAACCAGCCAACGAAGTGGTCTTTGAAGCAGACACAGTTCTTTTCCTTGGTTCAAACTTCCCATTTGCTGAAGTTTATGAAGCATTCAAGAACACTGAAAAATTCATCCAAGTTGATATTGACCCTTACAAACTTGGTAAACGTCACGCCCTTGACGCTTCAATCCTTGGTGACGCAGGTCAAGCAGCGAAAGCAATCCTTGACAAAGTGAATCCAGTTGAATCTACTCCATGGTGGCGTGCAAACGTTAAGAACAACCAAAACTGGCGTGATTACATGAACAAACTCGAAGGTAAAACTGAGGGTGAATTGCAATTGTATCAAGTTTACAATGCAATCAACAAACATGCTGATCAAGACGCTATCTACTCAATCGACGTAGGTGACACTACTCAAACATCTACTCGTCACCTTCACATGACACCTAAGAACATGTGGCGTACATCTCCACTCTTTGCGACAATGGGTATTGCCCTTCCTGGTGGTATCGCTGCTAAGAAAGACAATCCAGATCGCCAAGTATGGAACATCATGGGTGACGGTGCATTCAACATGTGCTACCCAGACGTTATCACAAACGTTCAATACGACCTTCCAGTTATCAACGTTGTCTTCTCAAATGGTAAATATGCCTTCATCAAGGACAAATACGAAGACACAAACAAACACTTGTTTGGTTGTGACTTCCCTAATGCTGACTATGCGAAAATCGCTGAAGCGCAAGGTGCTGTTGGATTTACAGTTGACCGTATCGAAGACATCGATGCAGTTGTTGCAGAAGCTGTTAAATTGAACAAAGAAGGTAAAACTGTTGTGATCGATGCTCGCATCACTCCACACCGTCCACTTCCAGTAGAAGTACTTGAGTTGGATCCAAAACAACACTCAGAAGAAGCTATCAAAGCCTTCAAAGAAAAATACGAAGCAGAAGAACTCGTACCATTCCGTCTCTTCTTGGAAGAAGAAGGATTGCAATCACGCGCAATTAAATAATTCCTCTCGTCGAAAATCAAATATAAAACTTGTAGATTTTATGCTTTGATTTTCATAGAGCGGAACTTGAAAAGATCGGAGCAATCCGGTCTTTTTATGGAGGAGAGTAAATGAATTTAAATCAATTAGATATTATCGTTGCAGATGTTCCCCAAGTCTGTACTGACTTGGAGTATATCTTGGATAAAAAGGCAGATTATGCTGATGATGGTTTTGCTCAGTTTACGATTGGCAGTCACTGTCTGATGTTGTCTCAAAATCATTTGGTTCCTTTGGAAAACTTTCAGTCAGGAATCATTCTTCACCTTGAGGTTGAGAATGTAGACCAGAATTACCAACGTTTAAAAGAGATCGGTGTCGAGATTTTAAACGGTATTTGTGAAACGGATTGGGGAACAGAGTCCTTATTAGTTAAAGGTCCAGCTGGTCTAGTGATTGATTTTTATCGTATGAAATAGGACGCTTAGTCATTTGACGTTAACCTTAACCATTCTTAAAACAGAAATTGAGAATATGAACTATTGAAAGATCGGAGCAATCCGGTCTTTTAATATAAAGCAATTGCATATAAAAGGTTGACAGCGTTTTCTTAAAACATTATAATAAAAATATAATAGCAGAAAATAAGACTGATGTGGAAAGGAGAAATATGATTAAACAGCTGTAGTAAGTGAATTTTCTTATTTCACTGGAACTTGGGATTGAAATATCTCCATGAATAGATAGTAGGAGGAAAGAGATGCAAAAAAAGGATATTTATCTAATCTGTGTGACCATGATTATCTGTTCAATTATTCTAGGATTGATTATAGGAAGTTTTATTCTTCATGGTCTTGAAGATATTGCTGCAATCATTAACCACGGCTTGCTGATAATCAATCAAACTATCAATCAATCTATTCATTGATTGACAAGAGCTATTCATTTTTACATTTTATGGATCAAACAGATCGGAGCAATCCGGTCTGTTTCTTATTACAAGACTGTGATAGTTTACATTTTTATAATAAAAGTCTTAAATTCTTGCTTGTTTTTGTATTAAATTATAAAATAGAAAGTATAAAAGAATAAAAGAGGTTTTGAAAATGTCTGAAAAACAAATGAAAGTGTTGGGTTGGGCAGCGACCTTTATGTCTGTTATGATGTATGTGTCATATTTCCCACAAATCATGAATAATCTTGCCGGTCAAAAAGGCAACTTCATTCAACCCCTAGTCGCAGCTATCAACTGTAGTCTCTGGGTTTACTATGGTCTTTTCAAGAGGGAAAGAGATATTCCACTTGCAGCTGCTAATGCACCAGGTATCGTTTTTGGCTTAGTAACAGCTATTACGGCATTGATTTAAAAAGAAGACTGGTTTCAGTCTTTTTATTTTATGAAAATAGATGCTTCATTAAAGTAATTTTTGAATGAGAGTTGAGGGAAAAAGTCCAGTTACAGCTAGCTTTACGAGAGTTTTTTATGTTCGTCTCTATCAAAGAAAAAAGTATATGGTTACTATTTTTATAAAATCTTCTCCCTACTTTATAAGATGTTAAAAAGAGTTCAATTCGAACTCTTTTTTTGCTATAATGAGGGGAGAAAAATCAGACAGGAGATCAAGATGTCAGAACCATTATTTTTACAATCAGTTATGCAAGAAAAAATTTGGGGTGGTACCAAGCTACGTGATGAGTTTGGCTACGACATCCCAAGTGAAAAAATCGGAGAATATTGGGCCATCTCAGCCCATCCAAATGGTGTCTCTAAAGTTGCCAATGGACGCTACCAGGGAACAGACCTAGCTACTTTGTATGCAGAACACCGTGAGTTATTTGGCAATCGTCCTGAACCTGTATTTCCACTTTTGACCAAAATTCTCGATGCCAATGACTGGCTCAGTGTTCAAGTTCATCCAGATGATGCTTATGGACTCGAGCATGAAGGCGAGCTTGGAAAAACAGAGTGCTGGTACATCATCGCTGCGGATGAAGGTTCAGAGATTATCTACGGGCATAATGCCAAGTCAAAAGAAGAACTCCGCCAGCAAATCGAAGATAAAAACTGGGATGCCTTGCTGACAAAAGTACCAGTTAAGGCTGGAGATTTCTTCTATGTGCCAAGTGGAACTATGCACGCTATCGGTGCAGGCATCTTGATTCTTGAAACCCAACAGTCTAGTGATACTACCTATCGCGTTTATGACTTTGACCGCAAGGACGACAAGGGCAACTTGCGTGAACTTCATCTTGAAAAATCCATTGATGTCTTGAATATTGGTGAGCCTGCAAATAGCCGTCCTGTAACTGTTAAAGCAGATGATTTGCGTTCCACTCTCCTTGTATCCAATGATTTCTTTGCAGTTTACAAGTGGGAAATTACTGGAAAAGTTGACTTCGAAAAGACAGCTGACTACAGCTTATTCAGTGTCCTAGCTGGTCAAGGTCAGCTAACTGTTGACGGAAAAAACTATCCAATCCAAAAAGGCAGCCACTTTATCCTACCAAGTGATGTTGAAGCTTGGACTCTGGAAGGGCAAGGTTTGGAATTGATTGTTAGCCATCCATAAAGTAAGAAAGGGCCTGAGTTCACTACTCAAGTCCTTTTTGATTACATAAATTGGGCGATAAAGACCACGATGATGATGATTGGAATGACGAAACGAAGAAGGAAGAGCCAGACTTGGAAAAGTCCTTGTTTCCATGCTCTTTCATCAAGATGCAGTTCCTCCATAGCAAGTGTCTTCTTAAAGATGTAGCCAGTAAAGAGTGAAAGGCAGAGGGCTCCAAATGGCATGAGGAGATTGGAAACCAAGAAATCCATAGCGTCAAAGAAGGTCTTCCCAAAGATGTGAACATCCGCCATAACTCCATAGGATAGGGCCGAAGGAATTCCAAAGACAAAGGTCAAGATTCCCAAAATCACACTCCATTTGGCACGCTTGCTGTTGTCCTGATTGGTGATATTACCCACATTGATTTCCAGCATCACGACAGAGGAAGTGACCGTCGCAAAGAGGAAGAGCAAGAGAAAGAGGATGTAGAAAATGGTTCCCAAAGGCATCTTGTCAAAGAGTTGAGGCAAGACGATAAAGAGCAAGCTCGGTCCCCCTTCAGACTGGATATTGAAGGCTGACATAGCTGGGAAAATGGCTAGACCTGCCATGATGGATACTGAGATATTCATGGCAACGATAGAAATCCCTGATTGAACTAGATTGGTTTTCTTGTCCAAGTAAGAAGCATAGGTCAACATAGCTGTAACCCCTAGTGAGAGGGCAAAGAAAGATTGTCCCAGAGCATAGAGGAGACCAGAACTTGTCAGTTTTGAAAAGTCTGGTTTGAGGAAGTAGAGAACGCCTTCCATGGCATTTGGCAAACTGAGAGAGCGCCCGATGATGACAACAAAGATGATAAAGAGCAGGGGCATCATGACTTTCGAAGCTCTTTCAATCCCTTTTTGAACCCCACGTGATACAATAAAGATATTCAACAAGATAAAGGCAGCTTGAGCTCCTAGGGCAATGGCTGGATTTGAAATGATTGAAGTAAATAACTGAGCATAATCACCAGTTCCGCTAAGTTGGAACAATTTTCCAAACTCAATTCCTAGATAGACTAAAATCCATCCTCCAATAACACTATAGAAAGAGAGAAGGAT
The DNA here is from genome assembly GCF_013277415.1 of Streptococcus sp. 68. Classification (GTDB taxonomy): domain Bacteria; phylum Bacillota; class Bacilli; order Lactobacillales; family Streptococcaceae; genus Streptococcus. Next base: position 24,566 of record NZ_VMMX01000014.1, on the reverse strand, counting down.
AAAGAGGGCAAAGGCACCAATCCAACCGATAAAGTTGTACTTGCTATTATTGCCTAGTTTTCCAAAGGTTTTGATAGCTGAAACACCAGCACTTCGGCCGAGGGCAAACTCAGCAAGCAGTAGAGGGAAACCGATTAAAATAGTGGAAATGAGAAAGACCAGTAAAAAGCCTCCTCCACCGTTAGCAGCAGTCATGTAGGGGAATTTCCAAACGGCTCCAAGTCCGATGGCTGAACCAGCAGATGCTAGGATAAAGCCCAGTTTAGAACCCCATTGCGATTTTTCAGACATAGTTAAACTCCTAAAATTAGTGTTACAAAAGAAAAAGCTACTGCCCTTGGCAAATAGACTCGTAAGTACTTAAAGTGAGCGTTTCTTTTGATTGATAGACTTGACTATCCTATCATGTTTTCTAAGGTCTGTCAAGAAAACCATTTTCATGTTATGATAAAGTAAAAAATTTCGCAAAAACGCTTGACTCTGACCTAAGGGGAGGGGTTATACTATCAATGTAATACTCTTCGAAAATCTCTTCAAACCACGTCAGCGTCGCCTTACCGTACACAAGTACAGCCTGCGGCTAGCTTCCTAGTTTGCTCTTTGATTTTCATTGAGTATAAGGAGGAAATCATGTACCATATAAAAGAAGCTGCCCAGCTTTCAGGTGTCTCCGTCAAGACCCTGCACCACTACGACAAGATAGGACTCTTAGTTCCTTTAAAGTCAGAAAACGGTTATCGAATCTACAGTAAAGAAGATTTGGAACGCCTTCAGGTTATTCTTTACTATAAATATCTAGGTTTTTCTTTAGAAAAAATAGCAGAGCTATTAAAGGAAGAAAGGACAGATTTATTGCCTCATTTGACCAGACAGTTGGACTATTTGACTCGAGAAAGGCAACATCTGGATAGCTTGATTTCAACCTTGCAAAAAACCATTCAAGAACAAAAAGGAGAAAGAGAAATGAGCATTCAAGAGAAATTTGCTGGATTTAACTACAAAGACCATCAAAAATACCACCAAGAGGCGGTAGAGAAATATGGACAAGAAGTCATGGACCAAGCGCTGGAGCGCCAAAAAGGTCACGAAGATGAGGCTACGGCTGCCTTCAACCAAGTTTTTCAAGCATTGGCACAAAATCTTCAAGCTGGTCTGCCTGTAACAGCAACTTAAAACCAAGAAGAAGCTGCTAAGCTCTTGCAAGCTATTCGTACTTATGGATTTGACTGCTCCATTGAGGTATTCGGTCATATCGGTAAAGGCTACGTCTACAACCCAGAGTTTAAGGAAAACATTGATAAATTTGGAACTGGCACTGCCCAGTACACATCAGATGTCATTGCCCACTATGTCCAAACTCAGACAAAATAAAATCGGAGGAGTATTCTTCCGATTTTTACTAAGTTCAAGCACTACTTGCTTAATAATTTTTCTACTACATTTAGTTTTCGCATGGTCAAATCTACATTAAAAAGCTTTTCAAGATAGTTGGTATGGAGTTTCTTTTGTTTTGCAGTTCTAGGGAGATAGAGGTAAAGACAATGGTTACCGATACAAATTTCTTCTTCACCGTAATCAATTTTCAATTTGTCTAAAGGGAGGCTTTGAATAGATTCTTGATAAAAAATCACGTGTATACGGTCATAAAGATAGTGTTCTCCAAAAGGGTTTTCTTGGACAATGTTTTTAAAAATATCCTTATTCTTAATGATTATTTTGAGATCGGCTCCAATCTTTTCCTTTATTAGAGTATGAACCTGTTCTCGTATTTTTTCTAAGGCTAAGTTACTTTCAAGAATGATATTACCACTTTGAATATAGGTTCGAACTTGTTGAAAACCGGCTTCTGTTAAGATATCTACTAGATAAGACATTCTAGGGATAGCATTTTTTCCATTAGGAGTAACTCCCCTTAACAAGATAATATGTTCCAAAGGACTTCCTTTCTTTTGGGGCTGATTTAGCCATTAAATAATTCAGATTTAGATTGGGTTTGATCCCGCCACCCAACCAGTGCAGAGGGCAGAAGTGATGTTAAAGCCACCCGTGTGGGCATTGATATCTAGTACCTCGCCAGCAAAGTGGAGTCCAGGTACCAGCTTACTTTCTAGAGTTTTGGGATTGATTTCCTTGAGACTGACACCCCCTTTGGTAACAAAGGACTTGGCAAGGGACATTTTTCCGGTCACAGGGATTTTGAGTACTTTGATAGACTGGAGAAGTTGTTCGCGTTCCTTTTCAGTCAGTTGTTTGACTTTTTCTGGATAGCCTTGTACAAAAAATTCTGCCAAGCGTTCTGGAAGCAAAGTTTTTAAAGCGTTTTTCAAGGATTTTTCACGATTTTCTTCTAGGAATGCAGCCAAGTCCTTCTCAGAAAGTTGAGGGAAAACATCCAGTGAGAGAACCTCCCCACCCTTGACAAAGCTAGACATACGCAGAGCAGCAGGGCCAGACAAACCAAAGTGGGTAAAAAGCAGATCGTGCGTGATGACATGTTTTCCATAGCTTAAGGTCACATCGTCTAGTGAAATCCCCTGAAGTGCTTTGTGTGGAAAATCCGTTAATAATGGACTTTCAGCAGCCTCAAGTTCGGTAATGGTGTGTTTAAAATGACGGGCAATCTCATGTCCAAAACCAGTCGAACCAGTGGAAGGATAGGATTTTCCACCAGTTGTGACAATCAGTTTATCACAAGTGAAGATTTGGTCAGCTGATTTAAGAACAAATTGGTCATCCACCTTTTTAACCGAAACAATTTCTGTTTGAGTAGCAACTTGACCACCGAGCTCAGTGATTTTCTTTTCCAAGGCTTCAATAATGGTACGAGATTTGTCACTAGCAGGAAAGACGCGTCCGTGGTCCTCGACCTTGAGTTTAACCCCATTTTCAGTAAAAAAGTTGATGATATCATGGTTATCAAACTGGGAGAAGACACTGTATAAAAAGCGTCCATTTCCAGGAATTCCAGCTAGCAGGTCATCCAAACTACCATTGTTGGTTACATTGCAACGACCACCACCAGTACCAGCTAATTTTTTTCCGAGTTTCCGATTTTTTTCGATGAGAAGAGTTTTCTGACCATAAAAGCTACTGGAAATGGTAGCCATCATGCCCGCAGGCCCTCCACCGATGACAATAGTATCAAAATGTTTCATAGATCTATTGTACCACAAAAAACAAGAGATGCTCGACATCTCTTGTTGCTAATGATCTTAGTTGATTTCATATCCCATCAACAAACCGCCATCTTCTGCATAGAAACTGCAGAGACCAGATGTCGGGAGAATTTTAATATCCGCCTGTGGGAAGGTTTCGCGAATTCGCTCTGAGAGCTGTTGACAACATTTCTCGTTATTACGTTGGGCCATGACGATACGGCCACCAGTATATCCTGCTTTTACTAACTCTTCATAGGCTGCCTGAATCGCTTTCTTTGCTCCTCTTGCTTTTTGTAGCAATTCAAGGGTTCCAGTTTCACTAGCTTCTCCAACCATACGGATATTGAGAAGGCCAACGACCGTACCGATAAGCTTGCTCAAACGGCCGTTCTTCACCAAGTTATCGACTTTGGCTAGGACAAAAAGTAACTTGGTTTTTTCTTGATAGGCAGTGATAGCTTCAACAACTTCCTCAAAAGATAAGCCCTGGTCAACCAAGTCATTTAATTTTTCTACGAGCAAGTCAACTTCACCGCCAGCAGACAAACTATCAATCACATGAATCTTAGTATCAGGATGTTCTTCCAGATAAATATTTTTTGCTAGTTGAGCACTATTGTGGCTGCCAGAGAGAGTACCTGTGATGGTTACTAGGAAAATATTTTTGGCACCTTCAAATACTTGCAAATAATCATCTGGGCTTGGACAAGCTGATTTTGAAGCTTCTGCAGTTGCATACATGGTTTCCATCATTTGGTCAATATCAAGACTGGCATCATCAACAAAGACCTGATCAGCTACTTGAATGGTTAAGGGGACACTTACAAAGGTCGTGTCAATAGCTGGTGTCTCCAGCTGACGATAATCACAACCAGAGTCAGCAATAATCTTCCAAGTCATAGAAATTCTCCATCTTTGTCAGTTATACATTGACAAAGGTTCTGTCTTTTTTTACAATTATATCATGAAAACCCTTGAAACAAAAGCCTCATCCGTCTGTTGTGACAAGTAGAAAGAAAATGTTATGTCTGAACGTAGAATCTCTGAAAAGTCTCTTGAAAATCTCAGGAAATCAAACCAAGAATCCAATTTATTAACCAGAGAAGCCATTGAAACAGCCCTCTTACAACTCTTGGAAAAAAAGGACTTGACTAAGATTAGTATTTCTGAATTGGTCAAACGTGCAGGCGTTTCGCGTGCGGCCTTTTACCGCAATTATGATTCCAAAGAGGAGATTTTAGAAAGTGTCTTTAAACGAACTGTCCACAATATTATGGAACAGTTGCATCATTATGATTTAAAGACAGACCTTTATCTGGTCTGGGTTCACCTTTTCCGAGAGGCCAGAAAGGAAGCCAGAGTGATTCAACTGGCCTTGGATTACCATCTGGAAAAAATCTTTGTCCAAGCCATGCAGGAGTTTCTGGAAAAATACCATGGAAAATCAAAAGGTGTCAGCTCTTATCTTCATTCCTTCTGGAGCTCGGCTATCGTCTCTGTCCTTCTAAAATGGATTAAGGATGGCATGAAGGTACCTGCTGAAAAGATTGCAGATTTACGGTTACCATTTTTTAAAAAATAGAGAAAAAGGAGAAGAGATATGACTGAAAAAAGACTGGCCTGGGATGAGTATTTTGCAGCCCAAGCATTACTAATTGCCAATCGTTCCACTTGTAAACGCGCTAAAGTGGGTGCAATTCTGGTTAAGGATAATAAGGTGATTTCCACTGGTTACAATGGTTCGGTGTCAGGTACCGAGCATTGTATTGACCACGAATGTCTGGTCATTGAAGGTCACTGTGTTCGCACCCTTCACGCTGAGGTCAATGCTATCCTTCAAGGTGCAGAACGTGGTGTTCCTAAAGGCTTTACAGCCTATGTAACCCATTTTCCTTGTCTCAACTGTACAAAACAATTGCTTCAGGTCGGTTGTAAGCGTGTGGTTTATATCAACCAGTACCGAATGGATGACTACGCCCAATACCTCTATCAAGAAAAGGGAACAGAATTGACTCATTTACCACTTGAGACCGTACAGACAGCTCTTAAAGAGGCTGATCTAATGTAAAAAATATCAAAAATAAATGGTTTAGAAAGATTTTTAAACCGTTTTTTGGTATAATAAGAAGAATAAATTGAAAGAAGGAATTCCAAAAATGGGAAAAATTGAAGTTATTAATCACCCGCTGATTCAACACAAATTGTCAATCTTGCGTCGTACAGATACTTCCACAAAAGCTTTTCGTGAGCTAGTAGATGAGATTGCAATGTTGATGGGGTATGAAGTACTTCGTGATCTTCCACTAGAAGATGTGGAAATCGAAACACCAATTACAAAAACAGTTCAAAAACAATTGGTAGGTAAGAAATTGGCCATCGTTCCAATCTTGCGCGCAGGTATCGGGATGGTTGATGGGCTCTTGAGCTTGGTTCCAGCTGCTAAAGTTGGTCACATCGGTATGTACCGTGATGAAGAAACACTTCAACCAGTTGAATACTTGGTGAAATTGCCTGAGGACATTGACCAACGTCAAATTTTTGTAGTAGACCCAATGTTGGCAACAGGTGGATCAGCAATCTTGGCTGTTGACTCCCTTAAAAAACGTGGGGCATCAAATATCAAATTTGTCTGCCTTGTATCTGCTCCAGAAGGTGTTAAAGCCCTTCAAGAAGCTCATCCAGATGTAGAAATTTTTACAGCAGCCTTGGATGAACGTTTGAACGAACACGGTTATATCGTTCCAGGTCTTGGAGATGCTGGAGATCGCTTGTTCGGTACGAAATAAAATTAAAAAGAGATTGACTTGGATAATAAGTTCCAATCACGAAAGGAGGTTGAATTTTTGTTTCTGTCTAATGAAAACAGAGCAAAAATTTGACCTTTTTTGACCTAGATATTATAATAGTCTTATCTTCAGTCATTTGACCAACAAAATTAAAATTCAAAAGGAGAAATAAATGATTCCTGTAGTTATTGAACAAACAAGCCGTGGAGAACGTTCCTACGATATATACTCACGTCTTCTCAAAGACCGCATCATTATGCTGACAGGTCCAGTTGAAGACAACATGGCCAACTCTGTTATTGCCCAATTGCTTTTCTTAGATGCCCAAGATAGTACAAAAGATATTTACCTTTATGTCAATACACCTGGTGGTTCTGTATCAGCTGGTTTGGCAATCGTTGATACCATGAACTTTATCAAGGCAGATGTCCAAACCATCGTTATGGGAATGGCTGCATCTATGGGTACAGTCATTGCATCAAGTGGAGCAAAAGGCAAACGTTTCATGCTTCCAAATGCAGAGTATATGATTCACCAACCAATGGGTGGTACAGGTGGTGGTACCCAACAAACTGATATGGCTATCGCTGCAGAACACTTGCTTAAAACTCGTAACACCTTGGAAAAAATCTTGGCTGAAAATTCAGGTCAGTCAATCGAAAAAGTTCACGCAGATGCAGAACGCGATAACTGGATGAGTGCCCAAGAAACGCTTGAATATGGCTTTATTGATGAAATCATGGCCAACAATTCATTGAACTAATAATCAAAGGAGGCAAACTCGACTGGGTTTGCTTTTTTTGGTATAATAGGGAGAGATTTCTTAGAAAGAGGATTTACCATGTTTGAAAAAGTCAATCGATCTGGCTTGATTATCTATCTTTACTATAATCGTGATGCAAAAAAACTGCAGGATTATGGAGATATTACCTATCATTCCAAGAAACATCGTTACTTACAACTCTATGTTCCAACTCAAGAAGTGGAGCAATTGGTCGGGCGCTTGAGCAAGGAAAAGTTTATAAAAAAAGTCAGAGTTTGTCATATCCAAGAGCTGGAAACACCCTTTGTGGGCAATCTTTATCGAGAGGAAAACGTTATCAGATAAAAATTTAAAGAAAAGTGTTGACAATTTTCTGATAATTCGGTATATTCTTAACAGACTATTTAAGAAATAAGGAGACAAAAAAAGATGAAGAAAAAATTTGCCCTATCGTTTGTGGCGCTTGCAAGTGTAGCACTTCTTGCAGCCTGTGGAGAAGTGAAGTCTGGAGCAGTCAACACTGCTGGTAACTCAGTAGAGGAAAAGACAATTAAAATCGGGTTTAACTTTGAAGAATCAGGTTCTTTAGCTGCATACGGAACAGCTGAACAAAAAGGTGCCCAATTGGCTGTTGATGAAATCAATGCCGCAGGTGGTATCGATGGAAAACAAATCGAAGTAGTCGATAAAGATAATAAGTCTGAAACAGCTGAGGCAGCTTCTGTTACAACTAACCTTGTAACCCAATCTAAAGTATCAGCAGTCGTAGGACCTGCGACATCTGGTGCGACTGCAGCTGCGGTAGCGAACGCTACAAAAGCAGGTGTTCCATTGATCTCACCAAGTGCGACTCAAGATGGATTGACTAAAGGTCAAGATTACCTCTTTATCGGAACTTTCCAAGATAGCTTCCAAGGAAAAATTATCTCAAACTATGTTTCTGAAAAATTAAATGCTAAGAAAGTTGTTCTTTACACTGACAATGCCAGTGACTATGCTAAAGGGATTGCCAAATCTTTCCGCGAATCCTACAAGGGTGAAATCGTTGCAGATGAAACTTTCGTAGCAGGTGACACAGACTTCCAAGCAGCCCTTACAAAAATGAAAGGGAAAGACTTTGATGCTATCGTTGTTCCTGGTTACTATAATGAGGCTGGTAAGATTGTAAACCAAGCGCGTGGTATGGGAATTGACAAACCAATCGTTGGTGGTGATGGATTTAACGGTGAAGAGTTTGTACAACAAGCAACTGCTGAAAAAGCATCAAATATCTACTTTATCTCAGGTTTCTCAACTACTGTAGAAGTTTCAGCTAAAGCCAAAGCCTTCCTTGACGCTTACCGCGCTAAGTACAATGAAGAGCCTTCAACATTTGCAGCCTTGGCTTATGACTCAGTTCACCTTGTAGCAAACGCAGCAAAAGGTGCTAAAAACTCTGGTGAAATCAAGGATAACCTTGCTAAAACAAAAGATTTTGAAGGTGTAACTGGTCAAACAAGCTTCGATGCAGACCACAATACAGTCAAAACTGCTTACATGATGACCATGAACAATGGTAAGGTTGAAGCAGCAGAAGTTGTAAAACCATAATAGAAAAATGTTGAAATAGGGAATGAGCCTCGGACTCACTCCCTGTTTCGATGTTTAAGAACCTATCAAAAAGTGAGGGAAAACCCTCGGAATTATAAATAGAAAGAGTGAATCTTATGCTCCAACAACTAGTAAATGGTTTGATTCTAGGTAGTGTATACGCGCTGTTAGCCCTAGGATATACCATGGTTTACGGAATTATCAAGCTCATCAACTTCGCCCACGGTGATATTTATATGATGGGAGCCTTTATCGGTTATTTCTTGATCAATTCTTTCCAAATGAATTTCTTTGTAGCTCTTATTGTAGCTATGCTAGCGACAGCTATTCTTGGTGTCGTGATTGAGTTCCTTGCTTACCGACCTTTGCGTCACTCTACTCGTATTGCTGTTTTGATTACAGCTATTGGGGTTTCTTTCCTATTGGAGTATGGCATGGTCTATCTGGTTGGTGCCAATACCCGTGCCTTCCCTCAAGCGATTCAAACAGTTCGCTATGATTTGGGACCAGTTAGCTTAACAAACGTGCAGTTAATGATCTTGGCCATTTCCTTGATTTTGATGATTTTGTTACAAGTCATTGTTCAAAAGACAAAGATGGGGAAAGCCATGCGTGCAGTATCCGTAGATAGCGATGCGGCGCAATTGATGGGGATCAATGTAAACCGTACGATCAGCTTTACCTTCGCTTTGGGTTCAGCTCTTGCGGGTGCAGCTGGTGTTCTGATTGCCCTCTATTATAACTCTCTTGAGCCTTTGATGGGGGTTACTCCAGGTCTTAAGTCTTTCGTTGCCGCAGTACTTGGTGGTATCGGAATCATTCCTGGTGCGGCTCTTGGTGGTTTTGTGATTGGTCTATTGGAAACCTTTGCGACAGCCTTTGGAATGTCAGACTTCCGTGATGCCATTGTTTATGGAATTTTGTTGTTGATCTTGATTGTCCGCCCAGCTGGTATCCTTGGTAAAAATGTGAAAGAGAAGGTGTAAGCGATGAAAGAAAATTTAAAAGTTAATATTCTATGGTTACTCCTTTTGTTAGCTGGCTATGGCTTGATTAGTGTACTGGTTTCAGTCGGAGTACTCAACCTATTCTATGTACAGATTTTACAACAAATTGGAATTAATATTATTCTGGCTGTTGGTCTCAACTTAATCGTTGGTTTTTCAGGACAATTTTCACTTGGTCATGCTGGTTTCATGGCGATTGGTGCCTATGCCGCTGCTATTATTGGATCTAAATCACCAACCTACGGTGCCTTCTTTGGAGCCATGCTGATAGGTGCTTTGCTTTCAGGGGCAGTTGCCTTGCTTGTCGGAATTCCAACCTTACGCTTGAAGGGGGACTATCTTGCGGTAGCGACTCTAGGTGTTTCTGAAATTATCCGTATCTTTATCATCAATGGTGGAAGCCTTACAAATGGTGCGGCAGGTATCTTGGGAATTCCTAACTTTACAACTTGGCAAATGGTTTACTTCTTTGTCGTGATTACAACCATTGCAACCTTGAACTTCTTGCGTAGTCCAATTGGACGTTCAACCCTATCCGTTCGTGAGGATGAAATCGCTGCTGAGTCAGTTGGGGTTAATACGACTAAAATTAAAATCATCGCCTTTGTCTTTGGTGCCATTACTGCAAGTATTGCAGGGTCACTTCAGGCAGGATTTATCGGGTCTGTTGTACCGAAAGATTACACATTCATTAACTCAATCAACGTATTGATTATTGTTGTATTTGGTGGACTTGGTTCCATTACAGGTGCCATCGTTTCAGCTATTGTTCTTGGAATTTTGAATATGCTTCTCCAAGATGTTGCTAGCGTACGTATGATCATCTACGCTTTGGCCTTGGTCTTGGTAATGATTTTCAGACCAGGTGGACTTCTTGGAACATGGGAATTGAGCCTATCACGTTTCTTTAAAAAATCTAAGAAGGAGGAACAAAACTAATGGCATTACTTGAAGTAAAACAGTTAACCAAACATTTTGGCGGTCTAACAGCTGTTGGAGATGTGACTCTTGAATTGAACGAAGGGGAACTGGTTGGACTAATCGGTCCAAATGGAGCTGGGAAAACCACTCTTTTCAACCTCTTGACGGGTGTTTATGAACCAAGTGAGGGAACAGTTACCCTCGATGGTCACCTTTTGAATGGAAAGGCACCTTATAAGATTGCTTCTTTGGGACTTGGACGTACTTTCCAAAATATCCGTCTTTTTAAAGACTTAACCGTTTTGGACAATGTTTTGATTGCTTTTGGCAACCATCACAAACAACATGTTTTTGCTAGTTTTTTGCGCTTACCAGCTTTTTACAAGAGTGAAAAAGAATTAAAGGCTAAAGCTTTGGAATTGCTGAAAATCTTTGATTTGGATGGTGATGCAGAAACTCTCGCTAAAAATCTTGCCTACGGACAACAACGTCGTTTGGAAATTGTTCGTGCCCTCGCTACGGAACCTAAAATTCTCTTTTTAGATGAACCAGCAGCAGGTATGAACCCGCAGGAAACAGCAGAATTAACTGAGTTAATTCGCCGTATCAAAGATGAATTTAAGATTACAATCATGCTGATTGAACACGATATGAATCTGGTCATGGAAGTAACAGAACGTATCTACGTACTTGAATACGGTCGTTTGATTGCACAAGGAACTCCAGACGAAATTAAGACCAATAAACGCGTTATCGAAGCTTATCTAGGAGGTGAAGCCTAATGTCTATGTTAAAAGTTGATAATCTTTCTGTACATTACGGCATGATCCAAGCAGTCCGTGATGTAAGCTTTGAAGTAAATGAAGGAGAAGTTGTTTCTCTTATCGGTGCCAATGGTGCAGGTAAGACAACCATTCTCCGTACCTTGTCTGGTTTGGTTAGACCAAGTTCTGGAAAGATTGAATTTTTAGGTCAAGAAATCCAAAAAATGCCAGCTCAAAAAATCGTGGCAGGTGGTCTTTCACAAGTTCCAGAAGGCCGCCACGTCTTCCCTGGCTTGACTGTTATGGAAAATCTTGAAATGGGAGCTTTCTTAAAGAAAAATCGTGAAGAAAATCAAGCTAATTTGAAGAAGGTTTTTTCACGCTTCCCACGTCTTGAAGAACGCAAGAACCAGGACGCAGCCACTCTTTCTGGAGGAGAACAACAAATGCTTGCCATGGGACGCGCTCTTATGTCAACACCAAAACTTCTTCTTTTAGATGAACCTTCAATGGGACTTGCCCCAATCTTTATCCAAGAGATTTTTGATATCATTCAAGATATTCAGAAGCAAGGGACAACTGTCCTCTTGATTGAACAAAATGCCAATAAGGCACTCGCAATCTCTGACCGAGGCTATGTACTGGAAACAGGCAAAATCGTCCTATCAGGAACAGGAAAAGAACTCGCCTCATCAGAAGAAGTAAGAAAAGCGTATCTAGGTGGCTAAAACAATCCAGTGGATTGTTTTAGTCGGCAGATGAAGATTGCGAAGCAATCTTCGCATAGTCTGGGAGACTAGTTTAGGTTGCAGATAAAGATTGTGAAGCAATCATCAGAATCCAGTGGATTGTTTTAGTCGGTGGATGAGGATTACGAAGTAATCATCATTATAGTCCGGGGGACCTTTTTAATCGGTGGATGAAGATTGCGAAGCAATTCTCATCTGCACTGGAAGGTTAGCTCCTAATCATTGAAACAGAACGGAATGAAGCGTACCACTCTTCATTCACAGAGCTCGATTTTAGAGCTCTTTTTGCTAGCTTATTCATACTTTTCAGAATTTTGAAAAAGAAATGTAAGCGTTTGATAGATTTACAAAAAGATTGTATAATAGGGATAAGAATAGAAAAGGAGAAGTCTCATGGCAGTTAAAGATTTTATGACCCGCAAGGTAGTTTATATTAGTCCAGATACAACAGTATCTCATGCAGCAGATTTGATGAGAGAGCAAGGCTTGCACCGTTTGCCCGTTATCGAAAATGATCAATTAGTTGGTTTGGTGACTGAGGGAACCATTGCACAAGCAAGTCCATCGAAAGCAACAAGTCTTTCTATCTATGAGATGAATTATCTTCTGAATAAGACAAAAGTAAAAGATGTCATGATTCGCGATGTTGTCACTGTCTCAGGCTATGCCAGTCTTGAGGATGCAACTTATCTGATGTTGAAAAACAAGATTGGTATTCTTCCTGTCGTAGATAATCATCAAGTATACGGAGTTATTACGGACCGTGACGTTTTCCAAGCCTTTCTTGAAATTGCTGGTTATGGTGAAGAAGGAATTCGTGTGCGCTTTGTTACAGAAGATGAAGTCGGTGTCCTCGGAAAGATTGTTTCTTTGATTGCAGAAGAAAATTTGAATATCTCCCATACAGTCAATATTCCACGTAAGGATGGTAAGGTGATTATCGAAGTGCAAATCGATGGATCAATTGATTTACCAGCTTTGAAAGAAAAATTTGAAGCAAATGGTATTCAAGTGGAAGAAATCACTCGCACTTCAGCAAAAGTCTTGTAAGAAGGGAAGCCGAAAGGCTTCTTTTTTCATAAAAAAGGGATTATAGCAAAAGATGGAAAGAAATGATAAAATATGCTATAATGAAATGATATAAAAAAGGAGTATTTATGGACATTTCAGTAATCCGTCAAAAAATTGACGCAAATCGTGAAAAATTAGCTTCTTTCAGGGGGTCTCTTTGACCTCGAAGGTTTAGAAGAAGAGATTGCCATCTTGGAAAACAAGATGACAGAACCTGATTTTTGGAACGATAATATCGCGGCCCAAAAAACGTCGCAAGAATTAAATGAATTAAAAAACACCTACAATACCTTCCATAAGATGGAAGAGTTGCAGGATGAAGTTGAAATTTTATTGGACTTTTTAGCAGAAGACGAGTCGGTTCAAGAAGAACTGGTAGCGCAGTTAGCCGAACTTGATAAGATGATGACCAGCTATGAGATGACTCTACTCTTGTCAGAACCTTATGACCACAACAATGCCATCTTGGAAATCCATCCAGGTTCTGGTGGTACTGAGGCGCAGGACTGGGGCGATATGTTGCTTCGTATGTATACTCGTTATGGTAATGCTAAAGGCTTTAAAGTGGAAGTATTGGATTACCAAGCAGGAGATGAAGCTGGTATCAAGTCAGTAACTTTATCATTTGAAGGGCCTAATGCCTATGGCCTTCTCAAGTCAGAAATGGGGGTACACCGTTTGGTCCGTATTTCACCATTTGACTCTGCTAAACGTCGCCATACCTCTTTCACATCTGTAGAAGTGATGCCAGAGTTGGACGATACTATTGAAGTGGAAATCCGTGAAGATGACATCAAGATGGATACCTTCCGTTCAGGTGGTGCCGGTGGACAAAACGTCAATAAGGTTTCAACAGGTGTACGTTTAACCCACATTCCAACTGGAATTGTTGTCCAATCAACAGTGGATCGTACCCAGTATGGAAATAGAGATCGTGCCATGAAGATGTTGCAGGCTAAGCTCTATCAAATGGAGCAAGAGAAGAAGGCTGCGGAGGTAGATTCTCTCAAGGGTGAGAAAAAAGAAATCACATGGGGAAGCCAAATCCGTTCTTATGTCTTCACACCTTATACTATGGTAAAAGATCACCGAACTAGCTTTGAGGTTGCTCAGGTAGATAAGGTTATGGATGGTGACCTAGATGGTTTTATCGATGCCTATCTCAAGTGGCGAATTAGCTAAGATAGAAAGGAACTCACATGTCAATCATTGAAATGAGAGATGTCGTCAAAAAATACGACAACGGAACGACTGCTCTACGCGGTGTTTCGGTCAGCGTTCAACCGGGGGAATTTGCTTACATCGTAGGACCTTCAGGAGCAGGGAAGTCAACCTTTATTCGTTCTCTGTATCGTGAAGTAAAAATCGATAAAGGAAGCCTATCAGTTGCTGGTTTTAATCTGGTTAAGATCAAAAAGAAAGATGTCCCGCTTCTACGTCGTAGTGTTGGGGTTGTCTTCCAGGATTATAAATTGTTACCAAAGAAAACTGTCTATGAAAATATTGCTTACGCTATGGAAGTAATCGGGGAAAATCGCCGTAATATCAAAAAACGTGTGATGGAAGTTTTAGACTTGGTTGGGTTGAAGCACAAGGTTCGTTCTTTCCCAAATGAGCTCTCAGGTGGAGAGCAACAGCGGATTGCGATTGCACGTGCTATTGTAAACAATCCAAAAGTATTGATAGCCGATGAACCAACAGGAAACCTGGACCCTGATAATTCATGGGAAATTATGAATCTCTTGGAACGGATTAACCTACAAGGGACAACTATTTTGATGGCGACTCATAATAGCCAGATTGTAAATACCTTGCGCCACCGTGTCATTGCCATTGAAAATGGCCGTGTTGTTCGTGACGAATCAAAAGGAGAGTATGGATACGATGATTAGTAGATTTTTTCGCCATTTATTTGAAGCCTTAAAAAGTTTGAAACGAAATGGTTGGATGACAGTAGCTGCTGTCAGTTCAGTCATGATTACTTTGACCTTGGTGGCAATATTTGCATCTGTTATTTTTAATACAGCGAAACTAGCTACAGATATTGAAAATAATGTCCGTGTAGTAGTTTATATCCGAAAGGATGTGGAAGATAACAGTCAGACAATTGAAAAAGAAGGTCAAACTGTTACAAATAATGACTACCACAAGGTATATGATTCTTTGAAGAACATGTCTACGGTTAAGAGTGTTACCTTTTCAAGTAAAGAAGAACAATATGAAAAGTTAACCGAGACAATGGGAGATAACTGGAAAATCTTTGAAGGAGATGCCAATCCTCTCTATGATGCCTATATTGTAGAGGCAAATACTCCAAATGATGTAAAAACTATAGCCGAAGATGCTAAAAAAATTGAAGGTGTCTCTGAGGTTCAAGATGGCGGTGCCAATACAGAAAGACTCTTCAAGTTAGCTTCATTTATCCGTGTTTGGGGACTAGGGATTGCTGCTTTGTTAATTTTTGTCGCAGTTTTCTTGATTTCAAATACCATTCGTATTACCATTATTTCCCGCAGTCGCGAAATTCAAATCATGCGCTTGGTCGGAGCTAAAAACAGTTATATCCGTGGGCCGTTCTTGTTAGAAGGAGCCTTTATCGGTTTATTGGGAGCTATCGCACCATCTGTTTTGGTCTTTATTGTTTATCAAATGGTTTACCAATCTGTCAATAAATCGTTGGTAGGGCAAAATCTATCCATGATTAGTCCAGATTTATTTAGTCCTTTGATGATTGCCCTACTATTTGTGATTGGAATTTTCATTGGTTCATTGGGATCAGGAATATCCATGCGCCGATTCTTGAAGATTTAGGTAAAATAATTATTTTTATGAGGAGGTTGTAAAATCTCCTTTTTTGCTACAAAAATTTTAGAAAAGGGACTTCTAATACTCAATGGAAATCAAAGAGCAAACTAGGTAGCTAGCCATAGGATGCTCAAAATACTGTTTTGAGGTTATAGATAAGACTGACGAAGTCAGTCACATATATACGGTAAGGCGACGCTGACGTGGTTTGAAGAGATTTTCGAAGAGTATAAAGAAGTCGCTCAGAGAAGACTTCTTGATTGCTAACTTGAACTTGAAATTTGGCACTAGAAATTTTTTTGAAAAAAGAGTATTTTTTTGAATAAAAGCCTTTACAAAAAAAATTAAAGTGGTATAATTAAATCATAAAAGGTGCAAACGTTTTCGTAAAACGTTTGCCTAAATAAAAATAAAGGAGATTTGAATGATGAAAGATACATTCAAAAATGTCTTGTCTTTCGAATTTTGGCAAAAATTCGGTAAGGCTTTGATGGTGGTTATCGCGGTTATGCCGGCTGCTGGTTTGATGATTTCAATCGGTAAGTCTATCGTGATGATTAACCCTAACTTTGCTCCACTCGTTATTACTGGTGGTGTCCTAGAGCAAATCGGTTGGGGAGTTATCGGTAACCTTCACATTTTGTTTGCCCTAGCCATTGGAGGAAGCTGGGCTAAAGAACGTGCTGGTGGTGCGTTTGCGGCAGGTCTTGCCTTCATCTTGATTAACCGTATCACTGGTACAATCTTTGGTGTATCAGGCGATATGTTGAAAAATCCAGATGCTATGGTAACTACTTTCTTTGGTGGTTCAATCAAAGTTGCTGATTACTTTATCAGTGTTCTTGAAGCTCCAGCCTTGAACATGGGTGTATTCGTAGGGATTATCTCAGGTTTTGTAGGGGCAACTGCTTACAACAAATACTACAACTTCCGTAAACTTCCTGATGCACTTTCATTCTTCAACGGAAAACGTTTCGTACCATTTGTAGTTATTCTTCGTTCAGCAATCGCTGCAATTCTACTTGCTGCTTTCTGGCCAGTAGTTCAAACAGGTATCAATAGCTTTGGTATCTGGATTGCCAACTCACAAGAAACTGCACCAATCCTTGCACCATTCTTGTATGGTACTTTGGAACGCTTGCTCTTGCCATTTGGTCTTCACCACATGTTGACTATCCCAATGAACTATACAGCTCTTGGTGGTACTTATGACATTTTAACTGGTGCAGCTAAAGGTACTCAAGTATTTGGTCAAGACCCACTATGGCTTGCATGGGTAACAGACCTTGTTAACCTTAAAGGTACAGATGCAAGTCATTACCAACAATTGTTAGATACTGTTCACCCAGCTCGTTTCAAAGTTGGACAAATGATCGGTTCATTCGGTATCTTGATGGGTGTGATCGTGGCTATCTACCGTAATGTCGATGCTGATAAGAAACATCAATATAAAGGTATGATGATTGCGACAGCTCTTGCAACATTCTTGACAGGGGTTACTGAACCAATCGAATACATGTTCATGTTTGTAGCAACACCTATGTATCTTGTTTACTCACTTGTTCAAGGTGCTGCCTTCGCTATGGCTGACGTAGTAAACCTACGTGTCCACTCATTCGGTTCAATCGAGTTCTTGACTCGTACACCACTAGCAATTAATGCTGGTATTGGTATGGATATCGTTAACTTTATCTGGGTAACTGTTCTCTTTGCTGTAATCATGTACTTTATCGCAAACTTCATGATTCAAAAATTCAACTACGCAACTCCAGGACGTAACGGAAACTACGAAACTGCTGAAGGTTCAGAAGAATCTAGCAGCGAAGTGAAAGTTGCAGCAGGTTCTCAAGCTGTAAATATTATCAACCTTCTTGGTGGACGTGCAAACATCGTTGATGTAGACGCATGTATGACTCGTCTTCGTGTAACTGTAAAAGATGCTGACAAAGTCGGTAATGCAGAACAATGGAAAGCAGAAGGAGCTATGGGTCTTGTCATGAAAGGACAAGGAGTTCAAGCTATCTACGGTCCAAAAGCAGACGTATTGAAATCTGATATCCAAGATATCCTTGATTCAGGTGAAATCATTCCTGAAACTCTTCCAAGTCAAATGACAGAAGCACAACAAAACACTGTACACTACAAAGGTGTAACAGAGGAAGTTTACTCAGTAGCTGACGGTCAAGTTGTTGCTTTGGAACAAGTAAAAGATCCAGTATTTGCTCAAAAAATGATGGGTGACGGATTTGCTGTAGAACCTGCAAATGGAAACATTGTATCTCCAGTTTCAGGTACTGTATCAAGCATCTTCCCTACAAAACATGCTCTTGGTCTTGTGACTGAAGCAGGTCTTGAAGTACTTGTTCACATTGGTTTGGACACAGTAAGTCTTGAAGGTAAACCATTTACTGTTCATGTAGCTGAAGGACAAAAAGTTGCAGCAGGTGATCTTCTTGTCACAGCTGACTTGGATGCTATCCGTGCAGCAGGTCGTGAAACTTCTACAGTAGTTGTCTTCACAAATGGTGATGCAATTAAATCAGTTAAATTAGAACAAACAGGTTCTCTTGCAGCTAAAACAGCAGTTGCTAAAGTAGAATTGTAATATACTTGAGGTTGGAAGCTGTATTCCAACCTCTTATTTTGGGAGAAAAGAATGAAATTTTTAACACTCAATACTCATAGCTGGATGGAAAAAGAAGCTGAGGAAAAATTCCAGCTCTTGCTTGAAGATATTCTTGATAAAGACTATGATTTGATATGTTTCCAAGAAATCAATCAGGATATTACTTCGCTAGAGGTGGAGGTTAATGACCTTTATCAAGCTTTGCCAGCTGCTGAACCTATTCACCAAGACCACTATGTTAGACTTTTGGTTGAAAAGTTGTCTGAGCAAGGAAAAGATTACTACTGGACTTGGGCCTATAACCATATCGGTTATGACCGCTACCATGAAGGTGTAGCTATCTTGTCTAAAACACCTATTGAAGCCAGAGAAATTTTAGTTTCAGATGTGGATGATCCAACAGACTATCATACACGCCGTGTTGCCTTGGCTGAAACTGTAGTTGATGGTAAGGAACTTGCAGTTGCCAGTGTCCACCTTTCTTGGTGGGATAAAGGTTTCCAAGAAGAATGGGCACGATTTGAGGCTGTCTTGAAAGAATTGAACAAGCCGCTTTTGCTAGCTGGAGATTTCAACAATCCGGCTGGTCAGGAAGGTTACCAAGCTATTTTAGCTAGTCCATTAGGCTTACAAGACGCATTTGAAGTTGCTCAAGAGAAAAGTGGTAGCTATACTGTTCCACCAGAAATTGATGGCTGGAAGGGGAACACAGAACCCCTTCGAATCGACTATGTTTTTACTACCAAAGAGTTAGAGGTGGAAAAATTACATGTCGTATTTGATGGTAACAAGAGTCCGCAAGTTAGTGATCACTATGGCTTGAATGCTATTTTAAACTGGAAATAATGACTGAAAAGAGGTTGGAATCATGAAGTTCCAGCCTTTTTCTGACTAGAGAAGCTACTGGAAATAGCCTAAATAAGTGAGGCTACTGAAATGGAATAAAATGTGGTATAATTGATAGGATAGATAGAATCGAGGATATTATGTCATTTACGAAATTTCAATTTAAAAACTATATTAGAGAAGCCTTGCAGGAGTTGAAATTTACAACTCCAACAGAGGTACAAGATAAGTTGATTCCCATTGTTTTGGCAGGACGAGATTTGGTTGGAGAATCAAAAACAGGTTCAGGTAAGACTCATACTTTCTTGTTACCGATTTTCCAGCAATTAGATGAAGCCAGCGATAGTGTACAAGCAGTGATTACTGCACCGAGTCGTGAGTTGGCTACTCAAATTTACCAAGCAGCGCGTCAGATTGCAGCTCACTCAGATGTCGAAGTTCGTGTGGTTAATTATGTGGGTGGTACAGATAAGGCTCGCCAGATTGAGAAATTGGCAAGCAATCAGCCTCATATTGTTATCGGAACGCCTGGCCGTATTTATGACTTAGTTAAGTCTGGTGACCTAGCTATTCACAAGGCTAAGACCTTTGTGGTCGATGAGGCAGATATGACCTTGGATATGGGATTCTTGGAAACTGTTGATAAGATTGCTGGAAGCCTTCCAAAAGACTTGCAATTCATGGTCTTCTCAGCGACTATCCCACAAAAACTGCAACCATTCTTGAAAAAATACTTGTCAAATCCTGTTATGGAGAAAATCAAGACCAAAACGGTCATTTCTGATACCATTGATAATTGGTTGATTTCGACTAAGGGACGTGACAAGAATGCTCAAATTTACCAGTTAACTCAGTTGATGCAACCGTATTTGGCAATGATTTTTGTTAACACTAAAACGCGTGCTGATGAATTGCATTCATATCTGACTGCTCAAGGCTTGAAGGTGGCAAAAATCCATGGGGATATTGCCCCTCGTGAGCGCAAACGTATCATGAACCAGGTGAAAAATCTGGATTTTGAGTATATTGTCGCAACAGATTTGGCAGCGCGTGGAATAGACATTGAAGGTGTCAGCCATGTCATCAATGATGCCATTCCGCAAGATTTGTCCTTCTTTGTTCACCGTGTTGGTCGTACTGGACGAAATGGCCTACCAGGTACAGCTATTACCCTTTATCAGCCAAGTGATGACTCGGATATCCGTGAGTTGGAGAAATTGGGAATCAAGTTTACTCCTAAGATGGTAAAAGATGGAGAATTCCAAGATACTTATGACCGTGATCGTCGTGCCAACCGTGAGAAAAAACAAGATAAACTTGATATTGAAATGATTGGTCTGGTCAAAAAGAAAAAGAAAAAAGTCAAACCGGGTTATAAGAAGAAAATTCAATGGGCGTTTGATGAAAAGCGCCGCAAAACCAAGCGTGCTGAAAATCGCGCTCGCGGTCGTGCAGAGCGTAAAGCTAAACGCCAAACATTTTAATAGAAATTGTTGGAGTACTGAACTCCAACTTTTTGCTTTATGAGAACGAACTATCTAAACCGAAATACCACATTAAAGACTGCAAATTGCGATTAAAAATGGTATAATGATAAAGTTATATAGTCCCGATAAGATGGTAGGTATTTCTATTTTTTCTTGCGAGTCGCAACTCGCAAAGAATGACGGCTCCAAAGTAGTCGCTCGTCATTCTACGGTTGTCGCTATAAGTCGGTCACCCTATGCGCCTTACTAGCTTCAGAAATAAAAAAGTATCGTTTTTATTTCTTTCGCGTCGTAACTCTTAGAAAATGAAAATACCTATCAGTACTTTGTAACTCTATAACACTATTTTTAAGGGGGGACATTTTTATGTCAGAACGTAAATTATTCACGTCTGAATCTGTATCTGAGGGGCATCCAGATAAGATTGCAGACCAAATTTCAGATGCGATTTTGGATGCTATTTTAGCTAAGGATCCAGAGGCGCACGTTGCTGCTGAGACAGCTGTATATACTGGTTCCGTCCACGTTTTTGGTGAAATTTCTACAAATGCCTATGTGGATATTAATCGTGTGGTTCGTGATACCATTGCAGAGATTGGCTATACCAATACAGAATATGGATTTTCTGCTGAGACGGTGGGAGTTCATCCGTCACTTGTTGAGCAGTCACCAGATATTGCTCAAGGTGTTAACGAAGCCTTGGAGGTTCGTGGAAATGCAGATCAAGATCCGCTGGACTTGATTGGTGCTGGAGACCAAGGTCTCATGTTTGGATTTGCTGTGGATGAAACAGAGGAGCTCATGCCATTGCCAATTTCACTCAGTCATAAATTGGTTCGTCGTCTGGCAGAACTTCGCAAGTCTGGGGAAATCAGCTATCTTCGCCCAGATGCTAAATCACAAGTTACAGTTGAGTATGATGAAAATGACCGTCCAGTACGTGTGGACACAGTCGTTATTTCAACTCAGCACGATCCAGAAGTCAGCAACGAACAAATTCACAATGATGTCATTAGCAAGGTTATCAAAGAGGTTATTCCAGCCTCTTACTTGGATGCGCAAACAAAATTCTTCATCAATCCAACTGGACGTTTTGTAATCGGTGGGCCTCAAGGGGACTCAGGTTTGACTGGTCGTAAGATTATCGTAGATACTTATGGTGGCTACTCTCGTCACGGTGGTGGTGCCTTCTCTGGTAAGGATGCGACTAAGGTGGACCGTTCTGCCTCATATGCAGCTCGTTATATTGCCAAGAATATCGTTGCAGCAGGTTTGGCTAAAAAAGCGGAAGTGCAATTGGCTTATGCTATCGGTGTTGCCCAGCCTGTTTCTGTCCGTATTGATACTTTCGGTACAGGAACAGTAGCTGAAAGCAAGCTTGAAAAAGCGGCTCGTCAAATCTTTGACCTTCGCCCTGCAGGAATTATCCAAATGTTGGATCTTAAACGTCCAATCTACCGTCAAACAGCAGCTTATGGACACATGGGACGTACAGATATTGACCTTCCATGGGAACGTTTGGATAAGGTAGATGCTTTAAAAGAAGCAATCAAATAAAATCTTAAGAGGGGAACTTCCTCTCTTTTTTATAGTTTTTAACTATACTGGGATACTGTTTTGAAAATCTATTTTGCGAAAGTAGAGATTTACATGTATTTCTTTAAAAATGACAAAGGTTGAGATTTCTCCTTGTTGCTTGGACTTCATTCAAAAGTCTGTTACCCAAGCCTTGTTCAAACTTCCAATACACTAGCTGTTTCCATAGCATGACTTCTGCACTAGACTTTCTTTTCCGAATAAATAGATAGAACCATAGAATCTAGTAAACCTAGAATTAAAACTGTGGTATAATATTAGCAATAAAAGGAATCCGGAGGATCAGAATCATGGTATCAACGAAAACACAAATTGCTGGTTTTGAGTTTGACAATTGCTTGATGAATGCAGCAGGTGTGGCTTGTATGACGATAGAGGAGCTAGAAGGGGTTAAAAACTCAGTTGCAGGAACCTTTGTCACAAAGACAGCGACCTTGGACTTCCGTCAGGGAAATCCTGAGCCACGTTACCAAGATGTTCCACTTGGTTCTATCAACTCTATGGGCTTGCCGAATAATGGCTTAGACTATTATTTGGATTATCTTTTGGATTTGCAGGAAAAAGAGCCAAACCGAACTTTCTTCCTATCTCTAGTCGGCATGTCTCCAGAGGAAACCCATACTATCTTGAAAAAAGTCCAAGAGAGTGATTTTCGTGGTCTGACTGAGCTAAACCTCTCCTGTCCAAATGTTCCAGGTAAACCTCAGATTGCCTATGATTTTGAGACAACAGATCAGATTTTGACAGAAGTATTTGCCTACTTCACCAAACCTCTTGGAATTAAATTGCCACCATATTTTGATATTGTTCACTTTGACCAAGCGGCAGCTATTTTCAATAAGTATCCTCTTAAGTTTGTCAATTGTGTCAACTCTATTGGAAATGGTCTTTATATAGAAGATGAATCAGTCGTGATTCGTCCTAAGAATGGCTTTGGTGGGATTGGTGGAGAATACATCAAACCAACAGCCCTTGCTAATGTCCATGCTTTTTATCAGCGCTTGAATCCAGAGATTCAAATCATCGGAACAGGTGGCGTGTTGACTGGTCGTGATGCCTTTGAACATATCCTCTGTGGAGCCAGTATGGTGCAGGTGGGAACCACCCTTCACAAAGAAGGCGTCGGTGCTTTCGAACGTATTACCAATGAACTGAAAGCAATCATGGCGGAAAAAGGGTACGAGAGCCTAGAAGATTTCCGTGGGAAATTGTGCTATATCGATTAAATGAATTAAAAAGTCAGAAGGAAGGAGAGAAGATGCTAGCCATTGAAGAGAGTCAGAAGTTGACTTTATCAAATTTACCAAGCCTGAGCCTTTTTACAGGGACAGACCAGGGTCAGTTTGAAGTGATGAAGGGTCAAGTGTTGAAACAAATTGGCTATGATTCTGCTGACCTCAACTTTGCCTACTTTGATATGAAAGAAGTAGTTTATAAAGATGTAGAACTGGAGTTGGTCAGCCTTCCTTTCTTTGCGGATGAGAAAATCGTGATACTAGACCATTTTGTCGATATCACGACTGCTAAAAAGCGCTTTTTGACAGGTGATGAGCTCAAGTCATTTGAGGAATACCTTGATAATCCTTCACCAACAACCAAGTTGTTAATCTTTGCGGAAGGAAAGCTGGACAGCAAAAGACGGTTAGTCAAATTACTTAAGCGTGATGCCAGGGGCTTTGATGCAGTAGAAGCCAAAGAACAAGAATTGCGCCAGTATTTCCAAAAGTGGAGCCAGAAACAAGGTCTGCAGTTTACCAATCATTCTTTTGAAAATCTCCTCATCAAGTCGGGTTTTCAATTTAGCGAAATTCAGAAAAATCTCCTCTTTTTACAGTCCTATAAATCAGATGGGGTG
This sequence comes from Streptococcus sp. 68, assembly GCF_013277415.1. GTDB lineage: Bacteria > Bacillota > Bacilli > Lactobacillales > Streptococcaceae > Streptococcus. Next base: position 542 of record NZ_VMMX01000014.1, on the reverse strand, counting down.
ATTGAGGAAAAGGACATTGTCGAGGCAATTCCTAAGACCTTGCAGGACAATATCTTTGACTTAACTCAGTTTATTCTGACTAAAAAGATGGATCAGGCGCGCGATTTGGTGAGAGACTTGACCTTGCAAGGGGAAGATGAAATCAAACTGATTGCAGTCATGCTGGGACAATTTCGGACTTTTACTCAGGTGAAAATTTTGTCAGAGTCTGGGCAAACAGAATCGCAGATAGCAAGTAGTTTAGGCAGTTTTCTCGGACGTAATCCAAATCCCTATCAAATCAAATTTGCGCTGAGGGATTCGCGAGGACTTTCCTTGAGCTTTTTGAAGCAAGCTATTTCCTATTTGATTGAGACAGACTATCAGATTAAGACAGGTCTTTATGAAAAAGGTTTCCTTTTTGAAAAGGCACTCCTACAGATTGCTAGTCAGGTAAATTGAAATTATTTTTGAAACTATAACCCGTGTCAAGATTATTATTTTGTCATGGGGTTCTTGCTAATTTGCTTGTTTTATACTCAAGGAAAATCAAAGAGCAAACT
>NZ_VMMX01000013.1 GCF_013277415.1 Streptococcus sp. 68 | reverse complement strand
GGCTCTTTGTCAACTGTAGTGGGTTGAAGAAAAGCTAAGCTCGAGAAAGGACAAATTTCGTCCTTTCTTTTTTGATGTTCAGAGCGATAAAAATCCGTTTTTTGAAGTTTTCAAAGTTCCGAAAACCAAAGGCATTGCGCTTGATAAGCTTGATGAGATTATTAGTGGCTTCCAATTTTGCGTTAGAATAGGGTAGTTGAAGAGCGTTGACAATTTTCTCTTTGTCCTTGATAAAGGTTTTAAAAACAGTCTGAAAAAGAGGATGAACCAGCTTAAGATTGTCCTCAATAAGTCCGAAAAATTTCTCTGGTTCCTTATTCTGAAAGTGAAAAAGCAAGAGCTGATAGAGATTATAGTGGTGTTTCAAGTCTTCTGAATAGCTCAAAAGCTTGTCAAGAATCTCTTTATTGGTTAAGTGCATACGAAAAGTAGGGCGATAAAATCGCTTATCACTGAGTTTACGACTATCGTGTTGAATGAGCTTCCAGTAACGTTTGATGGCTTTGTATTCATGGGATTTTCGATCGAACTGATTCATGATTTGAACACGTACACGACTTATAGCACGGCTGAGATGTTGGATAATATGGAAACGATCTAGAACGATTTTAGCACATGGGAGTGAAACAGTCTGGGAGACTGTTTCAGCCTGAGCCTAGAAATTCGAAAGCGAAGCTGTTTAGCTAAGGCATAGTAGGGACTAAACATATCCATAGTAATGATTTTCACTCGACATCGGACGGCTCTATCATATTTAAGAAAGTGATCACGAATGACAGCTTGTGTTCTACCCTCAAGAACAGTGATGATGTTGAGATTATCAAAATCTTGTGCAATAAAACTCATCTTTCCCTTAGTAAAGGCATACTCGTCCCAGGACATAATCTCAGGAAGACGAGAAAAATCATGCTTAAAGTGGAAATCATTGAGCTTTCGAATGACAGTTGAAGTTGAAATGGAAAGCTGATGGGCAATATCGGTCATAGAAGTCTTTTCAATTAACTTTTGCGCAATCTTTTGGTTGATAATACGAGGAATTTGATGATTCTTCTTGACGAGTGAGGTCTCGGCGACCATCATTTTCGAGCAATGATAGCACTTGAAACGACGCTTTCTAAATAGAATTCTAGTAGGCATACCAGTCGTTTTGAGGTAAGGAATCTTAGAAGGTTTTTGAAAGTCATATTTTTTCATTTGACTTCCACAATAAGGACAAGATGGAGCATCGTAGTCCAGTTTGGCGATGATTTCTTTGTGTGTATCCCTATTGATGATATCTATAATTTGAATATTAGGGTCTTTGATGTCTAGTAGTTTTGTGATAAAATGTAATTGTTCCATATGATTCTTTCTAATGAGTTGTTTGATCGCTTTTCATTATAGGTCATATGGGACTTTTTTTCTACAACAAAATAGGCTCCATAATATCTATAGGGGATTTACCCACTACAAATATTATAGAGCCGGAATTTTTTCATTAGACACTTGTTCGGTAACCATAAAGTACTATACTATCCATGAACAAGACCCAGAAAAAGTAGCTTTATTTCTTAAAAAATTTAATAATTTAAAGCACCTAGCACCTGTTTATATTGATGAAACAGGATTCGATACTTATTTTTATCCAGAATATGGTCTCTCATTAAAAGGTCAGTTAATAAGAGGTAAAGTATCTGGAAGAAGATATCAGAGGATTTTCTTTGGTTGCAGGGTTAACAAATGAATGGTGAGTTAATCGCTCCAATGACCTACGAAGAGACGATGACGAACGACTTTTTTGAAGCTTGGTTTCAGAAGTTTCTCTTACCAACATTAAATACACCATCAGTTATTATTATTATGGATAATGCAAGATTCCATAGAATGGGGAAGCTAGAACTTTTATGTGAAGAGTTTGGGCATAAATTTTTACCTCTTCCTCTCTACTCACCTGAGTACAATCCTATTGAAAAACATGGGCTCATATCAAAAAGCACCTCAAAAAGGTATGAGCAACTTGCAGTACTTTTTACGAGGTGCTTTTGTCTTGTTCTTGTTTCAGTTTGTTATAAACGTCTAAGATAAGAGCTATACTAGGTAAATAAAAATCTCTATACTATCTGAAAGTGAAGATTACTCACTGTGAGATAGTATAGAGTCTTTTTGGTGTGTTAAATTATCCTACCCATTCCCCATTGTAATTAACACGGTAACCGTCAGGTGTAGTCGTATTGATTGCGAGTGCACCTGAATTATAGGCATAGTACCATTTGCCAGATACTTTCATCCAGCCTGTTTTCATAGCACCTGAATCTTGAAGGTAGTACCAGCTACCATTATCTTTGAGCCAACGAGTCTTCATAGCGCCTGAACCGTCGAGATAGTACCAGCTACCGTCTTTCACCCAGCCTGTTTGCATCCAGCCAGAGTTGTCAAAGCGATACCAAGTTCTATTTATTTTTTCCCATCCATTACTCGTGTATGAGCCGTCATTGTGTTTAAACCACCAACGTCCGTTTGATTGAATCCAACTTCCGAAGTATTGGGAATGATTGAACCAACTTCTTAGTCGATTAAGAAATTCGGCAGGATCATTGGTCTCATCGTCTAGTTTCTGACTTGAATTTGTATTTTCATTTTTGGTTTTATGAGTTCCGATAGCCTTTAAGTCTTTGTTAAAAAGATTCGCCTTAGTTGCAAATGTTTGAGTCTGAGAAGAATTTGCTTCTGTATATTGAATGGCCTTTCCATAACCACCAGCTAATTCTTCAGAGCCACCAGATGCTGTTCCGAAACTTTGTGCAACGGTAATCCATCCATTTTGAGTGACAGGGTTTTCAAAGGCTGCAAGCCCCATATAGGTCAGCTTTGGATCAATTAAGGATTTATAGTGTCCAGTTTGACCTGTAACACTGACACCACTACGAGATTTAACATAATCGGCTTTTTCATCATACCATTGCTGGATGGCCTTCATAAATCCATTGTAGTTCCAAGCCAAATTTTCTGAAAGGGAGAAATTTCCTGAAGGCCAAGCGCTCCAAATGTCCTTACTAGACAAGCGTGTGTGATCAATGGTGATCGAAGCTTCTGCTGCACGAACGAAGGCTGTTTTTTCTAGTGCAGTTGACCATTTGATAGGAACATAGCTAGTAACTAGACCTTCATCTGCTGCCTCTTTTCGAATGGCATTGATACAGTCTAAGATAGCCTGTTTATCTGGCGTTAAGAAAGTCCCTTCAATCCCAACTAGAGTAGTACCAGAAGAAGTACTAGTGACTTCAGAGTTTAAGATATTGTAGGATTGACCATTGATTGCTTGAGTGGAAACCATCCTATCATTAGCGGATACGGATTGTGATGTAAGAGTTCCAGCTCCTAACAAGGAAAGTACTAAAACTGTAGCAAGTGTGACCTTTTTAGTTTTATTGTTCATTTTGTGTCCTCCTATTTTTATTATAACATCTCTACTGGGCAGAGTAAACTAAAATTCGGTATAGCTAGGGACTAGATTTATTTTAAATTTAGATGTTTGCAAAAATTTTTCTTAAATTTGGTGTATAATATAAATAGATGATTTTAATGAAATCTACTCGACTTGTTCGATAACTATCTGAAGCGAGATTAGGTGCTCAGAAATTGAATTTTTAAGGTTCCCACTTAGCCATACTTTTTAGGTTTCACATCTTTAAATAAGCTAAACACTCTATGACAACATATAAATTATAGTTTAGAGGATGTAGAACAAATCTTCCTTCATCAAGGAAGTCAAAGAACTCAATAACACAGGGAACCCATTCCCCTAGAAAGGTTAAATAAATGAAATCATATAAGAAATTTACGATTCTTGCTCTGACTCTTCTTGGATTCACTAGCCAAACAGTTTTAGCTAATGATACTAGTCATCCTACGAATAACTCTATCGGTGGTTCAACTACTAGCTCTGCAAGTCCTTTTCAAGTAGCTACAGAAAATCAGCCAACGACTCCTAGTTCGAGTAAGCAGGAGACAAAGCCAACTCTTCCTACTGAGTCTAAGCTACAAACTGGTTGGGTAAAAGAAGACGGGAAGTGGACTTATTATAGTCAAACAGGTGTCAAATTTACAGATACTCTTTATGAGGGCTACCTATTTGATAAGGATGGTTACTTACTTGAAAATAGCTGGTATCAGATGGCTAACAAGTGGTACTACGCCAATGGCTCAGGAAAATATCTGTCTAACCAATGGAGTCAAATCAATGGTAAGTGGTATGCATTTGATCAAAATGGTGTCATGATAGCTAATACCTGGAAGGGAAACTATTACCTGAAATCCAGTGGGGCTATGGCAGATAAAGAATGGGTGTACGATCCTAACTACTCTAGCTGGTTTTATCTCAAGTCAGGTGGGCATTATGCTGAACAGCAATGGGTTGGCTCTTACTATCTAAAATCTGGTGGCTACATGGCTCACAAAGAGTGGATTTATGATCAAGATTATCAAGCTTGGTATTATCTTAAAGAAGATGGCATTTATGTCACTGGAACTTATACTATTGATGGAAGTAGTCATTTTTTCAAAGATAATGGTAAATGGGTGCAAGAACTTCCAAAAGGATTTGAAAAGGGACACTATACTAAAACTATCTTCCTAGATCCTGGGCATGGTGGACGTGATTCGGGTGCTTATTATTATGGAATAGCTGAAAAAGATTTGAACTTACAGGTCTCTCGTAAGTTACGGAAACGTTTAGAGGAACTGGGCTATACAGTTCTAACATCTCGTGATAGTGATGTGGATGTTGACTTTGTGACGGAGCGTTCTCGTATGGTAAATAAAACGAATGCAGACTTCTTTATTAGTATTCATTTTAATGCTACTGGGAATGACACAACACTGAATCTGGGAATACAGACTTATTCTTATAAGGAAGATGCAGGTTACCCGAGCAAGATTAACCAATACTGGCACAATAATCCAGACCGAATGAGTGAAAGTAATCGTTTGGCAGCTAATCTTCATTCATCTCTCTTGACTGAGACAGGAGCTAGAGATGCTGGGCTTTTGCAAGCCACCTTCGCTGTTCTTCGTGAGACTGCGAAACCTGCTGTGTTATTAGAGTTGGGCTATATGGATAATTCAGAAGAAAACCAACGAATCCGTAGTGACCAATACCAAGATAAGTTAGTTGAAGGCATTATTAAAGGAATTCAAAAATATTACGCTGGAAATTAAGAAACTAGATCAAACTAAGCTTTGGAGATTGTCCTAGGCTTAGTTTTTTATTGGTAAGGAACTGAAAATCAAGATAAGGAAGACTAAATCTTGTCAAATTAAAAAACTTTGTACTCTGGAAACCATCGTGTGGCTATCTAGAGTGCAAAGTTTTTTTGAGTTTCTAGTTAAAATGAAGACTGTATTCTTTATAATTACAAGGCTATTAAGGGAGCAGTGGACATTAAAATGATGATTTTGAATTTTTATTATTTTTGCTTTGTAGCAAGGTAACATAGTCACTTTTGGTGTGGAATAAGTGGGAAAGAAAAACAGTTCTTTGGGTTTGATCGATAAAGTAAAGCAAGATATATTGCCCAATAATTTTTCCCCGTGTTGGGTACTTACTGTTGATTTTTAGTCCAATTTTTTCATCTGCATCAAAGCCAGCTTCAGGAAAGGTTTCTAAACTTTTTAAGCCGTCTAAAATTCTAGCAACAGTATTTTTGGCAGACTGAGGTGATAAAAGAACGGTAGTAATATAGTCATGAATACTGTCAATTGCCTGACTCACTTCAGTAGATAGAATCACTTTATAAGCCATATCGTAGCCTCATATCGTCTAGGGAAGTTCCTTGTCCAGATTCATATTCTCTTAAGGCGCGTTCAGATTGGGCTTGTAGCTCCTGAATCAATCGTTCACGGTGTAAATCTTCTGCGGTTTTTATTGGTAAATCCTGTTCGAGAACAATCTGCTCGATAAAAAGACTAATAGCATCCGTCATAGTCATTCCTTTTTCCTTGATGATAGCTCTAGCTTGTTCCATTGATGACTCGTTGATTTTAAAATTGTATTGCTTAGTAAGTGATGTCGTCATGGTATATCTCCAATCTATACTATATATAGCTAGTATATATCTTTTCTATTTTTTAGGCAAGAAAAAACTCTATATTCTGAAAACCATCGAGTGGCTATCGAGAGTGCAAAGTTTTTTTGAGTTTGGAACATGAAAACAGCAGTTGATTTCAAGAAAGAAAAAAGAACAGCCGAAACTGTTCTTTTTATCATTATTTGAGACCGTATTTTTTGTTGAAACGATCCACGCGTCCATCTGCTTGAGTGAACTTTTGACGTCCAGTGTAGAATGGGTGTGAGTCTGATGAAATTTCCACACGGATCAATGGGTAAGTTTCGCCTTCGAACTCAACTGTTTCGTTAGAGCGTTTTGTTGAACCGCTAAGGAATTGGTAACCAGTAGTTGTGTCCATGAAGACAACTGGGCGATATTCTGGATGGATATCTTTTTTCATTTTGCAATAGTTCCTTTCTGCCATGGTCTCTTTGCGAGCCATAGATTGTTACCATACTAGTCTATCAGATTCTGAAAAGTTTGGCAAGTATTTTATCAGTTTTTAAGCAAGTTTTTTAACTTTTGGTAGATGATTTCGTTTTCCTCTAGACTATAGGAATTAGCACCGCTTGCTAGAGGGTGGCCTCCTCCATCATGTTCTTTGGCAATTTCATTGATAGGATGAATTTTACTGCGTAAGCGAACGCGGTAGTGGCCATCAGCCTGCTCTACAAAAATTCCCCAGAGACTCACACTATCAATACGTCCAGGTGCACCGACAACAGCTGCAGTTTCAGCATCGGTGACATTGAATCGTTTTAAGATTTCCTGACTCAGGATAACGCGAGCTGCACCATTTTCATCCACTTCCAGATGGTCGTAGATGTAGCCTTGAAGTTTAGCAATTTTGTAGCTCATAGTGTCCATTTTGCGAGTGAGAGCCGCAAAGTCAAAGTTCTGTTCTCTCAGAGAGGCAGCTAGATGGAGGGTGCGTGCAGTGGTAGAAGGGTAGAGGAATCGACCTGTATCACCAACAATTCCTGCAAAGAGCAACTCAGCAGCACGATCTGATAAGGCCAGTTGGGTTGTTTGGGCAAATAGGGTAATCATCTCGCTAGCGCTACTTGAATCAGTATCTACCCAAGATAGGTCACCGTATACATCATCATTTGGATGGTGGTCAATCTTAATGAGAAAATCACCTTGACGATAGCGCTTATCATCGATACGAGCAGTATTCGCCGTATCACAGACGATGACAAGTGCTCCCTGGTAGGCACTATCTTCAACAAGATCCATCTCAGCTATCCAAGTAAGAGTTGGTTCATCAAAACCAACGGCTTTGATGGTTTTTTCTGGGAAATGATGTTTGAGAAGAGTTTTCAATCCCACCTGACTTCCCAAGGCATCAGGGTCTGGTTTCATATGACGGTGAATGATAATCGTGTCGTATTCTTTAATTTTTTCTAAAATTTGATGGCAAATTTCCATAAATAACCTCAATTCTTTCTCATTTCATTGTAGCACAAGAATTTTTATTTTTAAAATGAAAAAGATGTGATATAATGGAGAAAGATAAATTGAGGAGGACGATATGGCATTAGCAAAAATTGTATTTGCCAGTATGACCGGTAATACCGAAGAAATTGCAGATATTGTAGCAGACAAATTACGTGACTTGGGCTTGGATGTCGATGTTGATGAATGTACAACTGTTGACGCTTCAGACTTCTTGGAAGCAGACATCGCTATCGTTGCGACCTATACTTACGGTGATGGAGAATTGCCAGATGAGATGATGGACTTCTACGAAGACCTAGCAGATCTCAACTTGAATGGTAAAATCTACGGAGTGGTCGGCTCAGGAGATACCTTCTACGATGAATTCTGTAAGGCTGTTGATGACTTTGACCGTGTTTTTGTAGCGACAGGAGCAGAAAAAGGTTCAGAGTGTGTCAAAGTTGATCTCTCTGCTGAGGAAGAAGACATTGAACGCTTGGAACAATTCGCAGAAGAATTGGCTGCTAAAGTAGGATAAGCATAAGAGTGCGCTGATGTAATCAATCAGTGCATTTTTCTTATCGTTAGTTGGGATTTTACTAGCCTATTTGGTTGCTTTTTGATACAATAATTCAAATAAAGGAGGAGACTGTATGGATTTAGATATTATTCGTCAAGAAATTGATCAAATCGACGACCAAATCGTCAAGCTCTTAGAAGAACGAATGCATTTGGTTGAGGGGGTAGTTGCCTATAAGAAAGCTTCAGGTAAACCGATTTTAGATACTAAGAGAGAAGAAGTTATTTTTGAAAAGGTTAGAAGTCGTGTAGAGGACAAGCGCTATCAGGAGACTATTGTCGCGACTTTTTCGGACATACTCAAACGTTCGCGTGATTATCAGGATCAAAACATCAAATGAAAAAAGAACAATTTTATCCGCTAGGGATTTTTCTAGCTGCTATGTTGGGTGGACTTGTCCGCTACCTAGTTTCCACTTGGTTACCAGCCAGTCCAGACTTTCCTTGGGGCACTCTCTTTGTCAACTATCTGGGCATTTTCTGCTTGGTTTATCTTGTCAAGGGTTATTTGGTCTATAAGGGAACCAGTAAAGGCGTTATTTTAGCTCTGGGGACAGGTTTTTGTGGGGGGCTGACAACTTTTTCCAGTCTCATGCTTGATGCTGTGAAACTGCTTGATACAGGGCGTTATCTTAGTTTAGTTATGTATTTGCTTTTGAGTATTGGTGGAGGTCTACTCTTGGCTTATTTTCTAGGGAGGAAGAAATGGTAATCGTCTATCTTGCAATTGCTTGTGGCTTAGGAGCGCTCGTACGTTATTTCTTTTCCCGCTATAATCAAGCATCTAAATTGCCCCTCGGAACTCTCATAGCCAATCTTTTAGGTTGTTTTTTGATTGGATTATTCTATAATCATGTAGAGTCTAAGGAAGTCTATGCTATTCTAGCAACAGGATTTTGTGGCGGTTTAACGACTTTCTCTACCTTGAATGACGAACTCCAAAGACTGTTAAGTGATAAGAAGGTATTTTATAGCTACCTAGCCTTAACCTACATAGGTGGTTTAGTTGCGATTTTTTTAGGAATTCTGCTATAAATTTCTTTACTTTTTTGTGGAAATTTGGTAAACTGTATCTTGTGTGTAATGGACGCACAAAAATACAGTTTATCCGCTGAGGAAGATTCCTCAAGATTGACAAAGATAGGAGAATAAAATGAATCCATTAATCCAAAGCTTGACTGAAGGTCAACTTCGTACAGATATCCCATCATTCCGTCCTGGTGACACTGTTCGTGTACACGCGAAAGTTGTCGAAGGTAACCGTGAACGTATCCAGATTTTTGAAGGTGTTGTTATCGCACGTAAAGGTGCTGGAATCTCAGAAAACTACACAGTTCGTAAAATCTCTAACGGTGTAGGTGTTGAGCGTATCTTCCCAATCCACACTCCACGTGTTGAAAAAATCGAAGTTGTTCGTTACGGTAAAGTACGTCGTGCGAAATTGTACTACTTGCGTGCTCTTCAAGGTAAAGCAGCTCGTATCAAAGAAATCCGTCGTTAATTCGACTAAAAAACTCTGCTTTTTCAGCAGAGTTTTTATCTAGCCCCCTTAGTTCAATGGATATAACAACTCCCTCCTAAGGAGTAGTTGCAGGTTCGATTCCTGCAGGGGGCATGTAATTAGATATCAAAGAAGTTTGTCAAAAAGTCTTTGATATTAAAAGAACGCATAATATAGGGGATTTATGTACTGACCCCCAAAAGTTAGATTTTTTCTGTCTAACTTTTGGGGTGCAGTTCATTATCTCCATAATATTATGCGTTTTATTATTGAAAAATTTGGGCAATCATCAGATAAAATTGAGACTATATCGAGTATATAAATGTTTGTATAATCAATTTATTCAAAATCGTCAAGTTCTAAATTATTTAAAGGACTATAACATTCATATTTCTTTAAGTAATTGTTTATTTCTTCAGCAGTAGAACAAGGTAAATTAACTCTTAAATAGTCAATATCTTCTTTAGATAAAAAATGATTTGCATTCAAAATTGAGAAGCGAAATAATGCTTCATCAAAAGCAAAATCGTAATCGTCATCAGATAATGATTCCATTAATGTTTGAATATGTTTTAGTGAGTAGTCAGGTATCGAATCGGGATAATATACTGGATAATCAGTGGCTGAAAAATTGTTTTCTAATCCTGAACTAGTAATTATCAAAGATTCTATGTAATATATTAAATAATGTTTAATATTACCTTCTTGTTCCAAATGTCTTCCTTGAGCCTTTCGTGTGTTAGATAAACATCCAAAATCTCCTGATACAGTATTCCTATGAGCTTGTTTATTTAAAAGACTCCATTTTATATCACCAAAAGTTGCTTTAAAAGAGATATTATTTTTTTCTTTACAATAATCTTCCATAGTTATGTCTTTATCATAGTATGCTTTGATATAGTCACTATGTTCGATAATAAGATTTTGTGCTTCTTTTGTTAGTTTAAATTCGAACGGAATATCTAATTTGTCAACGTTGATATTATTAATTATTCTTGTAATTAATTCTGCTTTTTTTCCAGAAGTAGGTAAATTATGTTTAGATAATATAGTTTTTAATTCTACTACTTTAAGATATGATAAAGTCTTATTTTTAGTGAAGTATCCTAATTTGTATAATTGATTGTGTGTAGATTCAGGGTCAATTTGAAGAGAGTATTTAAAATATCTTGGGAAATTATAATTTCTCCCTGTTTTTTGAGTCCAATCTATGAGTATGAGTTGTCCAGGAGTAAGGCCGCACTCTAATTTGTTTAGGTAAAAATTGTTACAATCAGAATTTGTGTCTCTATTATGATTATTTTGTTTTAAATTAAATAGTTTGCTAAAAAAATTCATTGGATTTTATTGCTAATCAATTCTTATTGAAAAATGATACTTTTACAGTACCCATGTACGGATGGCATGGGCAACGCCAGATTCATCATTAGATTTAGTGATGTATTTGGCGATTTTTTTGATTTCTGGATTTCCATTTTCCATGACAACGGGGTTGCCAACGACTTCCAGCATGGCACGGTCATTTTCTTCGTCCCCGATCGCCATAGTTTCATCTTTGGTCAATCCGAGTTTTTCAGCTAAGTGAGTAATGGCTGAACCCTTGTCAACATTCTTTTTAAGGAGTTCGAGGTAGAAAGGAGCAGATTTGTTGATAGAGTAGCGTTCGTAAAATTCGGCTGGGATTTTTTCAATCGCAGCATCGAGGATTTCTGGCTCATCTATGAACATACACTTGACAATTTCTTTGTCAGCCATTTCTTCAGGTGTACGGTAGAAAATTGGCATGCTGACGAGGGTTGATTCGTGCACTGTGTATTTTCCGATATTGCGATTGGCTGTGTAGATGCCGTCCTTGGTAATAGCGTGCATGTGGACACCGAGCTTACGACTGAGAAATTCCATATCAAGATAATCCTCATAAGTCAAGGATTCGCTGATAATCTCATGCCCTGTAGCAGTTTCTTGGACAAAGGCACCATTGAAGGTCACAACATAGTCACCCTCGTCTCTCAACTGTAAGTCGTCCAGAAGTTTGGCAACACCTGCGATAGGGCGGCCAGTTGCAATGACGACTTTGACACCAGATTCTTTGGCATCTTGGATGGCAGAAAAGACTTCAGGAGTAATTTCCTTTTGGCTATTGACTAGGGTTCCGTCAATATCGACGGCGATTAGTTTAATACTCATAAATTTCCTCTTCTAGTTTTTATTTGAGTTAAAATGATCGTTCTCAATCAAGTGTAGAAATTGTTGGGTAATGCTTGCGAAGATACTGTTTTGGTCCAACATTTCCTTTGGAAAATAGAAACGATTATCTCCGTGTCGACTGCCAGCAAGGGATTGGACGATAGGAGACAGGCTAGAGAGTTCGGCTAGTTCTCCATTTTTTTGTAAAATCTCAATCTGTGTCCGTGGATTTTCAGATTCGGGACGATAGATATCATAAGGGAGGTCAAAGTTCTTATGAATGGCAGTGTAGTAGTCGGGGTCAAAGCCGATGTCCTCAACCAATTTTCTCATGCTAGCGAGTTGGTCTTGATCTTCTTGTGAAAAGGTAATGGATTTAAAGACCTTGCGGTTGACAAAGCGTTGCGACAGGTCTGCGAGTATCTTGTCAGGACTGGTCATCCAGAGCTGGAAGTAGGTATTCATCACACCATCATCCAGAGCCAGATAATCAGACAAGGTCACATTTTTTTCAAAGAAAGGCAGGAGATGTGGGGAAGTTCGTGCAAAGAAGTCCTTATCTTCTGGATAAAGTTCCTTAGCCCGTTTGAGAAGGTTTTGAAGGAGGACCTCCATGGCGCGTGTTGCTGGGTGAAAATAAACCTGCATATACATCTGGTAGCGACTGAGGACGTAGTCTTCGATAGCGTGCATGCCATTGCGCTGAAAGGCGATACCATTTTCGACAGGACGAATGACTCGGAGGATGCGAGTCAGGTCAAATTCCCCATAGGATGCTCCTGTAAAATAGGAGTCGCGCAAGAGATAGTCCATGCGGTCCGCATCAATCTGACTAGAAATGAGTTGCACGACCTGCTTGTTAGGATAGGTATGGTCTATGACACTGGCTACCTTTTCTGGAAAATCTGGCGCCACTTGTAGCAGGACTTGATGAATCTCCGTTTCAGGACTTTGGATGATTTCCTGAGTAATGGCCTCATGATCTGTATCAAAGAGATGTTCAAAAGTATGGGAGTAGGCACCATGTCCAAGGTCATGTAGGAGAGCAGCGGTCATGGTCAAGAGAGACTCGGCAGGATTCCATTCTTCAGGATATTTTTCTTCAAAAATCTCCGTGATACGTCGTGCAATTTCATAGACTCCTAGACAGTGAGAGAAGCGACTATGTTCTCCACCGTGGAAGGTATAACTGGAAGTTCCCAGTTGTTTGATACGACGCAAACGCTGAAATTCTTTTGTATTAATCAAGTCATAGATGATTTGATTGTTGACATGGATGTAGTTGTGAACTGGGTCACGGAATACTTTTTCGTTCATATGACCATTATAGCAAAATCCTGCTCTTTTTGGTAAAATAGTAGGACAAGAGACAAGAAAGAGGACTTGATGTGAAGATTCGGATGCGAAATACGATTCAGTTTGATGAACAGTTGGAAGTGATTGACCAGCTTTATGATGTTGAAGTGCATGAAAAGGGAGATTATAGCTACCTGCTTTTCTATAATGAGGAAAAGGAAAAAGTAGTGATTAAATTCCATGGTCAAGAACTGGTGATGAGCCGTTTTTCAAATCCCAAGACCATTATGCGCTTTCTAAAAAATAGCGATAGTTTAGCCTACATTCCTACACCAATGGGCATGCAGGAATTTGTTATCCAAACCAGTCGCTATGAAGTTGATGGGCAAAAGATTGAACTAGATTATCAACTACAAAATCAAGAGGGACATCCCTTTGCCAGCTATCAATTGGAAATTACTTGGGGCTAGGCTTATGTCTTTTTCAAATTTTTCAAATTTGGCTATCTATCTTCTTGGATTGGCTCCCTAGTGTGGTAGATTAGGCTATTTTTTGGTATAATAAAAGTTATGGAAATCGAAAAAACCAATCGTATGAATGCGCTCTTTGAATTTTATGCGGCGCTTTTGACAGACAAGCAAATGAACTACATAGAGCTCTACTATGCTGATGATTACAGCCTCGCTGAGATTGCCGAGGAGTTTGGTGTCAGTCGTCAGGCTGTCTACGACAATATCAAGCGGACAGAAAAGATTCTGGAAGATTATGAGATGAAATTGCACATGTACTCGGACTACATTGTCCGTAGTCAAATTTTTGATCAGATTTTGGAGCGTTATCCCAAGGATAACTTTCTGCAGGAGCAGATAGAAATTTTAACAAGCATTGATAATAGAGAATAAGAGGAAGAAAAATGGCATTTGAAAGTTTAACAGAACGTTTGCAGAACGTCTTTAAAAATTTACGTAAAAAAGGAAAAATCTCTGAATCTGATGTCCAAGAGGCAACTAAAGAGATTCGCTTGGCCTTGCTTGAGGCCGACGTTGCCTTACCTGTTGTAAAGGACTTTATCAAGAAAGTTCGTGAGCGTGCAGTCGGCCATGAGGTCATTGATACACTTAATCCTGCGCAACAGATTATTAAAATCGTTGATGAGGAACTGACAGCTGTTTTAGGTTCTGATACGGCAGAAATTATCAAATCACCTAAGATTCCTACCATCATCATGATGGTCGGTTTGCAGGGGGCTGGTAAAACAACCTTTGCAGGTAAGTTGGCAAATAAACTCAAGAAAGAAGAAAATGCTCGTCCTTTGATGATTGCGGCGGATATTTACCGTCCTGCTGCCATTGATCAGCTTAAAACCTTGGGGCAACAGATTGATGTGCCGGTTTTCGCTCTTGGTACAGAGGTTCCAGCTGTGGAGATTGTTCGTCAAGGTTTGGAACAAGCCCAAGCCAATCACAACGACTATGTCTTGATTGATACGGCAGGTCGTTTGCAGATTGATGAGCTCCTCATGAATGAGCTTCGTGACGTGAAAGCCTTGGCTCAACCAAATGAAATTCTGCTCGTCGTTGATGCCATGATTGGTCAGGAAGCGGCCAATGTTGCGCGCGAGTTTAATGCTCAGTTGGAAGTCACTGGGGTTATCCTTACTAAGATTGACGGCGATACTCGTGGTGGTGCGGCTCTATCTGTTCGTCACATCACTGGAAAACCAATCAAGTTCACTGGTACAGGTGAAAAGATTACGGACATTGAGACTTTCCACCCAGACCGCATGTCTAGCCGTATCCTTGGTATGGGGGATATGCTCACTTTGATTGAGAAAGCTTCTCAAGAATACGACGAGCAAAAAGCCCTTGAAATGGCTGAGAAGATGCGTGAGAACACCTTTGATTTCAATGATTTCATTGATCAGTTGGATCAGGTGCAAAACATGGGGCCAATGGAAGACTTGCTCAAGATGATTCCAGGTATGGCCAACAATCCAGCACTTCAAAACATGAAGGTGGATGAGCGCCAGATTGCGCGCAAACGTGCCATTGTTTCTTCTATGACGCCTGAAGAGCGTGAAAATCCAGATTTGTTAAATCCGAGCCGTCGACGTCGTATCGCAGCTGGTTCTGGAAATACCTTTGTCGAAGTTAATAAATTCATCAAAGACTTTAACCAAGCTAAACAGCTCATGCAGGGTGTTATGTCTGGCGACATGAACAAGATGATGAAGCAAATGGGAATCAATCCAAACAACCTTCCTAAAAATATGCCAAATATGGGAGGAGTGGATATGTCTGCCCTTGAAGGAATGATGGGACAAGGTGGTATGCCTGACTTATCAGCTCTCGGAGGAGCAGGAATGCCAGATATGAGCCAAATATTTGGTGGCGGACTCAAAGGTAAAATCGGTGAATTTGCCATGAAACAGTCCATGAAACGCATGGCGAATAAAATGAAAAAAGCGAAGAAGAAACGCAAGTAAGACAAGGGAAGGCCGCAGGGCTTTCCTTTTTTAGAAAGAAGAAAAATGAGCACTTCCATAATTGGAAATGCTCGTTTTTTGATGTGTTTAGATGTTTAGTCTTTATTTTCGTATGGCAAGATTAAGTTCAAGATGATTCCTGTCATGGCTGATAGGGCAGTACCTGAAAGAGTAACTGGACCAAGTTTAAGGATAGCTCCTCCAAGTCCAAGCACCAACATAGCACTTGCGATGATCAGGTTTCGCATTTGAGCGAAATCAACACGTTCTTTAATCAAAACTTTCAAACCGTTGCTGGCGATAACTCCATAGAGAAGGATTGACATGCCACCAAGAACAGAGTTTGGAATGGTTGAAATCAAGGCAGTGAATTTACCAAGGAAGCTAAGGGCAATTGCGATGAAGGCAGCGTTACGGATGACTGAGACAGAAGCGATACGAGTCATACCGATAACCCCTGTATTTTCTCCGTAAGTTGTATTGGCTGGTCCACCAAGGAAGGCAGAAACAGAAGTTGCGATACCGTCACCAAGAAGAGTACGGTGAAGACCTGGTTCTTTTAAGAATTGACGGCCACAGATTTGACCCAAAACAGTATGGTCTCCGATATGTTCAGAAATTGTTACGATAGCGATTGGCAAGATGGCGATGGTTTCTGGACCAAAGTAAAGATTGTACTCTTTAAAGGCACCACCAGTACTAAATGGCAAGTAGAAACCAGGAATTTCAAACCAGTTAGCTTTAAGAACTGGTGTAAAGTCAACTAAGCCAAGAGTTAGTGCGAAGAGGTAACCACCGATAATGGCAAAGAGGAATGGAATGATTCGTAGGAAGCCTTTTCCTTTTGTATTGATAAAGGCAGCAATCAAGAAAGTAACAACTGCTACAAGAGCATTTTTCCAATTTCCGTCTGCTACAAGACCTGCATTGGTAACAGCTGAACCTGCAAGTCCAAGACCGATAACGATGATCATAGGACCGATAATGATTGGTGGCAAGAGTTTATCAATCCATTTTGTTCCTACAAATCGGATGCTGGTAGCCACAAGGACATAGACCAAACCAGTCAAGATAACCCCTGTTTGAGCAGCAGATACATCACCACCCATTTCTTTCATAGCCAGTGACATAGCTGTGATAAAGGCGAATGAAGAACCTAGATAAACTGGAACTTTAAAACCAGTTGAAATCATGTAGATGAGTGTTCCAACACCTGAAGCAAAAAGGGCAACAGATACAGGCATTCCCAAAATCAATGGTACTAAGATGGTCGCACCAAACATGGCGAAAACGTGTTGGAAACTAAGGAGAATTCCTTTTCCAGCCGAAGGACGTTGGTCAACGTCTAGTAACAAATCAACAGTTGATTCTTGTTTCATATAAACCTCACTTTTGGGCATCAAAAAAGAGCCCATTATTTTACAGCAATAGGCCCTCAGAGTAAGACTTCTTTAAAATATAGATTTTAAAGAGTTTCAAATATTTCTGCGTCTTCGTCACCTCACGGGATGACATTAAAAACCTTTGCTTGTGATAGTATAGCAAAAATTACAAACTTTGTAAATATTTTTTTACTAAAAAGATTAAAGCGGGCGTTTATTGGGCATGCCAGCCTTACGTGGATATTTATTTGGTGTTTCTTTTTTCTTTTCCACCACTGTGATGTAACGTGGATCTCCATTTGGTAGGGCGTAGTTGAGATTGTCTTCGACTTTACTGAAGAGGAGGTTGAGGGCATTCTTAGCTTCTAATAATTCTTCAGGCGCATTGCTGGCCTTGAGTGCCAATAGTTTTCCGCCAACTTTAAGGTAAGGAATTGTCAATTCAGATAAAACCTGCATGCGGGCAACCGCACGAGCTGTTACAAAATCATATTGAGCACGGAAGTTTTTGTCCTGTGCAAAATCTTCGGCACGTCCATGGTAGAAATGAACACCGTCCAAATCCAGTTCTTGAGCCAAAAGTTGGAGGAAGTTGATACGCTTATTGAGCGAATCAATGATGGTCACATCTAACTGAGGATAGAGGATTTTCATGGGAAGACTAGGAAATCCTGCCCCAGCTCCAATATCAAGAAGTTTGATAGTTTCATTAGGAATCAAACCTTGAAGAATGGGTGCAATCGAATCGTAAAAATGTTTGAGATAAACTTCATCCTTGTCCGTAATGGCTGTTAAATTAATCTTTTCATTCCACTCGACCAAGAGTTCAAAATAACGTTCAAATTGATGTTTTTGCTGGTCCGAAAGTGGAAGATTTTGCTCGGCAAGCAAGTTGTAAAATGTTTCTGGTTTCATAGTTATTTCCTTCTTTAGTATCATCTTATTTTACCACAATCATAAAAAATTTGATATACTGGTACTAATCTAAAAGCAGAAAGGACTTATATCATGACTTGGATTATTCTTGGAGTTTTGGCTCTTGTTGTTATTTTTGTGATTGTTAGCTATAACGGTTTGGTTAAAAATCGTATGCAAACCAAGGAGGCTTGGAGTCAGATTGATGTTCAGTTGAAACGTCGAAATGACCTCTTGCCAAACTTGATTGAAACTGTAAAAGGTTATGCTAAATATGAAGGTTCTACCCTTGAAAAGGTGGCAGAACTTCGTAACCAAGTGGCGGCAGCGACTTCACCAGCAGAAGCTATGAAAGCTAGTGATGCCCTCACTCGTCAGGTTTCAGGTATTTTTGCAGTTGCAGAAAGCTATCCAGATTTGAAAGCTAGTGCAAACTTTGTTAAATTGCAAGAGGAGTTGACAAACACAGAAAATAAAATTTCTTACTCTCGACAACTCTACAACAGTGTTGTCAGCAACTACAATGTAAAATTAGAAACTTTCCCAAGCAATATTATCGCTGGAATGTTTGGATTTAAAGCAGCAGATTTCCTTCAAACTCCAGAAGAGGAAAAGGCAGTTCCTAAGGTTGATTTTAGCGGTTTAGGTGACTAAGATGTTGTTTGATCAAATTGCAAGCAATAAACGAAAAACGTGGATTTTGTTGCTGGTGTTTTTCCTACTCTTAGCTCTTGTTGGCTATGCGGTTGGTTACCTTTTTATGCGATCTGGGCTTGGTGGTTTGGTTATCGCACTGATTATCGGCTTTATCTATGCCTTGTCCATGATTTTTCAATCGACAGAGATTGTCATGTCCATGAATGGAGCGAGTGAGGTGGATGAACAAACGGCACCAGACCTCTACCATGTAGTAGAAGATATGGCTATGGTGGCTCAGATTCCTATGCCCCGTGTTTTCATCATTGATGATCCAGCCTTAAATGCCTTTGCGACAGGTTCTAACCCTCAAAATGCTGCTGTTGCTGCGACTTCAGGTCTCCTAGCTATCATGAATCGTGAGGAACTAGAAGCTGTTATGGGACATGAAGTCAGTCATATTCGTAATTACGATATCCGTATTTCGACTATTGCTGTCGCCCTTGCTAGTGCTATCACCTTGCTTTCTAGTATGGCAGGTCGTATGATGTGGTGGGGTGGAGCAGGCCGTAGACGAAGTGACGATGACCGAGAAGGAAATGGCTTAGAAATCATTATGCTCGTGGTTTCTCTACTAGCTATTGTACTGGCTCCTCTCGCTGCAACCTTGGTGCAACTAGCTATTTCTCGTCAGAGGGAATTCCTAGCTGATGCTTCCAGTGTCGAGTTGACTCGTAATCCTCAAGGGATGATCAATGCTCTACGTAAGTTGGATAATAGTAAACCCATGAGTCGTCCTGTCGATGATGCCAGCAGTGCACTTTATATCAATGATCCTAAGAAAGGGGGAGGGTTCCAAAAACTCTTTTATACCCACCCACCTATTTCAGAACGGATTGAACGTTTAAAACATATGTAAAAAGAATCCAGAGGTCATCTCTGGATTTTTACTATGTTGCAAATTTATAAATCTTCTAAATTAACTATCTCCAAACCGTGTTCTGTCAAGCGATAGATGATTGAACAGACCTCTTTTAAGAAACGGCGGTCATGCGAAACAGCGATGAGACCACCAGGATAGGTGGCAAAGAGTTTTCTGATTTGGGGTTGAGAAGTGGGAGAAAAGTTTCGTGTAGGTTCATCCAGCAGGAGAAAGTTTGGTTTGCGCAAGACTAAATCCAAAAGCAGGAGTTTACCCTGTTGCCCGCCAGATAAGGAGCGAATTTGATGCTGCATTTCTGGGTAACTGAAATTGAGACTAGCTAAGTGAGATTGGATTTTCTGCAATTCCTCTTTTTCCCCAGTTTTGCTGAGATAGGCTATTGGGGATAAATCCAATTGCAGTTTCTTGTGGTAATCTTGTGGCATAAAACCAAGCGAAATCTCTCTTTTATCATTCAGAAGTTGTTGTAATTTGACTAACAGAGTTGATTTTCCAATACCATTTGGGCCGATGATACCAATTTTTTCTTGACCACGGACAGTTAATTGTAGTTCTTGAGCCAAAACTCGGTCGTCAATGTACAAATTTTCTTTTTCCAGTTGGATTAAGACTTTAGAAACCGGTAATGGCTGTATATCTGAGAAGAAAAGTCTGATTTCTTCCTCTTCAAGTGGTTTTTGGGTCATGGACTGAGCTGCCTTTTCAATACGTTTTTCTTGAGAGAGAACATTTTTCATCTTTTTAGCTAATAAGCGACCGGCAGTACTGTCTTTGGTAGCTCGAAGGGCAGTTTCTACATTTTGCTTGACTCGCCGATGTTTTTCCATGGTTTTATCGTAGGCTCTTTGGTCGTTGGCTGCTTGCTGGCTTTGTCTGGCAAAATTAGCCTTTCTCTGCTCACTATAGCAATCATAGTCTAAATGCTCTACTAGCGTTTCGACTTCTTTTCGGTGCTTGACCAGTCGCAAGTGGACAATAGTGTCGGCCGTTTGAGACAGAAAGTCCTCATCATGGGAGATGAAAATAACAGTTTGCCGAATCTTTCGAATCTGATTTTTTAGCCAATCAACCGTCTCAAGATCCAAGTCATTTGAAGGTTCATCTAAAAATAGAATCTCAAAGGGGTTAGCTAACTCATGGATGAGCTGAATTTTCAAAGCTTCGCCCCCTGATAGACTGCCAATCTTTTGGTCGCTAGCGAATCGATTGCTATCAAAATGCAATTCCTCAGCCAAACGATAGAGGATACTGTAGTCTAAATCAATAGAATCTAAAAAGAAATAGTCGTGTAGAGTTTTCTTTTTCAGGTCCTCGGGAAGTTTTTGAGGAATATAGGCCAGTGACTGATAGTCAGATTGAATGTCTCCCCTGATAGTGAAATCAGGCAAAGTTTCCCCCATTAAAATTTTAAGTAAGGTGGATTTGCCATTTCCTTCTTCGCCAATAATAGCGACCTTTTCCCCGTCTTGGATGGTCATGGTTAGGTCAGATACAAGATCTCGTAGATCTTTGTTTTGAGTGATGGTTAGATGATTGATTTTTATCATATTGTTGCCCTTTCTAGAATGTCGATAGTGCATAACAAAAAGCTCTACTTTACCTAGTAGAGCCCAAAGTCACTGTCAAAAAAACTCTATTAAAATGCCAGAAAAGAGCATAAAAGAGCACACAAAAAGAGACAAAAACAAGATCTACTAAATAAAGGTTCTTTATTTGATAGACTTAGTTGTTCATGTCTCCCTTACCTCCGAGTATTAGTATCTTTATACTATACCTTTCAGGAAATTTTGTCAACAGAAAACTAGAAATTCTATGCTCTAAAATCCAAAAACAGGTACCTAAAGACTTAGTACGTGTTTGACATGATCGTAATGGAATTTATCATAGTTGTGCCAAGAGATACGTGCTTGGTCGTTGAGTTTTAGGCTACCGAGACCTATCAGAAGACTGGTAGGTTGGTAAAATTTCTCAAGGTCTATTAAGATACTGTTGTTCAACTTTTCCGCTTTTTTGAGCTCTTGCAGAGTAGTATTTAGTAGCTCTTGTAGTCGAATATCATCTGCCCTACCCTGTTTACAGTTTTGGTAGCTTTTATTTATTTAACTCGGATAGGAGTTGGGTTGCATTAGTACCGAGTTCTTTGTCTTCCATGTGAGCATTCTCCTTGCTCTGATGTAGTATAGCAATAAAAAAAATATCATAGTAAACATGTTAAAAATTCGAATGTTAATTACAAAGTTTGGTATGCTGATTTGTAGGCTTTTCATGGTATAATCAAGAGAGTAAATCTTTATGGAGGAAGTATGAAATTAAATATTCAAGAAATTCGTAAGCAGTCTGAAGGCTTGCATTTTGAACAAACGTTAGACCTAGCCGCAGACCTGCGTGCACGCAATCAAGAAATTTTAGATGTAAAAGATATCCTTGCAGTTGGGAAAGTACAGTACGAAGATCGTATGTATTTCTTAGATTATCAACTATCTTATACCATTGTTCTTACTTCAAGTCGCAGTATGGAGCCAGTTGAGTTAGTTGAATCTTATCCAGTAACGGAAGTTTTCATGGAAGGAGCAACCAACCAGCTAGATCAAGAAGTTTTAGACGATGATTTGGTCCTGCCTATCGAAAATGGAGAACTTGACCTTGCTGAGAGCGTATCAGACAATATCCTGCTGAACATTCCTATCAAGGTTTTGACGGCTGAAGAAGAGGCTGGTCAAGGATTTGTGTCAGGAAATGACTGGCAAATCATGACTGAGGAAGAATACCAAGCTCAACAAGCAGTTAAGAAAGAAGAAAACAGTCCTTTTGCTGGCTTACAAGGACTATTTGATGGAGACGAATAATGGTCTTGTCAAAAAAACGAGCACGAAAAGTGCTAGAAGAAATCATTGCTCTTTTTCCAGATGCCAAGCCCAGTCTTGATTTCACCAATCATTTTGAACTCTTGGTTGCGGTCATGTTGTCAGCTCAGACAACGGATGCAGCGGTAAATAAGGCCACACCAGGTCTCTTTGCTGCCTTTCCAACGCCACAAGCCATGTCTGTGGCGACTGAGAGTGAGATTGCCTCACACATTTCTCGCCTGGGACTGTATCGAAATAAGGCTAAATTCCTAAAAAAATGTGCCCAACAGTTACTAGACGATTTTGATGGTCAAGTCCCTCAAACACGAGAGGAATTAGAGAGTTTGGCAGGTGTTGGTCGAAAGACAGCCAATGTTGTCATGAGTGTGGGATTTGGGATTCCAGCCTTTGCAGTGGATACTCATGTGGAGCGTATCTGTAAGCACCACGATATTGTCAAAAAATCAGCGACACCTCTTGAGGTGGAAAAGCGGGTCATGGATATCTTACCACCTGAGCAGTGGTTAGCAGCCCATCAGGCCATGATTTATTTTGGAAGAGCCATTTGCCATCCTAAAAATCCAGAGTGTGACCAGTACCCACAGTTATATGATTTTAGCAATTTATAAGATGGGGTTTCAAAAGTTTTTGCTTGATTTTACGCTCGCTTTGTGCTATAGTAATTGATAACTAAATATTCCTTTAAACCTGTCCCGTGAGGCAGGCAAGGAGCGCGATAAAGTAGAAGGGTGAAGTCTATGCTGTTAGCAGTTGGGCTTGCTTAGCTATACATTTCAAGTCTCCTTGTTTAAGGAGACTTTTCTTTTTGGAGGTTTGTCATGAAGACAAAAGAAGTTGTAGACGAATTGACCGTCAAACGAGCGATTACGCGTATTACATATGAGATTATCGAACGCAACAAAGATTTGAATAAAATCGTCTTGGCTGGTATTAAAACTCGTGGTGTCTTTATCGCCCACCGAATCCAAGAACGTTTGGAACAGCTAGAAAATCTTTCAGTTCCGGTTGTAGAATTGGATACTAAACCCTTCCGTGACGATGTTAAAAGTGGAGAAGATACTTCTTTGGTGTCTGTTGATGTGACAGACCGTGAAGTTATCTTGGTGGATGATGTGCTTTATACAGGTCGTACCATCCGTGCTGCTATTGATAATATTGTAGGTCATGGTCGTCCTGCGCGCGTGAGTTTAGCAGTTTTAGTCGATCGTGGACATAGAGAATTGCCAATCCGTCCAGATTACGTTGGAAAAAACATACCAACTAGTCGTTCTGAAGAAATCATCGTAGAGATGACAGAACTTGATGGACAAGACAGAGTTCTGATTACTGAAGAAGCTTAGAAAGCTAAAGGAGTAGCCATGTCAGAAAACCAACAAGCATTGAACCATGTGGTGTCCATGGAAGACCTCACTGTCGATCAAGTGATGAAATTGATCAAGCGAGGAATTGAGATTAAAAACGGAGCTCAGCTTCCCTATGAAGACCATCCGATTGTTTCCAATCTTTTCTTTGAGGATTCTACACGGACGCATAAGTCCTTTGAAGTGGCAGAGATTAAACTGGGGCTGGAACGACTTGACTTTGATGTGAAAACTAGTTCGGTTAATAAGGGTGAGACACTTTATGATACTATCTTGACTCTGTCTGCTTTAGGAGTTGACGTTTGTGTGATTCGCCACCCAGAGGTTGATTACTACAGAGAGTTAATTGCTAGTCCCACGATTACGACTTCCATCATCAATGGTGGAGATGGTTCGGGACAACATCCTAGCCAAAGCTTGCTGGATTTGATGACTATTTATGAGGAATTTGGTCATTTTGAGGGTCTCAAGGTTGCGATTGCAGGTGACTTGGATCACTCACGCGTTGCCAAATCTAATATGCAGATTTTGAAACGCTTAGGTGCAGAACTTTATTTTGCTGGACCTGAGGAATGGAGAAGTCAAGAGTTTGCAGACTATGGACAGTTTGTAACCATTGATGAAATCATTGATCAGGTGGATGTCATGATGTTTCTCCGTGTGCAACATGAACGTCATGATAGTGGAGCTGTCTTTTCAAAAGAAGATTACCATGCCCAACATGGCTTGACTCAAGAACGTTATGACCGTTTGAAAGAAACAGCAATCCTTATGCATCCAGCTCCAGTCAATCGCGATGTGGAAATCGCAGATCACTTGGTTGAAGCACCAAAATCACGGATTGTCCAACAAATGACCAATGGTGTCTTTGTTCGAATGGCAATCTTAGAATCCGTACTGGCGAGTAGGAACGCCAACTAAAACACAAGACGTTAAAAGACGCCAGTGAGCGTCCACGAGAGGTGAAAATATGATAAAAAGACTTCTAGTATTAGAAGATGGCACAGTTTTTGAAGGCAAGGCCTTCGGAGCAGATATTGATGTTACAGGCGAAATCGTCTTTAATACAGGGATGACCGGCTACCAAGAATCCATTACAGACCAGTCTTATAATGGACAAATCTTGACCTTTACTTATCCTTTGGTAGGAAATTATGGAATCAACCGTGATGATTACGAATCCATTATTCCAACTTGTAAGGGAGTCGTTGTTTTTGAAGAAGCACGTAGAGCAAGTAATTGGCGCAACCAAATGACCTTGGATGAATTTTTGAAAGCCAAGAAAATTCCAGGTATTTCAGGAATTGATACGCGTGCCCTTACCAAGATTATCCGTAAGCATGGTACTATGCGTGCAACCTTGACCCATGTTGGGGACAGCATGGACCATGTGACGGACCAGCTCCAAGCGACAGTCTTGCCGACAGATAATATCAAGCAGGTTTCTACTAAAACTTCCTATCCAGCTCCAGGAGTTGGTTTGAGCGTGGTGTTAGTGGACTTTGGTCTCAAGCACTCAATCCTACGTGAACTTTCTAAACGCAACTGTAATGTGACCGTTGTTCCTTATTCGACAACGGCTGAAGAAATTCTCCATCTCAATCCTGACGGAGTTATGTTGTCAAATGGTCCAGGTAACCCAGAAGATGTTCCACAGGCACTCGATATGATTCGCGGTGTGCAAGGAAAAATTCCAATCTTTGGTATTTGTATGGGGCATCAACTCTTTGCAATGGCAAATGGTGCTAAGACCTATAAGATGAAATTTGGACACCGTGGATTCAACCATGCGGTACGTGAAATTGCTACAGGACGTGTGGATTTTACAAGTCAAAACCATGGTTATGCAGTTAGCCGTGAGGATTTGCCAGAGCATTTGATTATCACCCACGAAGAAATCAATGATAAGTCAGTTGAAGGTGTGCGTCACAGATACCAACCTGCTTTCTCTGTTCAATACCACCCAGATGCAGCCCCTGGTCCACACGACGCAAGCTACCTATTTGACGAGTTTATCGAGATGATGGAAGCTTTTAAACAATCAAACTAAGAACGAGTAAAAGCTCGTCGGAGAATTTATGTAACTGAACACGGACGGAAAGCTCGGAATTTAGAGAAACCAACTTGGATTGTCAATCCTTCCTGGGTTTCCTAAAATTCAATCGCTTTCTATTCGTCCTTTGTATCTTATTTAATGTCGCCCTGAGAGGCGACGAATAGAAAGGAGAAGATACATTGTTCGCGGAAGTGAACACGCCCTAAGAACCGTGTGAAAAAGATAAACATCGTCTTGACGCTGAAGGCGTCTGCACCGAGTTTCCTATTTTCACTGTGTTCTTTACGGGCTTTGTATCATAAACTATGCCTAAACGTACTGATATTCAAAAAATTATGGTGATTGGTTCTGGTCCGATTATTATTGGTCAGGCTGCTGAGTTTGACTACGCTGGGACACAGGCTTGCTTGTCTTTGAAAGAGGAAGGTTATGAGGTTGTTTTGGTTAATTCAAACCCTGCAACTATCATGACGGACAAGGAGATTGCGGACAAGGTCTATATCGAACCGATTACACTTGAGTTTGTGACTCGTATTCTTCGTAAGGAGCGTCCAGATGCCTTGCTGCCAACGCTTGGTGGTCAGACAGGGCTCAATATGGCCATGGAATTGTCTAAAAACGGTATCCTAGATGAGCTTGGGGTAGAACTTCTGGGTACCAAATTATCTGCCATTGACCAAGCGGAGGACCGTGACCTCTTTAAACAATTGATGGAAGAGCTCAACCAACCAATTCCAGAATCTGAAATTGTCAACACAGTCGAAGAAGCTGTTGCCTTTGCAGCGACAATTGGTTACCCAGTTATCGTTCGTCCAGCCTTTACCCTTGGCGGTACTGGTGGTGGTATGTGTGCCAACGAGGAAGAATTGCGTGAAATCGCTGAAAATGGTTTGAAATTATCACCTGTGACCCAATGTTTGATTGAGCGTTCGATTGCAGGTTTCAAGGAAATCGAATACGAAGTGATGCGTGACTCAGCTGACAATGCTTTGGTTGTTTGTAACATGGAAAACTTTGACCCAGTTGGGATTCACACAGGGGATTCCATTGTATTTGCTCCTGCGCAAACCATGTCAGACTATGAAAACCAAATGCTTCGTGATGCGAGCTTGAGCATCATTCGTGCCCTTAAGATTGAAGGTGGATGTAACGTTCAGCTAGCCCTTGATCCACACAGCTTTAAGTATTACGTCATTGAAGTAAATCCACGTGTATCCCGTTCGTCAGCTCTTGCTTCAAAAGCAACAGGTTATCCGATTGCAAAATTGGCTGCCAAGATTGCAGTTGGCTTGACCTTGGATGAGGTTATCAACCCAGTCACAGGTTCAACCTATGCCATGTTTGAACCAGCTCTCGACTATGTCGTTGCCAAGATTCCACGTTTCCCATTTGACAAGTTTGAAAAAGGTGAGCGCCGTCTAGGTACCCAGATGAAGGCGACTGGAGAAGTCATGGCGATTGGCCGTAACATCGAAGAATCTCTCCTTAAAGCTTGTCGTTCCCTTGAAATTGGTGTGCACCACAATGAAATGCCTGAACTTGCATCTGTTTCGGATGATGCCTTGATTGAAAAAGTAGTCAAAGCCCAGGATGACCGTCTCTTCTACGTATCAGAAGCAATTCGTCGTGGCTACACACCAGAAGAAATTGCTGAATTGACCAAGATTGATATCTTCTATCTTGATAAACTCTTGCACATCTTTGAAATTGAGCAGGAGTTGGGTGCCCATCCACAAAATCTAGAAGTTTTGAAAACTGCCAAACTCAATGGATTCTCAGACCGTAAGATTGCTGAACTATGGAAAACGACTGCTGACCAAGTTCGCCAACTTCGTTTGGAAAACAAGATTGTTCCTGTTTATAAGATGGTCGATACTTGTGCGGCAGAATTTGACTCTGAAACACCATATTTCTATTCAACCTATGGTTGGGAAAACGAGTCTATCAAGTCTGATAAGGAATCTGTCCTAGTCCTAGGTTCAGGTCCAATCCGTATAGGTCAAGGGGTTGAGTTTGACTACGCAACTGTTCACTCGGTTAAGGCTATTCAGGCGGCTGGCTATGAAGCCATCATCATGAACTCAAACCCAGAGACCGTTTCTACAGACTTCTCTGTATCAGATAAGCTTTACTTTGAGCCATTGACATTCGAAGATGTTATGAATGTCATTGACTTGGAGCAACCAAAGGGCGTCATCGTTCAGTTTGGTGGTCAAACAGCTATCAACCTTGCGGAGCCATTGGCAAAAGCAGGTGTGACCATCCTTGGTACGCAAGTTTCTGACCTAGACCGCGCCGAAGACCGTGACCTCTTCGAGCAAGCTCTTAAAGATTTGGATATTCCACAGCCACCAGGACAAACGGCTACCAATGAAGAAGAAGCAGTTTTTGCAGCTCGCAAGATTGGCTTCCCAGTCCTCGTTCGCCCATCTTATGTCTTGGGTGGTCGTGCTATGGAAATCGTAGAAAATGAAGAAGATCTTCGTTCTTACATGCGTACAGCGGTTAAGGCTAGTCCAGACCACCCAGTTCTTGTCGATTCTTATATCGTTGGTCAGGAGTGCGAAGTTGATGCCATCTCAGATGGTGAAAATGTCCTTATCCCAGGTATCATGGAGCATATCGAACGTGCTGGTGTCCACTCAGGTGACTCAATGGCTGTTTACCCTCCGCAAACCTTGTCTCAAAAGGTGCAGGAAACCATCGCAGACTACACCAAACGCCTAGCAATCGGCCTCAACTGTCTTGGAATGATGAACATTCAGTTTGTTATCAAGGATGAAAAAGTCTACGTTATTGAGGTCAATCCACGTGCCAGCCGTACCGTTCCATTCCTTTCTAAGATAACTAATATTCCTATGGCTCAAGTAGCGACCAAGCTCATTCTTGGTCAAAACCTTGAAGAACTTGGCTACCAAGATGGACTTTACCCTGAAAGCACCCGCGTTCATATCAAGGCACCTGTCTTCTCCTTTACCAAACTAGCTAAGGTAGACAGCTTACTTGGTCCTGAAATGAAGTCAACAGGTGAAGTTATGGGTTCTGATGCTACTTTGGAAAAAGCTCTTTATAAGGCCTTTGAAGCTTCTTACTTACACTTGCCAACCTTTGGTAACGTTGTATTTACCATCGCTGATGATGCCAAAGAAGAAGCCTTGGACTTGGCTCATCGTTTCCAAAATATTGGCTATGGAATCCTCGCGACAGAAGGGACAGCAGCCTTCTTTGCTAGTCATGGTCTGCAAGCTCAACCAGTTGGTAAGATTGGTGATGACGATAAGGATATTCCAAGTTTTGTTCGCAAAGGAAGAATTCAAGCTATCATTAATACAGTAGGAACTAAACGAACTGCTGATGAAGATGGTGAGCAGATTCGCCGTTCAGCTATTGAACATGGAGTGCCCCTCTTCACAGCTCTAGATACAGCTAACGCCATGCTCAAAGTATTGGAAAGCCGTAGTTTTGTCACAGAAGCAATTTAATACTCAATGAAAATCAAAGAGCAAACTAGGAAACTAGTCGCAGGCTGTACTTGAGTATGGCAAGGCGACATTGACACGGTTTGAAGAGATTTTCGAAGAGTATAAATAGGAAAATAAGTTGGACAAAAGGTCTTTAAGAAGATAAGGAAAACGCATAATATCAGGTGCCGAAAGCCTTGATATTATGCGTTTTATTGTGGGGGGACTTACTTCATTTTTTCCTGCAATTGAGTTTTTTCCAAGTCTCACTCAATACTTTGTATAATTGCCATCAATCAGCTTTTGCGATAAGCTTTAATACTGTGGCTATACCATTCTTGCATCTCCTTTGATGGTGGTGTCATATAATCCCCATACATCTGGGTTAAAAATTGGTCATATTTTTTTGGAACTGGTAACATACGACCTTCAAACTCAGTTAAGATGAGTTCTTTAAAGGTATCAACTGGGAAGACTTCTTTCATTCCTTCTTTACCAATACCAATTCCTCCCTCATATTGAGGAGTGCTGGTTGCAGCATTTTTGACCAGCTGATCAATTTTCTTGTAAAAGTAACGGGGATTGACCACTCGGAGGGCGTACCAGCTACATAATCTTAGAAAATCTTTTAACTTGCTATCACCGTGAACTGCGCGTGATTTTTTGATATAAGCTAGTTGACGAAGAGCTACATACTTATAGCTCTTGTCGACAATGCTCAAGTCTGTAAATCGATCAATTGGGAAGACATCGATGAAAAGGCTGGTATCATGACGCTTGTACTTAACATGGTCTTCGATAACAGTAGAAGTGTCTAAAATCGATGCGAAATTATGGAAGTACCAAGAAGAAGTGTCGTAAGAGAGAACCTTATAACGTGGATGATCTTCTTCTTCAATAATCTTTAGTAAACGCTCATAATCCTCACGATAAAGGGAAATATCAATATCATCATCCCAAGGAATCATACCTTTGTGGCGGATGGCTCCAAGCATGGTTCCATAACTGAGAAAATAAGGAATATCATGTTTCTTACAAGTCTCATCAATATAGTCTAGCAGAGCTAGTTGAATTTCTTTAATTTCTTCTTTTTCTAAATATTGCATCCTAATCCTCCAATTTGTAGGCATGAAATTCATGACTGTAGAAGCGTTTTTCTTCAGATGGCAAGGTCATATAATCCCCATAAAATTGTGTCAAAATAGTATCATATTTTTCAGGTGCGGGAAGGCTTAAATTCTCAAAGGGCAAATCGATTGTTTTATCAAAAGTACCACTTGGAAAGATTTCCTTTTCCTTAAATTTAGAAGGGATAAAAGCCATATACTGCCCATTCTCACGGCTATATTTTTGAATTTCTTTCTCGATTTTATGTGCGAAATAACGAGGAGAAACAGGTCGAAGGAGCAACCAAAAGGCTGTTCGTATCCAATCTTTTAAAAGGTTATCTTTATAGACAATATTTTTATGTTTACTGAAAGATAGAAGTTTGAAGCTTTCCAGCTTATAACAAGTATCAATGACCTTAGGATCATCAAAGCGATCCATAGGGAAAATATCGATAAAAACACCAGACTCATAGGTTTTTGTATTTCGAGTATCAATAATTTTAGTCGTACTGTCAGTTATTTTGATAAAGTTGTTAAAGTAGTTCTTATCAGTTTCTAAGGAAAGGAGCTTATATTTGCTTTTTTCCTTTTGAAAAATGTTTATAAATCGTTGGTAGTCTTCTCGAGGCATGGACAAATCAATATCGTCGTCCCAAGGAATAAAGCCCTCATGTCGAACCGCCCCAATCAGAGTACCGTAGTTAATAATATAGTTGATATTGTGCTTTTTACAGAGAGTATCAATATAATCCAAAATTTCTAATTCAATTTGTTTGGCATCTTCAATGGTTAGTTGTTTCATTTTAAACTCCTATGATTTTTTGAATTTACTTTTTAAGGCTAGGACATGGTTTAAAAATTCATAGAAAATGCTATCTTTTGTAAAGACGAGTAGACCAATATAAGAGATAGCTGATATCAAGACAATCAAACCAGTATTAATCAAAAATGGCAAATTAATGACCATATCCACAGGATACACGAAATTGATCAGGAAATAAATTGCTACAAAGGAAAGTGAAAAGAGCGAGTATCGAACAGTATAGCTAAAGATATGTCCTAAGTGGATGAGTTGTTTTCTATGGATGAAAATGATATAGAAAACAAGTAGAGAGGCCTCTGATAGCATAGTTGTCAGTAAATAGTATTCAGGAGCCACGATATGGTTGAAAAAGAGGAGACTATTTAAGCCCAAATTGAGTAATCCAGCAAAGACTGTGTAAACTGTGATACGTTTTTCATAACCATTTGTAAAGAGAATTTGGGAACCAAGAATGGTATCTAGTGCCAGGATAATCGTCCGAAAAGCGAAGAGAGAGGTTAAGATACCGCCTCCGATATATTTTTCACTACCGTAAAGTAGGATGGCATTTGGTCCTAAAACCATGAGACCAAAGCTCAGTGGGATGATAAAGAAGTTAAAGATTCGACTGCCTCTGTTAACAAGGGCGACATAGGCTTCCTTATCGCCTTTTCCTAGATAGTAACTGAGACGAGGCACACTCACTCCGATAGCTCCTGTTACAACACCAGCTATAACGGTCACAATTCGTTGAGCCATGGTATAGTAACTAACGTTGACATCAATCCCTGTTTTAACGAGGAAGAGACGATCCAAAAATGTGAAGAGCATATTGGCATTAGCAAAGACCAACATGGCTGTCAGAGGGAGAAAGAGCGGTTTAAAATCACTTAGGTGAATCTTAACAAGCTTAATGTCTCTTTTAATCCAAAAATAACTAATCAGATAGTTAATTAGTGTCGATAAACTCATCACAAGTGTATAGACAACAATATCGTGTTCATTTTTGACAAACAGGAAAATAGAGACCAGCATCAGGATACGGATGAAGGCAGTCTTGTAAAAGAGAAAACTGTAATTTTCCAGAGCTTCATTGACCCACTCGATTGAAAAAATCTGGGCAATGAGTTGAATTCCCATAACAAGGTAGACTTTTTTGACGATTGGATTATCTGTAAAGAAGAGAGGATAGGCAAGGATATAGACAGCGGTAGTCAAAATCGTACAAGCAATGCACAAATAAAAAAGACTGGAGAAGGTTCTATTCAGATCTTTTTTGTTATCCTTGACATTACTGATGGCCCGTAAACCGTAGTTATAGACCCCATAAGTCGCAAAGGGCAAGAAAAATGACAAAATAGTGTCGACAGAGTTGAAGTAACCATAGTCAGTTCGATCCAAGACACGCGCGACATAGGTTCCAGTTAGGATGGGAAAAATAATATTTAAGACACGGATTCCCATGTAAGATAGAGCATTTAATTTTATACTTTTCATTCAATTTACCTCGTTTTTCATTATATCATAAAGTCAGCTAATAAGAAATGAAGGGCAGTAATACTCTTCGAAAATCTCTTCAAACCACGTCAGCGTCGCCTTACCGTACTCAAGTACAGCTTACGGCTAGCTTCCTAGCTTGCTTTTTGATTTTCATTGAGTATAAGTCAAGTAATCACTTTGAAGTTTCAAAGCTTAATTTTAAGTTTTCTTTAAGAAAACTATATTATTCTGGAGAACTCTAAAATTTCACAGCCATTTATTGGTAATGACTACAGAATTCCAAGTCATTACTAGAAGTGGACTAGTTTCTTTGAATAATAGAACTCCTTAATCCTTCTATTCTAGAACGGGAGGGCCGGTATTTCTTTCATGATAGGACTAGATTGTGGTATAATAGAGAGAATAAGTTTTTTTAGTAAGACAAAGGAGAAAATAGATGATTTATGCAGGAATTCTTGCCGGTGGAACTGGCACACGCATGGGAATCAGTAACTTGCCAAAACAATTTTTAGAGCTAGGTGATCGACCTATCTTGATTCATACAATTGAAAAATTTGTCTTGGAACCAAGTATTGAAAAAATTGTAGTTGGGGTTCATGGAGACTGGGTTTCTCATGCAGAAGATCTTGTAGATAAATATCTTCCTCTTCATAAGGAACGTATCATCATTACAAAGGGTGGTGCTGACCGCAATACAAGTATTGAGAAAATCATTGAAGCCATTGATTCTTATCGTCCGCTTACTCCAGAGGATATCGTTGTTACACACGATTCTGTTCGTCCATTTATTACGCTTCGCATGATTCAGGACAATATCCAACTTGCCCAGAATCATGACGCAGTGGACACAGTGGTAGAAGCGGTTGATACTATCGTTGAAAGTACCAATGGTCAATTCATTACAGATATTCCAAATCGTGCTCACCTTTATCAAGGACAAACACCTCAAACATTCCGTTGCAAGGACTTCATGGACCTTTATGGCTCTCTGTCTGCTGAAGAGAAAGAAATCTTGACAGATGCATGTAAAATCTTTGTGATCAAAGGAAAAGATGTGGCCTTGGCCAAAGGTGAATACTCAAATCTGAAGATTACAACCGTAACAGATTTGAAGATTGCAAAAAGTATGATTGAGAAAGACTAGTAAAATGATTAATCAAATTTATCAACTAACTAAGCCCAAGTTTATCAATGTCAAATATCAGGAAGAGGCTATTGACCAAGAAAATCATATCCTTATCCGTCCTAATTATATGGCGGTCTGTCATGCGGATCAGCGTTACTACCAAGGGAAACGTGATCCAAAGATTTTGAATAAAAAACTTCCAATGGCAATGATTCACGAATCATGTGGAACCGTTATTTCTGATCCGACAGGAACCTACGAGGTTGGGCAAAAAGTTGTCATGATTCCCAATCATCCTCCTATGCAGAGTGATGAAGAATTCTATGAGAACTACATGACAGGGACCCATTTCTTGTCTAGTGGATTTGATGGCTTTATGAGAGAGTTTGTTTCTCTCCCTAAAGACCGTGTGGTGGCTTATGATGCTATTGAAGACACGGTTGCAGCCATTACAGAGTTTGTCAGTGTCGGTATGCACGCTATGAATCGCCTATTGACTCTTGCTCATAGTAAGCGAGACCGAATCGCCGTTATCGGAGATGGAAGTTTAGCATTTGTGGTTGCCAATATTATCAACTATACTTTGCCAGAAGCAGAGATTGTGGTTATTGGTCGTCATTGGGAAAAGTTGGAACTCTTCTCTTTTGCCAAAGAATGCTATATAACTGATAATATTCCTGAAGATTTGGCCTTTGACCATGCTTTTGAGTGTTGTGGTGGTAATGGTACTGGACCGGCTATAAATGACCTAATTCGCTACATTCGTCCTCAGGGAACAATTCTCATGATGGGAGTTAGCGAATATAAAGTCAATCTCAATACTCGCGATGCCTTAGAAAAAGGCTTGCTCTTGGTTGGTTCCTCTCGTTCTGGTCGTATTGATTTTGAAAATGCCATCCAAATGATGGAAGTCAAGAAATTTGCCAATCGTCTTAAAAATATCCTTTATCTAGAAGAACCTGTAAGAGAAATTAAAGATATTCACCGTGTCTTTGCGACCGATTTAAACACAGCCTTTAAAACCGTGTTTAAGTGGGAAGTATAAGTGCTGGAGGTTAATTGTGGAGAAAATCATTAAAGAAAAAATTTCTTCCTTACTTAGTCAAGAAGAGGAAGTCCTCAGTGTCGAACAATTGGGGGGAATGACCAATCAAAACTATTTGGTCAAAACAACAAATAAGCAATACATTGTTAAATTCTTTGGTAAAGGGACAGAAAAACTGATCAATCGACAAGATGAAAAGTACAATCTTGAACTACTAAAGGATTTAGACTTAGATGTAAAAAATTATCTTTTTGATATTGAAGCTGGTATCAAAGTAAATGAGTATATCGAATCTGCTATTACGCTTGATTCAAGGTCAATCAAGACCAAATTTGATAAAATTGCTCCAATATTACAAACCATTCATGCTTCTGGCAAGGAATTAAGAGGAGAATTTGCTCCTTTTGAAGAAATCAAAAAATACGAATCCTTGATTGAAGAGAAAATCCCTTATGCCAACTATGAAACTGTTCGAGAAGAAGTCTTCTCCTTAGAGAAAAGACTGGCTGACTTAGGTGTTGACAGAAAATCTTGTCATATCGATTTGGTGCCTGAAAACTTTATCGAGTCACCACAAGGACGACTTTATCTGATTGACTGGGAATATTCATCAATGAACGATCCAATGTGGGATTTGGCTGCCCTCTTTTTAGAGTCTGAATTCACTCGTCAAGAGGAAGAAGACTTCTTGTCTCACTATGAGAGTGACCAAACACCTGTCTCTCGAGAAAAGATTACCATTTATAAAATTTTACAAGATATCATTTGGAGTTTATGGACAGTCTATAAAGAAGAGCAAGGTGCAGATTTTGGTGACTATGGTGTGAGTCGTTACCAAAGAGCTGTCAAAGGTTTGGCTTCTTATGGAGGTTCAGATGAAAACTAAAAATGGAGTTTCTTTTGGTCTACTCTCAGGTATTTTCTGGGGGTTGGGTCTAACGATTAGTGCTTATATCTTTTCGATTTTTACAGATTTGTCGCCCTTTGTGGTGGCCGCTGCTCACGATTTCTTGAGTATCTTTATCTTACTAGCTTTTCTCTTGGTAAAAGAAGGAAAAGTTCGCCTCTCAATTTTCTTAAATATTCGCAATGTTAGTGTTATCATCGGAGCCTTGCTAGCAGGCCCTATCGGTATGCAGGCCAATCTTTATGCGGTTAAGTATATCGGAAGTTCCTTAGCTTCATCAGTATCCGCTATCTATCCTGCGATTTCAGTTTTATTAGCTTTCTTCTTTTTGAAGCACAAGATTTCAAAAAATACTGTATTTGGGATTGTCTTGATTATTGGAGGGATAATTGCTCAGACCTATAAGGTTGAACAGGTTAATTCCTTCTACATTGGTATTCTCTGTGCTTTGGTTTGTGCCATTGCATGGGGAAGTGAGAGTGTTCTTAGCTCCTTTGCCATGGAAAGTGAATTGAGTGAAATCGAAGCCCTCTTAATCCGTCAAGTGACTTCATTCTTGTCCTATCTTGTGATTGTGCTCTTCTCTCATCAGTCATTTACCGCAGTAGCCAATGGACAATTGCTAGGTCTCATGATTGTCTTTGCAGCCTTTGATATGATTTCCTACTTGGCTTATTATATCGCTATCAATCGCTTGCAACCAGCCAAGGCAACAGGTTTGAACGTAAGCTATGTAGTTTGGACTGTCTTGTTCGCAGTTGTTTTCTTGGGTGCACCGCTAGATATGCTGACAATTATTACGTCACTTGTCGTTATTGCTGGAGTTTATATTATTATTAAAGAATAAAGGAGATTCGTGTGAAAGCCATTATCTTAGCAGCGGGATTGGGAACTCGCTTGCGTCCTATGACTGAAAATACCCCTAAAGCCTTGGTTCAGGTTAATCAAAAACCTTTGATTGAATACCAAATTGAGTTTCTTAAAGAAAAAGGGATCAATGACATCATCATCATCGTTGGTTACCTTAAAGAACAATTCGATTACTTGAAAGAAAAATATGGGGTTCGCCTCGTCTTCAATGATAAATACGCTGACTACAATAACTTTTACTCTCTCTATCTTGTAAAAGAAGAATTAGCCAACAGCTATGTTATTGATGCCGATAATTATCTCTTTAAAAATATGTTCCGCAATGATTTGACTCGTTCGACTTATTTTAGTGTCTATCGTGAAGATTGTACCAACGAATGGTTCTTGGTCTATGGAGATGACTACAAGGTTCAAGACATTACTGTTGATAGTAAGGCAGGTCGCATCCTTAGTGGTGTATCTTTCTGGGATGCCCCAACTGCAGAAAAGATTGTCAGCTTTATTGACAAGGCTTATGAAAGTGGAGAATTTGTTGATCTTTACTGGGACAATATGGTTAAGGATAATATCAAAGAGCTAGATGTCTATGTTGAAGAATTAGAAGGCAACAGCATCTATGAGATCGATAGTGTCCAAGACTATCATAAATTAGAAGAAATTCTTAAAAACGAAAATTAAAGATTTTGTATGTGAGTTATAGTCTCGATAAAAATAGTTACATCAAAATGAAATAGGAATTAGGCGAATCAATTGGGGAAGTCAAATTAATGTGTTCGTATCCTATTTCAATCTATTATACAAGAAAAGTACAAATAAAAAATCTCCAGATTAGGAACCGTCAGTGAGTTCTCTAGTCTGGAGATTTTTCAATATACTTCGTTATTGGACGGTTACAATTGAGTGTTATCTAGCTTCCGGCTCATTTATTTGTTGATTTAGCCCCATCCCTATCCAGCGGATAGGTCGGTGTAATAGAATCCCTAGACAGAGGCGAAACTAAGTCCTTATTTAGTACTCGATCTGTTCCTTGTTGAACATAAGCCACGATAAGACGTAGCGGTTTATCGCCTATGGATTGCTTTTTATACTGAGTCGGATATAATACTGATGTTCCATCTGCTCCTACTAGCCCCCATGCAACGATGTCATAACCTTCTGCTGAGGTTTCAATTCCACCAAAATTTTCATTATGTCCACCTTGAACCAAATACATTTTCAATTGAGAGCCTTGCGGAATATTAGAACTAGAGAATCCATTTGGTGGAGTAGGAATTTTCCCCTTAACTATAGGTTTTTCTCCTGCTTTTCCCTCTACATCTTGTTGAGCAGTCTTTCCTGGATTTAGTGGAGATTCATCAAATTCTGGTTTTGGTAGTTGATACAGAACCTCTTGAATCTTACTAGACACGTGACCGCTTCCTTCAGTTACTGTTAAGGTTGTATTGTATAGCCCATAGAGATTTTTAGGAGACTGACCGGTAATAGTTAAAACAGCTCGTTTTCCATTACTATCAATTCTTGTTTTGATTGTAGCCCAAGTTTTACCGTCCTTACCCACCGTTGGGAACCCTGATAAAGAAATATTTCTAATAGTTCCAGTTTCTACAGTAGCAATATATTTTAAAGGTATCTCGTTTAAGTTTTGACCGTTATATAAATTACGAGCGTCTCTTTCTCTTCCTGAATCATCCCTAGATCTTTTTTCGTTCCCGGTACTTCCTGTAGCAAACCCATAAACAAGACCTGAAACACTTCTACGATTCCTGGTTCCTCCAGTTTCCTCTGCATCTTTCTTTAGATGAGCAGCCTTTTTATACTCCTCAAGTGCAGCATTAAAGACCTCCTGATTGACAAGTCCATTTTCTGATTGCCCCAATGCTTCATTGAATTTATCATAGGATTCCTTGAGTTTTTGTTTCATTTATGATAGATATTTCTATTTATCGGACTAGCTTGTCTCCCATATAGTATACTCACTCTATCTAAATAGGATATTTTAACTTTGACTTAACAGAGGTATGATCATAATGAAAACGATATAGCAGATTGAAGCTGGAATAGTACACCTTACTTTCTAAAATATTGTTAAAAATTAGTTTGAATTTCTCAACTAATTTATTCAGTTATTACTTCATTCTGCTATAAAAACCAAACGCTCCCTTCTCACGATAGCAAAAACCAGTATGTAACAAAAAATTAATAATTCTGACATTTCAAGATACAGAGCTTGCAATCATTGATAAAATCAGCTACCATGAGTAAGTAAGTAAGTAAGTTTTATTGTCCCGATTATGATATAATGATTAAGCTAGATAAACTGTGCTAGTAGGAGAAACGATCTTTTCCGCTAGATGTAAACATGAAACTTCCTTTCCTAAAAAACATGACAAAATGATTAATAATTGCTAAGCCTACTAGACAGTTACCCTAGTTTTTTGAATAGAATGAATAGATAAAAAGGGGTTACGAATATGACGCCAGAAGAAATGTACCTGACAGAGCGATTGGACGTACAGATAGCTCATTTTTTAAAGAAAAGCGTTCAACATCGTAGACGCTATAAGGTATTAAAAATAACAGAAATTGTGGCAGGTTTCCTCATAGCTGTTTTTTGTGCTATTCCTATGCCAGGTGATCGCTACCGTTTGATTTCGGTTGCCTTGTCCAGTCTAGGCTTGCTGTGTGAGGGGATTCTCAATTTGTATAATGCCAAGGAACACTGGATTTCTTACCAAAAAACTGCGCAACTCCTGGAGAGAGAAAAATTCCTCTATCAATGCCAAACGGAGAAATATGCAGGAAAAACCAAGGCTTTTGCCCTATTTGTCAAGACATGCGAAGGTCTTATCTCAGAGGAAATCAACCAGTGGGAAAGTATCCAGTCAAAAGAAGTGGCAGCTAGTGCAGATGCTCCAGAGAAAAAAGAGTAGGAGGTGGAGGAAATGTATCAATCCAGCTACCTATTGCCCTTGCTCTGGTTAAAAAAAGAAGCCGATAAGGAAAAGATGAGCGCGACCCAGTGCCAGATATTTTTCTTTTACTATCAACTGTTTGAACTCTTATTTGCTAGAGAAAGCGACTTGAAAGACTTATGTCTGGGAAGGCAAGGTTTTTATTTCTCGCAGTTAGAGAAAGATTTGCTTTCTGGAGTTTCCCACTTTCTAAAAAACTTGGAGGGAAAAGGGACTCTCAAGGCTAATC
The DNA here is from genome assembly GCF_013277415.1 of Streptococcus sp. 68. Taxonomy (GTDB): domain Bacteria; phylum Bacillota; class Bacilli; order Lactobacillales; family Streptococcaceae; genus Streptococcus. Next base: position 4,782 of record NZ_VMMX01000013.1, on the reverse strand, counting down.
AAGAAGTATCAGCTCGCAAAGCTCTTTTTCTAGCCTTGACAACTAGCCAGTCAGATTGGCAGGCTTTGGCTCCTGTTTTTGATTTTTATCAGGCTGTCGGGAGGCTTGAACATCCTTCTCTCTTGAGTTCTCAGGACAGACAATATCTGATGTGGATTTACCAGTCAGCTTTGGAGAAGGATTATAGTGTCAAGGTAATTGGCGACAAGCATTTTGTATTGAAGAGACAAGATGCTACTAAATTGACAGGGCGCCAAACTCAAACTTTGGAAATTCTGAGCCAATCAGAAGACTTGGTCAATCCTGTCTATGTTACATTAGGAGAAAAGGGGGTGCTCTTGCTTGATTAAGAGAGGAGATGTTGTAGCTCTTTATTTGCCTTTTCCGACTATTAGTAGCGATTTGGCTGTGAAGAATCATATGTATATTTGTATTGACAACAGCATGACTAAAAACAAAGAGTTGGTTAAAAATCAGACCTTCAAACCAGCTCTCTTGACCAGACGTTTGGTCAAGAACTTTATGATAGAAGAGCCGGATTTAGCTCGTAATTCTTTTACAAGACCAACCTTGATTGACTTAGATAAGGTATTTATGTTGGATAATACGGTCATTCCGACTTCTTATCTAGCCAGACGGCGACGCAATGTCTCAGAAGAATTATACGAGGAAGTTTTGGATCACTTAGTCCAACCACGGCTGATTTCGCTGAACAAGTCTGAGTTTATGCAACTCAATCCAGGAACTTATTAGGAGGTAGAAGATGACAAATAAAGCAGTAAATGACTTTATACTAGCTATGGATTACGATAAAAAGAAACTCTTGACCCATCAGGGAGAAAGTATTGAAAATCGTTTCATCAAAGAGGGGAATCAGCTACCCGATGAGTTTGTTGTTATCGAAAGAAAGAAGCGGAGTCTGTCGACAAATACAAGTGATATTTCTGTAACAGCTACCAACGACAGTCGCCTCTATCCTGGAGCACTTCTCGTAGTGGATGAGACCTTGTTAGAGAATAATCCCACTCTTCTTGCGGTCGATCGTGCTCCGATGACTTATAGTATTGATTTGCCTGGTTTGGCAAGTAGTGATAGCTTTCTCCAAGTGGAAGATCCCAGCAATTCAAGTGTTCGCGGAGCGGTAAACGATTTGTTGGTCAAGTGGCATCAAGATTATGGTCAGGTCAATAATGTCCCAGCTAGAATGCAGTATGAAAAAATCACGGCTCACAGCATGGAACAACTCAAGGTCAAGTTTGGTTCTGACTTTGAAAAGACAGGGAATTCTCTTGATATTGATTTTAATTCTGTCCATTCGGGCGAAAAGCAGATTCAGATTGTCAATTTTAAGCAGATTTATTATACAGTCAGCGTAGATGCTGTTAAAAATCCAGGAGATGTGTTTCAAGATACTGTAACGGTAGAGGATTTGAGGCAGAGAGGAATTTCTGCCGATCGTCCTTTGGTCTATATTTCGAGTGTTGCTTATGGGCGTCAGGTTTATCTCAAGTTGGAAACCACGAGTAAGAGTGATGAAGTCGAGGCTGCTTTTGAAGCTTTGATAAAAGGAGTCAAGGTAGCTCCTCAGACAGAGTGGAAGCAGATTTTGGACAATACAGAAGTGAAGGCGGTTATTTTAGGAGGGGACCCGAGTTCGGGTGCCCGAGTTGTAACAGGCAAGGTGGATATGGTAGAGGACTTGATTCAAGAAGGCAGTCGCTTTACAGCCGATCATCCAGGTTTGCCGATTTCTTATACAACTTCTTTTTTACGGGACAATGTAGTTGCGACCTTTCAAAACAGTACAGACTATGTTGAGACTAAGGTGACAGCTTACAGAAACGGAGATTTACTCTTGGATCATAGTGGTGCCTATGTTGCCCAATATTACATTACTTGGGATGAATTATCCTATGATTATCAAGGTAAAGAAGTTTTGACTCCTAAGGCTTGGTACAGAAATGGGCAGGATTTGACGGCTCATTTTACCACTAGTATTCCTTTAAAAGGGAATGTTCGCAATCTCTCTATCAAAATTAGGGAGTGTACCGGACTTGCCTGGGAATGGTGGCGTACGGTTTATGAAAAAACCGATTTGCCACTAGTACGTAAGCGGACGATTTCTATTTGGGGAACGACTCTTTATCCTCAGGTAGAAGATAAGGTAGAAAATGACTAGGAGGGAAGAATGTTTGCGACAAAAAGAGTGAATGGCGATTTGTTTTCAGGACTTATCACAGATGTGGATGAGGAAATCATGAATAGCGATCAAAATCGCCTTGATATTGATACTATTGTCATCCACCATAATGGTGGGCTGAGTGATGAGGGGGCTAGAAGTACTTGGTATGTCTCTACAGGTCATGGCACATCTGCTCACTATCAGGTGACTCCTGATAAGATATGGGGGTGTGTTGGTGAAGAGAGCGTTGCCTATCATGCTGGCAACTATGAAGTCAATCAGCGTTCGATTGGTATTGAACACTTAAATAACCGTGGGGAACCTGACTGGACTATTGCAGAGGAAACCTACTGGAACTCAGCACGTTTGATTGCAGATATTTGTGATCGTTATAATTTGCCAATCAATCGTGAGACCATCCATCCTCACCAGGAATTTACAGCTACAGATTGCCCTGGGGGGATTGATCTAAATCGACTCATCCAGATGGCGGCTGAGATTCATGCTGGCGATAGTTTCCAAGTCTCAAAAGAGGAACAGCCTCGAGATGGGAATGGAGAGTATCTAGTGCGTGTGGTAGATGATGATCTCTACATCCGAACAGGTCCAGGTCTGGCTTATCCTGACCAAGGTTTTTGTCCTCTTGGGACTTTTACCATCATGCAGGTAGAAGAAGCAGATGGCTATACTTGGGGCTTGTTGAAGTCGGGTAGGGGCTGGATCGCACTAGACTATACAGAAGAAATCAAATAGAAAAAGGAAGGAAGAATGAATGAAACTAAAAAGTAAAGAAGAGCGCAAAGGGGAAAAGGTTTTTCGTTACTCAATAAGGAAGTACCACTTCGGTGCTGCTAGCGTTGCCGTTGCGGCGCTGATGTTTTTTGCCAATGGGACAGTGCAGGCACAAACGCCTGATATTTCTCCAGCGACAGAGAACGGAACGACTAGAACCAGCGCCCTTGTAAGCGATTCCTCGGGGGGGATCTGAAGAGCTAAGTGAAAAAAGTCTTGTCACAGCCCCTAGTGAACCCGAGCAATCTAGCCAAGGTAATCAAAAGCCTCAAGAAGCATCAGATGAAAACAAGTCTCTAGTAAAAGATAGCGAAGAAGGCAAGGGAGAAAAACAAGCAGAGGTAAACCGTCCTACTGTGGATAAGTCACTTGCCGAGTCTGCACAAACCAGTCTACAAGCTTTACTTGCTAATCTGACGCTGGACTCCATGAAAGAACTTCACGCTCGTGTAGAAGCAGGTCTAGCACAAGCTAAAGCTGTTCTTGAGAATCCAAACTCTAGTCAAGAGGAAGTCAATGCCCAAGTTCAAGCTATGAAAACCTTGACTGAGGAGGTCAACAAGGCTTTGGCTGGTGGAGTCACTTCTCCAACCGAGCTCGTAGAAGGAAGGGGTGCGACTCTGAGTGAACCGAGCCCGGCTCCTAGACGGGGGCGACGTGGTGGGGGATTGCTAGCCTCTCCTCCAGTATCAGTGTCAACAGAAAACAAAGAAAAGGGGGAGACAGCGGAGGGGGCTACAGACTACACAAATGGTTCAGGTAGCTATCCTCTATCAGAAAACATCCATAAACTCCTCCAAGAGCTGAAGACCAGCACTGAAAATCCAGAACAAGTCCAAAAACTTAAAGAAGCATACGATAAACTAAATGAAGCACTTCAGACAAAGGAAGATGGGGTTGTTGACCAGGAGGTCTTTAATGCTGCTCTTGAGGAGTATAAAAAGGCTAGTCAACTGAAAAAAGATGCAGAGGGAACTGGAACAACTAGGAGTCGAAGAAGTAAACGTGACGCTGTTAGCTTAAAGCTAGAGAAGCTTGCTCCAGGTCGTGTAGAACGCCCTACTCAAAATCCGAAGGATACTGTTTCAGACTACCAATATCAGGGATATGGTTTAAGATTTAGAGCTGAATCAACAACGAAAAATATTCGTGAAATGACTATTACCGGGATAGAGGGACTTGGACTTACAAGCAAAATAAGTGGTTTGGGTACTCGTAAGGCTATAATGCAATTAACTGGTGTAATCCCACGGACTCAGTTTGGTATAAGACAGTATACCGTTAAAGCTACAGATGAGGGAGGATTTTCACAAATATACACAGGATATATACAACTCCCTCTTCCAAAAGCAACATTTATTACAACGGATAAAGAACTTGAAGGAAAAGCGGGTACGATTCCTCAAGACCCGACATTTAGAGACCCTTCTAAATTTATTAGAGCTAGATTACCTGCTGGAGTTGATACAAGAAACAGAACTAATAATCAAGAAGTGAGAGTTTATCTAGTGAAAGGCGGCTCTACTTATAATGGATATGATACAGTTGTGCCATATGCTAAAAACTTTACAATCCTTTCAAGTGGTCTTCCAGATGCTAATGGAGTAGTAACTTTTACTCCGCCTGACTACCAAAAATATGGTGTTGATAAATTAGGAACCGATCAATTACGATTGGTCACAATGATGGTAACATCTGGTACGGATAGACCGCTTGATAACGAAGGTTCCATATCCGAGTTATCAGATAGTACCATACGGGCGACAGTTAATAAGAGCGATCTTTCTAACAAGACTCAAGAGCTAGAA
>NZ_VMMX01000012.1 GCF_013277415.1 Streptococcus sp. 68 | reverse complement strand
TCGATCCCGTTAACTCCCATTTTAGCGGGTGTAGTTTAGTGGTAAAACTACAGCCTTCCAAGCTGTTGTCGCGAGTTCGATTCTCGTCACCCGCTTTGAACTTTGTTCTTTGTACCAAGTTTTCAACTTGGGCGCGTAGCTCAGGTGGTTAGAGCGCACGCCTGATAAGCGTGAGGTCGGTGGTTCGAGTCCACTCGTGCCCATAGTGTTTAGTCCATTACTAGAGAATTGAAACATTATCTTTTCACTAAGAGGACACGGGCTTGTTCCCGTATAAACTATTTTGGAGGATTACCCAAGTCCGGCTGAAGGGAACGGTCTTGAAAACCGTCAGGCGTGTAAAAGCGTGCGTGGGTTCGAATCCCACATCCTCCTTTTATATCAACGCGGGATGGAGCAGCTCGGTAGCTCGTCGGGCTCATAACCCGAAGGTCGTAGGTTCAAATCCTGCTCCCGCAATAAGGCTCGGTAGCTCAGTTGGTAGAGCAATGGATTGAAGCTCCATGTGTCGGCGGTTCGATTCCGTCTCGCGCCATTTATATATTTTGGAAGGGTAGCGAAGAGGCTAAACGCGGCGGACTGTAAATCCGCTCCTTCGGGTTCGGGGGTTCGAATCCCTCCCCTTCCATTTTACGGGCATAGTTTAAAGGTAGAACTAAGGTCTCCAAAACCTTCAGTGTGGGTTCAATTCCTACTGCCCGTGTTAATAGAATTATGGCGGGTGTGGTGAAGTGGTTAACACACCAGATTGTGGCTCTGGCATGCGTGGGTTCGATCCCCATCACTCGCCTATTTTATATTATTGGGGTATAGCCAAGCGGTAAGGCAAGGGACTTTGACTCCCTCATGCGTTGGTTCGAATCCAGCTACCCCAGTTACTATTTGCCGGCGTGGCGGAATTGGCAGACGCGCTGGACTCAAAATCCAGTGTCCGCAAGGACGTGCCGGTTCGACCCCGGCCGCCGGTATAGTATAGACTTAGGAACGTTGTTATTCTTCGTTCCTTTTTGTATTATTTTTTGTATAATAATAGTTATTAAAATTTGATTTAGATTAAGAAAGAGTAGGATAGTATGTCTCGTTCTATCGATTTATTAAAACATCGGTATTTGAAAAATATTAAAGAAAATCCTGAATTGTTTATTGGAGTTGAGCTGGAATATCCTGTTGTAAACTTGGAAGGGGATGCTACAGATGTTGAAGTTATCAAGTACTTATTCCGATATTTAGTTTCTTCTTTTGATTTTACTGTCGAAAAGGTAGATGATTTTGGCAATCCGATCCAGTTAGTAGATCCGATAAGTCAGGATGCTATTTTGTTTGAAGTTTCCTATAGTACGATTGAGTTTGCATTTGGTAAGGCAGAAACAATTCAAGAGGTTGAAGAACGTTTTAGTATTTATATGGAAGCAATCCAGAAGAAGTTAGCTGAATCAAATCATGCTATTGTTGGCTGTGGTATTCATCCCAACTGGGATAAAAATGAGAATTGTCCAGTGGATTATCCACGCTATCAGATGTTGATGGACTATTTGAGTTTGAGTAGGAATGTGACTGAGTCAGACTTACATCAATTCCCTGAATATGGTGCTTTTATCTGTGGGAGTCAGGTTCAGTTGGATGTTTCAAAGTCTAACTACTTACGGGTAATTAATGCTTTTACTCAAATTGAAGCAGTAAAGGCTTATTTATTTGCAAACTCTGAGTTTACAGGTGAGGATTGGGATACGAAAATCTCAAGGGATATTTTCTGGGAAGAATCCATGCATGGTATCTATCCAGAAAATGTCGGGGTCAATGCTAGACTCTTTAAAGATGAGGATGATTTTTTTGATTATCTAGATCATTCTGCAATTTTTACTGCGGAACGTGATGGACAAACCTATTATTTTTATCCGATTCAGGCTAGGGACTATTTGGCTACATCTGAAATCCAAGCATATGCGCTTAATGGGGATGAGATTATTATTTATCCTCAAGAGAAGGATTTTGAAACTCATCGTAGTTACCAGTACCAAGACTTAACGACTCGAGGAACAGTTGAGTTTCGTAGTGTGTGTACACAGCCACTTGATAGGACTTTTGCTTCTGCAGCCTTTCACTTGGGATTGTTGGTTAATTTAGATAAGTTAGTAGCTTACTTAGAAACAGCACCTTTCTTTAAGAAATTTGGTTGTGATTATAAGTTTTTAAGACGACAATTTTCTAAGAAAAAGCTTACAGATGAGGAAGGAACTACGATTATTGAATTTTCCAAAGACTTACTTATCCTATCTGAGGAAGGACTGGAGATGAGAGATAAGCAAGAAATGATTTATTTAGATCCTTTGAAGAAAGAATTGGGGTTATAATTTTTGTTATAAAGCGAGAATTTTCTGAAAAATCATGATATAATGGAAGAGACTATAGATAAAGGATAGAGAGTAATGACATTAGTTTATCAATCAACGCGTGATGCGAAAAATACAGTAACTGCCAGCCAAGCTATTTTGCAAGGTTTGGCGACGGACGGTGGTTTGTTTACACCGCTTACTTATCCAAAGGTAGATTTGGACTTTGACAAATTGAAAGATGCTTCTTACCAAGAAATTGCCAAGCTTGTTTTATCAACCTTTTTAGATGACTTTACAGCTGAGGAGTTGGACTATTGTATCGACAATGCCTACGATAGCAAATTTGATACTCCAGCTATTGCGCCTTTAGTGAAATTAGACGGGCAATATAACTTGGAACTCTTCCATGGTTCAACGATTGCCTTTAAGGATATGGCCTTGTCTATCTTGCCATACTTTATGACGACTGCTGCTAAGAAACATGGCTTGGAGAACAAAATCGTCATTTTGACAGCGACATCTGGTGATACTGGGAAAGCTGCTATGGCTGGATTTGCCGATGTACCTGGTACTGAGATCATCGTCTTTTATCCAAAGGATGGTGTCAGCAAGGTTCAAGAGTTACAAATGACCACTCAGACTGGTGGCAATACTCATGTTATAGCCATTGATGGTAACTTTGATGATGCGCAAACAAATGTGAAGCATATGTTCAACGATGTGGCTCTTCGTGAGAAGTTGGCAGCCAACAAGTTGCAATTTTCATCGGCTAACTCTATGAATATTGGCCGTTTGGTGCCACAAATTGTCTACTATGTTTATGCCTACGCTCAGTTGGTCAAGACTGGTGAGATTGTGGCTGGTGATAAGGTCAACTTCACAGTACCAACAGGAAACTTTGGAAATATCTTGGCTGCTTTTTATGCTAAGCAAATTGGTCTCCCAGTTGGTAAATTAATCTGTGCTTCAAATGACAACAATGTTTTGACAGACTTCTTTAAAACTCGTGTCTATGATAAGAAACGTGAGTTTAAAGTAACAACTAGTCCATCTATGGATATCTTGGTATCTTCAAATTTGGAGCGTCTCATTTTCCATCTTTTGGGGAATGATGCTGAAAAGACAGCTGAACTTATGAATGCCTTGAACACGCAAGGACAATATGAGTTGACAGACTTTGATGCAGAGATTCTTGAACTATTTGCAGCTGAATATGCGACTGAGGAAGAAACAGCAGCAGAAATCAAGCGTGTTTATGAGTCAGATTCTTATATCGAGGATCCACATACGGCGGTTGCCTCAGCAGTTTATAGAAAATACCAAGCGGCTACTGGCGATGTGACTAAGACGGTGATTGCTTCAACAGCTAGTCCATACAAGTTCCCAGTAGTTGCAGTAGAAGCGGTAACAGGGAAAGTTGGCTTGACTGACTTTGAAGCCTTGGCTCAATTACATGAAATCTCAGGCGTTGCAGTGCCACCAGCAGTTGATGGCCTTGAAACAGCTCCTGTTCGTCACAAGACAACAGTGGCAGCTACTGATATGCAAGCAGCGGTTGAGGCTTATCTAGGACTTTAAGACAGAGGGAGTAAACTCGGTTGGGAAACCAACTGAGTTTCTTTTCATCAGGAGGAGAGATTGTTTAAGAAAAATAAAGACATTCTGAATATTGCCTTGCCAGCTATGGGCGAAAACTTTTTGCAAATGCTCATGGGGATGGTGGACAGTTATTTGGTTGCTCATTTAGGATTGATAGCTATTTCAGGTGTATCAGTAGCTGGCAATATTATCACGATTTACCAGGCGATTTTCATCGCTCTGGGAGCTGCTATTTCCAGTGTTATTTCAAAAAGTTTGGGGCAGAAGGATAAGGCTAAGCTAGCCTATCATGTGACTGAGGCGTTGAAAATTACTTTACTCTTAAGTTTCCTTTTGGGAGCTTTGTCTATCTTCGCTGGGAAAGAGATGATAGGACTATTGGGAACGGAGAGGGCTGTAGCTGAGAGTGGTGGACTGTATCTATCTTTGGTAGGCGGATCGATTGTTCTTTTGGGCTTGATGACCAGTCTTGGTTCCTTGATTCGTGCAACGCATAATCCACGTTTGCCCCTCTATGTTAGTTTTTTATCCAATGTCTTGAATATTCTCTTTTCCAGTCTAGCTATTTTTGTACTGGATATGGGGATAGCGAGTGTTGCTTGGGGGACTATTCTGTCTCGTTTGGTTGGTCTTGTGATTTTGTGGTCGCAATTAAAGCTGCCTTTTGAGAAACCGACTTTTGGTTTAGATAAGGAACTATTGACTTTAGCTTTGCCAGCAGCTGGAGAGCGACTTATGATGCGGGCTGGAGATGTAGTAATCATTGCCTTGGTTGTGTCTTTCGGGACAGAGGCAGTGGCTGGAAATGCAGTCGGGGAAGTTTTGACCCAGTTTAACTATATGCCTGCCTTTGGTGTGGCTACAGCAACAGTCATGCAAGTGGCTCGAGCGGTTGGAGAAGATGATTGGAAAAGAGTCGCTAGTTTGAGCAAGCAAACCTTTTGGCTCTCTCTGGTCCTCATGTTGCCCTTGACCTTCAGTATCTATGCTTTGGGTATACCACTAACTCATCTCTATACAACTAATTCTCTAGCGGTGGAGGCTAGTGTTCTAGTGACACTTTTTTCACTACTTGGAATCCCTATGACGATAGGAACAGTCATCTATACAGCAGTCTGGCAGGGTTTGGGCAATGCTCGGCTTCCCTTCTATGCGACAAGTATAGGAATGTGGTGTATCCGCATTGGAACAGGGTATCTGATGGGGATTGTTTTTGGTTGGGGCTTGTCTGGTATTTGGGCAGGAACTCTCTTGGATAATGGTTTTCGCTGGTTATTTCTACGCTATCGTTACCAGCGCTATATGAGCTTGAAAGGATAGGAAATGCAAAAAACAGCTTTTATTTGGGATTTAGACGGGACTTTATTGGACTCTTACGAAGCGATTTTGTCAGGAATTGAGGAAACTTTTGCTCAGTTTGCTATTCCTTATGATAAGGAGCAGGTGAGAGAGTTTATCCTCAAGTATTCGGTGCAAGATTTGCTTGTGCGGGTGGCAGAAGATAGAAATCTGGATGTGGAAGTGCTAAATCAGGTGCGTGCCCAGAGTTTGGCTGAGAAGAATACTCAAGTAGTTTTGATGCCAGGTGCGCGTGATGTGCTAGCTTGGGCAGACGAATCAGGAATTCAGCAGTTTGTCTACACTCATAAAGGAGATAATGCTTTTACCATTCTAAGAGACTTGGGTTTGGGATCTTATTTTACAGAGATTTTAACCAGTCAGAGTGGCTTTGCGCGCAAGCCTAATCCAGAAGCGGCTACCTATCTGATATACAAGTATCAGTTGAATTCTGAAAAGACTTATTATATAGGAGATCGAACTCTGGATGTGGAATTTGCCCAGAATAGTGGGATTCAAAGTATCAACTTTTTAGAGTCGACTTATGAAGGAAATCACAGGATTCAAGGGTTAGCAGATATTCCTTACATTTTTGGGGATTGGGAACGATAAGATTGTGTCAGTTTTGTGACAGAGACCTAACAAACTGTTTCAAGTAACCGAGTTTGTTACAAGGAGCAGACAGTTCTGTTAAATAGGCCCGAGAGGGCTTTTTTTCTGCATTTTTTGTGTTATGATAGACAGGTACTCATTTGAAAGGAATTTGAAAGAATGAAGAAAAGAATGTTATTAGCCTCAACAGTAGCCTTGTCATTTGCCCCAGTATTGGCAACTCAAGCAGAAGAAGTTCTTTGGACTGCCCGTAGTGTTGAGCAAATCCAAAACGATTTGACTAAAACAGACAACAAAACAAGCTATACCGTTCAGTATGGTGACACCTTGAGCACAATTGCAGAAGCCTTGGGTGTAGATGTCACAATTCTTGCGAGTTTGAATAAAATCACTAATATGGACTTGATTTTCCCAGAAACTGTTTTGACAACGACTGTCAATGAAGCTGAAGAAGTAACAGAAGTTGAAATCCAAACACCTCAAGCGGCTTCTAGTGAAGAAGTGACAACTGCTACAGCAGATTTGACAACCAATCAAGTGACCGTAGATGATCAAACTGTTCAAATTGCAGATCTTTCTCAACCAATTGCAGAAGCGCCAAAAGCGGTAGAGACTACAAGTGCAAAAGAAGTAGCAACAAGTTCAGAAGTTACAGAGACAGTGACTACTGCAGAAGAAGTGGCATCATCTACAAACACTTCTACGTCAACGGAGCAAACAGTCAAAACAAGCAGTCCAGTTGAAGAAGCAACTCCTCAGGCAACGACTCCAGCTGAGAAAGATGAAACTCAAGCAAGCCCTCAGGCTGAGTCAACAGTGGAAACAACTACAACTCCAGTAGAAGAAAAAGCAATAGAAACAACTGCAACAAGTTTAGAAGAAGTAAAAGAAGTAGCATCAAGTGAAGCTACACCAGCAGTTTCTACTTATCAACCAGAAGAGAAGAAAACAGTTTCAACAACTTACGCAGCTCCAGCTGCGCCCGATTATGCTGGACTTGCGGTAGCGAAATCTGAAAATGCAGGCCTCCAACCACAAACAGCTGCCTTTAAAGAAGAAATCGCCAACTTGTTTGGCATCACATCCTTTAGTGGTTACCGTCCAGGAGACAGCGGAGATCACGGAAAAGGTTTGGCTATCGACTTTATGGTACCAGAAAGCTCAGAACTAGGGGATAAGATTGCAGAATACGCTATTCAAAATATGGCTAGCCGTGGCATTAGTTATATCATCTGGAAACAACGTTTCTATGCTCCATTCGATAGCAAATATGGACCAGCTAATACTTGGAATCCAATGCCAGACCGTGGTAGCGTGACAGAAAACCACTATGACCACGTTCACGTTTCAATGAATGGATAAACCAGATTTGATAATATCATTTTGACGAATGAGATCTAGCTTTCGTGATAGGAAGCGAGTTTCGTTCGTTTTTTCTTTTTCAATTTGAATGGGAAATAGAAAGTTACCATCTTGTTGTAATGATTCAAGCATGATTCTTGCAATCTATTTTACTTTGTATTATACTTGATTAGTCAACTATTGATAAATCAATAAAAGAGAAGAAGAAATGTTAGAGATTCAAGATTTACTGTATCAACTCCGCTTGTCTGAGCAAGCGAGTACGCAATTGTTTGAAAAAAGGCTTGGGATTAGTTTGACACGGTATCAGATTTTATTATTTTTACTGAAGCATTCCCCTTGTAATCAAATAGCGGTTCAGGAGCGTTTGAAGATTGATCAAGCTGCCTTGACACGACATTTCAAGATTTTGGAAAAGGAAGGTCTGGTGGAGCGTCATCGCAATCCTGAAAATCAACGAGAAGTGTTGGTAGAGACTACGAAGTATGCCAAGGAGCAGTTAGTGGTGAATCCCCCTCTGCAGCATATCAAGGTTAAGCAAGCGATGGAAAGTATCTTAACAGAGTCTGAAAGAACTGAACTCAGCCGTTTATTAAATAAATTGGTTTTGGGTATTGAAAATATAGAAATTTAAGGAGAAATAGGTGTCAATTATGACAATCATTTTAGCAACGGTTGTTGCTTTGGAGCATTTTTACATTTTTTATTTGGAAAGTATTGCAACGCAATCAGATGCGACTAGTCGTGTCTTTAACATGGAAAAGGAAGAACTGGCTCGTCCGTCAGTAAGTTCATTGTTTAAAAATCAAGGGATTTATAATGCTCTGCTAGGAGTCTTTCTCTTGTATGGAATTTATTTCTCACAGAATTTAGAAATTGTGACTATTTTTGTTTTATTTGTGATTGGGGCGGCGACTTATGGCTCTTTAACAGCAGATAAGAAAATTATTTTGAAGCAAGGTGGACCAGCTATTTTGGCCTTGATTAGTATTTTACTCTTTAAATAAATTTGAAAGGCGGTACTAGTCTCGCTAGTCCTTTTCACTCCAGAATAAGGGAAATATGTTATACTTGTTTTTAAGAAAAAAGTCTCATTGAATTTGTTTTGAGGAGTTAGAAATGAAAGTATTAGTGACAGGTTTTGAGCCCTTTGGAGGGGAAAAGGTCAATCCAGCTTTGGAGGCCATTAAAGGTTTACCAGCTGAAATCCATGGTGCTGAGGTTCGTTGGTTAGAAGTGCCAACAGTCTTTCACAAATCGGCCCATGTATTGGAAGAAGAGATGAACCATTATCAACCTGACTTTGTCCTTTGTATCGGCCAAGCAGGTGGAAGAACTAGCTTGACGCCTGAACGAGTGGCCATTAATCAAGACGATGCACGCATTCCTGATAATGATGGTAATCAACCGATTGACCTTTCCATTCGCCCAGATGGTGCTTCGGCCTACTTTAGCAGTTTGCCGATTAAAGCGATGGTTCAAGCTATAAAAAAAGAGGGCTTGCCGGCCTCTGTTTCCAATACGGCAGGGACTTTTGTCTGCAATCATTTGATGTATCAGGCACTCTATTTGGTAGAAAAGAAATTTCCACATGTTAAGGCAGGTTTTATGCATATTCCTTATATGATGGAACAGGTGGTGAATCGACCGACTACCCCAGCTATGAGTTTAGTGGATATTAGGCGAGGGATAGAAGCGGCAATCGGCGCCATGATAGAACATGGAGATCAGGATCTCAAGTTGGTAGGCGGAGAAACTCATTGATAGAAAAAAGCTTGAGGGAAAACCTTCAAGCTTTTGGACGTTTTCGAGCCAATACTGCTCGGTAAAAAATCATTTTATTAATTTGAATGTAGGGTAGGAGTGAAAAACTAGCCCTACCAGGGGTAGTTTAGTTGGTATTTTTTACTAAGTGCTGCTCTAAGTACTGCTCTATAAAAGCTGATTTTAGTACATTGGATATAAGGTAGGAGTAAAAAACTAGCAATGCCAAAGGTAATCCAATTGAGGAAGTACCAAGGAAGAAGCTGTAAGTCTAGGACAAAGTGCTGGAACTTGTAGCCCTTCATAAAGGAACGGCTAGTTTTTAGGATTCGTCTTGGTGAGGCCTGTCCTAGGTCTAGACTATAACAGAGAAGAAATTCCACCTGTGAATAGGCATAATACTGTGGAATATAGAGGATATTTCCTACAATGATCAAGATGAGACTTGCAAGAAAGTAGAGTCCAAAGACCATGAGGAAACGCTCGGTTTCAACTGATGAGAGATCTAGATTTGGAAACTCAGGATGTAGGGGGACGAATTTTTTGGCTAAAAAGCTACTATAAAAGAGGAAGTAAATCCCAAGTAAATTAGGGATACTCCATAAAAAGAGATAGAAACGTTTGAGAAGTAGGGTCAAAAAGGTTTGAGAAAAGCGCTCCTCATCAAAGAGAGCTAGGCTGTTTTTTACAGATGGCTCCGTTTTAGAATCTTTCATGAGTGTCAGTGTTGCATAGACGGAACTGGTCAAAAGAACAGTCCCGATAAAGGAGACTAGTAGAGGAAAGAGGTAGGCTTGAAGTATTTGACCAAGTATGCTGAAAAATGGCTGTTCTAAAACAGTCCCGTGGATCCGAGATAAGGGATTAAGAAAACCAGATAAGATGACCAGCATACTGGGAAGGATATAGAGGAGAAAGAGACGGGGGGTGTCAGCCTGAAAATGTTTTGACTCCTGACGAATTGTTTTTAAATCAATTTTTGGATAGTTCATTCTCTTATTATACCATAAGTGAAAAACGTTTACAAATAGTTATCATCACTTGTAAATAGTTGAGTTTTTACTTATTTTTCGTTAAAATCATTTTCGTTAATTGCTATCATTTTTTTTAATCGTATTCATCATCGTATTCACTTTTGCCCGCATAGTTGAGAAGGTTCCAACTTAAAGTTCAATAGTTGACAAATAGAAAACTGTGATTACTCACGGTCTTTTTTTTAAAAAATAAAATAAAAAAACTCCATCAAAACTCTTGACTTTCTCGGTATACCGTGATATAATATAATCAAGATAAGGAAAGGGGGTGATGAAGTTGAACAAAGAAGATTGGCTTAGGTTACTTGAAAAGGCAATAGACAATATTCCTGAAACAGTAACTGCTATCGCAAGTCTAGTGACCGCAATAACGGTCGCAAGGCAAAACAAAAAGCGTAAACCGAAATCCCGCAAAAGAAAAAGGTAAACGCTAAGAGGTTGGGGCGAAAGCCCCTCACACCTCTATTTTATCAAATGGAACGAGGAAATGCAATGGTTAGTGCAATAGCTATTTTTATAATTGCAATTAATGTATACATTTATCTAAAAAACAAAAAGGACAAATAAGATGAGAAAAGTTATTCAAGAATTGTTAGACAGTTCGATGTCTACATCTGCTATTTCGCAAGGCGCTGGAGTTCCATGGACTACCGTTTCTGACCTCAGAAAAGGAAAAACAAGTATGGACAAAATGGCACTTCTCACAGCGGAAAAACTTTATGAATTTGCTACAACTGATAAGCAGTGATTTCGGTCACTGTTTTTTTATTTTTAACAAAACACCGTTTTTGACAATAATACCCTGCCATTACTCCTCCCTATTCTTCAAGAAAACGCTTTTTTGAACAATAGGATTTAGATTTTGATTTCTAATCGTTCAAAATGCGTGTTTTTGCAAAATAGAAATACAAACTCTAATTTTGTTAACGTCAACAAAATTGACAACCAAGCGCTTTGTGAAGCTATTTGTTGATGTCAACAAGTCAATTTCAGAGCAAACAAAAAAACCGCAAGCCTGAGCCTGCGGTGAAAGAACATTTTAGAAAGTTTCCTTTCTATTTATTTAACTGTAATCAAGCCTTCTGGCTCTACTGTGAATTCTGGCTTATCTGCCAGTGTTCCATCTGGTTTAATGTAGTACCAGCCTTTTTTATCAGCTGATTGGATAAAGGAATTTGATACCATGGCGCCTTCTTTAGCGTCTAGGTAGTACCATGTGTCCTTGTATTTGACCCAACCTGTCTTCATGGCACCCTCTACGTCGAAATAATACCACTTATCAGCGATTTTCTTCCAGCCTGTCGCCATTTCGCCAGATTGGTCAAACCAGTACCAGTTGCCGTCTGTGTGCTGCTTCCAGCGATCTGCAAGCATGTAGCCTGAACCGTCGAAGTAATACCAGGTTCCGTTGACCTTCTCAAACTTGTCTTTTGGATAAGAGCCATCTGAGTGTACGTACCAGTAGCCTGTATCGTTTTTCTTCCAGCCTGCTTCAATTGTCAAGCCGTTTTCAATATCCTGCTTGAACTGTTCACGGCTGATGCCCCATTTCGCAAGATAAGGATACGGGTCAACGTGGTCTGAGTTGTTGTTAGGCTGGTTATTGGTACAGTATTCATGCGTCTTGATACCTGCCAAGTCGTCTGTGTCAAGAGTCTTCGGCAAGCCTGCTTCATCTGCTAGATTGCGTAAGAGTTCGATATACAGACGGTAGTCTGTCATGAACTCTTCCTTAGTTGAATGGCTTTCAATCAATTCAACTGCTGCATAGGTCTCAGCATTCCAACCGCCACCAACATCCCACGAGCCGTTATTTACAGAACCTACCTGCATGACACGTCCGTTTCCGACCACATGAGAAAAGAACCCAAGTTCAGGGTCCTTTCTGTAGTGGTAGTCTGCCTCATTCTGAGCTGTTGAGTTGCGGTTGCCTGTTGAGTGAGCATGCACTTGTCTATAAGGTTGCACTCCGACTTGTGGCAAGCCTGTACGTAGTCTGCTTGTATCGATATCCATTACTCTTGTCCTTTCCAAGCGTCATTCATCTGCTTAACGGCTGACTCTACAAAGGTATCCAAGCCCTTGTCGGTCATGCTGATGTTATATTTGAGCAGCTCTGCACGGATTTTAGCGCGAGCCTGTGCCAGTTTTTTATCACCTTTATAACCTGTCTCAGCAGCCACCTGCTCCACGGCATGAACTGCGTTCTTGGCTAGGATTTCAGCGATAATAACCGCTTTTTCTCCGCCTTTTCGCAAAAGATAATCTTTTACTGTTTTTACCATACTGCCTGCGACTACCGCTAAAAAGCCTGTCGCAAAAGCGATAATAAATTCATTAAATTGTGTCATATGTTTTTCCTTTCTATTTTGGTTCATACACATCATAGATAGTATGGGGGTCTTTCGTTCTGATAGCTTCATATTGAGCCTTTGTACCAACCCAATATTTCAAGGCTTGCCCACCGTTTTGGTTGATGATGTTTTGGCCGGGCGCTCCGTCACGTCCTCTAGCGCCATCAGCGCCTCGTGCACCAGCTGGACCTGTTGCACCGTCACTGACATTATCAAGACGTGTGCTAGCAGCTGCTTTAATGCCGTTGTGCGTTACAACTATGTAGACCTCAAACCAGCCACCAGAGCGCTGAGTAGCATTCCACTGACCAAATTTACCATTTGCATCAGGCGTTTGATTTCTCAAAACACCCCAGCTATTATTGCCAAAACCACGGTAGTAATAATCAAGAGTATAGCCACTGGTTAACCGTGTCCCGTCATAGTAGACGTCCGCGATCAAATTCAACTGACTAGTCGCACCGTTTCGATAGCTTCCTTCGATACGTACATTGGCATTTAAGCTATGCCCATTTTCCCCTTTTAAGCTTTCTCTCTGACTGGAGGTCAGATTGTCAAATGACGGGCGATTTTCCAAGGCGGAAATCCTAGCCTTGATGGGGATATCATTGTACAACTCCCATTTTTGGGCATAAGTAGACAAGTCTTGGTGGGAGGTCAAGTAGCCTTTCTCTTCCAGCTCCGCTTTTGTAACGAGGGTTTCTGGATTGACTCTCGGTCTACTCTCAAGAGAGTCCAGTCTTTCCTGGACTTCCCTATCCTTTAACTCTGAATCTTCTTTGATCGCCTTGACATCCCTACCAATAGCTGTTGCTAGATTTTCAAGGTTACTCATAGCACTCACGCTTTCGCTGCGTTATAGGTTGCGACCAAATCAACATTGGCAATCTGGTCTACACGTCCGCTGACTTCAGTTACTTTGCCAAGAAGTGCGCCGTTTTCGTCTTGCCCCATGCTCGTGATTTTTTCTGCGATTTCTTTCAACGTATCAAGATTTTCAGGCGTTCCCTCACCCAAGATTTCAGCCTTAACCTCGGATTTAGCACGGGTAATTGCTTGGTTCATGTCAGACGTGCTGACTTTCGTTTTCAGCTCTTCGTTTACCTTTTTGTTATCTTCCCCCACTGCCTGCGCGAATGCTGTTAATTTTGTAGTATCCATTTTGTGTTACACCTTTCCTAAATTGTAATAAAAGAGCAGGTCTGGCAATTCATGACCTGCTGGGCTCTCGCCTACAGTTCTACCTGCAAGCTGTTTTTCGACTTCTTTTGCAATATCCAGCTCTTTTAAAGCATGGACTTCTTCTGTGACCAATTCCTTATCTGAGGCGACTATCTGGATATGGACAGATTTATCACTGGGGAAAACATAGCCTCCAGCCGTGATTTCCAAGCGATAACTCCCAATGGGCAAGATAGCGTCCAGATGAAAACTCACACCTTGACTGGTAACAGCTACCTGCTTCTTCCACTGGTAGCCCTCCTTGGTCAGACTGATCAGCGCCTCCTCCCCTTCCAGAGAGGAGATGACTTGGTAGTCTTCGTCTAAGAGGGCAAAACCAAAGGTGGAAGCCAAGTCCCCTTGCTTAATCAGGTGACCGCCGTCAATCTGTGCGAGATTGGTCATATTGAGATTACAGACCATTCTGCACCTCTTTCTTTACTGTTTACTTTGTATCAAGGTTTTCAGTTCTCTCACATCTTCGCCTAGCGATTTGACCTGTTCAGCCAGCACCAGAATAGCCTTGTTTTGTTCGTCATGGTTATCCAGCCTTTTGTTAGCCGACATTCGAAATTCGCGTAAGTTCTCAATATCTTTTTCTATGGCTGTAATGCGATTTTCCTGTTTGGTTGCCCTGTCCTTCATGGAAAAGTACAAGACAACCACAGGAATCAGAGAAAAGAGAAACCGAATCAATAAGTGCTCAATCTCTGTCATAAGCACCTCGCTAGTTTGCCAGATGGCTCAAACCACGGCGCTTCAATTCCTTGCGCACACGGTCTTTCCAGCGTTTATGTACCCATGAAAAGTCAACTGCTCCACGTTCCAGTAGGTTGATGTACATGTCGATTTTTGCTTGGTCTAGTGTAATCTTACTCATTGTTGCTACCTCCATTGTCTTCACTAGGGCTCTCTTGGTTTGTCGTTTCAGAAATGTCATCTTCTTTCTCGCTTTCTTTGTTATCTTCTACCGCTGGGGTTGGTTGTGTAGGTGCTTCTGCTACTGGTTGTTCAGTAGTTGGCTGCGCTGGGGCTGGTTCATCAGCTTGGTTTTCTGTGTCCGTAACCTGAGGGGTGTCCTCCTCTGCCTCCTCTTTCTCCTCCTGGTCAGACTCTCCTTGAGCTTCCAGCTCTTCCAATCGTGCTAAGATATCCTCAATATCCTGAGCATTCTGGAGATTGACCTTCTGCATGCCATCCATGAGTTGGTTGGCTTTCTCCAGCGCTTCCGTCGTTTTAGCCAACTGTTCTTGCGTTTTAGCCAATTGTTCTTGGTTTTTGACAATGGCGCTAGTTGGGTCAAGTTCGGTACGTAGAATCTCTTTGACTGCTTCAATGAGCGTTTCGTCCGTGTCACCCAAGCGGTCACCCTCTAACTCACGAGTGAAAAAAGTAAACGGCTTGTCGCATTGAATAGAGACTTCCGTCTTGTCAACTCTAAAAAATTTATTTACTAATACAAATTCCATATTAAATTACCTCTTTCTATCTTTTTTTACCGTAATATAAAACATGATTTCCTTTGTTCGCTAACATTATAAAATTATCTCTATCAGTCGAATTCTTAAACGTAATCATTTCATATTGGTAATTATCCACACGAGTAGTCCATCCCTCATCATGAGTGGTATGCGAATCTTTTTGAACCATTGTCACTTTTGACGGGAAAAATGTTTCATTTCCAACTTTTATCATGACTACTCTTTCTAATGTTTGTGCTCCGTAATCTTGATATCTATTTTCACGGTTAGATTATTTAACGGTCGTATAACCATCATTGTTCCAATCACCATAAATATTAGTACCCAATAGTATATATCTATTTTTCTCCCAAACCAGCCTACTACCCACGTATCTTTGGACAATTTCATATCCTCCAACATAGATTCCTTCTCTTGTAGCCATAGCATCACCTACTCGTACACATCATAGATTGTGTTGGGGTCTTTGGTTGAGAGTGCATTGTATTGATATTTAGACCCATACCAATACTTCATATGCTGATTCCCATTTTGGTTAATCAGCTTGTTAGCAACTACTTCGGACGGTGTACTTGGAATTCCAAGCGCAGACCTATTTACTCGTAAAACACCCGAACTATCGACTGTAATCGTTGAGTTATCCGGTCGCACCACACCAGCCTGCCCACTAGTTGCAGTCTTTGCTTTCATCACACCATTTGACACTTCTGTTGTCTGATTATCCGGTCTGACGATACCGTTTGAGTTTGATGTAGCTACTGATATAGCTGATTGTGGTGTTGTAAATGTTCGTTTCAAAGTGGACACAAGAACTTTCTTTAATCCTGCTCCACTGTGAACTAGCACCACATCTCCGTCTGATACGTTGGATAACGTTGGCAAATCAGTAGCTTTCCTAACTTGGTTACTCATAATTACCATTCATCTATTCCTCCCTTTCTACTATTTGGTATTTCCAATCAGCTACGACTAAATTGTTGTTTTCGTCACCTAGCAATACATTAGCATTATCTTCAGCCTTGATTGGTATATAGAACGCATTCTGTAGTACCATTTCTTCTAGCAATGACAATCGTTGTTCTTGCTCGGCGACTTCTCTTTTAGTCGCTTCATGGTCTGTATAACTGGCTTGCCTTACGTTGTCTACGTTACCTAGTCCCACTTGTTGTTTCGTAACATTGTGTGGGTTGTTTCGGTTGTTGATGTGACTAGTTAGGTCAACTTTCTCAGCCTTACTTTTGGTGAACTCGTCAATCTTTTCAGGCAGACCATCGATATCTGCTACCTTGTGCCTGTGGCTTGAATCGGCTTTCCCATTCCAGCGAGTCCGTTCTTGGTCAGAAACGTGACGGGCAGCATCTCTAATATGATTATCGATGTTGGTTTGTAGCTTTCTTTCTGTCGCCTTCAATTCAGGGACAGTTGCATAAACCAAGTCAGTCGCATTGTATTGAATGGTAATCTGACTATTCTTACTAATAGTCGTATTGAAATCATAATCTCGATATACATAAGCAGATGTTTTAGGTGGAATCACATCCCCCTGTTCTGCCCAAGTATACATGTACATGAATTCTTCATGATTTCCACGTTTTGCAAACACACCGATTTCATTGATAATCATTTCACGCTCAATCCGCGAATTATCAAACCTCGCTGTGAGACGAATCGTGTCAGCTACATCCGTCGATAAAGACTGCGTGACTTGCAAAGAATGAACTATTTGAGCTACATCATTCTTCTTGCCAGCGTCTGTCTGATGCCGACCACTCCCCAGAGCTATTCGAGTAAAGACCAGCGGTTCTCTATTTTGAATTGCTAAGGCTGTTTCGCTGATTGCTTTATCAGTCACAATAGGTTGGATAAAATATCCCATTTATTTCCTCCTATTCAAATCGAACTGAGCGAATGTCTCTGAATGTGTGAACTCCAATATAAATCGCGTTCATCATTGGCGCTTCAACTGAGAATTGGATTCCTAAGTGAGCAGGAATCAACTCACGCACATACTTTAAAAAACGGTTCAAATATCCAGTTGGCAGTTCTCCTAAAAATCGGATATGTACCGCTGAACCCTTGACCGTTACTAAGTTGTTGACATTCGTAAAGCTCTTTGTAATTTTTTGTAAACTCACTGAGTTAATTTTGATTTTGGAAGAAATTAAAGTAATTAAATACCGCCTTCGTTCTTCCAAATCAATTGTTTTCGGTTTTACCTGAAGGGCCTTTTCCCAACGTATAATCCAGTCTTCCGTCGCTTCTGGCAACAACATCAACCGTCTGGTATCAAAGATTAAGTCTGTAATCAATTCCAGCTCTGGAATCTCAGTTTCAAACAAATCGTTGATGGTTGGATCTAAGACCTCTGGCAAAGCCAATAACATACGATATCTAACTTGTGACATTGATAGTTACCTCCGCTAGTTTCGGAAGCATGTTGGTAGAAAGTTCAATACTTTGTTCCATGTCATTCAACAAAATACGGTCCACATCTCGAACCCCGTTAATTCTGTCAATGATTGTGGCAACTTTATAGTTTCGAACCTCTTTCTCTTCAAATGCTTCTTCACGTAAGTATTTAATGAGTTGAACTTTCGCCTCATTCTTGATTGTTTCAATATCTACATCTTCATCAATCTTGATAGTTGCAGTAACACGAACATTATAGCCACTTACAGACTGAACAGTCACATAAGCACCGATCGGAGCAACGCCTAATCCGTGTCCACTCGGTTCAGGGTCTAAGTAATTCTTGAACTTATTTACCAGCTCTGCACTCGCTTCATTACCGTCAGCATCTGTAATCGATACACGTACCGTGTTTTCTCCCTTCCAGAGTGGCTCTACCAAGGCCGAACCAACACCAACGAACTCACTTGCCCATTTTTTATATTGAGCAATATTCCCGTTTAAAGTCGGTGTTTTCAGATACTCAATGGTCCGTTTGCGGAGTTGTTTATCTGTCTCTTCGTCTTCTCCTACGACGATAACGGAGCCAATTTCTGCGCCTTTAAAACCATTCAACACATCAATGTTGATGAGTTGACCTCTTACATAGTTGGGAGCATTTCCGACTTGTTCAGCTACTACACTATACTCAAATCCAGAGCGGCGTTCCAAGACACGGAAATTATACTCACTATTAACCACACTGAAACGAGTCCCAAGTGGGATTTCCTGTTTGAATTGAACCAATCGAACTGATGCCGTGGCTGGCAAGCGTTCAACTCCAAACTGCCTACATAAACGAGTTAGGAAGATTACTGTACTCGTATCTAAAAAGTTGACTTCCTCATACGATTTTAAGACTGTATACTGAATGGCAACTTCTCTAGCTGCAGGCGCAACTAGATTGTACAAGACAGATCCTTGTCTTTTGTCATACTTATCATCAAACAGGGCCAGCATATCCTCTAAAATTTCTGGATATGTTTTTACCTTTATCATCGTTTCACCTCCAAATCCATTTCAAATGTTCCAAAATCACTATCAACCATGAACTGCACATAAAACTCATCTTTCTTTACCTTAGTAGAAAAAGAGTGAGCCTCATGAATCCTGTCATCTTCATACAAGGCTTCTTTTATACGTCGTGCGATATCCATCTGGGCATAATCCATATCCCCACCAAATAAAGCGTCTAACTCAACACCGTAGCGATGATCATAAATCGTATAGATGAACCGTTCAGTCGTCAGCATTCGTCTGATTGATTGCTTCAGAGCATGGATACCGTCTGTTTCTAGCAAGATATTGGTTTCATCTAGTGTTAAGCTAGGCTGCTTCTTAGCTTCAACAACATTTTTAGCGATGTTTAAAAAGTTTGTTTTAGGAGTACTCATTCATCAGAACCCCCTTTCACTTTGCGCTTGTAGTGGAAAATTTTCTTATACAAGACATAATAAAACCCTCCACCATCTTGTCTAATGAGATGAAGGGTTTGACCTACGTACTCAGGATCCAATGTTTCATCCGTCCATGTAACAGCAAGCATGGAATCATCTAAAATCAACTCATTGGTCAATTGGATTTTGAGGGGAGAAACCGATAAAACAACACCAGTCGTTATCTTGGCGAACTGGCGATTTTCAATGAAATTACTAATCAATTTCTTTAGATTTTCTATTACTTCCATCTACTCACTTCCTGCCATGAATAATTTAATTTCCATCGTGTGCTTTTCTGCACTGAAGGAATGAGTTGCCTCTTCAATGACATACCATCCCTTCTTCTCAATATCCTTAACATCCACATAGACTGCATGGCCTGCTAAAAAGTCAATACCTCCAATATCGGCTTTCAGACTGAAAGTTTCTTTGGGACGGTTTTTCATCTTCAAGAGCATTTCGCCCCATTGCTTGATTTGCCCCTCAGTTGCTTTCTCATCCACTTTTTTCATGTACTGGAGTTTTCCCCAAGCGCCGATGTTGTAGCTGTCCTGATAGATGTAGACCTCCCTCTTTTTGGTTTCTTTGTTCTCTTGGATCAAGCGGACAATATTGGCGCTATCCTCAATCGAACCTTCAAACTCAAAACTAGACATAAAGGATTCATTACCGATAATGTACTGAATTGGTAAGTTTTTTGGAGTTGTTAGCGTCAACTCTCCGAACTTGTCATACAAAACCAGCAATTCTCCACTTTGCACCAAGGTCTCGTCCATAGCCTCCTGGATAATATCCAGAGCCTTCTTATCTTCCTTCAACTGAGGGGATAAGGTCACGGCTGGGGCTTTTAGTTCCCCAATCTTCAAATCAAAATCTCCTGCGATTGCCGAGACGATTTGATTGACGTTTTTATCCTTGGCAACAAAGTTGATATTGCGTAACAAGTACTTTATCTGGTCATGGAAGGTCAAGGTTGTTTTAGTGTCTTTTTCATACTTGACTTTCGTCAAATAACCAAAGAACACCTCTTTATCATCTAACTTGAAAGCAAGCGGAGAACCATATTCAAAGGCTATTTTTGTAGAGTTGTACAAGCTAATCTCCACGCTCCAAGCTGACCCTTTTCTAGTTGTCTTGAACTCAACCTTATCAGACACGGTTGCTAAATCCCATGTATCTCCAGTTTTATTGTTCTGATAGAATAATTGCATCATG
This sequence comes from Streptococcus sp. 68, assembly GCF_013277415.1. Classification (GTDB taxonomy): domain Bacteria; phylum Bacillota; class Bacilli; order Lactobacillales; family Streptococcaceae; genus Streptococcus. Next base: position 61,815 of record NZ_VMMX01000012.1, on the reverse strand, counting down.
GTATCACAAACTCCTGTCCAGGATAAATCCAATGAGGGTCTTTGATTTTGTCTTTGTTGGCTTCGTAGATTTCAGTATATCGGCTGCCGTCTCCGTAAAAGGTCTGAGCAATTCCCCAAAGAGTATCACCGCTCACAACCGTATGGCTTTTTTGAGCAGGTTTCTCAGTTGTAGGGCTACGTTCTTCCGTAGCTTTCGCCTGCGGCTTCTTTTTAGTTGCCTCAAGTGCTTGCTTATCTTTGATGGTGACCTTTCGCGGTTTGTGAGATCGATATTGTAAGAACTTAATCTTATAAATCAGGTCATCTTCATATCCTGTCTTGGTAGAGACATCGAACTGCTCCACTAGAAATTTCCCGTTAATAGCAGAACCAAAAGCACCCCCAATCATGAGTTGAATAGGAGTGCCTTCCGTCTTAAATTTACGAATAGATGATACAAAGGATTCTGGAGAAACACGGCTATTCCGTTGGTAGTTTCCATCGTATCTTCCACTAGGAATAAAGGATTCAAACTCAATCGATTGAAGCTCTGGATTTCCGACAAGCGGAACGTTACCAGTATCGATGATAGCGACTGTCTCAATTCCTTGCTTGTCCTCCAGTTTGATTTCTTCTGGATTCACTGGCAATTTAATGCCTTCAATAAATATAAACATCTGCTACCTCCTTCCTAGTAAGCCATGAGGCCATCAGCGCCATTGTTCAAAGCGTCTACAATCGTTGCATTCAAATCATCCAATACGTTGGCATACTGGCCAGCGTTGTTAATGGAGTCAATGTTGGTGACAATCTCTGGCTTCAAGGTAATAAAGTTCTGTTGCCACTTCATGGTCGCAACGTCCTTAATCAGCTTGATGTATTCATCGTCCAGTTTGATTTCATCTTCAATCTTGCCGACTTTATCTAATTTACCACCTGTTGGATTGTGACCGCCACCTTTTCCTCCGTCGCCTTGTCCAGGGACTGAACTTGCTGGGCTGAGTTCGTAAGGTGTAGTGCCTTGGTCACCCAAGAAATTGTTTCCTGCACCGTTGGCATCGCCAGCTCCTTTGAAGAAACCACCGACAGCCTTATCGATACCTTGACCGAATTTATAGCCATTATTAAAGGCTCCAAGAACGCTCCCTCCCTCTAAATAACCAATTTGCGGAGCGTCAAGGTGCGGAGTACTTAAGCTGGCCTTATGTTGTTTCAGACCATCTGCCAAGTGCAGACCTTCAAAGGTTTTCTTGACTGGTTTTTCCATGCTGTCAATGGCGTTCGCGATATCACCGGCAAAGTTCGTCCGACCAAGAGAAACCGTTCCAACAGCGCTTAGATTTAGACCGAACCCATTTAAGAAGCCAATCATTTTATTAAAGCCACCAAGAACAGAGTTAATCATGCCCTCGACTGCACCGATAACACTGTTGACCATGCTGTCTACAAATCCAGCGATAGCGACAGCCATATCACGTCCGCCTTGAGCGATATCATACCAAGCACTTTGAACTTGGAAAGACATCTCGTTCCATAAGTTAACAGCACCAGTAACAAACCAGTCGATAAAGTCTAAAATACCAATGATAATCATCAGAATAAAATCATAAAGCATCATAGCTCCTGCTATAATCCCATTCACAAGCCAAAAAACAAATTGCAAAATCATATTGATTACCCAGATAACAAAGTTTATAATCCCGAGAATCACATTCCAAATTATCATTCCAAGGGCGAATATCGCTCCCATGATAATTCCTGTGGCTGATAAAGCTGCACCAGTAAGGTTGTTAAACCATGCGACCAAGGCATAAAAGAGACCAATAAGGATAATGACTGCCATGACAATCAACATGATTGGGTTCATTGCCATCACTGCATTAAAACCAGCCATTGCTGTTTTAGCCACGTTGGTAGCGATACTAAATAATTTAGTGGCGATTTCCGCTGCATTCATGGCAACCACATAAGTAGCAATAGCAATTGCTACAGCAATGACAATCGGTTGAATGACAGACCAGTTATCGATGACAAATTGAGCAATCGGCGCCAACATACTCCAAACAGCCCCAATCATATCCATAGCAAAGATAACGGCTTGAACGACATATTGAAGCACCGTGGCTACAATTTGGGCAAATTGTTGGAAAGCTGACGAGTTCACTATCTGATTAATCTTAATCGATATCGGCTCAAGCGCCTTGGTCACAAAGTTCAGGAAGTTCTGCCATGCCCTGCCCCAGGTTAGGGGCATATTACGAAATTGCTTGTCAATCGTATCGCTTGCTTCCAGCATAGCAGTTTTGACAATGTCGGCCGTAATCTTCCCGTCTGCTCCAAGTTTCTTAACCTCGCCACGACTAACGCCTAGCTTATTGGCAATAGCTTGGATTAAGGCTGGTGAAGTTTCAGCTAGAGAACGTAGCTCATCACCCTGCAACTTACCACTAGCCATAGCCTGAGTAAGCTGAAGCATGGCGCTTTTTTGTTCTTCAATGCTTGCGCCACCAACAACAAAGGATTTATTCATAGTTTCCAAAAAGGCAATTGTTTCACCGTTGTTTTGGAAAACATCGCCAGCCTGCATCCTCATCTTAGCGACACCGTTTGCCATGGTTGTATAGGCCGAGCCTGTACGTTGTGCGGATGTATAGATAGATTTTTGAAGCTCCTCTGTCGTCTGCGTACCGTCACGAATCATATCTAAACGAGCGTGCATATTGGCATACTCGTCTGACATATTTATAGCTTGTTTGGCAGTTTTAACGACCGCAATACTAGCTAAAGCAGTCTTCAATAGACCTTTCAAAGATCCTAACTTACTTAATTTGTTAGAAGCATGGTTCGAAGCATTCCCTAAATCTCTTAGAGCCAGTTCTTCTTTTTTGAGCCCTGCAGCTGCTAGCGTTGCACTGTTGACAAACCTACCGTTGACATCAACGACTCGCCCAGCTTTATTGACAAAATATTGACCAGAATCACCAGCTTTTTTCATAGCGGACTCTTGAGCCTTCATAGCTTTATCTATGCCAGAGCCTGCATTTTTGACACGCTCCATAGTCGCATAGATTTTATTTAAAGTGCCTGTGACTCTATCGGTCAAAGACATGGTTGTTTGTATATTTGCCAATAGAATCACCTCACTTCTTCATTGCTTTTTTACGTTGTTTCGCCTCTTCATGCATGACTGCAGCGAAAAAGGCTTTTTCTTCTACATCCATATTCACAAATTCACTAGGGCGAATGTAATAGTTTACGAGGGCGAAGTAGGCAAGTTGTGCCTCCGCGTCCTCTTTTATTAGTTTTTTGCCTCGTCAACCTTGTCTTGGAATGTTTGGTTGATACCGCTGAGTTCGGTCACAGCTTCCAAAATCAAGGCGCTTTCGCCCCAATTAAACATAGTACCGAATAACTCAGAAGCTCCCATTGTTCCGTAAGAATCTTGCAATTCTTTATCGTTAAGGTCAGGAACCACGATAGACGCAATACAGATTTCACGGTTATACTTAACACCGTCAAAGACACGCTCTTGGCGTCCGTTACGACCGGGTTTATTTACAAAGCAACGGTCATTGATTAAGTCCGCTTCACGAGCGCTCAACACTCGAATTTTAACTGGTTCCTCAAAAGAAGGAAGCAAGACATCCTTAGTCTCTTCCCCTTTTTTATTTTGTTTCAAAAATGCTTTTAATCCACTCACCACTATTTCCTCCTTATGTTAGTATGTAATTTCTTGGAATTCTGATAAAATATCAAAATCTTGGAATGTGAAGTCCGTTTCTTCGTCAATGACCTCATCCGCTGATCCATCTAATTTAAAGATAAGTGATTCTTTGAACAGAACCCCTTTCAAAACGATGGTATAGCGACCTGCACGAGATGTGCGGTCTTCATTGGTACACTTGATATCGATACGAGGCAAAATACCTTGTTTGACATAGTTTAAAGCCATCGTCTTTAATTCTGGGCGGTGGTAGTACATCTTCAACGAGCCTGTACCTTCTGCGCCGACAATCTTACCACCCTTCATACGAGAGTTGAGAGGGGTAACATCAGCTTTTGTGTATTCAACCTTCGCTTCTAGCGAGATAAGCTCTGCTAGTTCATATTGCTTGTCATTGATTGTAAAGAAGACTGTTCCTTCCTTAGCTGACAAAGCATCTAATTGGTTCATAATAGCCATTAGCTAGTTTCTCCTTTCTTAATCACAGATAACCGTCATGTACAAGATTTCCATAGCGTCCGTCAAGACAACTGGCAAGTTTACCACGACAGATTCTTTGGTGATACCTTGTGAAATCTCAATATCTTTGGCTTTATACTCCAAGGCTTGCTTTTGAGCAAGTGGATCAAGGACCATTGTGATGATTCGCTGTTTAAACAACTCACGACCATTCACGTTGTTTGGCACTTTACCGATGAAGTAGTTCTCAAAGATATACTTGACATTGGTATTGATATTATCCATGGTGCGGACAAGTTTGTTCTTACCAAAAATACGGCTGTGTTCTACCGTATAGCTAGTAAATGAGTTCACATCTGACAGGATAATCACTTTTTCATTTCGATAAGCAAAGATAAGCTGACCTTTATTGATGAGCTTTTCAGCCTCTGCTTCGTTCTTACGCTCACAGTCGATAGCGCCTGGATAAGACTTGAATGTATTGGATTGCAAGCCAGCCCCTGCATACTTACCAGCTACGAAGTAAACACAGTCCTTAGCGCCTAGTTTCGTACCATCGCTCAATGTAACCCCGTTACCGACTGATACAACACCTTCATCGTCAGCATCCGTGTAGTCATTCAAGACTGCAATAACCGAACGACCAGCGTCACGCCATTTCTTGATATGAGCCGTAACAAGTGCTTTTGTTGCACTTTCATCTGTACCCAGAGCCAAGACACGGAAGTCTTGAGTATCGAGTGCATTTAGGAAATCTTCAACCTCTGAATTAGTTGTAGCTCCATCTGTGCCACCTTCAAGCAAGATTGTTTTATCTTCTGTTGTTAAAGTACCCGTTACATTCACATAGTCATTCTTAAATGGCAAGGCTGTGATGATTTGTTTATCAACTTCTTTTCCAAAGAAAACAGTTGTTACCTCAAAACCACTCTCGACTTGTTTCTTGAAAATAACATGAATATGGTTACCAGCCAATCCTTTGTATTTAGCTGTAACGACCATGTCACTCTCTGTTTTCGTTGCCTGTAGCCCAGTGTTGTTCACACCGTTGTAGACAAGAACCTTACCGGTACCTTTCAAGGCTTCACGGATCGGAAGAAGTTCATCAATCGGTTTGCCAAATAATCGACGGAAATTGCTTGTGCCATCAACAAGGGTGAAAGCACCAGGTTCTCCCCAAGATCCAGCAATCATAACTGTTGCAATCGTATTGTCTTCCAAAGGAATAATCACATCATCTCTTGATACGAAATTGATGTAAGCCTTTGGAACTCGTTTATTCTGTACTCTCCATTGTGCCATTAGTTAGCCACACCCTTTCTCCAGTCTTCTAAAATGCCTCTTACTTCTGCTAGTGAGTATGACTGGTCATCTTCCAGCAAAATGTTTAACAAAGTTGCATCATCTTCAAAATACTTGAGTAATGCCTCTTTGCCAAATTTATCTTCAGTGGCTGGTGCCACTGTTTTTGTCTTCGGTTTTTCCGTTGTCTCCATGAGAAGTTTCACCTATCCTTTCTAATATTTGCATTGTCGGTTCTTCTTCAACCCATCGAACGTATCGAGTGATTGTAAATGTGCATATCAAGTCATTGGCATTGTATTCTACCTTCAAATCATTAATAGGGTACTTATCCCCTAAATAACGAAAAGAAGGCGAATTAAACACCATTTCAATCTCTTCAAACTTTTGGTATAAGTCTGTTGTTTTTTCAGTGTAGTAATTCAGCAAGACAATAAAAACCTGCTTATCGTTTTGGTTTACCAAACGCTTTCGACTCACAGGCTTCACATCTACAATAAAACAAGGTGTTTTCAATCCTTGCTGGATTTGTTCATCATACACCTTGCACCCAAACACATCTTTTAGTTGCTTGATGACGAGTGGTCTAATACTATAATCCACCTAGTTCCTCCTTTAGCCTCTCTTCGATTTGTTGCGTGATTTGTGGAATTTTCTGTTTAATCTGTTCTTCTGTCAGACTCATCATGAAGCGCCCTTCTACCCAAGGATTGACCAAACGCTTACCAATTGCAGGGACATAACGCCCTACTTGTTGACGGTGTCCACTTTCGACGAAGGAAGCATACTCCATAGGGTTAAATGCGATAACATCGTACACATCCCCATTTTTGCTTACTTCCATCTTCCACGATTGATTGAGCTTACCTGTTAGACCCTTTGGTGTTCGTTCCTTAACCTCTTTCAAAAAGGCTAGGCCGATATCTTTAGCAGCCTGCATAAACTCAGAATCAATGATTGCCTGAGCTCGTTCGAGTCGTTTCAAGAACTCTTGAACATCACTATCATCATAGCCACTCATGTCGTCTCACCACAATTTCTTGATGCGTGACATAGACCATCGGGTCTTCACTGGTCAGGTATTTAACACCGTCCACAATCAATTTACTACCAGCTTTGATAGTAAATTTAGGCGAACAGAAAATCTTGTGCTCTGTCTTGAGTTGATGCGCTTCGTTCTGCTCTGTATTCACTAAGTTACGAACAGAGACACGACAGGGAACCTTCTTATAGATTTCTTTGAACTCTACAAAATCAGCTCCGTTGGGTTTCGTACCCTCGACAGTAGCAAATACATCCATCTTCTTATCATAGGTCCATTCAATACTTGGTCTTGCCTGAGATAGGACATCATTGATATTCATCCTACCACCTCAACTTTCTGAACCTCTGTAGCTGACTGGTAAAGTCTAGCAAGACACGTTCAGCCCGTCTAGCAAGGTCTGACTTCCCCAATTCGACACGAGTATCTCCAACGGAAATAGTCTTGCCTTGGACAGCTTGGTCAGGATTACAAACAACATAAACCATCTGAATGGCCACAAATCGCAACTCTAAAGGAAAATCCTCACGATTACAGTAGTTAAGAATGTTCTGCATGATTTCATCGACTACTAACTCTTCTGGATAGCCTAAATAACGTTGTTCGTACAAGTCAATTAAGGCTTGTCTAGCATCTTCGTTATGCTGTTGAATTTCTTCAAGTGTCATCTTCTCCATCAGCAGAAACACCCTCCTTATTTCTCTTCTTCGTCTTTCTTGCTCGTTTTCTTAGCTTTCACTTTTTCAAGTTCTGCAAGAGCCTTGTCACGTTCTGCCACAACTGCTTGATACTCCTGAATGGTATAGGTACGTCCGCTGGTTGCTGGCTCTACGACGACATATTCGCCATCTTTGATTTTTACCACATCGTAGCCATCTTCCAGGAAGGTTGCTTTTTCTAGTTCATCGATATCTAGGACACGATTTTCTTTCTTTACTGTTATCATTTTCTATCCTCCTCTTTAAGGTGCGACAACAAAGGCTAGACCTTCATGCTTAGTCTGGAATAGCAATACATCATCGTAAGATTGTTCGTAATACAAGTAGTTACCGCTTGAAGAAGCACTTGGTGCGTCAAGTCCAACAAATTCATATTTTTGTGGCGCTGCCATACATGGAATATGAATCAAGAAGAAATGGATTTGTTTAGCAGTTGGGTCAACTTTAGCCCCATTTGTGAAGTTGTACAAGGTCTTCATGCGGTCAGATGGAATAGCTGTCTCAATAGTCACATCATCCAAACGGCCAACTGAACGGTCAATCACTGTACCTTGACCGTGAATATTAACAGTACGACCAAATTGCTTGATGTTTTTGATCATACGTTTAACTGCTGGTGTACAGAAAATAACACGACCTTCTGCTGGTACTCCAGCTTCGTCCATTTGTTCCATCAACTCATCGAAGGTTGCGAGGAAGTTTTCCTCAGTCAAATTCAATGACTTAATTTGTTTACTTTCTGTATCCAGTGCTTTCTTACGCGCGAACAATTTAGATACCATGAATTTATCCATTTCTGGAACTTTTTCAGTATCGTTGAATGTTTTAGTAATGTTAGCAATGGAAGTAACATAATTAGTTTCATCAACATCTGACGGGTCGACTAGTGTTGACCAGTAACGCTCATTGGTCAATGTGTATGTTTCCCATTGGTTTTCATAGTTGGCATCAATGTTCGTAATTGTGCGACGTGTACGGTCTTTACGCCCTTCTTTAATCAAAAGACGTGGTACTTTTACTTCTTTAGCGCCTGTGAACTTCAAAAGTGTGTTGGATGGAGAATTCCATAGTTTTTGAGTTAATAACAGTCCGTTTTCACTATAACGATTTTGCAAACCTTGTTGGTAAGCCTGTGCATAGTTCAATGTTGCTGGCATATCTGTTCCTCTTTTCTATTTTTGATTATAAATCTGACGTGAACGCATGAATCATCTGCGTTGTCAGGTCATTAGCAACTGTTTCTTCTTGTGTTGTCCCTTGTGGCTTAGCACCAGCGATATGTGGTTCTACAGCTTTTTCTGGAGCAAATAAAAAGCCTTTAGATTCCTTCAAAGCCGTCAACTGTTCATCTAATCCAGTCACCGCTCCGTTGTCACCTAATCCCAATTTAGACTTATCTAGCAGACTAGACACTATTCCAGCGTCATGAACCTTACCGCTCAAGTGCATTTCAATAGCATGATCTAACTGCATTGTCTTGAGTTGTTGTTCATGTTCCTTCTGTTGTGTCTTGTACTTGCTGTCCAAGTCTGAGTATTTTTGTTGTAGGTCAGCATTGCCCTCAGCGTCTTGTTTGAGCTGTTTCATGTCCTTATCACGCTCTCTCAACTGGTCTTGCAAGCCCTTGGCATTGTCTTCTGCAGCAGACACCTTTGCTTGTAGGTCCTGTGTTGATTTCCCGTGTTCGGTCATAACTGCTTCAACTTGTTCTTCAGTCAATCCTAACTGTTCCAAAAATTTACGATTCATTTCTTTTCCTCCTGTACGTTTGTTTAACGTGGCAACGACCACGACATTTTGGTAAAGTAAAAAAGCCTTTTAACGCCATGCCCAGGGCGAAAAGAAAACCGTACGGGATTCCATACGGTTAGGTTTTATAATTTTATTTCTTCAATTTTTGCACGCTGTTCCAGAGTTGAAAGGTAATCCCACATAACCGAACGTTGTCTCTTTAACAAATCGATAGGACATCTAGGTTCAAACTCGAGTTGCCCTTTTTCGTATCGACCAATCATCATGTCTAACTTCTGAAATCGTTCTTTCAATTCGTAGTATTCTTTTTTAAAGCGTTCTTTCCAATCTTCCATATCTTTGCTCCTTTCTAAGCATAAGAAAAGCACTTAGATTTCTCTAGGTGCTTAAGTAATAAATTGCATTTTTATATTTTTTAACACGCTCGTAGTCTGTATTGGTAACAGATTTCAAACGTGATAAATCTGAGTTGTGTTTCAAATCTGCAAGTTTTACAACTCTTGCTAAATTATTTGATTTTACTTTCTCAAGATATTCTTGATAACTTTGACCTTTTTTCTTTGTCAAAATTTGTACCGCTGTAACAACTTCATTTGACAAACCAGACGCCAATAAATCGGCAGCAGTTACATCACTATCCTCAATCACATCATGCAAAAGAGCGACAGTTTTTTCTTGTTCAGTTTTGACTTGACTGGCCACGTAGAGAGTATGCTGTATGTAATCAACACCCGCTTTATCCACCTGCCCTGTATGTGCTTTTTTAGCAATAGCTAAAGCAATATCAATCATGCCACTACCATCCTACCAATATAAGCAAATGCATCCTTTTCTGAAATTTCTTCGAAATCCGTGAAGTCATTGAAAAAGATTTTATTAAACCAGTCAATGCTATCAATCCACTTTTTTTCAATGTCAAAAACTTGCATGACACCATCGATTAAACGAAGTACTTGAGGATTGTTCGTTGTTGTGTGGTAGTATTTAATATCTTTCATATCACTTCACCCTCTCTATGTTTTTAGGAATCTCAAGTTCATTACTTAAATCAAGCATTTCTTTGAATAAGTTCATGCGTTCTAGATCAGATGTATTCGTATCACGATACATCTCATAGAGTTCATGTAATGAACCATTTTTTAAGTCGAAACTTTCCTGAGTATGATACTGCATTTCAAAGTTGATACCATCTTTTTCAACGACTGTATTCACACCTTTATATGGTCCATCTATTAGCCAAGTGTTTTTTACTTTTACAATTTTATAACCTTCTGCGATGAGCTTCTGTTTCATCTTCAAATACTCTTCTGCAAAAGTATCGTAATCGAAAATAGTTGTGTACCTTAAGGCGTCGTTAATCTTACTCACAGCTTTTGACAAACTTATATTTTCAACTAGGCTATCTGCAATAATTTTACGTGATAATGACTCAACTGTTTTCTTCCTAAATTCAATACCGGCTAGTTTATTTCCCCCAGCAATACGTTGCATATCGCTTGTAATTTTCGGCTCGGCTTTCGAAATCTTGGACAATAATTGCTCACTATAAAATTTCGCTTTAGTTTCCCTTGTATCTTGATTATACACCTTTTCTCTGTCTTTCGCAAACAGTTTTTCTTTAACAGCTTCCCCTTCACGCTCCCAACCTGCAAAGATTTCATCCAGAGAACGTTTCTCTTTTGCCATTTTTACAGGGGCGTTATTTAGTAATATATCGAGATACGGACTAATCTGTTCTGCTTCTTCTGTCCTGTCAGTCTTATCAGTCTTGCCTTTCTTATCGGACTTGACTGCAGGCCTGATAGTAGAACGGCAACGGACATGGAATGGCGGTGCGGTTCGACCTGGTTCATATTCCTTAACAGAACGAACCTCGTGATTTTCTAACCTGCAAATCTCACTTGTACGACTGTCTAAGACCGCTACGATTTCGTAGTGGTCACCGCCCAACTCCTTGATGGTATCTAGCGTCGCGAGGTTATTATAAAAGGTCGTCTCAGTCCTGACAAGCGTGTCTGCTCGATGATAGGCGACTCCTGTACGTTCAGAAAGAGCTCTAGTCATTCTATCAATAGACCAGCCACCTGTTAGGCCTTTATTCAGGACATCACTGATTGCCTTATAAGCAACTTCTTTATGAACCCAAACATTTTCAGAAAAGGTTTTACCACTCCAGTTACTAGCCATCTTATGCTTTACGGCATCGACACCTAATATTGGTTTCTCGATGATTCCAAAATGAGCCAAGTTTTTAGCTTGATGGATTTTACCTTTGATGTAGACGTCACTCAGAGCCTCTGTGACTTTGTCATGTATGCCGTCTGGCTTTCCATATAGTTCAGCTGTTAGACGCTCAATTTCGGCAAGCAAAGCCTCCTTACGACTGATACGATGGCGATAACTCAAGGCGTCCAACAAAGGTGTCGGTGTGTCAGGATTTAAGGCCATCTCACGGAATCTTTCAAGGGTTACATGCTTAAACTCTCTGCGCTCTTTATCCGTTAGATATTGCTTGGCTTCTGCATGAGTCATTTTATTATCAACTGCATACCTGGCATAGAACTTCTCAATCTCAGAAACCAACTGATGTTTATAGTCAGCTAAGGATTGGCCAATCTGAGCCATGTACCTATCAGCAACTATCTGAGCGTTTTGTTCCTGTTGTAAAGCACGCTCAGTCCAATACTCATCTATCTTTTTCTTGTCCTTGGTCGTCATGGTCATCCTCTACCTTTTTAAAATTAGTCTGAGAGTATGGATCTTGTCCTTGTTCCTGTTGTTCTTTCAATCGTTCCTCAACTTGGGGTTGATACCATGGGTGTTGTTCACGAATACTTAGATCGTCTAAGATACCGATTGAGTTCACACAATCTTGAATAGCTTCAGACTCGTTTGAAATGATGTCACGGTTAAATACATAAGTAAATTTAGATGCGTCAAATGCTACCCCTTTGTTAGCTGCATACTGTTCTACGAACCAAAGGAATTGCTTGATACCTTTTTGAAACTCGTTTTCTAGCTCGTTACAGTCCAAATCAAGGTCTGTATAGCGCCATTTAAGAGCCTGACCACTTGCATTACCTAGATTATCATCTTGGGTATCAATGGCTCGAGCAGCCTCATACAAGAACTTACGAGAGCGTTCGATATCTGCTTCAACTCCGCTAGTATCATTGTCTGCTTGTAGGGTATCTACACCACCATCACTAGAAACTTTGATAGAGCGGAACTTATTCAGATTATTCATGAACTCGCCCAAGTCTGCGCCCTGATAGTTTTTCAAAACATAAATCAGCTTCGGCATATCTGCCAACATATCAGCATTAGTAGACATTTGAAGTTGAATATTATCAATCAAAGACTTGGTTTGGACTAAAAGACCGTCCTCATACTCGTTGTAGCGGAATGGAATCAGAGGCACTTTCTCCCAAGTATAAGGAGTCCGTGTACCGTCTGCATTGACATAATAAAAATTTCCCTTGGTCTCCTTGGATAGTGGATTGAGTTCAAGGTGTGAACCTGTCCAAATATAATCTGTAATTCCTTGTTCATCGTAGTATTCTACAAATGTTTTGGTCTTCTTCACTCCGCTTTCGTAGACGGCTTGTTTGTAGACACGCACAAAGGCGGATAATTCCAAATGACGCTCATCTTTCCAAAAAGGGATAATCTGTTCACTTGGGATTTTAAACAAGCGTAGACGGCCGTTCTCGTCGTAATAAGGCAAGCCGTAGGCTATCCCTTTTATCACTGCTTCCTTACCGAGTGACTTAATCGTAGATAAAAGATCCTCGTCAAACACGCTATCTAAAAAATCTTGTGATTCTTCTCCCTCTAGCGAGATGGTAGGTTGTTTAGAAAACAAATACCCGACCTTCTGGTCTACCAGCTTCTTAAATAAACCTAATTCAATCCTTGAGTTCGTCCGCCAATCAACATCTACTTTCTTATTTCGAATATCCGTGCGATTTCGATAGTAGTTGTAAGCCTCTTTCATCGTGCTTACTTTCTCAGATGCCTGATGTTCTCTTATCTCAATCTCTAGTATTTCATTTTGGGTTGTATTCTTAATCAACAACCGCCTGATTAACCATTTAAACCAATTACTCAACATTTCTCCTTCTCCTACCAGAATGATATTCCTGGCTGTCTCATATCGTCTTCAAACGCATATCTTGTAGCGTCGATTGTGTGGTCGTTTACTTCTTCTAGCTTGGGTTTGGGATTTCCATCACGGTCAACTGCATAGTCGGCACTTTCGAACTCTCTTGCGATATTCGGTGTGCGTTCTGGATCTATCACAATCGCATCCAAATCATCCAACCAGCGTTCTCCATACTCACGACTATCAGGACCTTTCTTAGCGCCTTGAACAAGTGGAATATTCAGCTGCAGTTTTAACTCATCAATCGACTTAGGCTCCGCACTATCACAGGTTATCATCTGAGATTGATAGCCTTTCTCACGGATTCTTTCAGCTAACTCACGGTTGCTAATCTTCACGCCATAAATCTCATCAATAGCGTAGATAACTCGTTTCTTCTTGTCGTAATGCCATCTTACAAAAGCCAGAGGGTCGTTGGCGTAACCAAAGTCATTCCCTTGCCGAATGTTATCAAACCTTGCTATTTCCTCATCTGTAATCTTTCGGAATACCAGATTTTCAAACGGTGCTACACCCGAACCGATAGCCTCGCCCAGATACTCCCAACGGTAACGCTTCTCTGAACGCTCTCTCGTGGCCTCTGCTTCTTCTATAAACTCTTTGGCGATAAAAGGGTTATCTTTGTATGTCGAATGGTGTATGTGCGTATTAGGAGGCTGTATAACACTCTCGTATTTCTTATTCACCCAAGACTGTTTTCTTTTTGGAGGATTGTAAGAGTAAAAGAACTTATAAAAAAGACCATCAGCCAATTCTCCACGAAGAAGGGAGTTGGTGATTGTCTTTACTTCATCTTCAGTTTTAAACTCAGCAAGCTCTTCAATCCAGCCGATTGCGAATGGAAAACGGCTGTCTTTCAAGGATTTAATACGCTCTGGATCTTGTGCACCACGGAAGATAATATAATTTCCTCTTGGGATATAGGTTATCTTCAAAGGGGATTTATTAATCTTAAATAAATGACTGACCCCTTGCTTACTAATCGCCCATTTCAATTGCTCGTAAACCGACTGTTCTAATGTGTTATCTGTCTTACGAATACACACCGCATTGACTGGATAGCGCATAATCAATTGAACAATAACGTGTCCGATGTCGCTGGACTTGCCAGAACCACGGCCACCCTTTTCAACCACATGTAAGATTTTAGGGTCAAATGCTGCACGCCACATAGAGTAAAAAGCCTTTGGGATAAACTCACTCATTCTACGCTTCATCGCTAACTCCTATATCATCAACGAATTGAACAGCCGAAGACATCTCGATTTCTTTTCTCTCTAAATACGCACCATTCACTCTGAATATATGGTCTAGGGAACGTTGTCTTTCTTCAATCGTCGGAGTAAATTCATAAGTCGTTTCCGATACCTCCACACCTTCAGCAGTCTTTACAGTTTTTTTAGAATATCCTTGTTGAGTTTCTCCTCTAGCGATACTGGCAGAGATTGCCAAGGCTTCTACGATTGACATTGAACGTTCATCAAAAAGTTCTTCAGTACGTTTTTTAATGTATTCAGAAATCTCAACATTTTTCAACAATCTTTGCCCTATGCTATATGCCGTTTTCTCTGAGTAACCCACCTTAATAGCGGATTGTGTTGCGTTTCTGCTGATGATGTACTCATCTGCGAATCGTCTTTGTCTTTCATTCAATTTTCCATCACCACCTTTCGACAAAATAAAAAGCCACACGATGTGTGACCTTCGCGTGTTAATTAGAAATAAATTTTCTGATTTATTTTTTTGTAGTCTTTACAACCTCTGAGGGAATCAAACCCTCTAGCTTATAACTTACCTAGGATATAAGTAGCTATGCAATCATGCGAGGTTCGGTCGCTTCTGCAACCATTTTTAAGTTAATGAGTGATATATGAATGCTAAGCCTACTGCCTACCCCATTCTGGGACACAAACACTCAAATGACAGCAGCTGGAATCGAACCAGCTGGTCTAGCAGTAAAACGCACGTTTGGTAAAAGTTTCAAGGAGACCCAAACAACCTGCTAACCTGTCCTTACTGTCTAAGAGGCCGAAGCCTCTATATTTTTAGGAGTCCTCATGACTGTTCGTTGCCAATCATTGGATAATACTATTTTAGCACCTTTTTCCGTTCCAATTCTCCCAAGATTTTCCCAGATTTTTCCCAAGATTTTCCCAGAAATCACTTATAAACCAAAAGGTTGCTGGCTTGATAGGACTCCGCAAACTCTAAAAGAGCTTTGTTTAATATCCGATAATACTCACTAGATGAGTAGCCTAGTTCTGAATAAATGCTGTAGTCTTCCCTCCTTTTCTTCCTGCAATATCGTTCGATTAGGATACGTGTGTATTCCATATCGGAAAGATTGTTGATTGCTTTAGCGATGAGTTCTAGGTCCTGCTGAGCTGATACTCTACGCAAGACCATGCTTTCTACCTGCTTGCTTGTCTGACCACTTGATGACCTTGGCTCAAGTGAGTAGGATATTGTTATTTTGGGGGCGTATTCTTCTCCAGCTATCCGTCTCAGACGACTGTATTTTTTAAGGACTTTGATAGCTTCCGTTCTGGTCTTCTTTTCGTCGATGATATCCAATAACTCTATTTGCACACGAACTCCTCCTCATGATATAATAGTTATGCTAAACTATAACACGAGAAGTCAGCTGTGCTGGCTTTTTTCTTGCCTTACTCCCTTTTTAGGTGTATACTGGATGTATACAAAATAAAGGAGAAACAAATGAATACTGTTAAAACTCGTAAGGTTGGGAACTCTGTCACTGTGACCATTCCGAAAACACTCAATGTTCCAGAAGGTCAGGAAATGTTTGTCTACAAGGGTGTAGATAATGTCATTGTCCTTGCTCCAAAAATTCCAGACCCATTTAGCGGCGATGCAGACCTACGCATGGAAGATGACTTTGAGGGGGTAAGATTCCTTGACAGCGAAATATGATTACATCCCAGAAAAACAGGACATCATCTGGATTGACTTCGACCCGTCTGTTGGACGTGAGATTCAGAAACGCCGTCCTGCTATTGTCGTCTCGCGTAGAGAATATTCGGAGCGGACTGGATTTGTGGCTGTATGCCCTATTACACACGGTCAAAGCAGACTAGAAGAACAAGGTCTGCTCGTTCCAGTGCGTTCCAATAAGGTAGATGGCTCTGTCAATCCACTCCAACTCTATACTTTTGACTTTAGAGAGCGCAGGGCTCAAAAAATCACAACCATGGATACAACCAGTTTTCAGAAGGTTGTCCAACTCTACAATTTCATCTTCGAAGCCTAGTCCTTATGGATTGGGCTTTTTTATTCCTCCAAAAATTCATGGTTTTCGTAGATGTTGCCGATGACTTCTTCATGCTCAGTCCACGCATATCCTTCTCCCAAGTCTTTTAGGTATACAGCTGGCATTCCACCTATGAATGTACCACCATATTCTTTTTCTAAATACACTTCATGTGGACATCCTCTTGTGCATTTGATAATATCTCCGACAAAGACCTCTTTGCCGTTCTTATCCTTGAGTCCTGTTGATTGCATGAGTACGATTTCGTCAAAATCATAAAAATAGATATCTCTATCGTCTGGTAAACCATTCTTAAAATAAACTTGTTGTGTCACTATTTCTTTGTTTGCGTAGTCAATATTAAGAATGTCATCTGATAAAAGCATACGTTTTTCTGTTTTTATCCACGCTCTAAATTTTGGAATCATGTTAAATCCTCCTAAGCATTAACAACTGGAAAATGAATATCACCAATCACTAAAGAGCCTACGCTGTAATAATAGCCGTTATGCTCTGCTTCACAATTGGCAATAGCTACAGGGTTCTGATTATGGAAGATAGTTACTTTGTTTTTATAACCAGTTCCCCAATGGTCGGGGATTTCTTCCGGTTCTCCAATTTCAACATTAGTAATCACAGCGTCAAGTGATACATCTTGGAACTCCCCACCTGCTGAGGCACAGCAATCACTTTCAGACATTTCAATAGTGACCTTTGTGCCGTCTTCAAGCAGCAAAAAGTCCTTATCCCATTTCACAATACGCTTAAAGAGCAACAATTCTTTAAGCTCTTCCAACGACCCGTACCTTGCATTTTTCCAATCAGGCTCATAATAGTCTGGTAGTTTAATAGTTTCTGTCATAGTAACACCTCATCCCCAACTTTCACTTTATCGTACACGTCCTTCGTAACCACGAATACACCGTAGTCACGTATCGTAAGCGTGTATAGCTTGCCGTGTCGTCCTTTCTCGACGACTTTACCAAATATCTCAGCGCCTACGTTATCCGCCTTGTAGATAACCATCGGCTTCTTCTCTTCTAAATCTCGAATCCTGTCCATCTGCCAGATATTTAGCCCAGCTGATAGCAGAATCCAGATAGCTATGAATCGTTTCATCCTTCCACCTCCTCAATTTCTACTTCAATTCTCGGATTCAGGCTGTAAAACTTGCCTACATCATGCAGAGCTATCTGACCGTCGTCCTGGAAGACAATCCCTGACATGCTGTCATATAGCGCTTTTTCGTAGTTATCTATGTCAGGCTTTTTGCCTACTAGAATGATTTCATCCAGGAGGGCCTGTTGGTTCTTCTTGACCTTTGAGATATACTGAGGAGGCTTGATGTAAAATCTAAGTCGTGCCTTCAGCGCACCCTCAAGCATAGACTTACCAGCGTACTGTTTAGCAATCAATAACTGGCAATGATCACGCCAGATTTTCATATCCTGTTCTTCGTATGCTTTAACAAAATTCCCACGTTTTGCAAATCTTGGTCTGGATTGTGGTTTAGGTTCTATCTCTAAAATCAATCGTTCTTTCATGTCTTTTTGTTCATACTTCCTACCAAAATCCCACGCCTGCCAAATTGTGAGCAAAGCAAGCGTGAGTGAAATTCTTTGCGTCATTCGTCCAAGGTCACATAACCTTTACTGACGCATTTTCTAGTTCGCTTTTTTCGTGGTTCACGGCACGTTGTTTTATTTAATCAGTTCATCCAATTCTGCCTGTGTCAACGGTTCAATTCGTTGATAACCTTGAACAGTGTAGTTTTTCTTGTATTCAAATCCCAAATCCGCAAGGCTATTCTTGAAATAGTCTTTTTCTTCCGTGTCAGTGAAATACACTTCCAAGGTCATTTTTTGGGTATATCGTTTTAAGTCATTTTCAGCCCCTCTGACGACTTCTTGTCGATTTTGGGATAATTGCCCACCGTCTAAGATTTCGCCCGTCTCTGGGTCAAATTTTGCGGTCTCCGTTGATTTTGGCGCTTGCTCTTGTTGCTGAGCTAAAACTTCCTCACGTTCTCGTTCAGCTCGCTCTTGAGCCAATCTAACTTCTTCTTTTTGCTTTTCAAATTCATAATCAGCTTTAATTTGTTCAAAGACCTCAGCAAGCGTCAAGTCTTTCAGCTGTCGGATGTAAGGTGAGTCAGTTATGCCATACTCAGCACATAACCCTGAAATATCTGACTTAGCCTTTTCAAATTCTTGCTGTTTCTGAAACTCAAATGTAATCATGTCATCAAGCGACTTCATCGTTACTTTCTTGAGTGTCACACCGTCAGCCATGAAATCGCCTGCCTTGATGTACTCAAGGGCTTTCTCGTCAAATAGACGAGGATCTAGCATGTACTCAGCTGATTTATTGGCTATGTAACTCTTAACCGTATCTATTTTTAGTTGTCTGTGATGTTCTTCAATTTCCTTGATACCTTTATCAAATTCACTAACTACGGTTGCAAATGGTTCAATAATTGACTTTGCATAACTATCCCATGTATTAGCCGTCTCTGATAGCAAATTTTTAGTGTCGATACGGATACGATTTTTAGACTCAATTAGCTTATTAAATTCAGCTCGCTTTGCCTTGTCGTCTTTGAGAGTGCTAGCTGTAGGAATATAGTCCTTGTACTTTTCAGTAGCCTCTATGAGGTCTTTTTCAAAAGACTCTCTAGTAAGCTCATCCGTTGTAATCATTTCATAAATTTTATTGATTTTCTTATCATCAATAACTTGTAATTCTTGCATGTTAGTACTCCATTTCCTCTAAGAGTTCACCTTGTAGTGGTTCGTCTTCAAAATCAGGAATTTCATCTTCTGGATAAGCTGATGTTTGATGTTTCTCCTGATCTCGCTTCATCTCTTCAATCTGAGCCATTTTCCTCGTTCTCACTTCTTCTTGAGATTCTTGAGGAGTTACATCGATAGGAGCTGCTTGTTCCATTTCCTCACTTGTATAAAGTCCTCCCACATCTTCTGAGAACGAATCACGGACTGCTGCAACAATTGCAACTTTCTCAATCATCTGCCCTGGCGCTTTTTGCCACCAGTTCTTCCCAGTGTTATACGCTGACAACTCAACTTCACGATATACTGGTCTAGTTCTATCTTTACGATAAACCTCACACCAACCACCGATTAGAGTACAATTTTTAGGTAAGATGACGCCTTTTTTATTTTTTAACTCTCCACTTGCATCTTCGTAGATAATTCCACTTTCAAAACCGTCATAATTTTGATTTTGTTCCGCACGCTTCATAAAAGCGTCCTTTGAGACAACAATCTGTGCAGGATTGTTTCCGTACTTGATAAAGTAAACTTCTTTTGTGAATGGGTTTAAATTCCGATTTTTCACGATAGCCAGTAAAGTTTGTAATTCTTGTGGGCTTGCTTGATGTTTTGGGTCAACAAAATTTCGCAATGTTGCTCCGTCTAGTTTTTGCAAGTCTGTTAGATATGCGCCTTTTGTTTGTGTTAGTTCGTTTGTCATTTTCTTCTTCCTTTCGTCTTCTTCAAATTCCAATTTTCACGTTTTAAGTGTCTATTTTCGTTTTGTAATCTCAAAATAATATCCTGTTGGTCGTTGATGATTTCTCCGAGCTCTCGGCCAAGATGCATATATTCAGCTCGCCAGTTGTCGATTTCTTCGTGTAGCTCCTGGATCATATTTCATCACCCACGTATCGATACTGCCCACATCCAACATAGATGTACTGGCTTGGGTCAAGCTCTTCATGTTCTTCAGGCGGTTGAATCATATCTCTGTCATAATCAAACATGAGCATACACCTTTCCAAGTTCCAGAACTCGTTTCACATATCCGGCCTTGGACGTTAGCCCAAGATCCAGTAATTCGTTTTTTTCTTCATGATTGGCCAAAAGCCACACACGGTTTTCAAGTTCAATTCTAGTCATTAGCGTCTCCTTTGCTCTATCCCAAATGCTTTGCATAGCGTGCTCTTCGTGGTTCTGGCAAAGCTAACGGTTCAGGGCGCAAGCCTACAGGCGGTTCGTTATCAAATGTGAAGCCTTTGAACTCCCGACGGATATTCTTGCGGATTTCTTGACGCTGTGCCTCTCTACCACGTTCGTATGCTTGGTTGTACCCTTGAATAATCATAGACGCAAATTCTTGCTCTTCTCGTCTTTCTTTTTCCTTACGCTCCTCTTGCAATTTGATATGACGGCAAAGCCCTGCAAATCCAATCAGCAGAGCTCCAACACCCATCAACTGGTCTAAAATCGGTGGTTCAAACATTTTTATCTCCTTATGCTCTTAATTTTCGTACTTCTTTCTCTAATTCCAAAATCTCATAAACATCATTGACATCGTACATAATATCTTTCCCTTGCTTACGAAATCTTAATCCTTTGCGTTCTAACTTCTTAATATAGCCATGAGTGAAGCCAAACTTCTTCATCAAAGCCTGTTGATTGATTGGCATGCGATCATTCTCTAACTGCTCCTTGACTTGCTTTTCAGCAAAGGCCAGTAATTGGTTTGTGAACAATTCAGCACTTTCGCCGTCCAATCGTAATTGTAACGTTATACCTTCCATTTTTTACATCCTCTCAACTATGCGGGCAAGCATTTTTGTGATATAATGATTTTGATTATTTTAGTATGCGCCTGATTACCGTCAGGTGCTTTTTTGTTTAAAAAGTCTTGCTTTCCATTGCCCTGAGTTCAATCTCATGGCTGACTTGTCTCAATAGCTTCTCACACGCTATTTTAGCTTCTCTGTACGTTGTGTTTTCGCTGATGAAGTAATCAGCAAGTTCAATAATTTTATCTTCCATTCAACCTCCTATATCAGTCTCAAGACCGATGAAATATCCTCCTACTGCTCCTTTCTGTCTCTAATCTCCATTTCTGCTATAATATAAGCAGAAAGGAGGTGATTTTATGAAATCCTTTAAAGATTTTCGAGAATCTTTAACAGCTGAAGATATGCAAGATATTGCTGCTAAAGCTAATGAAGCTACTAAACAGATTGACCATACCGACGGATTGCAACTTGGGATGGTCAGTAGTTTAACTTCTGCAATAACTACTATTGAGTTACTTGAGAAGTATCATGAATGGCTTCATAGCTAAGACGCTTGAATTTTTCTAAGTCTATCTGAAAATTGATAGGCTTTTTTCTTTTCCCACTATACGGATATCGTCTTGGTCTCATTTCTTTCTCCTTTGAATTTATTTTTTTCTACCCTCTCTTTTATTTATTTAGAGAAGTAGTACTTGTTGTCTTTTAATATTTATTGTTATTTAATACTTGTTGTTAGTTAATACTTATTAGTGCCTTATTTTACTGATTTGTAAAATACAGATTTGTAAAATACAGATTTGTAAAATAAGGAAATGTAACTGCTAATCTGTGGATAACTTTTCTAAAGCCTCCTCTAAACTCTGTTGCATCATCTCAAATTGAAAATCAGTTATTTTTGTATCTGAGAAGAATCTGAAAGTCTGAACTCCTCGCCCTCTGCCGAGACTTTTTTTAAAAGTTCTGAGATAACCTGCCTTCTCTATCTTTTTGAAATGCCTATCTACCATATCCCGACTCACTCCTAAGCGCTTTGCGATTTCTTCTGGATAGACCAGCCAATTTTCTTTATTGCTGAGGACGACCATCAAGATACCGATAGAAGCAGGCTCTAGGTTCGAATCTTTGAGAAAATCATTGCTGACAGAAGTGTAATCATTAACTGGATTTTTGAAAGATGAGCTGAGCTTCCAAGTTCTTAAAATCTAACATGATTTCTCCTTCCTAATCCTCAAATACCAAGCGTTTTCTGGTGACTGTTTCCGTCTCTATGCGGACGTTTTTCAGTCCGTTTTTAAAGATATAATCCGCCGCTTGACTGATTGGTATTCCGCTTCCTTGAGCTAGCTCATATAAATCCTCAAATAGTTCATCTGAGATTGCGACCGTGCGAACTCCACGGCTACTCTTTTTTGCTGGTCTCCCTTTACCTGGTTGCATCTTTACTATCTCCTTCTCTAAATTGCTTAGCATTTACCCATTTATGGTCTTGATTTCCATCTTGGTATTATGTGATGGCTCCCATGATTTCCAGTAATCAAAAGCCCTCTCTTCGTCTTTTTTCTTCAGCAGGTCATACCGTGGAATCCTAAAGAATTCTTTAAAGTCTTTAGCAGCCTGACGAAAGACTTTGCTGGCAAAAGAACGGTCTTTATAAGCTTGACTATCCTTACCGCCAAGAGCCATGATAACTTTCACTCTTCGTAAATTTTCAAGTTCCAGACAAATGGACGGATTAACAGGCTGCTCATTTTTTAAATAATCAACATCCCCTGCTAACACTTCCTGATTTTGCTTTAATTCTTTTTGAGTTTGTAGAACCTGAATTAAAATATCTTCTTGGGTTAGTTCGCTTGGTTGAATTGCAACTACTTCATGCGTCATAAGATTTCTCCCTCTAAGATTTGATTGTCTTTATTTCTGATTGCTTGTAAATCCGTAAAGAATCGGATGCCTCGATTGACGAAACTATCGAACTCCTGACCAGCAACACCGTCCGTATGCAGGACTTTTTCTTCATCTGCGTAGATGAGACCGCCCATATTGGCAAGAAAATCATTCCCTTTCTGGATAAGGCTAAGGATATTCTTGTAGGAAGCGATTTTTTTCTGGTAGTCGTCCAACTGCCCTTTGGATAGCTGGATGGCTTTTGTCAATTCATCGTACTTGTTCGATTTTTCATCCACTTCTGCACGTTGAGAGTAGAGGTCTTTTAATTGAGCTTCAAGAAAAGCATTCCTTTCCTCTGCAGACTTGGCACGCGCTTCTAGTTTTTGACGATTCTGGAGAGCTTCTTGGTAGTCTGCTGGCATAACAGGAACTTCTTTCACGATTTCCTTAGTTGGTTCTTGCCCCTTTTGCAGTTCCATTATTTTTCTTTTAGCTGCAGAAAATTTTAATTTCAAATCTTGCAACTCTCTGACTGTTGGGTTATCACCTTGCTCAATCCTGTTAATTTGAGCTTGTTTCTCTTCTTCTGGAAGTGTTGCGATGAGATAAAGGGCTGTACTACCCAAATTACCCAACGTTGGGTAATTTGGTAATTCTTTAGCAACCTTCATCATGCGATTTGCTTCCGACCAATTCAAATCAACTTTTTTCAGCCACGCCATAAACTGACCATGAGTCAAATCGTGTTCCTTAACATGATTGAGTCGTCTGCCGATTTCCCAAATTGATTGCCCTGCAATTTGTTTGTGATGATTGATTTCTAGTTCAATCTGATTGAGGTTGTTTGATAAAGATATTTCATTCATTCCCTCTCCTCTCTAAATTCATCCAAGCTGACTTCCAGTGCATCAGCGATTTTGCACATGTTCGTCCATGACATCTCTTTCAATCTTCCAGCCTTTAGATTAGAAAAATTGGATGGATGGACATCCGATTCCTTAGCTAAACGATACATCGACCAGCCTTTTATTTTTAATTGTTTTTTAATTTTACCCCACATCAAAAATACCATATGTTGTGTTTTTCAAGCACATCAGTTCCTTTCTTATACAATATGTTGACAAATAAAAATGTTTGAGTTATAATATATCCTGACTAAAACGATTTGATAAGACCTTTCAAACTCCTTATGAAAATCGCAAGTCAAATAATTAAGAAAGGAGAATTGCTTATGGTAAAAAATACTAAGCAGACCTCTACTAAAGTCGCCACCAAGGCAAGCAAAGCTCTTCGTGACGGGCGTTCTTCTGCTCGAACAAAGTCTATCGCTGGATCGGCGCTTTCACAGACTCGTAAAAAGTAATACGATATAGTCTGAGTTTAAAATATAGCTTTTTCCTTTTTCAGAAACTTTTATAAGATTCTGTTCTGGGAAAAGCTTTTTTATTTCTTCAGGAACTTCTTGAATACAGCACTCCCCGAAAAAAATTTCTGAGTCTATCGTTGTAATTCCATCAATTTTCATGCTTCCTTCCTCCTACAACATATCTTCTACCCTACACCCTAGCGCCTTGGCGATGACCACCGCCTGCGACAGCGTCACTGCCTTCAGGTCGTTCTCGATCCGTGACAAGGTCGTGTAGTCTATCAAGGTTCGCTTAGCAAGCTCACGCAAACCCAGCTTTTGAGCCGTTCTCAGCTCCCTCATTTTCGCTCCGTACATCGACTTTTTCCTTTCTACTAATAGGTCTTTTCAAAACTGTTGGTACTTGTCAACAGTTTTGATAGAATTATTCTATCGATTTTGAAAAAGTTTGACCTTTTTTGATTTTAGGTGTTTTATTTCACTTTTCGTGAAGTCTGAGGTGTGAATATATCGCCCAATTCTTTACCGAAATAATGGGCGATTTTGAACATTTCACTCAGTTTAAAATCTTGTTTACCTAATTCTTTGTTGCGATAGCTATTCTCGCTTTTTCCGATAACATCTGCCATTTCTTTCTGAGAAATATTTTTCTCCTTCCTCAGTTTATATAAAAGAATTTGCAAACCATAATCACCTCCCTATCTGAAAATTAAATATAAAATTAGTACGATAATACCAGACCAGAACAATATACTCGGAATAAGTCCACCTCGAATTTCCAAGGAAGTTTTTGCATGATTGTCTTGACTTGTCTTTTCGTAATCAAAGTTACCAAACAAGAATTTTTTCCAATCCATATTTTTCTCCTTTTTCTTGCAGGAGATACAGCCTATGTGATATAATGACAGTGCCCCGTAAAGGGGAGGGGCTTTAGGTCAGCCCCTTAAGTTCCTACCACTCTATTGAGTAATGGAACTCAATTTTGAACCAGAGAATTTGGATTTTTAAGCCGAATTCTCTTTTTTTAGGTCTTTTTTCCTGTCGCCTCATTGGCTGCACCTCCTTTTTTATTTTGCTCTTGGAGCAACAACCTGCCAAGGATTCGAACCTTGGTGATACCAATCAGGCTACATTCATTTTGTCCAGCATTCCTGCGAACGCTGCATCGAAACGAATGTCATCGATTTCATCTTGAGTGAAACCAGAATCGAGAAGGTAACGCTCTTGGCGTTCAATCTCCTCTGCTAACTCTGTCCATCCAAAAGCGAATTGACGGCAGTTAGTACAGAATGCTTCAAGTTGGCTGTAGAGGAAGTTTTCCTCGTAAGTGCCTTGGATTAAAGTTTCCTTAGCTACTGCTTTAAAGATGTTGATTGCTTTCTCGTTTAATGTATTCATGTTATTTCCCTCCGGTTTGTTTTTTGTTATTTCCTTAAGCTTGATTATATTATACCTCACTTTTCGTGAAGTGTCAACAGTTTTTTTGCGAAAAAACAAAAAAACTTTTCTTTCCGTGAATATTTTGTTATAATCTACTTAAGAAAACACTCAGGAGAAATATATGACTGACAAAGAATTAGCTATATACATTGGTACAAAAATAAAAGAATATCGGTTGCAGCGTGGATTAACACAAAAAGAATTAGCTACTTTAGTGGATATGGGGGATACAACTATAGCAAACTATGAAAAAGGTTTCCGTACTCCTAAAAAGAATACTTTGTTTAAAATATCCTCTGCTCTCAGCGTAACCATTGACGATTTATTTCCACCTATTCGTAAAGCAGACACCCCCACAGCGTCCCCAGATTTGCTCACACAGCAGATAACGGACAAGGTGGTACAATTAACCCCAGATAATAAAAAAATCGTCCTACGGACTTCTAAGGAGCTTCTGGAGAGACAAAAAGCAAATGGCGAGATTTACACAGAGCAAAACGAAGAAGAAACGAAGATAAACGAAGTATCGGAAGTTCTCAGCTTGTACCAAGTTGAGGTTGTATCTGAGACGGCAGCAGCTTCTGGATTTAACTACGGATTTGGCTACGACGATACAGACAGAGAGACTATAGAGGTTGACGAGCAACCACCATATCACGATATTGCGACTAAGGTCAGCGGAGACTCCATGCAGCCTGACTACCAAGACGGAGACATTCTCTATTTAGTAGACAAAGGACTGACCACCTACAACGGAGACCTAGCAGTTATCGCATACGGAGACCGTTCTTACTTCAAAAAGATCTATACCGAAAATGGACGCTTACGCCTAGTGTCGCTCAATGACAAGTATGAAGACATCACCCTAGACTTCCCACCAGCCGAAGACACACACATCAAGATTTATGCAGTTATCGGGGTGTATAGAGGGGAGTAAGGAAAAAATGAATTACAACGACTTAAATGATCAGCAGGTACAAGAATTAATTAACAAACTGAAGTACCCCAAAAACGAACTTTCTTTTAATGAAATCCATACTACAATCTCGTCTTTATTTGGTAAAATAGATATAGACGAAGCTATTATTGATGATGATGACATTCAATATATACTTCACATATACAGAGGAAGGATGAATCCTGAGCGCTACAGCATTCATATTAGATTTAAAAATTCCCATAATCATTTAGTTAGGGTAGACATTAATCCATCTAATAGACATGTGAATCCTGATGACTCAATTGTAGAGGGGAATCACATTCATATATACTCCAATCACTACGATAAAAAGGATAGAGTTGCTATCCCGCTTGAAGATTCTGACTTCCCTAATTTAACTCACATTGTGGACGTATTTTCTGAATTCATCAAATATACACATATCAAGACGGAGGCTGATGATGAATAACTCAAATACACTAAAAAATATATATTTTGATTGGTTATTAAAAGAGTATAAGTTCAATGATCTAGAGAAAAATATAGTAGAAATTAGAACACCGTTTTTAGATAATGATTTTGATCATATCATCCTATATGCTGAGTTTTTATCAGATGGTAGGGTCACACTCACAGATGACGGATGGACCATTAACAATTTAAAAAGTCACGGCGTTAGTTTCTCAAATCGTTCAACATACAAAAATAACTTACTAAATACAATCGTAAACAATTTAGGTACGAGAGCTGAAAATGGAGAGTTGTTTATCACAACCAGCCTCGAAAAATTCCCACTTGCAAAGCAACGGTTGCTCCAAACTATTATGCAGGTGAATGATATGATAGTCTTACGAGATACAACAATTAAAAATGTTTTCCATGACGAAATAGAAAACACCTTAGTACAGAGAGAGGTTCTTTTTACAAGAAGGCCGTCTTATTCAGGTAAAGAGGGGATAACTGTGCAATTTGACTTCGCAATTCCCACAATCAAAAAAGAAAGACTTGTAAGGACTATTTCAAACGGAAATGATCTCAACAGGGCTAAATTACTCGCAATGGATACACGTATTTTACAGAACCATAAAGATAACGTTGAATATATTGCTGTAGTCGACGATATACACCATAGATTTGATAAAGTGGCAGAAACCCTAGCGGTATTTAACGAAAATAGCAAAGATAAAATAATATTGTTATCTCATAAAGATATCTTAGAAAATTCTCTTTTATTATCAAATGTGATATAAAAAATCCCCGCACTCGGCAATAGTCCCCCATATCCAAGAAGTCTATTGTGCAAAATTGATATTTTTTGAAAATTATATTACAATACAGCTATCAGGAGTTTAGCTCCATAAAGTTTAGGTTTGGATTTTAGATCCATATCGTGATGGTAGCCGTATTTGATACGGCTACTTTTCTTTTCATATTCTAGTAAACATAAGTCGTTAAAATAAGTTGACGTTTGACAGAAATTAAAAAAAGAAATACACTAAGAATGTAAAAAAGCCTTGTTCGTCAAGGATAAAATCGTCTGGTGTACTTCTAAGAGGTACACCTTATTTTATTATCTGACGAGCTGCCAACTGTTTCCATTTTGGAAATAGTTGGCATGTAAAAAACAGAAATAAAAATATGTGCAATAACTGATCCACACTAAAAGCTGATAGAGAGGTTTCATTATGAAACAAGAACGCAAAGTTTTAGGTATTTTAGCTATTATTTTTGGAGCAATTGCTCTACTTGGCTCATGGATGCCTATCATCAATAATTTTTCATTCATTCTAGCTATTTTAGCTCTTATCTTCGGTTTAATTGGTTTTGCAGTAAATCGAAAAAGACCAAAAACACTAGCTATTATTGGGACGGTTCTAGCAGTCGTGTCTATTGCTATTGTATTAGTAACTCAAGCAATGTACGCTAAATCATTGAAAGAACTAGGTAAAAACATTGAAGAGACTGTTAGCTCTGTAAGTTCTTCTATCGAATCATCTCAAAAAGAGGAAGATGCTAAATTTAACTGGACAAAAGAACAGTTTGATGCGCTTCAAGTTGGTGATATTATCAACTATGGAGCTGGTGGAACTAACTACGATGACGTTGCTAGCGTTCACGGAGAACCTAACAATGTGACAACTAGTTCAGTAAATGACCACGACAGCAAGACAGTATCATATACTTCTACTGGTAGCAAATATAAGAGCGTTATTCTTTCGTTTTCAAAACAAGACGACGGTTCTTTCTTGTTGACTTCTAAAATCAGCTCAGGTCTAGAGTAAAAAAGACAACAAAAAATCCCCACACTCTCCATCGCCAAACTTTGAGTGTGAGGATTAAACTTTCCATCAAGCAAGCAATGGAAAGGATGATAAAAAAATACAACTATAGTTTATCATAAGTTCTACACCTTTTCAACTATGCGGGCAAGCAATCGAAAAGAAAGGACTTTTTATGATAAAAAAATATATTACAAAAAAAGGAGAGACTAGATATCTCTTTCAAACATACCTGGGCATAGACCCTGCTACTGGAAAAGAAAAACGGACAACACGCCGTGGTTTTAAAACCATTAAAGAGGCCAAGGCAGCCGAACGTGACCTTCTCTTAGACGTTGAAGAGAATGGTTTTTCAAACAATGAAGATTTCCAGAACCCTACTTTCGCTGAAGTTGCTGAGTTATGGCTTGATAGCTATAAGAGCACTGTGAAACCAACAACATATCAGAATACTAAGAAAAAACTTAATATTATGATTGACTCATATTTTACAGATATGAAGATTCAGCAGATCAGTGTAGCTTATTGTCAGAAGGTTGCTATTAAGTTAAGTAATCGCTATATCCTCTATGCCAATTACTACTCTGTAATCAGCCGTATTTTCAAGTATGCCACTTCTATTGACATCATTAAGTCAAATCCTTTAGACAAGATTATCAAGCCTAAAAATAGGCCATTAAAGGGCAAAGAAAACTACTATACAAAACAGGAACTAACCGAGTTTCTTAAAGTTTACAAAGCAAATTGTAAACCAGTAAACTACACTTTTTTCCACTTACTCGCTTTTTCTGGATTGAGAACTGGAGAAGCAATTGGCCTCATGTGGTCAGATGTTGACTTTGAAAATAAGTTGTTAAGCATTTCTCGCACGGCTGTCGTGATTGGTAAAAAACAAACTGTTCAGGATCCTAAAACCAAAAGGAGTAAGAGGGTTATCACCTTAGATGATGAAACTCTGAATGTATTAAAACTCTGGAAACGACAGCAAATAAAAGAATATTTCCAGGCTGGTGTGCCTTATAAACATGATTTGAATTATATTTTTACGAACAATGACGGGGGATGGCTTTTAGCTGCAACTATGAAAGTGAAACTTTTAAGATTCTTTCGTAAACACAATAATCTTAAAAAAATTTCGCCTCACGGGTTTAGACATACACACGCTTCTCTCCTATTTGAAGCTGGTATTACAGCAAAAATTATTTCGGACAGATTAGGTCATAATAATGTTCAAACTACCCTTGATATGTATACCCACATCAACGATAATCAACGTGTTGAAGTCGTTAATCAGCTCATGGATTTCATCCGATCCAGCTAAAAGTAGAGTCGTATTCAATCTCGTATTCACTTTTGGTAGACATGCTAGAAACCCACTGATTTCAAGGGACTAGGAAACCGTGAGCAGTTTATACCATAGTTCGTGACAGTTCCTACTTTTTTTGATAAAATCATACAGTATGCCCTTGGGCACAAAGTATGAACTGGGACTGTTTTTCCCAGCTTCGGAGGTAAAAAATGTCAGATTCACCAATCAAATATCGTTTGATTAAGAAAGAAAAACACACAGGAGCTCGTCTGGGAGAAATCATCACTCCCCACGGTACTTTCCCAACACCTATGTTTATGCCAGTTGGGACACAAGCCACTGTCAAAACTCAGTCGCCTGAAGAATTGAAGGAGATGGGTTCGGGAATTATCCTGTCAAACACCTATCATCTCTGGCTTCGCCCTGGAGATGAACTCATCGCACGCGCAGGCGGTCTTCATAAGTTCATGAACTGGGACCAGCCAATCTTGACGGATAGTGGTGGTTTCCAGGTTTATTCCTTAGCAGATAGCCGCAATATCACAGAAGAAGGGGTAACCTTTAAAAACCATCTCAATGGTTCTAAGATGTTCCTATCGCCAGAAAAAGCTATTTCTATTCAGAATAATCTGGGCTCAGACATCATGATGTCCTTTGACGAATGTCCTCAGTTTTATCAGCCTTATGACTACGTTAAGAAATCAATCGAGCGTACCAGCCGTTGGGCTGAGCGTGGTCTGAAGGCTCACCGTCGTCCGCATGACCAAGGGCTATTTGGGATTGTGCAGGGGGCAGGATTTGAAGACCTGCGTCGCCAATCAGCTCACGAACTTGTCAGCATGGGCTTCCCAGGCTACTCTATTGGTGGTTTGGCAGTGGGAGAAACCCACGAAGAGATGAATGCTGTCTTGGACTTTACAACTCAACTGCTGCCTGAAAATAAACCTCGCTATTTGATGGGTGTGGGAGCGCCAGATAGCTTGATTGATGGGGTGATTCGTGGGGTGGATATGTTTGACTGTGTCCTGCCGACTCGTATCGCTCGTAATGGGACTTGTATGACCAGTCAGGGACGTTTGGTTGTCAAAAATGCCCAGTTTGCTGAGGACTTTACACCACTGGATCCTGAATGTGATTGCTACACATGTAAGAACTACACACGCGCCTACCTTCGTCACCTGCTCAAGGCTGATGAAACCTTTGGTATCCGCTTGACAAGCTATCATAATCTTTACTTCTTGCTTAACCTGATGAAGCAAGTGCGACAAGCCATCATGGATGACAATCTCTTGGAATTCCGTGAGTATTTTGTGGAAAAATATGGCTATAATAAATCAGGACGTAATTTCTAAAATGGAATTGATATAAGCTAAAAATCCTAAGTTTTCTCTTAGGATTTTTCTTCTTTTTTTGATAGAATAAAGTGTATAATGAAAGGGAGAATAAACTCGTATGCGCATTAAATGGTTTTCCTTGATTAGGATTACTGGTTTACTACTGGTACTCTTATATCACTTCTTTCAGACCATCTTTCCTGGAGGATTTTTCGGGGTGGATGTCTTTTTCACATTTTCAGGCTTTCTGATTACGGCTCTACTTATCGAAGAATTTTCTAAAAATCACGAGATTGACTTGATAGGATTTTTTAGGAGACGTTTTTATCGGATTGTGCCACCTGTGGTTTTGATGGTCTTGGTAACCATGCCCTTTACTTTTCTAGTTCGGCAAGATTATGTGGCTGGAATTGGTGGTCAGATTGCAGGTGTCTTAGGCTTTATGACCAACTTCTATGAACTTCTAACAGGTGGGAGTTATGAATCTCAGTTCATTCCACATTTGTTTGTTCATAATTGGAGCTTGGCTGTTGAGGTTCACTACTATATACTCTGGGGATTGGCAGTTTGGTTCTTATCTAAACAGTCCAGATCAAATGGTCAGTTGAGAGGAATGGTCTTTCTTTTATCTGCTGCTGCCTTCTTGATTAGTTTCTTCTCCATGTTTATTGGTAGTTTTCTAGTAACCTCTTATTCCTCTGTTTACTTCTCCAGTTTAACTCATGTCTATCCATTCTTTTTGGGAAGTATCCTAGCAACGATTGTAGGCGTTCGTCAGACGACTTCCCTCGTCAAGCAGTTGGATAAAATCTGGGATTTACGCAAGACCCTGTTGATTTTTGCAGGAGCTTTTGGCTTCTTACTCATTTTGACTTTTTTAGTCAAATTTACCTATCTCTTTGCCTATCTTATTGGCTTCCTGCTTGCCAGTCTTGCAGCCCTTACTATGATTCTGGCGGCGCGTGTCTTACATGAAAAGACTCCTAACGTACAGGAACCAAAGATTATTAGTTTTTTAGCAGATACTAGCTATGCGGTTTATCTTTTCCATTGGCCTTTCTATATTATTTTCTCACAGTTGACCTCAAATCCTTTTGCTGTGTTGCTGACTTTGATTTTTTCTTATGGCTTTGCTAGCCTATCATTCTATGTATTGGAACCTTGGATTGCAGGAAAGAACACACCTATTATACAAACTCTTCGTCCCCTGCCTTATATTCACGCAATTCTTGCAACAAGTACAGGAATCTTGGCCTTCATTGTCTTCTTAGTAACTCTGTTGGCACCACAAGTGGGAGCGTTTGAGACAGACTTAACTGTCAATGGTTTGAAGCAAGCTGCAACAAATATTAGCCAGACCAAGGTGATGGCAGAACGAGCAGAAGCTGATAGTTTGGGAATTGCTGATGGCACTATGTTAATTGGTGACTCGGTTGCTTTAAGGGCAAATACAGCTTTGCAGACAGCCCTTCCTGGAGCACAGATAAATGCTCAGGTCAGCAGAACAACCAAGAATGCCAATGAAATCATGCTAAACAATAGCCAGAATAAATTTCTACCAAAGATGGTAGTTATTGCAACTGGTGTGAATAATCCTGAAAATTACAAGGAAGATTGGGATAGTATCGTGAAAAATCTTCCTAAGGGCCATCATATGGTTTTGGTGACTCCTTATGAGGGAGATAAGACAAAAGAGACCTATGCCATCGTTGAGAAGGCTGCTGCCTATATGAGAGAATTGGCAGAGAAGACACCTTACATCACGATAGCAGATTGGAATCAAGTTGCGAAAGAGCATCCAGAAATTTGGGCAGGAACAGACCAAGTCCATTTCGGAAGTGACACTAGCACTATTGAAGCAGGAGCACAATTGTATGCAGATACCATTGCCACAGCCTTGAAAACAGCTCAAGACAAGCCCGTTAAATCAAAATAACTTGTA
The DNA here is from genome assembly GCF_013277415.1 of Streptococcus sp. 68. Lineage (GTDB taxonomy): Bacteria > Bacillota > Bacilli > Lactobacillales > Streptococcaceae > Streptococcus. The sequence continues at coordinate 28,351 of NZ_VMMX01000012.1, read as the reverse complement.
TTAAAAAGAGAAGAGTTGGAGAAATCCAGCTCTTTTAAAATATCTCCAAAAAATAGGTCTATACCATTTACAAATAAAAAAGAAAGGTTTATAATGTAATTGACATAATAAATTGTAGAATAAATCTTTTAAGGAGGTTAATATTATGCCTAACTATATTAAAGCGGATCAATTTTTCTACCCACACGGAGTTCGTCGTGGTGGTTATTTGGAACTTGTGGATGGCAAGTTTGGAAAACATGTCGAGCAGATTCCTGAAGGGGCTGAGGTGATTGACTATACAGGTTATAGCATTGCCCCAGGACTTGTGGATACCCACATTCATGGATTTGGTGGTGTGGATGTTATGGATAATAACATCGAAGGAACGCTTCATACTATGAGTGAAGGACTACTCAGCATGGGGGTAACGAGCTTCTTGCCAACCACTTTGACATCGACTTATGAGCAATTGCTGGCGGTAACTGAAAATATCGGTGCTCGTTACCAAGAAGCAAGTGGTGCGAAAATTCGTGGAATTTATTTTGAAGGGCCTTATTTCACAGAGAAATACAAGGGGGCTCAAAATCCTGCTTACATGAAAGATCCTCGCATGGATGAGTTTCGTGCTTGGCAAAAAGCAGCAAATGGTTTGCTAAACAAAATTGCTCTTGCGCCAGAGCGTGAAGGTGTAGAAGACTTTGTACGTACAGTTACGGACGAAGGTGTGACGGTTGCTCTTGGGCATTCAAATGCAACTTTTGATGAGGCTAAAAAGGCAGTAGATGCTGGGGCTAGTGTTTGGGTACATGCCTACAATGGGATGCGTGGGTTGACGCACCGTGAACTGGGTATGGTTGGTGCCATGTATCAATTGCCACATACCTATGCAGAGTTGATCTGTGACGGTCACCACGTAGATCCAAAGGCCTGCGAAATTCTTATCAAACAAAAAGGAACAGAAAACATCGCTCTTATTACGGACTGTATGACAGCTGGTGGGCTTGAAGACGGTGACTATATGTTGGGAGAATTCCCAGTTGTCGTTGCCAATGGAACTGCACGCCTCAAATCGACAGGTAATTTGGCAGGTTCTATTCTCAAACTTAAAGACGGTTTGAAAAATGTTGTTGAATGGGGAATTGCGAATCCACACGAGGCGGTCATGATGGCTAGCCTTAACCCAGCAAAATCTGTTCACATTGATGATGTTTGTGGACAAATCCGTGAAGGTTATGATGCGGACTTTATCGTATTAGATAAAGATTTGGGATTGGTAGCAACCTACCTAGATGGAGTGAAACGTTATCAAGCATAAGAGAGAAGGCAGAAGTTAGAGATTAGCTTCTGCTTTTTTATCTATATTGCTTTACCAGTAAATAAAAAAGTTAAAAAAATCACAAAAAATCTTGAACAAGCAAATGAAAAGGTTTACAATTATATTATAAATAGTACAAATAAAAAAACGGAGGAGTGCTTTATGAAAGCCTATACTTATGTTAAACCAGGACTTGCTTCTTTTGTTGACGTTGACAAACCAGTGCTTCGCAAGCCAACAGACGCTATTGTGCGTATCGTAAAAACCACTATTTGTGGAACAGACCTCCATATTATCAAAGGGGACGTTCCTGCTTGCCAAAGTGGTACCATTCTTGGTCACGAAGGGATTGGGATTGTTGAAGAAGTTGGGGAAGGAGTTTCTAACTTCAAAAAAGGCGATAAGGTCTTGATTTCTTGTGTCTGTGCCTGTGGTAAATGCTACTACTGTAAAAAAGGAATTTATGCCCACTGTGAAGACGAAGGGGGCTGGATTTTCGGTCACTTGATTGATGGTATGCAGGCTGAATATTTACGTGTCCCTCATGCAGATAACACTCTTTACCATACTCCAGAAGACTTGTCAGATGAAGCCTTGGTTATGCTATCAGACATTCTGCCTACTGGATATGAAATTGGTGTCTTGAAAGGGAAAGTAGAACCTGGTTGCAGCGTAGCTATTATTGGTTCAGGACCAGTTGGATTGGCTGCTCTTTTGACAGCTCAATTCTACTCACCAGCTAAATTGATTATGGTAGACCTAGACGATAACCGCTTGGAAACTGCTGTATCATTCGGTGCGACTCATAAGGTTAATTCTTCAGACCCTGAAAAAGCCATTAAAGAAATTTATGATTTGACAGATGGTCGTGGTGTGGATGTCGCTATCGAAGCTGTTGGTATTCCTGCAACATTTGATTTCTGTCAAAAGATTATCGGTGTAGATGGAACAGTTGCTAACTGTGGTGTACACGGTAAACCAGTTGAATTCGATTTAGATAAACTTTGGATTCGTAACATCAATGTAACAACTGGTTTGGTATCTACAAATACAACTCCACAATTGTTGAAAGCACTTGAAAGTCATAAGATTGAACCAGAAAAATTGGTAACTCACTATTTCAAACTCAGTGAAATTGAAAAAGCCTATGAAGTCTTCAGTAAGGCAGCAGACCACCATGCCATTAAGGTCATTATCGAAAACGATATTTCTGAAGCCTAGGTAGTAACAAGATTTTGGAACATAAGCAAATAGAAATTCAGTCATCCATCAGATGGCTGGATTTTTTATCGAGAAATTAAGAAATGAGCATATTTCTTTCCTTGTCTAGCGGAATTAGTTATAATATACGGTACAAAGGAATGAATGAATATGTATCGTGTTATAGAAATGTACGGAGATTTTGAACCGTGGTGGTTCTTAGAAGGTTGGGAAGAAGATATTGTAGCAAGTAAGAAATTTGATCAGTATTATGATGCTCTCAAATACTACAAAACTTGCTGGTTTAGATTGGAACAAGAATCCCCTCTTTATAAAAGTAGAAGCGATTTGATGACCATTTTTTGGGACCCGGAAGACCAACGCTGGTGCGATGAATGTGATGAGTATTTACAACAATACCATTCTTTAGCTCTTTTACAGGATGAGCAGGTTATTCCAGATGAAAAACTACGCCCAGGCTATGAAAAACAAACAGGTAAGGAAAGGCACCGTTCTTGCCGTATGAAATTAAAATAGAGAAAAAGTAACTTTTTTGGAGTTGCTTTTTTTATTTTCCCAAATCTTTGCGAATAGTATAGGTGAGGAGGTAAGTATGGTTCAAGAAATTGCACAAGAAATCATTCGTTCGGCCCGGAAAAAAGGGGCGCAGGATATTTATTTTGTCCCTAAGTTAGACGCCTATGAGCTTCATATGAGGATAGGAGACGAGCGCTGTAGAATTGGTTGTTATGATTTTGAAAAGTTTGCGACCGTTATCAGTCACTTTAAGTTTGTGGCGGGTATGAATGTTGGAGAAAAAAGACGTAGTCAGCTTGGTTCCTGTGATTATGCCTATGACCAGAAGATGGCGTCTCTACGTCTATCTACTGTAGGCGATTATCGAGGGCATGAGAGTTTAGTTATTCGTTTATTGCATGATGAGGAGCAGGATTTGCATTTTTGGTTTCAGGATATGGATGAATTGGGCAAGCAGTACAGGCAACGGGGACTTTATCTTTTTGCTGGTCCGGTCGGTAGTGGCAAGACAACCTTGATGCATGAATTAGCTAAGTCCATTTTTAAGGGGCAACAGGTTATGTCTATTGAAGATCCAGTCGAAATCAAGCAGGACGACATGCTCCAGTTACAGCTAAATGAAGCAATCGGACTGACCTATGAAAATCTGATTAAGCTTTCCTTGCGACATCGACCAGATCTCTTGATTATCGGAGAAATTCGGGACAGCGAGACGGCGCGTGCAGTGGTCAGAGCCAGTTTGACAGGGGCGACAGTCTTTTCAACCATTCACGCCAAGAGTATTCGAGGTGTTTATGAGCGCTTGCTGGAGTTGGGTGTGAGTGAGGAAGAATTAGCAGTCGTTCTGCAAGGAGTCTGCTACCAGAGATTAATCGGGGGAGGAGGAATCGTTGACTTTGCAAACAAAGGCTATCAAGAACACCAGCCAACTAGCTGGAATGAACAGATTGACCAGCTTTTTAAAGATGGACATATCACAAGTCTTCAGGCTGAAACGGAAAAAATTAGCTACAGCTAAGCAAAAAAATATCATCACCCTGTTTAACAATCTCTTTTCCAGCGGTTTTCATCTGGTGGAGACTATCTCCTTTTTAGATAGGAGTGCCTTGTTGGATAAGCAGTGTGTGACCCAGATGCTCACGGGTTTGTCTCAGGGAAAATCATTCTCAGAAATGATGGAAAGTTTGGGTTTTTCAAGTGCCATTGTCACTCAGTTATCCCTAGCGGAAGTCCATGGAAATCTCCACCTGAGTTTGGGAAAGATAGAAGAGTATCTGGACAATCTGGCCAAGGTTAAGAAAAAACTAATTGAAGTAGCGACTTATCCTTTGATTTTGCTAGGTTTTCTTCTCTTAATCATGCTGGGGCTACGGAACTACCTACTACCACAACTGGATAGTAGCAATATTGCCACCCAAATCATTGGCAATCTGCCACAAATCTTTCTAGGCATGGTAGGGTTTGTTTCCATACTTGCCCTTTTAGCACTAACTTTTTATAAAAGAAGTTCTAAGATGCGCGTCTTTTCTATCTTAGCACGCCTTCCCTTTCTTGGAATCTTTGTGCAGACCTATTTGACAGCCTATTATGCGCGTGAGTGGGGGAATATGATTTCGCAGGGAATGGAGCTGACGCAGATTTTTCAGATCATGCAGGAACAAGGTTCACAGCTCTTTAAAGAAATCGGTCAAGACCTAGCTCAATCCCTACAAAGTGGCCGCGAATTTTCTCAAACCATAGCAACCTATACTTTTTTTAAGAAGGAGTTGAGCCTCATTATCGAGTATGGGGAAGTCAAGTCCAAGCTGGGTAGTGAGTTGGAAATCTATGCTGAAAAAACTTGGGAAGCCTTTTTTACCCGAGTCAACCGCACCATGAACTTAGTACAGCCACTGGTTTTTATCTTTGTGGCTCTGATTATCGTTTTACTTTATGCGGCAATGCTCATGCCCATGTATCAAAATATGGAGGTAAATTTTTAATATGAAAAAAATGATGACATTCTTGAAAAAAGCTAAGGTTAAAGCTTTCACTCTGGTAGAGATGTTAGTGGTCCTTTTAATCATCAGCGTGCTTCTCTTGCTCTTTGTACCTAATTTGACCAAGCAAAAAGAAGCGGTCAATGACAAAGGAAAAGCTGCTGTTGTTAAGGTGGTGGAAAGCCAGGCAGAACTTTATAGTTTGAATAAAAATGAAGAGGCTACTCTAAGCAAATTACAAGCAGATGATCGCATCACAGAAGAGCAAGCTAAAGCTTATAAAGAATATCATGCAAAACAAAATAAGACTCAAACGGTCGCGGATTAAGGCCTTTACCATGCTGGAAAGCCTCTTGGTTTTGGGTCTTGTGAGTATCGTAGCCTTGGGCTTATCCGGCTCTGTCCAGTCCACTTTTGCGGCGGTAGAGGAGCAGATTTTCTTTATGGAGTTTGAAGAACTCTATAGGGAAACCCAAAAACGCAGTGTAGCCAGTCAGCAAAAGACTAGTCTGAACTTAGATGGGCAGACCATTAGCAATGGCGGTCAAAAGTTGACAGTTCCTAAAGGAATTCAGGCACCATCAGGACAAAGTATCACATTTGACCGAGCTGGGGGCAATTCGTCCCTGGCTAAGGTTGAATTTCAGACCAGCAAAGGAGCGATTCGTTATCAATTATATCTAGGAAATGGAAAAATTAAACGCATTAAGGAAACAAAAAATTAGGGCAGTGATTTTACTGGAAGCAGTAGTTGCTCTAGCTATCTTTGCCAGCATTGCGACCCTCCTTTTAGGACAAATTCAGAAAAATAGACAAGAAGAAGCAAAAATCTTGCAAAAGGAAGAAGTCTTGAGGGTGGCTAAGATGGCTCTGCAGACAGGTCAAAATCAGGTAAACATAAACGGAGTTGAGATTCAGGTGTTTTCTAGTGAAAAGGGATTGGAGGTCTACTATGGTTCAGAACAGTTGTTGGCAATCAAAGAGCCATAAGGTCAAGGCTTTTACCTTGTTAGAATCCCTGATTGCCCTCATTGTCATCAGTGGAAGCTTACTTCTCTTTCAAGCCATGAGTCAGCTCCTTATTTCAGAAGTTCGATACCAGCAACAAAGCGAGCAAAAGGAGTGGCTCTTGTTTGTGGATCAGCTGGAGGCAGAGTTAGACCGTTCGCAGTTTGAAAAAGTGGAGGGCAATCGCATCTATATGAAGCAGGATGGCAAGGAAATTGCGATAGGTAAGTCAAAATCGGATGATTTTCGTAAAACAGATGCCAGTGGACGGGGTTATCAGCCTATGGTTTATGGACTCAAATCTGCGCAGATTACAGAGGAGAATCAACTGGTTCGCTTTCGTTTTCAATTCCAAAAAGGCTTAGAAAGGGAGTTCATCTATCGTGTGGAAAAAGCAAAAAGTTAAGGCAGGTGTTCTCCTCTATGCAGTCACTATGGCAGCCATCTTTAGTCTTTTGTTACAATTTTACTTGAACAGACAAGTCGCCCACTATCAAGACTATGCTTTGAATAAAGAAAAGCTGATTGCTTTTGCTATGGCCAAGCGAACCAAAGATAAGGTTGAGCAAGAAAGTGGAGAACAGGTCTTTAATCTAGGTCAGGTGAGTTATCAAAATAAGAAAACAAACTTGGTGACAAGGGTTCATACGCCTAAGAGCCAATATGAATTTCTGTTTCCTTCAGTCAAAATCAAAGAAGAGAAAACAGAGAAAAAGGAAGAGGTAGCGACCGATTCAAGCGAAAAAGCGGAGAAGAAAAAATCAGAAGAGAAATCTGAAAAGAAAGAGAATTCCTAGCCAATTAAGCTACTTTGTGTTAAACTAAAAGCATGAAACATGATTTTAACCACAAAGCAGAAACTTTTGATTCCCCTAAAAATATCTTTCTTGCAAATTTGGTATGTCAAGCAGTCGAGAAACAGATTGATCTTCTATCAGACAAAGAAATTTTGGATTTCGGTGGAGGGACGGGTCTGTTAACCTTGCCCCTAGCCAAGCAGGCCAAGTCTGTAACATTGGTGGATATTTCGGAGAAAATGCTGGAGCAAGCTCGTTTGAAAGCGGAGCAGCAAGACATCAAGAATATCCAATTTTTGGAGCAAGATTTACTGGAAAAACCCTTGGAGCAAGAGTTTGATTGCATTGTTGTTAGTCGGGTTCTTCACCATATGCCTGATTTGGATGCGACTCTCTCACTGTTTCATCAACATTTGAAGGAAGATGGACAACTCCTACTTGCTGATTTTACCAAGACAGAAGCTAACCATCATGGATTTGAATTGGTTGAACTGGAAAACAAGCTAGCCCAGTTTGGTTTTTTGAGCATTGATAGTCAGATTCTTTACAGTGCTGAAGACCTATTTCAAGGAAATTACTCAGAGCTCTTTTTAACAGTAGCCCAAAAATCACTCACCTAGTCAGGGAGTGATTTTTCTATAAGGATGGAAAAAAGAAGGGAAATTTGATAAGATAGGAATATGGATTTTGAAAAAATTGAACAAGCTTATACCTATTTACTAGAGAATGTCCAAGTCATTCAAAGTGATTTGGCGACCAACTTTTATGACGCCCTAGTGGAGCAAAACAGTATCTATTTGGATGGTGAGACTGAGCTAGAACAGGTCAAAGACAACAATCAATCTCTTAAGCGTTTAGCGCTTCGCAAAGAAGAATGGCTCAAGACCTACCAGTTTCTATTGATGAAGGCTGGGCAAACAGAACCTTTGCAGGCCAATCACCAGTTTACGCCAGATGCCATTGCTTTACTTTTGGTGTTTATTGTGGAAGAGTTGTTTAAAGAGGAGGAAATTACTATCCTCGAAATGGGTTCTGGCATGGGAATTTTGGGTGCTACTTTCTTGACCTCGCTTGATAAAAAGGTGGATTACTTGGGAATGGAAGTGGATGATTTGCTGATTGATTTGGCGGCTAGTATGGCAGATGTAATTGGTTTGCAGGCTGGCTTTGTCCAAGGAGATGCCGTTCGTCCACAAATGCTCAAAGAAAGCGATGTGGTCATCAGCGACTTGCCTGTCGGCTATTATCCTGATAATGCCGTTGCGTCGCGCCATCAAGTTGCTTCTAGTCAAGAACATACTTACGCCCATCACTTGCTCATGGAACAAGGGCTTAAGTACCTCAAGTCAGATGGATATGCTATTTTTCTCGCTCCGAGTGATTTGTTGACCAGTCCTCAAAGTGACTTGTTGAAAGGCTGGTTGAAAGAAGAAGCAAGTCTGGTTGCTATGATTAGTTTACCTGAAAATCTCTTTGCCAGTTCTAAACAATCTAAGACTATTTTTATCTTACAGAAGAAAAATGAAATAGCAGTGGAGCCTTTTGTTTATCCACTTGCTAGCTTGCAAGATGCAAGTGTTTTAATGAAATTTAAAGAAAATTTTCAAAAATGGACTCAAGGTACTGAAATATAAAATAGATTTTGTTATAATAGATGAAAACGCTTAAAAAGGGGTATCATGTTATGACAAAAACAATTGCAATCAATGCAGGAAGTTCAAGTTTGAAATGGCAATTATACTTAATGCCAGAAGAAAAAGTATTGGCGAAAGGTTTGATTGAACGTATCGGTTTGAAAGATTCAATTTCAACTGTAAAATTTGACGGCCGTTCTGAACAACAAATTTTAGATATTGAAAATCACACACAAGCTGTTAAAATTTTATTGGATGACTTGATTCGTTTCGACATTATCAAGGCTTATGACGAGATTACAGGTGTTGGTCACCGTGTTGTTGCTGGTGGAGAATACTTCAAAGAATCAACAGTTGTTGAAGGAGATGTTTTAGAAAAAGTTGAAGAGTTGAGCTTGCTGGCTCCTCTCCACAATCCCGCCAATGCGGCAGGTGTTCGTGCCTTCAAGGAATTGTTGCCAGACATTACGAGTGTAGTTGTCTTTGATACATCATTCCACACAACTATGCCAGAGAAAGCTTATCGCTACCCTCTACCAACAAAATATTACACAGAAAACAAGGTTCGTAAATACGGTGCCCACGGGACAAGTCACCAGTTTGTAGCAGGAGAAGCAGCAAAACTCTTGGGCCGTCCATTAGAGGACTTGAAATTGATTACTTGCCACATCGGTAATGGTGCTTCTATTACAGCTGTTAAGGGTGGCCAATCTGTGGATACTTCAATGGGCTTCACTCCACTTGGTGGTGTGATGATGGGTACTCGTACAGGAGATATTGACCCAGCTATCATTCCTTACTTAATGCAATATACAGAGGACTTTAACACGCCTGAAGACATTAGTCGCGTCCTTAATCGTGAATCAGGGCTTATGGGTGTCTCAGGTAAATCTAGTGATATGCGTGATGTGATTGCTGCGAAAGAAGCAGGAGATCATGATGCTAGCTTGGCCTATGAAATCTATATTGATCGTATCCAAAAACATATCGGTCAATACCTTGCAGTCCTAAATGGAGCAGATGCTATTATCTTTACTGCAGGTGTTGGTGAAAATGCAACCGATGTACGTGAAGATGTTATTTCAGGTATCTCTTGGTTTGGCTGTGACGTTGATCCAGAAAAGAATGTCTTTGGTGTGACAGGAGACATCTCAACAGATGCAGCGAAGATCCGTGTATTGGTTATTCCAACAGATGAAGAATTAGTCATTGCCCGTGATGTTGAACGCTTGAAAAAATAAGTAAAACTAGAAAAATATTCAATACAAGGAGTTGGGAAAGAGATTTTCCGGCTCCTTTTTCTGATGAAATTGTCCAAAACCTTGCTATGATTGGCTTTTTTGAAAAATATGGTATAATAGTAGTAATTTAATAGATGGAGTTGAGTTTTGAAGAAAAACTTTCGTGTAAAAAGAGAGAAAGATTTTAAGGCGATTTTCAAGGAGGGGACAAGTTTTGCTAATCGTAAATTTGTTGTCTACCAATTAGAGAACCAGAAAAACCATTTTCGAGTAGGTCTATCAGTTAGCAAAAAACTGGGGAATGCCGTCACTAGAAATCAAATCAAGCGACGGATCCGACATATTATCCAGAATGCAAAAGGGGGTCTGGTAGAAAATGTCGACTTTGTTGTCATTGCTCGGAAAGGGGTCGAAACCTTGGAATACGCAGAGATGGAGAAAAATCTACTCCACGTATTAAAATTATCAAAGATTTACCAGGAAGGAAATGGGAGTGAAAAAGAAACTACAGTTGACTAGTTTGCTAGGTCTGTCTCTATTGATCATGACAGCCTGTGCGACTAATGGGGCAACTAGTGATATTACAGCCGATTCGGCTGATTTTTGGAGTAAATTTGTTTACTTCTTTGCGGAAATCATTCGCTTTTTATCGTTTGATATCAGTATCGGAGTGGGGATTATTCTCTTTACGGTCTTGATTCGTACAGTGCTCTTGCCAGTCTTCCAAGTGCAAATGGTGGCTTCTAGGAAAATGCAGGAAGCTCAACCACGCATTAAGGCGCTTCGAGAACAATATCCAGGTCGAGATATGGGAAGCAGAACCAAACTAGAGCAGGAAATGCGTAAAGTCTTTAAAGAAATGGGTGTCAGACAGTCAGACTCTCTTTGGCCGATTTTGATTCAGATGCCAGTTATTTTGGCCTTGTTCCAAGCTCTATCAAGGGTTGACTTTTTAAAGACAGGTCATTTCTTATGGATTAACCTTGGTGGTGTAGATACAACCCTTGTTCTCCCGATTTTAGCAGCAGTATTCACCTTTTTAAGTACTTGGTTGTCCAATAAAGCCTTGTCTGAGCGTAACGGAGCTACAACTGCGATGATGTATGGGATTCCAGTCTTGATCTTTGTTTTTGGAGTCTATGCTCCGAGCGGAGTCGCTCTCTACTGGGCAGTGTCCAATGCTTACCAAGTCTTGCAAACCTATTTCTTGAACAATCCATTCAAGATTATCGCAGAGCGCGAGGCTCTAGTACAGGCACAGAAAGATTTGGAAAATAGAAAAAGAAAAGCCAAGAAAAAGGCTCAGAAAACGAAATAATAAGGAGGAATCTGGTAATGGTAGTATTTACAGGTTCAACTGTTGAAGAAGCAATCCAAAAAGGATTGAAGGAATTAGATATTCCAAGGAAGAAGGCACATATTAAAGTCATTTCTCGTGAGAAAAAAGGATTTCTTGGTTTATTTGGTAAAAAACCAGCCCAAGTAGATATTGAAGCGATTAGTGAAACGACTGTTGTCAAAGCAAATCAACAAGCTGTAAAGGGAGTTCCAAAACAAATCAATGATTTGAATGAGCCTGTTAAAACAGTCAGTGAAGCAACTGTTGATTTGGGTCATGTTGTAGAAGCAATTAAAAAGATTGAAGAGGAAGGTCAAGGTATTTCTGATGAAGTCAAGGCTGAAATCTTAAAACATGAAAGACATGCCAGCACTATCTTAGAAGAAACTGGCCACATTGAGATTTTAAATGAACTTCAAATCGAGGAAGCGATGAGGGAAGAAGCGGGCGCTGATGACCTTGAAACTGAGCAAGACCAAACTGAAAATCAAGACTTGACAGAGATGGGATTGAAAGTTGAACCGAGCTTTGATATTGCTCAGGTGGCTACGGATGTGACTGCCTATGTTCAAGCGATTGTGGATGACATGGATGTTGAAGCCACACTTTCAAATGATTATAACCGTCGTAGCATCAATTTGCAAATTGATACTAACGAACCAGGTCGTATTATCGGCTACCATGGTAAAGTCTTGAAGGCCTTGCAACTGTTGGCTCAAAATTATCTTTACAACCGCTATTCCAGAACCTTCTACGTTACAATCAATGTCAATGATTATGTTGAACACCGTGCAGAAGTTTTGCAGACCTATGCGCAAAAATTGGCGACTCGTGTTTTAGACGAAGGACGTAGTCATCAAACAGATCCCATGTCGAATAGTGAACGCAAGATTATCCACCGTATTATTTCACGTATGGATGGCGTGACTAGTTATTCTGAGGGTGATGAGCCCAATCGCTATGTCGTTGTAGATACAGAATAAACAAAATCAGGCTTGACCTGATTTTTTGCTAGCTAGAGGAGATTAAACTAATGTTGAATAAGATAAGAGATTATTTAGACTTTGCTGGTTTGCAGTACCGTAATCCTGACAAAGCAGGAGCAGAGCGAGAGAAAATGCTGGAATTGCGCCACAAAGGCCAAGAGGCTCGAAAGGCTTTTACAGAACTGGCTAAAGTCTTTCAGGCAAATCATCCAGAATGGCAACTCCAACAGACTAGCCAGTGGATGAACCAAGCGCAGCGCTTGCGACCACACTTCTGGGCTTATATACAGCGTGAGGGGAAAGTGACAGAACCTATGATGGCTCTTCGTTTGTATGGAGTACCCTCTTATTTTGGTGTCTCACTAGAAGTTAGTTTTATCGAGCGCAAGAAAGACGAACAGACCTTAGACAAGCAAGCCAAAGTTTTAGACATTCCAACCGTTAAAGGAATTTATTATCTAGCCTACTCAGATGGTCAAAGTCAAAGATGGGAGGCGAACGAAGAAAATCGCCAGGCCTTAGTCAAGAAGATGGGCAGTCAAGAAATCCGAAAAGTTTTAGTGAAGGCAGATGTTTCTTTTATTGAAAATCAATCACTAGAAGTGATTTTAGAAAAATTAGATGAAGCTTATGAACGTTTACTTCCCTACTATCAGGCGACCAGAGGGTAGAAGTCACGAGACTTATCTAGCGTCGAATTGTTTAATTGCTATTCTATGTATTTTTTCATATAATAGTAAAATAGAATGTGTGATACAAATAATCACCTCAAATAGAAAGGAAATTCTATGTCAAATCTATCTGTTAATGCAATTCGTTTCCTAGGTATTGACGCTATCAACAAAGCCAACTCAGGTCACCCAGGTGTGGTTATGGGAGCGGCTCCGATGGCTTACAGCCTCTTTACAAAACAACTTCGTATCAATCCAGCTCAACCAAACTGGATTAACCGCGACCGTTTCATTCTTTCAGCCGGTCATGGTTCAATGCTTCTTTATGCCCTTCTTCACCTTTCTGGTTTTGAAGATGTCAGCATGGATGAAATCAAGAGTTTCCGTCAATGGGGTTCAAAAACACCAGGTCACCCAGAATTTGGCCATACAGCAGGAATTGATGCTACTACTGGACCTCTAGGTCAAGGGATTTCAACTGCTACTGGTTTTGCCCAAGCAGAACGTTTCTTGGCAGCTAAATATAACCGCGAAGGCTACAATATCTTTGACCACTACACTTACGTTATTTGTGGAGACGGAGATTTGATGGAAGGTGTTTCAAGTGAGGCGGCTTCATACGCAGGCTTGCAAAAACTAGACAAGTTGGTTGTTCTTTATGATTCAAATGACATCAACTTGGATGGTGAGACAAAAGATTCCTTTACAGAAAGTGTTCGTGACCGTTACAATGCCTACGGTTGGCATACTGCCTTGGTTGAAGATGGAACAGACTTGGAAGCAATCCAAGCTGCTATCGAAACAGCTAAAGCTTCAGGCAAACCATCTTTGATTGAAGTGAAGACTGTGATTGGATACGGTTCTCCAAACAAACAAGGAACTAATGCTGTACACGGTGCTCCTCTTGGAGCAGATGAAACTGCAGCAACTCGTCAAGCCCTTGGTTGGGACTACGAACCATTTGAAATCCCAGAACAAGTATATGCTGATTTCAAAGAACATGTTGCAGATCGTGGTGCATCAGCTTATCAAACTTGGACAAAGCTAGTTGCTGATTATAAAGAAGCTCACCCAGAATTGGCTGCAGAAGTAGAAGCCATCATCGACGGACGTGATCCAGTTGAAGTGACTCCAGCAGACTTCCCAGCATTAGAAAATGGCTTCTCTCAAGCAACTCGTAACTCGAGTCAGGATGCCTTAAACGTTGTAGCGGCTAAGTTGCCAACCTTCCTGGGTGGATCAGCTGACCTTGCTCACTCAAACATGACTTATATCAAGACTGACGGACTTCAAGACGATGCCAATCGCTTGAACCGCAACATTCAGTTTGGTGTTCGTGAATTTGCCATGGGAACTATCTTGAACGGGATGGCCCTTCACGGTGGACTTCGTGTATACGGTGGAACTTTCTTCGTCTTCTCTGACTATGTGAAGGCAGCTGTCCGCTTGTCAGCCTTGCAAGGTCTTCCTGTGACTTATGTCTTTACCCACGATTCTATTGCGGTAGGGGAAGATGGCCCAACGCACGAACCAGTTGAGCACTTAGCAGGTCTTCGTGCTATGCCAAATCTAAATGTTTTCCGTCCAGCAGATGCGCGTGAAACTCAAGCAGCTTGGTACCTTGCAGTAACAAGTAAGAAAACGCCAACTGCCCTTGTCTTGACACGTCAAAACTTGACTGTTGAAGAGGGAACAGATTTCGACAAGGTTGCTAAAGGTGCTTATGTCGTCTATGAAAATGCAGCAGATTTTGATACCATCTTGATTGCGACAGGTTCAGAGGTCAATCTAGCTGTCTCAGCTGCTAAAGAATTGGCTAGTCAAGGAGCAAAAGTTCGTGTAGTCAGCATGCCGTCTACAGATGTCTTTGATAAACAAGATGCAGCATACAAGGAAGAAATTCTTCCAAATGCAGTTCGTCGTCGTGTCGCAGTTGAAATGGGTGCAAGTCAAAACTGGTACAAATATGTTGGACTAGATGGTGCAGTTCTTGGTATTGATACCTTTGGAGCCTCTGCTCCAGCACCAAAAGTGTTGGCAGAATATGGCTTTACTGTTGAAAATCTTGTAAAAGTCGTTCAAAACTTGAAATAATCCTAAAAATCAGGGCGCAAGCTCTGGTTTTTCTTACTAGAAAAGCAAGGTACAATCTTGTAAAAGTAGCTGAAATTTGATATAGTAGTCCTATGTAAAAGACAAAGGAGAAACTAATGAATCCAAATTATACATTTTTAATCATACTAGTCCTTATGATGGGCTTGATGTTCTTTACGCAACGCTCTCAAAAGAAACAAGCACAAAAACGTATGGAAAGCTTGAATAAACTACAAAAAGGCTATGAAGTGATTACAATCGGTGGACTTTATGGAACAGTCGATGAAGTAGACACTGAGAAGAGAACAATTGTTCTTGATGTAGATGGAGTTTACTTGACGTTTGAACTAGCTGCTATCAAGACAGTATTACCGCTGAAAGAAACAGCTTCATTAGAAGGCGCAATTGAAAAATAAGACGGGATCACTAACTCCCGTTTTTCTATAAAAGAAAGGAAATGGGATGAAAAAACTAGTCTTTGTCTGTCTGGGAAATATTTGTCGCAGCCCTATGGCCGAGTTTGTTATGAAATCAATGACAGATAACTACGAAATCCAAAGTCGAGCGACGTCCTCTTGGGAACATGGCAATCCGATTCATAAGGGCACTCAGGGAATTTTTCAACAGTATGAGATTCCTTATGACAAGCACAAGACATCGCTTCAGATTAGTACGGAAGATTTTGAAGACTTTGATTATATTATCGGAATGGACGCTTCAAATGTTTCTGACTTACGTCAGATGTGTCCAGCAGACTGTCAAGATAAGATTTACTCATTTGCATCTGAAAGTGTACCAGATCCTTGGTATACAGGAGATTTTGAGGAAACCTATCGACGTGTTCAAGAGGGCTGTCAAGTTTGGCTAGAACGTTTAGAAAAGGAGAGTGAAGGTGGAAAATCTTAAGAATTTTTACGAAAAGTATCGAGTGTATCTGACTCGTCCACGTTTAGAGCTTTTAGCAGTAGTTGCCATTGTTTTCTGTGCTGTACTCGTCTTTTTTCTAAATATTCCCGGAAAAGGTGTTCTAAAACTCGATAATGGAACGATTGTTTACGACGGCAGTCTTGTACGTGGTAAAATGAATGGACAAGGTACCATTACCTTCCAAAATGGAGACCAATATACAGGTGGCTTCAACAATGGAGCCTTCAATGGAAAAGGTACCTTTCAATCCAAAGAAGGCTGGACTTACGAAGGTGATTTTGTAAATGGTCAGGCTGAAGGAAAAGGAAAACTAACAACAGAACAAGAAGTTGTTTATGAAGGAACTTTTAAACAAGGCGTTTTTCAACAAAAATAAAGCCTCCTTATCAAAGGAGGTATTGTTAAAATGTTTAAGTAAGCGCTTACCTGCAAATCCCTTTCTTTCCAAGTCCCTCTTCCATGAAAGCTTGTGAAATAAAAAATATTTGAAATAAATTTCACAAACTTTAAAGAAAAAGCTTGCTAAGAAAAGAAAATAACAAACATTTCACAAGGTGCTAAAAATTCTTTGTGAAATGTTTATGAAACTGTTTACAAAGTTGAAATAATACGTTATAATAAACTTGTGAAAAAATTAACAAAGGATTAAATCCTTGAAAGCTATGGAGGAAAATATGGCTGATAAAAAAACTGTGACACCAGAGGAAAAGAAACTCGCTGCTGAAAAGCATGTCGATGGATTGGTGCAAAAAGCTCTAGTTGCTCTTGAAGAAATGCGTAAGTTGGATCAAGAGCAGGTTGACTACATCGTTGCCAAAGCATCAGTAGCAGCTTTGGATGCCCACGGAGAATTGGCTTTACATGCCTTTGAAGAAACAGGACGTGGTGTATTTGAAGATAAAGCAACTAAGAACTTGTTTGCTTGTGAACACGTAGTAAACAACATGCGCCACACTAAGACAGTTGGCATTATCGAAGAAGACGATGTAACAGGTTTGACTCTTATCGCTGAACCAGTTGGTGTTGTTTGTGGTATCACTCCAACAACAAACCCAACATCAACAGCAATCTTCAAATCATTGATTTCATTGAAGACCCGTAACCCAATCGTCTTTGCCTTCCATCCATCAGCTCAAGAATCATCAGCTCACGCAGCTCGTATCGTCCGCGATGCAGCTATCGCAGCTGGTGCTCCTGAAAACTGTGTGCAATGGATTACTCAACCATCTATGGAAGCAACAAGTGCCCTTATGAACCACGAAGGTGTTGCAACAATCCTTGCAACTGGTGGGAATGCCATGGTTAAAGCTGCATACTCATGTGGTAAACCAGCTCTTGGGGTTGGTGCCGGAAACGTTCCAGCTTATGTTGAAAAATCAGCTAACATCCGTCAAGCAGCACACGATATCGTCATGTCTAAATCATTTGATAACGGTATGGTCTGTGCATCTGAACAAGCGGTTATCATTGATAAAGAAATTTACGATGAATTTGTAGCAGAGTTCAAATCTTACCACACTTACTTTGTAAATAAAAAAGAAAAAGCTCTTCTTGAAGAATTCTGCTTCGGCGTAAAAGCAAACAGCAAAAACTGTGCTGGTGCGAAATTGAATGCTGACATCGTTGGTAAACCAGCAACTTGGATTGCAGAACAAGCAGGATTTACAGTTCCAGAAGGAACAAACATTCTTGCTGCTGAATGTAAAGAAGTTGGTGAAAATGAGCCATTGACTCGCGAGAAATTATCACCAGTTATCGCAGTTTTGAAATCTGAAAGCCGTGAAGATGGTATTACTAAGGCTCGTCAAATGGTTGAATTTAACGGTCTTGGACACTCAGCAGCTATCCACACAGCTGACGAAGAATTGACTAAAGAATTTGGTAAAGCTGTTAAAGCTATTCGTGTTATCTGTAACTCACCTTCTACTTTCGGTGGTATCGGGGACGTTTACAATGCCTTCTTGCCATCATTGACACTTGGATGTGGTTCTTACGGACGCAACTCAGTTGGGGATAACGTTAGTGCCATTAACCTCTTGAATATCAAAAAAGTCGGAAGACGGAGAAATAACATGCAATGGATGAAACTTCCTTCAAAAACATACTTTGAACGTGATTCAATTCAATACCTTCAAAAATGTCGTGACGTTGAACGTGTCATGATCGTTACTGACCATGCCATGGTAGAGCTTGGTTTCCTTGATCGTATCATCGAACAACTTGATCTTCGTCGCAATAAGGTTGTTTACCAAATCTTTGCTGATGTAGAACCAGATCCAGATATCACAACTGTAAACCGTGGTACTGAGATTATGCGTGCCTTCAAACCAGATACAATCATCGCTCTCGGTGGTGGATCTCCAATGGATGCTGCTAAAGTAATGTGGCTCTTCTATGAACAACCAGAAGTGGACTTCCGTGATCTTGTTCAAAAATTCATGGATATCCGTAAACGTGCCTTCAAATTCCCATTGCTTGGTAAGAAGACTAAATTCATCGCAATCCCAACAACATCTGGTACAGGATCTGAAGTAACTCCATTTGCCGTTATCTCTGATAAAGCAAACAACCGCAAATACCCAATCGCTGACTACTCATTGACACCAACTGTGGCAATCGTAGACCCTGCCTTGGTATTGACAGTTCCTGGATTTGTTGCTGCTGATACTGGTATGGACGTATTGACTCACGCGACTGAAGCTTATGTATCACAAATGGCTAGCGACTACACTGACGGTCTTGCACTTCAAGCCATCAAACTTGTATTCGAAAACCTTGAAAGCTCAGTTAAGAATGCAGACTTCCACTCACGTGAGAAAATGCATAACGCTTCAACAATCGCTGGTATGGCCTTTGCCAATGCCTTCCTAGGTATTTCTCACTCAATGGCCCATAAGATTGGTGCGCAATTCCACACAATCCACGGTCGTACAAATGCAATCTTGCTTCCATACGTCATCCGCTACAACGGTACACGTCCAGCCAAGACAGCAACATGGCCTAAGTACAACTACTACCGTGCAGATGAAAAATACCAAGATATCGCACGCATGCTTGGACTTCCAGCTTCTACTCCAGAAGAAGGTGTGGAATCTTACGCAAAAGCTGTCTACGAACTTGGTGAGCGCGTAGGTATCCAAATGAACTTCAAAGCACAAGGAATTGATGAAAAAGAATGGAAAGAACATTCTCGTGAATTGGCCTTCCTTGCTTATGAAGACCAATGTTCACCAGCTAACCCACGTCTTCCAATGGTTGACCACATGCAAGAAATCATCGAAGATTCTTACTATGGCTACAAAGAAAGACCAGGACGCCGTAAATAATTGTTTATCAGCCTAGAGGCAGGAATTTCCTGTCTCTTTTTTGTCGTTTTCACCAAACTATGATAGAATATAAAAAATTATATTTTTAAAATATAGGAGAAAGTCGAAGGAATGAACAGTTTTGGTGAAAAAGTAAGAGGTTTAAGAGAGGAAAAAGGGCTTAGTCGCCCAGTATTTTGCGGGGATGAGTCTGAATTATCAGTCCGTCAGTTGGTGAGGATCGAAAAAGGAGAATTTCGACCGACGATAAAAACCCTAGAATATATTGCAGATCGATTAGAAATTCCGTCCTATGTCTTGATGCCAGATTATAAGGAATTGCCTAAACGCTACCAAGAATTAAAGTACTTTCTTTTACATCATCCTGACTATGGAGACAAGGAGTTGCAGGAACAAAAGGAAGAATATTTCGATGAGATTTTTGAGAATTTTTATGATGATTTGCCACGTGATGAGAAGATGATAGTGGATTGTCTTCAAGCAATAGATGAAGTGAGAGCGACGGATAATGAACAGTATGGAATAGCGCTTTTAGATGAATCTTTTGAGGAACTATGGAATCAAAGAGAATTTTCGTTTTCAGATCTTTTGAAAATTCGATTGTATTTTTTATGTAGTTATTTAGAAAATATAAAAAAAGGACAGTTATCTATTAGCGAACAGCAGAAACTTCAATTAATGTTTCAAAAAGTGTGTAATAACGTAGAAAATAGCGGTACGGACGATTTATTTCTTGTTCGTGATGTGTTATTTGCAGGGCTGGGAAGTTGTGAATTATTGAATGACTTAGAGTTATTTAAGTTAGCTGTGGAAAAACTTAATTGGATTTCTGAAAAAACACGAGATTTCCAAAAGCAACCGATTGTCTTGATGGTGGAGTGGAAATATTATCTTCAGACTGATTATAATACGGCAAAACAAAAGTATGAAGAAGCAAAAATGATGGCGAGGATGTTTGGCAATGAGAAGTTAATCGTTAGTTTAGATAAGGAATGGAGCGAAGACTTAGAAAGGTATTGTTAAATGCTTTATAGGAGTGACATTTCTGTCATTGAGGGAATGCCGCTTTTTTGTTACAATGAATTTTATACTCAATGAAAATCAAAGAGCAAACTAGGAAACTAGCCGCAGGCTGTACTTGAGTACGGCAAGGCGACGTTGACGTGGTTTGAAGAGATTTTCGAAGAGTATTACTTGATATACATCCAGAAGCAAACTAGGCAATAGAGAGAAAATTCTAAGCAGTAGGTTCATAGTGGCAATCAGTGCTGATGTAGCTTGAAGGATTTTCTATAAGTGTGATGTATGACGACAACAGTTTTAAACAAGGGGGAAAGAATGTCCATTTTATCCATTAGAAATATTTCAAAGTTTTACACTTTGGACGGTAAACATCAAGAGCAGGCTCTAAGAAATATAAACCTGCAGATTGCAAAAGGTAAAATTACAGCGATTTACGGTCCATCAGGCTGTGGCAAAACCAGTCTACTCAATATCATCAGCGGTTTAGATAGACAATATGAAGGAGATTTAGAGTTTAAAGGGGAATCCCTCCGTGACTTATCAGAGATTGAACTAACTCAATTTCGTAAAGATAAGATTGGATTTGTGTTTCAAAACTTTAACCTCATTCCTCATCAGTCTGTCTTGGACAATGTCAAGCTACCTCTCTATGTCAAAGATTTATCTGACAGGGAGATGACAATGATTGCAAAGGAGCAATTAAGTAACTTAGGCATGGAGCCTTTTGTAGCTAAAAATGTTAAACAACTTTCTGGTGGGCAAAAGCAACGTGTAGCAATCGCGCGTGCACTGGTAAATCAGCCAGATATGATTGTAGCAGATGAGCCAACGGGTTCGCTGGATTCTCAATCCCAAGAAATGGTATTGGAAGTGTTTAAAAAATTAGCCCAAACAGGGAAAACAGTATTGATCGTAACCCATAATCCAGAGGTTGCTGAATATGCAGATGTGATTATCAAAATGAAGGATGGTGAAGTCGTTGAAGAAGTCAAAAAATAAAGGATTATCATTGAAAAATAAATTCAAACTTTCTTTAAATAACTTTCTGGAAAGAAAGTGGCGTAACCTATTGATTGCGCTAGCAACCTCAATCGGTTTTGTAGGAGTCTTAATTTCTTTCGGCTTGGGAAATGCATTGATTTCGATGATTGATGAAAATACGAATGGAGGTCAAATCCCTTCTCAAGTTCAGATTGCTTTAAACACAAAAAATGTTGGACGAGGCTTTTTGAACCAAGATGATAAGAACTATATCACAGATACAGTTGGAAAAGAAGCTATTAAATATTTGGAGAGTCCTTTTGGGATGACCATGTCAAATATGACTATAGATGGGCAAAAAATGGATCTGAGTCAAACGATGCCTTCTTATGCTCAAGTAGTGAGTCTCTATGAGGATACAAGTATCTCTGTTAGTAGTAATGAGACGGACAAAGTGTTGGCTGGCTCCCTCTATACTGATGCAAATGAACAAGGCTTAACGATTCCAATCAGCTTACTAAAAAATTGGAATGAACAGACAGGAAAAAATCTGACAGCTAGTGATGTTATTGGCAAATCAGTCTCAGCAAGTATTGTAGAAAATGCTGCCGAAGCTAGCAAGACTGCTCAATTTCAAACAAAGATTGTGCGTGTGATCAATGATGAAGATGACATGGAGGACAGCAACAGTTTCATGCCGTCTCATCAAATGGAAACGATTTTGAAAGAGGCTGGATTTACAAAAGCTGTATCTTATTTTATCTTGGAACTCAAAGATCCATCACAGACAAAAACGGTAACAGAAGAATTACAGAAAAATAAGAAGTATACTGTTCTTTCTCAACAGAAGGTTCTTGATATTGTGATTACCTTTATTCGTGTCATTCAGGGATTGTTGATTGTGCTTTCCTCACAAGCTATTGTGGTAGCAGCGGTCATGATTGGTATTATCATTTACATCAATATCATGCAACGTTCTAAGGAAATAGGTGTCATGAAGGCAGTTGGTTATCAAAATCGTGATGTCAAAGGAATTTTTATTTACGAGGCTATCTGGATTGTAGGAATCGCCTTGCTACTGGCCTTTTTGGTTGCACAAGGGGTGGGAAGTTTGGCGAATGCGGTTGTAAATCACTTTTACCCATCCATCACGAAGGTTTTTGAATTAAATTTGTTATCTGTTTTAGGAACTCTAGCTTTCGCTCTATTACTTGGTTATGTCTCAGCCTACTTCCCAGCGCGTAAAATTAGTAAAATGGATCCTGTAGAATCGCTACGATATGAATAGTAAGGAAGTTCTTGATTTATAGCCTTAAAAAGAAACTAACATAGAAAAACAATGCCCGTACTTGCAATTAAACTTAAATAGTTATATAATAGGTTTGTTGAAAGGTGATTTGTAGTGATTCAAGTTACTCTTTTCACAATAAAAATTTCATGATTTTCATAAGGAGGAAATCACTAATGGTAGTTAAAGTTGGTATTAACGGTTTCGGACGTATCGGTCGTCTTGCTTTCCGTCGTATCCAAAACGTAGAAGGTGTTGAAGTTACTCGTATCAACGACCTTACAGATCCAGTTATGCTTGCACACTTGTTGAAATACGACACAACTCAAGGTCGTTTCGACGGTACTGTTGAAGTTAAAGAAGGTGGATTTGAAGTTAACGGTAAATTCATCAAAGTTTCTGCTGAACGTGATCCAGAACAAATCGACTGGGCTAACGACGGTGTAGAAATCGTTCTTGAAGCTACTGGTTTCTTTGCTAAGAAAGCAGCTGCTGAAAAACACTTGCACGCTGGTGGAGCTAAAAAAGTTGTTATCACTGCTCCTGGTGGAAACGACGTTAAAACAGTTGTATTCAACACTAACCACGACGTTCTTGACGGTACTGAAACAGTTATCTCAGGTGCTTCATGTACTACAAACTGCTTGGCTCCAATGGCTAAAGCTCTTCAAGACAACTTTGGTGTTGTAGAAGGATTGATGACTACTATCCACGCTTACACTGGTGACCAAATGATTCTTGACGGACCACACCGTGGTGGTGACCTTCGCCGTGCTCGCGCTGGTGCTGTAAACATCGTTCCTAACTCAACTGGTGCTGCAAAAGCTATCGGTCTTGTAATCCCAGAATTGAACGGTAAATTGGACGGAGCTGCTCAACGTGTTCCTGTTCCAGCAGGTTCTGTAACTGAGTTGGTAGCAGTTCTTGAAAAGAACGTTACTGTTGACGAAGTGAACGCAGCTATGAAAGCAGCTTCAAACGAATCATACGGATACACTGAAGATCCAATCGTATCTTCAGATATCCTAGGTATGTCTTACGGTTCATTGTTTGACGCAACTCAAACTAAAGTTCTTGACGTTGACGGTAAACAATTGGTTAAAGTTGTATCATGGTACGACAACGAAATGTCATACACTGCACAACTTGTTCGTACTCTTGAATACTTCGCAAAAATCGCTAAATAATTCTTGAGTCGATAAAAAGCAAGGCCTCTTGGTCTTGCTTTTCTTATATAGAAAAATGGATGACACAACAATCATCCATTCTTTTTTAATTCTCTTTCGAAAGTATCTGAAAGTGCATTGAAGCTTAATTTCTCTAATGTAAGCGGATGGGTAAAGGAAAGTCGAAAGGCGTGGAGCATAAGGCGATTTGTTTTTGATTTACTATTATAGAGAGGGTCACCCAAGATAGGAAGATTATGATGTGAAAGGTGCACACGGATTTGATGTGTTCGACCTGTCTTTAGTTTGCAACGAACTAATGAAGTCTTGTTTGAGAATTGCTTTAATCTGCTTACATGCGTTTCAGCATATTGCCCATTTTTTGTATCAACTATTCGTTTTCTGCGGTCATGGCGATCACGCCCAATTTTGTCTTTGAAAACAAGTTCTTTGCTGTTGGTATGTCCGTCGACCTGTGCCCAATATTCCCTAGAAATCTCTTTTTTCTCCAATAAGCGATTGAGAATAGGTAGGATAAAAGGATTTTTGGCAAAGAGAACTAAACCACTGGTTTCCATGTCCAGACGATGAACGACATAGCAGGTTTGGCCAACATAGGCACTGACATGGTTAAGAAGGGCGATTTCGTTTGGCTGATTACCATGTGTTTTCATCCCCTCTGGTTTGTTCACAATAACCAAGTGTTGATCTTGATAAACTTCCTGAACGAGATTTGGGTTGCCCCAAGGAATTTCCTTTTTGGGATAATCTTCCTCATCAAAAGTCAACTGGCAAACATCTCCAGGACTTACCATCTCGTTCCAATGAACTTCTCGCTGATTAATCAAAATATGTTTCTTGATTCTCAAAAAATGCCGAATTTTTCTAGGAATGAGGAGTTGTTCCTCCAGTAATTGCTTAACCGTTATTTGAGATAGAGAGTCTGGTAAAGTAAAAGTGAATTTCATACAGATATTGTAACAAAAAAAGCCCTATTTGGATAGGAAATAGCTAAATTCTTGTCTTCCTATGATGAAGATGATAAAATAAACGCATGAAATTAGATAAATTATTCGAGAAATTTCTTTCTCTTTTTAAAAAAGAAACAAGTGAATCAGAGGATTCTGGGTCTACTAGCTTGCGTCGTTCTCGCAGTGATCGAAAAAAATTAGCCCAAGTGGGTCCGATTCGAAAATTCTGGCGTCGCTATCATCTAACGAAAATCGTTGTTATACTAGGTTTGAGTGCAGGCTTGTTAGTAGGAACCTATTTGTTTGCTGTAGCCAAGTCAACCAATGTTAACGATTTGCAAAACGCCTTGAAAACTCGGACTATCATTTTTGACCGTGAAGAAAAGGAGGCTGGTGCCTTGTCTGGTCAAAAAGGAACTTATGTTGAATTGACTGATATCAGTAAAAATTTGCAGAATGCCGTTATTGCGACAGAAGACCGCTCTTTCTATAAAAATGATGGGATTAACTATGGTCGTTTCTTCTTGGCGATTGTCACTGCTGGTCGTTCAGGTGGTGGTTCTACTATTACCCAACAGCTAGCTAAAAATGCCTATTTGTCACAGGATCAAACTGTTGAGAGAAAAGCGAAAGAATTTTTCCTTGCCTTAGAATTGACAAAAAAATATAGTAAGGATCAGATCTTAACCATGTACCTTAACAACGCCTATTTTGGAAATGGTGTGTGGGGCGTTGAAGATGCGAGTAAGAAATACTTTGGAGTTTCTGCGTCAGAAGTGAGTTTGGATCAAGCTGCGACTCTGGCAGGGATGCTCAAAGGGCCGGAACTGTATAATCCCTTGAATTCTGTAGAAGATTCTACCAATCGTCGCGATACTGTCTTGCAAAATATGGTTGCAGCAGGATATATTGATAAAAACCAAGAAACCGAAGCTGCAGAAGTTGATATGACTTCGCAATTGCACGATAAGTATGAAGGAAAAATCTCTGATTACCGCTATCCTTCTTACTTTGATGCGGTGGTTAACGAAGCCGTTTCCAAGTATAATCTAACAGAGGAAGAAATTGTCAATAATGGCTACCGCATTTACACAGAGCTGGACCAAAACTACCAAGCAAATATGCAGGTTGTCTATGAAAATACATCGCTATTTCCGAGGGCAGAGGATGGAACATTTGCACAATCAGGAAGTGTAGCTCTTGAACCGAAAACAGGAGGAGTTCGTGGAGTTGTCGGTCAAGTTGCTGACAATGATAAAACTGGATTCCGGAATTTCAACTATGCAACCCAATCAAAACGTAGCCCTGGTTCTACAATTAAGCCTTTAGTTGTTTATACGCCAGCAGTTGAGGCAGGTTGGGCTTTGAATAAGCTCTTGGATAACCATACCATGCAGTATAACAGCTATAAGGTAGATAACTATGCAGGAATCAAAACGAGTCGAGAAGTTCCTATGTATCAAGCCTTGGCAGAATCGCTTAATCTACCTGCTGTTGCCACTGTTAATGATTTGGGCCTTGATAAGGCTTTTGAGGCGGGCGAAAAATTTGGACTCAACATGGAAAAGGTCGACCGTGTTCTTGGTATTGCCTTGGGAAGTGGTGTCGAAACCAACCCACTTCAAATGGCTCAAGCATATGCTGTTTTTGCCAATGAAGGTTTAATGCCGGAAGCTCATTTTATTAGTAGAATTGAAAATGCTAGTGGACAAGTTATTGCTAGCCATAAAAATTCACAAAAACGGGTGCTTGATAAGTCTGTAGCTGACAAGATGACTAGTATGATGTTGGGGACATTCACCAACGGAACCGGTATTAGTTCATCGCCTGCAGATTATGTCATGGCAGGGAAAACTGGTACAACCGAAGCTGTTTTTAATCCGGAATACACAAGTGACCAGTGGGTGATTGGTTATACTCCGGATGTGGTGATTAGTCATTGGCTTGGTTTTCCGATCACTGATGAAAATCACTATCTAGCAGGATCTACTTCAAACGGTGCAGCCCATGTCTTTAGGAATATTGCAAATACCATTTTACCTTATACACCAGGAAGTACCTTCACAGTTGAAAATGCATATAAGAAAAACGGAATTGCACCAGCTAACACAAAAAGACAAGTACAAACCAATGATAATAGCCAGACAGATGATAATTTGTCTGATATTCGAGGACGTGCGCAAAGTCTAGTAGATGAGGCTAGTCGGGCTATCTCAGATGCGAAGATTAAGGAAAAGGCTCAAACAATATGGGATTCGGTAGTCAATCTATTTCGCTAAGATGCTTGTCAAAGCCTAGCTTTCTTGTTATAATAGATAAGATGGAGGCGTTATGGCACTAA
Source organism: Streptococcus sp. 68 (assembly GCF_013277415.1). Taxonomy (GTDB): domain Bacteria; phylum Bacillota; class Bacilli; order Lactobacillales; family Streptococcaceae; genus Streptococcus. The sequence goes on along the minus strand of NZ_VMMX01000012.1, from coordinate 1,545 downwards.
AAAAAGCAAGCCTAGCTTGTGCGGTTTGTGGTTCTAGAAACTATTCAATCAAGATTAGTGGAAACCCCAAGCCTACACGACTAGAAGTAAATAAATTTTGTAAGAATTGTGGCAAGTATACTACACACAGAGAAACGAGATAGGAGAGAGCGATGCGTTTTATTGGAGATATTTTTAGACTTCTTAAAGACACAACATGGCCAACTCGCAAGGAAAGCTGGAGAGATTTTCGTTCTATCATGGAATACACAGCTTTCTTTGTAGTAATTATTTACATTTTTGACCAGTTGATTGTTTCAGGTTTGATTCGATTTATTAACATTTTTTAGAAGGTTAGTGGAGTTAATTACACTAGAAATCTTCTATTTATGAAAGGAAATATCATGGATAGTTTTGATAAAGGATGGTTTGTCTTACAAACTTATTCTGGTTATGAAAATAAGGTAAAAGAAAATCTATTACAACGTGCACAAACCTACAATATGTTGGATAATATTCTACGCGTTGAAATTCCAACACAAACAGTGCAAGTTGAAAAAAATGGAAAGAGAAAAGAAGTAGAAGAAAATCGCTTTCCAGGTTATGTTCTTGTAGAAATGGTCATGACAGATGAAGCTTGGTTTGTTGTTCGAAATACACCAAATGTTACAGGATTCGTCGGATCACACGGGAACAGATCAAAACCAACTCCATTATTGGAACAAGAAATTCGTGACATTTTGATATCTATGGGACAAACTGTTCAAGAATTTGATTTCGATGTTGAGGTTGGTCAAACTGTACGTATTATTGATGGTGCTTTTGCAGACTACACTGGTAAGATTACAGAAATTGATAATAACAAAGTAAAAATGATTATCTCTATGTTTGGTAATGACACAGTTGCAGAAGTAAACCTAAACCAAATTGCAGAATTATAACCCTGAGAGAGGCTGAGCCTCTCTTTTTTGTGCAGTTTAGACGGTGTAGGAAACAGAATGGATGAAATGTGCCAAAAGTATTTCTGAATCTGTTAGACTGTATCTAGAAAGGGGAACATTATGATTAAAGAATTATATGAAGAAGTCCAAGGAATTGTATATAAGTGTAGAAATGAATATTACCTTCATTTATGGGAATTGTCGGACTGGGATCAAGAGGGAATGATTTGCTTACATGAATTGATCAGTAGAGAAGAAGGGCTTGTAGAAGATATCCCTCGTTTAAGGAAATATTTCAAAACCAGGTTTCGAAATCGAATTTTAGACTATATCCGTAAACAAGAGAGCCACAAACGAAGATATAATAAAGAACCTTATGAAGAAGTGGGTGAGATAAGTCATCGTATAAGTGAGGGCGGTCTGTGGCTAGATGATTATTATCTCTTTCATGAAACACTAAGAGATTATAGAAACAAACAAACTAAAGAGCAACAAGAAGAACTAGAACGCGTCTTAAGCAATGAACGATTTCGAGGGCGTCAAAGAGTATTAAGAGACTTACGTATTGTGTTTAAAGAGTTTGACATCCGTACCCACTAGGAAGTCATGCAAAAAAGTAAAAAAA
>NZ_VMMX01000011.1:182794-187669 GCF_013277415.1 Streptococcus sp. 68 | reverse complement strand
TCAAAGGTCTTTGTCACTTGCTTCTCTCAAGCGACAACTATATTAGTATATCACAGTCGCTTTCGCTTGTCAACACTTTTTTGAAATTTTTTTAAACTTTTTTCATCAAGTGTTACAACCGCAACATACCATAGTCCGTACGGGATTCGAACCCGTGTTACCGCCGTGAAAAGGCGGTGTCTTAACCCCTTGACCAACGAACCAGAGTTGTTATTTTCAACTCTTACTATTATACAGGCTTTTCTAACTTTGTCAACACCTTTTTTAAAATTTTTTTACTTTTTTGCATTGGGTAACTTCTCAAAGTAACTTCCACCATAGCGGAACTTAATCTGAAACACTTTCAGATGAGGGGATTTTGTGCGCTCTTTTTTTCGATTCATTTTGGCTACAAAAGCAATGAAATCAAGCATTAGTAAAACCAGTAGAACTTACCCTGACACGAATTTCCACTGGTTTTTACGATTTTTATCAGACTAACTTCCACTTGGATTAGCAGTAGAACTTAGTTTGGGAATTTACCAATTTTTCAATTCTTTTCAAGTACAGTTTTTCAAATTATAGTAAAAAGAGCCAGAATTATACTGACTCTTCTATTGTTCATTAAACTTAGAAGCACGTTCTTCTCCCCACCAATAGGGCATTAGTTCTGCGACTTTCACTGTCTTTCTTGTATCGTAGTCCATCATGACTTCTGCATCTTTATTTTCAGCGTTCATCTCTAAGAGGAATTCTCTGCAAGCTCCACAGGGCATTCCTGAACTTCCACCATAAGGTGGTTTGTCTCGAAAGGCTAATACTTTCTTAACCTTAGTTTGTCCTGAAAATTGGTACATATTGAAGAGAGCCGCCCGCTCTGCGCAGAGATGGAACACACCACAGGTTCCCTCCATACAGAATCCTGTAAATATTTGTCCATCTTCTGCTTCTACTGCAGCTACAACATGATTGGCATAAACAAAGTCTGATACTTCATGTGGATTGTATAGCTTCTGTGCTTCTTCGTACATCTTTTCCCAGATGTCCATTATTGTACCTTTCTTACTTAGAGATTTCTTTTAGCATGTTTTCGATATGCTGGATTGATTTTTCACGACCTAACAAGAAGATAGTATCTGGCAATTCTGGTCCATGCATTTCACCTGAAACAGCGATACGAATAGGCATGAAAAGATTTTTCCCTTTAATACCTGTTTCTTTTTGGACTGCTTTAATTTGTGGGAAGATATTCTCTGCCACAAATTCATCATCTGTCATCGCTTCAAGTTTTGCTTTGAAGGCTTCAAGAACTGTTGGGACTGTTTCACCCGCCATGACTCCGCGCTCTGCTTCGGTCAATTCTGGGAAATCTGAGAAGAAGAGATCTGTCAATGGGATAATCTCATCTACTGATTTCATTTGTGGTTTATAGAGCTCAACTAATTTTTCAGCTTTGTCAGTCAATCGACCTGCTTCCTCTAAGAATGGTTTTGCCATTTCAAAGATAGTTTCTAGGTCTGCCTTCTTGATATAATCATTGCTCATCCAGTCGAGTTTCTTCTGATCAAAGGCTGCTGGAGACTTGCTCAGGCGGTTTTCATCGAAAAGTTTAATCAATTCTTCACGAGAGAAGATTTCATCTTCGCCACCTGGGTTCCAACCAAGAAGAGAAATAAAGTTAAAGACTGCTTCTGGTAAATAGCCTTTTTTACGGTAGTCTTCAATAAACTGAAGGGTGTTGGTGTCACGTTTAGACAATTTTTTCCCAGTTTCAGAGTTGATAATCAAAGTCATGTGACCAAACTCTGGAGCTTCCCAACCAAGTGCTTCATAAACCATGAGCTGTTTTGGTGTATTAGCAATGTGGTCATCTCCACGGATTACGTGAGAAATTTGCATATCATGGTCATCGATAACAACGGCAAAGTTGTAAGTTGGGTAACCGTCTTTCTTTTGGATAACCCAGTCACCACCAATATTGCCACCTTCAAATTCGATATCGCCTTTGACCATATCATGCCACTTGTAGATACCTGACTCATTGACAGCCAAGCGAACAGTGGGAATAATTCCTGCTGCTTCACGTTCTGCGATATAAGCCGCTTTTTCTTCTTCACTCATACCAAGGTATTCGTTGATGTAGCGAGGTGTTTCACCTGCTGCTTCTTGGCGTTCGCGTTCAGCTGCCAACTCTTCTTCTGTGACGTAAGATTTGTAAGCTTTTCCTTCAGCTAACAGTTGGTCGATGTATTTTTGATACAAGTCCAAACGCTCAGACTGGCGGTAATTTTCATGTGTTTCTGGGCTTTCATCCCAATCCATGCCTAACCAACGAAGGTTTTCAAGTTGTGAACGTTCACCATCCTCGACATGACGTTTACGGTCAGTATCTTCAATACGGATAATAAAAGTTCCACCATGATGACGTGCGTAAAGGTAGTTGAACAATGCTGTACGGGCATTCCCGATGTGTAGTAGTCCTGTTGGACTTGGTGCGTAACGTACGCGGATATCTTTTGACATAGTTTCTCCTATAAAGTCTCTAGGCGTCTGCCTTTTTGCTCTCTATATTATATCACAAGTCTTGGCTGAGTCCAATTTCTATGGATAAAGAGAGTAAAAAGAGTGGACAAACCACTCTTTTCTTCTATTATAGACGTGCGTTAAGTTCTTTGCTTAATTCTTCAAATCCTGGTTTTCCAAGAAGGGCAAACATGTTACGTTTATAAGCTTCAACACCTGGTTGGTCAAATGGGTTGATGGCATTCAAGTAACCTGAAAGAGCGATAGCCAATTCGAAGAAGTAGATAGTGTAACCAAGAGTGAAAGCATCTTGCTCTGGAAGAGTCACATACATGTTTGGTACATCACCATCTGTGTGGGCAAGAAGAACACCATCAGTTGCTTTTTTGTTTACAAAGTCAACGTCTTTTCCTTGAAGGTAACCAAGTCCATCAAGGTCTTCTTCCAAGCTAGGGATAATCACGTTCTTACGAGGTTTGTCAACACGGACAACTGTTTCAAACATGATACGAGTTCCTTCTTGGATAAATTGACCCAATGAGTGCAAGTCAGTTGAGAAGTTGGCTGAAGTTGGGTAGATACCTTTTTGGTCTTTTCCTTCTGATTCACCAGCCAATTGTTTCCACCACTCTGAGAAGTATTGAAGTGATGGCTCATAGTTTACCAAGATTTCAGTTGCATAGCCTTTACGGTAAAGAATGTTACGAACTGCTGCGTATTGGTAAGCTTCGTTTTCAGAGATTTTATCTGAAGTGTAGTCTTTGCGAGCTGCATTCGCACCTTCCATAAGGGCTTTGATGTCAGCTCCTGATGCTGCAATTGGAAGCAAACCAACGGCTGTCAATACTGAGAAGCGTCCACCGATGTCATCTGGAACCACAAATGTTTCCCAACCGTTAGCATCTGCCTCAACCTTAACAGCACCTTTTTGGCGGTCAGTTGTTGCATAGATACGTTTGTTGGCTTCTTCTTGACCGTATTTCTTAACCAAGAGTTCTTTGAAGACACGGAAAGCGATAGCTGGTTCAGTTGTTGTACCTGATTTAGAGATAACGTTTACTGAGAAGTCTTTGTCTGCAACATACTCTACTAAGTCAGCAAGGTAAGTAGATGAGATTGAGTTTCCTGCGTAAAGGATTTGTGGAGCTTTGCGTTCTTCTTTTGTTTGCAAGTTTGCAAAGTGGTGGTTCAAGAAGTCGATTGCTGCTTTCGCACCAAGGTAAGATCCACCGATACCAATCACAACCAAAACATCGCTGTCTGATTTGATTTGCTCAGCAGCTTTCAAGATGCGGTCAAATTCTTCGCGGTCGTAGTTTTCAGGAAGGTCCAACCAGCCCAAGAAGTCGCTACCAGCACCAGTTCCTTTACGAATCATTTCGTCAGCAGCTGTAACTTGTGCTTGCATGTATTCCACTTCATGTGGTGCAACAAATTTGTCTAAAACTTTTGAATAATCAAATTTAATATGTGACATGTTATTCCTCCAATATTTCTTCTTTTCTATCATAACGCTTGCCTTCGTTTTTTTCAAGTTTTTTTGTCGAATTTCTCCAATTTTTATCAGAATTCAAACGTTTGCGTAAAAATCCCATATTCAAAAAATTGAAAAAATAAAAGAAAGAACGACTAGATACACCAGTCGTTACAGTTCATTCAATAAATACTCAAATAATTCTAAATTGCCATCTTCTTCATTGACCAGAAACTCTGGATGCCACTGCAAACCGATAATGCGGTGCTCATCGATAGACTCAATCGCTTCGATGGTTTGGTCTCGTGGATCAATAGCAGTTACACGGAAATTAGGTGCCAAATCTTTAATACTTTGACGATGGACGGAGTTGACCTGACTTTCTTTTCCAAATAGCTTGGCCACCATGCTTCCTTCTACTGTCTCAATAGAGTGAGATGTTCCGAAAGGTAGTCCTTGCCAATGACCTTCGATTTCTTGATTGAGGGTTCCTCCAAAGGCAACATTGACAAGTTGAACACCGCGACAGATTGCCATAATTGGTTTATTCTGACGGAGCGCTTCTTTCAATAGAGCTAGTTCAAACTCATCACGAACCAGATTATAATCATCGCTCTCGATGGTCTTTTTCTCTCCATAAAACTGAGGGTGGACATTTTGTCCTCCTGTCAAGATGAGTTTATCAATCATTTCTACATAATCGCGCACGACTGACTCATCACCAACAGGAATGACTAAAGGGAGACCGCCGACTTGACGAATGCTCTCTGCGAATCTACAAGATACAGATGAATGAATGTTTTTGCCTTCTGCATCTACGGGACACAGATTTGCAGCAACTCCTACAACCGTTCTAGGCATGATGTCTCTCCTTTCGAATGTTAATACTCTTCGAAAAT
>NZ_VMMX01000011.1:132775-182789 GCF_013277415.1 Streptococcus sp. 68 | reverse complement strand
TGCTTTGAGCAACCTACGGTTAGCTTCCTAGTTTGCTCTTTGATTTTCATTGAGTATAACGATAGTCCTATCATATCACTCAAAACAACTTTCGTCTAATATGTTTTTTTAAAGGCCGTGATAAATATTTTTTATGGACAAGAAAAAGCTGCCCACATAGGACAACTTTTTTCTTATTCGAAGACAAATTGATTGTGATAGAGTTCTGAGTAGAATCCACCTAGTTTCAAGAGTTCATGATGGTTACCACGTTCAATGACTTCTCCATCTTTAAGGACAATAATCTGGTCTGCATTGAGAATGGTTTTCAAGCGATGGGCAATGACAAAACTGGTTCTGCCTGCTACAACCGCCTCCATGGCATGCTGAATCTTGCTTTCTGTCACCGTATCTACGTTTGAAGTTGCTTCATCGAGAATGAGAACTTCTGGATCTGTCATCAGAGTTCGAGCGATAGAAATCAATTGTTTTTGTCCTGTCGAGAAGATGCTCTGGTCATCATCGATAAGGGTATCATATTTATCAGGCAAACTTTCGATATAGTCGTGAATGTGGGTTGCCTTGGCTGCTGCCTCAACCATTTCCTGACTGGCATCTGGCACACCAAAACGGATATTGTCTCGAATCGTTCCGCTAAATAAAACCGAATCTTGCAAGACAATTCCCACCTTGCTTCTGAGACTATCTAAATCATAGTCACGAATGTCTTTGCCGTCAAAATAAATACCACCAGCATCAACATCATAAAAGCGATTGATAAGGTTCATAATAGTCGTTTTCCCTGACCCTGTCGGACCAACAACTGCTGTCATCTGACCTTTAGGGGCAGAAATGCTAACATCTTTCAAAATAGGTTTATCAGGCAAGTATGAAAAATCAATGTGACTGATTTCAACACCTTCTTGCAACTGAGTGAAGGTCGGGGCGTTTTCAGGTCGGATTTCTTCCTCTGCATCGAACATTTCCTGAATCCGTTCAGCCCCTGTAAAGGCCAACTGAAGACTTCCCCAACTAGCTGCAACTTGGATAATAGGCTGGTAGTACTGCTGGGAAAATTGGGCAAACATAACAATCAAACCTAGGGCTGTACTTGTTTCAATAGATTTATCATTCAATAGAAAAGCTGAACCCGCAAAGATGACGATAGCTGTGTTAACCAAACTCATCCCATTCATGACAGGGAACAGAATTCCTGAGAACATTCTTCCTTTAAAGGTTGCCTTGCGCACGCGCTCATTTTGTTCAAGAAAGCCTGTCATCATATCCTCTTGAATTCCTTGCACAATCACGGCTTTTTGGCCTGAAATACTCTCGTCCATATAGGCGTTGAGCTTCCCTACCTCTTTCTGCTGGAGGTTGGTATATTTCCGTGCCATTTTTACGATAAAAATCAGCATGAGGAAGGCTACTGGTGTGCTGGCAATGGTGATGAGGGCCAGCGTCACATTTCTCGAAAACATGACAAGAATCAGACCAATGTATAAAACAATATTGCTCATGACCTGAACCAGACTTTCATTAAAGGCTTGGAGGATATTATCCAAATCACTGGTAAAACGAGATAGGATATCGCCATCTTGTCGGCGGTCAAAGAAAGAAACCGTCAAGCGAGCAAGCTTACCGAATAGGCCTTTGCGCATCTCGTTGGTCGATTCTGCAATCACGCGCGTCATGAGACACATGTATATGACACTGGAGATAAATAGAACCAAAACCAGCAGGCCAAGATTGACCATGATTCCTGATAGGCTTTGCCAAACAAGTTCTGGATTACCATCTTGATAAGCTTGAACTAAATTAGCTAACTGCGTCACTGCTTGTCCAGAAAAGACCGGAAAGAGGGCTTGGGCAAGAGTCGCCAGAACAATCATCAGGATGACAACTACAAATGATAGCTTATAGACTTTAAAATAATTCCAAAAAAATTGAACTGTCTTCATTTTACTCCTCCTTTCCTTTCTGTGTTTCATAGATTTCGCGGTAAACAGCATTGTTGGCAACCAAGTCTGCATGCGTACCTTGACCAATCAATCGTCCTTGATCTAGAACCAGAATTTTATCTGCATGGACAACCGAGCTAATCTTTTGCGCGATGATAATGGTTGTTGTTCCCTTCAAGTCCTTATTCAAGGCTTCTTGCACCAGGCGCTCTGACTTGGCATCCAAGGCCGAGGTCGAATCGTCAAAAATCAGAATACGTGGATTGCTGACAATTCCACGAGCAATCGACATCCGTTGCTTTTGCCCACCAGAGAAATTAGTCCCCCGTTCCTCAACTGGACTTTCAAAGGTTTTCTCCATACGATGAATGAATTCGCTAGCCTGGGCAATATTGGCTGCACGCTCCATTTCAAATAGAGTAGCATCTCCCTTACCCTGTCTCAAGTTATCAGCAATCGTTCCACTAAAGAGAATGGCACGTTGAAGAACGATAGACACTGTTTTACGCAGGGTCCCTTCACTCACTTCTCGAATATCCTTGCCACCGATTTTGATAGCCCCTTCCTGCGGGTCAAAGAGACGTGGAATCAATTGAGCCAAGGTTGATTTTCCTGCACCAGTCGCTCCAACGACACCAACCATTTGACCAGGTTCAATAGTAAAGCTCACATCTTTCAGCATCGGTTCCTTGTCCATTGGATAGGTAAAGGTCACATTTTCAAAGCTAAGACTTCCGACCAACTCTTCATCTGGGACATCCTTGAAAGTCATGGCTGGCTCTGCGTCCAGAATTTCTCGAATACGACGCATGGAAATCATGGCACGACTGACAGAATTTCCCAAAAATCCAACCATAACAATGGTAAAGATAATCTGGCTTAGGTAATTAACAAAAGAAGCGATGGAACCAACAACAGACGGATTCGACTGAACCATTCCAGCAACCAGCCAAATAGAGAGGAAAACCGCCCCGTAGCCGACCAACATCATAAAGGGTTCCACTACTGAAAAGGCATAACCAATGTAAAGGTTTTGACCGAGAAGTTCGTCTGAAACCTCCGTAAACTTAGCAAATTGCTCTTTTTCTTGGACAAAGGACTTGACCACACGAACGCCACGCAAATTTTCCTTGGCAATGGCATTGATGCGTTCAAGAAGGGTTTGAAACTTGGCAAAACGAGGTCCCATCATTCCCATCATGACAGCAGTCAAACCAAAAATCAAGACTACCATGAGAACAATCACCCACCACAGAGAAGGTAAGGTTTGAACCGCCAAGATAAACGAACCGATGAACAAGAGGGGAAGTCTGAAAAGAATTTGGAAGGTCATCATGACGACATTCTGAATCTGGTTGATATCATTTGTCATGCGAACGACTAGATTTCCCGCATTAAATTGTTCAATATTGGCATAAGAAAAGGTTTGGATTTTACGGAAGGCATCCTCTCGAAGGTCGGATGAAACTCCTTGGGCAATATAGGCTGCGAGGACAACATTGAGCCCACCAGCAACTAGACCGACCAAAGCCACACCAATCAACCAAGCCCCGATACTATAAATAGCTTCATATTTTCCAGCAAGGAGGGCGTCTAACACTTCCTGCAGGTAACGCGGTTGCAAAAGTGAACTGGCAACCATCAAGCCTGTCATCAGGAGCGAAGCCAAGGCCTGCCACTTGTAGGTTTTTATTTTCTGAATCAGCATACTTTCTCCTTAAAAAATAGACAAAAGGGAGCGACAATGCGTCAGCTCCTTTTCATTCTGTTTGTGTGATGTTATTCTAGCAAAAAAGTGGGGGATTGTCAAAGAAGTCTCCTTGATACAGCTAGACTAACTAGTGAGTCTTGGTTTTATAGTTTCTGTTTTAACTCAACTAAGACATTCATAGCCTGCATAGGTGTCATATTGTAAACATCCAGTTTAGCTAATTCTTCTAGGATAGGATGTTCTTCAGTCGTATCAAAGAGTGAAATCTGTTCTGTGACAGCACTTGTTTGCCTCACGGGAGCAGGACTTTCTGTCCCTTGATTCTCTAACTGAGTCAAAATCTTATCCGCCCTTGCTAAAAGGTCTGCCGGCAAGCCAGCAATCTTGGCAACATGGATACCGTAGGATTTATCAGCTGGCCCTGGTTCAATCTTGTGAAGGAAGGTAACCTGCCCATCCTGTTCCAAAGTTGCCACGTGGACATTGACTAAGTGTTGTAAACTAGACTCCAGACTAGTCAACTCATGGTAGTGGGTCGCAAAGAGGGTCTTGGCTCCGATATGTTCATGGATGTATTCGATGATGGACTGAGCAAGAGCCATACCATCATAAGTTGCAGTTCCCCGTCCCAATTCATCAAAGAGAATGAGAGAGTTCTTGGTCGCATGCGAAATGGCATTGTTGGCCTCCATCATCTCTACCATGAAGGTTGATTGACCCGAAACCAAATCATCGGCTGCTCCGATACGGGTAAAAATCGCATCAAAAATCGGTAAATGGGCGCTTTCTGCTGGCACATAAGACCCCAACTGGGCCATAACCGCCGTCATGGCTAATTGACGCATGTAGGTTGACTTACCACTCATGTTTGGCCCTGTAATCAGTTGAATACTGGTATCTTCTGCCATCTGAATCGTATTTGGAATATAGGTCTGAGCTCCCATAACCTTTTCAACGACAGCATGGCGCCCTTTCTGGATATCAATCCGCGAATCATCTCCAAACTCAGGTCGAATCAAATGCTGGGTTTCAGCTACAACCGCCAGACTTTGCAAGACATCAACGGTCGCAATTCCTTGAGCTAAAGCCTGCAAACGCTGGATGTACTTGCTGACCTCTTCACGAATGCGCATAAAAATTTCGTACTCTAGATTAGCTGACTTCTCACGCGCCTCCAACATATCGCCCTCGATACGGGCTAATTCTTCGGTTCCAAAGCGTTCCGAGTTTTTCAGCGTTGCCTTGCGGAAAAAGTGGGGTGGCACATTTCCCAGTTGTGAATTGGTCACATGGAAATAGTAGCCATCCTTTTTATTGTAGTCAATCTTAAGCGTGCTGATACCAGAGTTTTCGCGTTCCTTAGCCTCAATCTCAGCAATCCAACCAGTCCCTTCTCTGAGAACGCGACGGTACTTGTCTAAAGTCTCATCAAATCCAGTCCAGATAATTCCCCCATCTGTAATCACATGAGGAGCTTCAGGAGCAATCGCTGCACTAATCAAGTTCTCCAACTCTGGAATGGCATCTAGTTGTTCGATGAGATAGGCTAGAGCAGGTTGCTCCATCCCTTCTAAAATCGCACGAATCCGTGGCACACTAGACAAGGTAGTCGCCAGCTGCAAGAGGTCCTTTGGATTGGTCTTGCCAAAAGAAACCCGACTAGCCAAGCGTTCGATATCATAAACACCCTTGAGACTGTCTGTCAAATCACTACGCTCAAAGAAGTGGTCAAGAAAGACCTGCACCACCTCTTGACGTTGGATGATTCGTTCCTTATCAATCAAGGGACGATGAATCCAAGAACGCAAGAGACGCATACCCATAGCCGTTTTGGTTTCATCCAAAAGCCAGAAAAGACTGCCTTGTTTCTTGCCTGAACGAGCATTCTCAACCAAATCCAGACTAGCCTTGGTCGCATAATCCATCTGCAAGAAATCCTTGATTTCATAGCGGATAACAGGTTTGAGGTGGTTCAATTCCCTCATCTGGGTTCGATGGACATACTGGAGCAACTTACTAGATGCCGCTTGCTCCACAGCTGCTAATCGTGAATCCAGTAAATGAAGGTCTTCAAAGCCTCCTTTTTCATAGGAAAGTACCAGATTCATCTGACGACTAAGGATTTGTTCCTCTTCCTCAGACAAGTCATAGCCCAGCACCACTTCTCGTGCCTTGAGATTACGGATTTCCCCACAAACCAGCGTGAAATCCAAAAGACCTGTCACATAAAAGTCACCCGTCACCAGGTCCATATAAGCTAGGCCAAATTGATTGCCTTCGCGGTCTATGGCAACCAAAAAATTATTCTGACTGTCCGGCTTACTGCTATCAACCACTGTCCCTGGCGTAATGACCTGAACAACCTCTCGTTTCACAACCCCAACTGCTTGTTTAGGATCTTCCATCTGCTCTGCGATAGCCACCTTATAACCCTGCTCAATCAAGACATCAATGTACTGTTGGGCAGAATGATAGGGAACACCCGCCATAGGAATCGGATTGTCGGCATTCTTGTTGCGACTCGTTAAGGAAATTTCCAGAATCTGCGCAGCATTGACCGCATCCTCATAAAATAATTCATAAAAATCACCCATCCGAAAGAGCAAAAAAGCATCTGGATATTGCTTTTTTATATCCACATACTGTTGCATGCCGGGTGATAGCTTTTCTGTCGCCATTTTCCGTCTCTCCTTGTCAAAAATAAGTCTTGAGAGCAACTCCCAAGACCTTACTTATCTTTCATCAAATCTAGCAAACGATCTTCCATGAGTTTGGCAACGTGCTGGTCTCGACAAATGACCAATAAGGTATTGGCACCAGCAACTGTTCCTAAAATCCATTCATCCTTGTTTGCATCTACAATATTTGCCAAAACAGAGGCTTCTCCCAGTTTGGTATGAAGCACCAAGGTAAACTCTGCTCTCGCAACACCTTCTAAATGATGAGACAAAAATTCCACCAAATCAATCTTTTCTGTCTCATTTGCTAGTACATAATACACCATATCATTTTTCTTGACCTTGGTCAAGCCGATTTCGCGCAAATCACGAGACAGGGTTGTCTGCGTCACAAAAACATTATGCGCCTCCAACCGATCTTGAATTTCTTTTTGTGTACTTAATTTCTCCTCAGTAATCATTTTTTTTATTAACTGATGACGATCTCTTTTTCTCATAAAATCCTCTTATGTGAATATTTATAACTATTTTTATAACTATATTATACCAAAAAAATAGGAGATTTCAAAAATTTTTTCTTCTTTCTTTAAAATTGTGATAAAATAGTAGAAAAGTCCAAAAAGGAGCTCTTAATGAATACAAAAGAATTGATTGCTAGCGAATTGGCTAGCGTCATTGATAGCCTAGACCAAGAGGCTATTTTAAATTTACTGGAAACCCCTAAAAACTCAGAAATGGGAGACATCGCTTTCCCTGCTTTTTCTCTTGCAAAAGTCGAACGTAAAGCACCTCAAATGATTGCGGCTGAACTGGCTGAAAAAATTAACAGCCAAGCCTTTGAAAAGGTTGTCGCAACAGGACCTTACGTTAACTTTTTCCTTGATAAATCTGCCATTTCTGCTCAAGTATTGCAAGCTGTTATCACTCAAAAAGAACACTATGCTGACCAAACTATTGGCAAACAAGAAAATGTTGTTATCGATATGTCTAGTCCCAATATCGCTAAACCATTCTCTATTGGTCACCTGCGCTCAACTGTCATCGGAGATAGCTTATCACATATCTTCCAAAAAATCGGTTATCAAACGGTCAAGATCAACCATTTGGGAGACTGGGGTAAACAGTTTGGGATGCTGATTGTTGCCTACAAAAAATGGGGTGACGAAGAAGCTGTAAAAGCTCATCCAATTGATGAACTTCTTAAACTCTATGTCCGCATCAATGCTGAAGCTGAAAATGACCCTAGCTTGGATGAAGAAGCACGCGAATGGTTCCGTAAACTTGAAAATGGAGACGAGGAAGCTCTCGCTCTTTGGCAATGGTTCCGTGATGAAAGTTTAGTAGAATTTAACCGTCTTTACAATGAATTGCAAGTCGAATTTGACAGCTACAATGGGGAAGCCTTCTACAACGATAAGATGGATGCAGTTGTAGACATTCTTTCTGAAAAAGGACTTCTTGTTGAATCAGAAGGTGCCCAAGTTGTGAATCTTGAGAAATATGGAATTGAACATCCAGCCCTTATCAAGAAATCTGATGGTGCAACTCTCTATATCACACGTGACTTAGCTGCAGCCCTTTACCGTAAAAACGAATACCAATTTGCTAAATCTATCTATGTCGTTGGTCAAGAGCAATCTGCCCACTTTAAACAGCTCAAAGCTGTTTTGCAAGAGATGGGCTACGATTGGAGTGACGACATTACCCATGTTCCTTTTGGTTTGGTTACAAAAGAAGGGAAGAAACTCTCTACTCGAAAAGGGAATGTCATCCTGCTAGAACCTACTGTTGCAGAGGCTGTTAGCCGTGCCAAAGCCCAAATCGAAGCTAAAAATCCTGAATTGGAAAATAAAGACCAAGTAGCGCATGCTGTTGGGGTTGGAGCCATTAAATTCTATGACCTCAAAACCGACCGTACAAATGGATACGACTTCGACTTAGAGGCTATGGTATCCTTCGAGGGTGAAACTGGACCTTACGTTCAATATGCCTACGCTCGTATCCAATCGATCTTACGCAAAGCCGATTTCAAACCAGAAACAGCTGGCAACTATAGCTTGAATGATACTGAAAGCTGGGAAAGCTGGGAAATCATTAAACTCATTCAAGACTTCCCACGTATTATCAACCGTGCGGCAGATAACTTTGAACCTTCTATCATTGCTAAATTTGCAATTAACCTAGCTCAATCCTTTAACAAATACTATGCACATACACGTATCTTGGATGAAAGCCCAGAACGCGACAGCCGTCTAGCCCTCAGCTACGCAACCGCAGTCGTTCTCAAAGAAGCCCTTCGCTTGCTTGGAGTAGAAGCGCCAGAGAAGATGTGATTCAGTACTAACAATTGGAACTAAAGTTCCTAATTGTTAGACGCTAGCCGCTTATATGCGGACTAGCTAACTGCTTCACTAGCCATGGACTCTAAATATAATCGATTTAGAGTCCATGACGTCGTAACTAGAGACACTTGTCTAAACGCTTTACTAATTCATCTAACCAAATAATATCGATTTGGTTAGGTTCATGTCGTAATATTTTAAATTACTTGATTGCAAAATAATCTAAGTAACTTACACTAAAGCCTATACGTAATTTGGTTTAGAGGCCTATCAAAAATCTTATCAAGTTTTGCTGACTTGTTCTGCTATTTTAGGTCCACTAAATCGATTTACTCACTACTACTTCTTTATCATACAGGGAGATTTCCTATGAGCCAATATGCTTATGTCCTCGTTGTGATTAGCTTGGTTTTCCTTTTTCTGCTCAATAAGTACGAGAAGGAGAGACTGCAAAGGCTCTACCAAGAACAACTTTTGAAGGATGAAACATTTAGGGCTGACATCAAGGAGAAAATTCACACGACTGAAAATATCAATGATGTCATTGCTTACATCAATAAAACTTATCATCTGGGAATGTTGCTATCAAAAGACATTACAGATCAATTGAAATAAACCTAACTATACTATAACGAATATAAAAACCGAGACTGAGAGTTTAATACTGAGTCTCGGTTTTTAGTATGTTCAGTTGAAACAAGTGTTGAAAACTTGTTGTAGCAATTCTAATATAGGGATGGATAGACTTTTAAAAATATCATTTACAAATATTTTTAAAGAAATTAAACTCCCTATATTTACTATTCTTATAGACTGTTAAATCAACATCCTCTACAACTTCTTTCACATCTATATTGACATCATAGGGCAAAGAAAGAAAATCTAAATTATAAAATTCTGTACTCATCTCTTTTAAAATAAGAAGGTCTAACAAGTAGTCCTCCACTCTGATTTCAACTTGAATTGTCTTAGACATGAAATTTTTTAGAATCATAAAGTCCTTTACTTGCTTTCTTTTAGGACTGATATACTCAAATCTTTTTCGTTCAAAAATAATTTTCTCCAAATGTTACACCATGTCAATAATATAATTTTCTAAATAACTGCAGAAGCAATTCTTCTTTTTAATGCCGGCTTCATTAAAATTTCCCTTGTTTAATTCTTCCAAAAATTTTTGAAATAGTGCAAATAAAAGCTCCTAGTAAAAATTCCTGTAGGAAAAATCCAAAATAAGTTCCTAACTGTAAATTTCTATTGAATGTAAATACGGAAGTTTCAGATTGAATCGTATTTTGTTCTATAAGCGTCATAGGAGTAACTCTGAGAATTCCAAACATCATTAAAGCATAGATTATTCCAAAAATAATTAATAACACCCAGCTGTGCTTACTTCTAGAAGAAATACTTCCCGATAACAAAGCTAATACTATTGACGGTATAATTTGTACAAACAGCATAAATTGAAAAAGATTAAAATTATCTAGTGTAAAAAAACATATTGTAAATTCCACAATTAGCAATAGAGAAAATACTCTATCTATTTTTGTAAATTTCATTCTACCTCCTTTAAATTCACATCCATCATTACCTTAGACCTTCAATAACATTTTTATTTGCTGCAACCATTGCAGGCATAATACTAAATACAATTCCAAATACACCCGTTGTGAATAGAGTAATCAAAATATGATCCAGAGTTAATGTCGTAACAAAACCACTCATATTCATTAAAATAACAAATAATGTCGCTACTCCAATACCAGCTATAGCTCCCATAATCGATAAAAGAGTCCCCTCCATCATATATGATTGATAAATATCAGATTTTTTAGCTCCCAAAGCTCGACGAATCGCTATCTCCTTGCTACGTTCGCTAACAGAAGACAACATAGCATTCATAACCCCAAAACCAGCTACAAAAATTGAAATGCTTGATAAAAGTGCAATGAAATTTAATATTGTAGTAGCTTGAGCCTTTGTTTCCTCATATACCCTTCTATTATCTATATATGCATAGGTTCCTTCCTTTCGGAATGTTCCATAAGTATCTAAAGCAGATAAAGCCTTATTTATATTCTCCAACTGATTAGTTTCTACCACTAACTCATCAAAATATTCCCTTTTTCCTAAAAGTAACTCTTTGATTTCATTAGTAACCAATAAAGAAGGTAATCTTTCATTAACAGCTGATCCATAATATATTGCCTGGATTGGATATTCTTTCCCAGATATATTGATAGTCTCTCCTAAAAAAGTTTCAATATTTTCCTTTCGAGTCAATGACATGAGAGCCTTATCGCTAATAGCGACACCTCCATCTAGTTCCTCTAAGGCTCTTCCTTTTAATAAAGCAGGCATAACTAAACCATTCTTATTCAAATCGCCCAATGTTCGAAAACTAAGATTCTGCTTAGAATCATTAAAATACGTTTCAGCATACAAAGCATAAGAGCTGGAAGAAAGTCTTGCATGTTTTCCAATAGTTTGCTCAACCAATTGTTTATCTTCCTGTGTAAACCCTCTAATATCCAACATATTTTGAGGAGTATAAGTCATTGTTGCTGTGTCTTCTTCTATCTTTAAATCATTTCCTAATGTAGAAGTTGTATAGGAAGAACTTGATAGTATTACTAATAAAACAAATGTTGCCACTGTGATGGCTAGGGATGTCAGAATACTCTGTCTTTTATTCCTCTTTAACAGCTTTAAAGTATCTATTAACAGCTTTTTAAACTTCATGTAATCCTTCTCCCTCAAGTGTTAGATACCCATTTTTCATTCGATACCTTGTTCTACAATGACTGGCAACAAACTCATCGTGAGTTACTACAATAATTGTCGTTCCAGAATGATTCAAATTTTGTAGGATTTGCAATATCTCATTCCTATTTTTCTCATCTAATGCACCTGTAGGTTCATCTGCTATAAGAAATCTAGGTTTATGAGCAAGAGCTCTAATTAAAGCAACTCGTTGCTTCTGTCCGCCTGATAAATGACTTGGGTACTCATTCATCTTATCTATAAGCCCTAAGTCTTGTAATAAACTATCAATGTATTCTATATCTGGCTGTTGATCAGAATATAGGAATGATAATAAAATATTTTCTTTAACAGTATATTCATCAATAAGATGAAATTGTTGAAAAACAAATCCAATATCACGATTACGGTAACTTGCTTGTTGATTTTCATTTAACTTCTCAATACTTTTTCCGTCTAATATATATTCTCCTTCAAATTCAGAATCAATCAGTCCCAAAATATTGATAAATGTCGATTTGCCCGAACCTGATGGTCCCATTATCGATACAAATTCTCCTTCAGCTACCTTAAAATTTATTTCTCTTAAGACATTATTTTTTAGCGTCCCTTGTCCGTAACTTTTGCTAATATTTTTTAGTTCTAACATAGACCTTCCTATTCTATCTTTATTATTTATAAATCCAAAAAATGGCAACAACTAGCACTAACATATTTTCTCTCCTTATTTTTTCTACAGGATTATTATACTTCTATGTTACACATTCTCCAAGGTCATAAATGTCACTAATTTCAACAACTTATCTACTAATAAGTACTCAATTAGTATAAAAAGGAACTCGATACGAACTCAATCTAAGGGAAAAACATAATAACTCTTTAAATGATAAAACGCATAATATCAAGTTTTTAAACACCTGATATCATGCGTTTTTATGATTTCGAAAACTTTCTCTCGGTCTTTTTAACTAGTGACATTTTTGTCACTTTTTTATTTTCTAATGTTTATTTTTAAAAAAATCCTGGAGGTCATGTTGCCATTGTTTTTCTAGCTGTTCTATCAAATGACTATTATCAATCATTCTAGCAAATATTTTTGCTTCTTGAAAATAATTTTCAGCTACTGAATAATCTTTTTTTACAAATAATGCATAGCGCCACTCCCATAGTCGAATAATTGGTTTTTTCTGATAGTCGTATGATTTTGAGGTAATTTCATTTAATTTGTAAAGAATATCTTCAAATTGACTGTAATTAGCAATTTTTTCAAATATTCCTAACAACAAAAGTAATGAATCTCTGATTAGAAATGAATATTCAATATCAAACATCTCAACTTGTTGTAAAATTTTATCAGCTATTACTAAGAAGGTATTCACTTCAATCTCATCTATTATTGTATCTTGGTGTACTAATCTTACCAAAAATAGCTTTATGATTAAAATATCGTTAACTTCATATTTTGATTTCAACAAAATGTGATCGAAATACTCTTGTAAAATCATTCCTAAATTGCTATCATCATTCCACCAACCAAAATCATCATATGCTTGTAAAACATCTATGATAAACCTTTCTTCCTCAGGAAGTCTATCATAATATTCTTCAAAAATCTTATCAAAAACACTCTCTTTCTTTTGGGCGATAGTTTCATCTTCGTATGTAGGAGTCCTCATCAAGAAATACTTCAATTCTAGGTATTCCTTATCCAACTCTATATAACTTGGCATCAACTTGTAATCTTCAACTCCCAAACGCTCAGCGATATATTTTAACTTTGTTAGTGTTGGTCTGGATTCTCCATTTTCAATTCTAATTAATTGACGGATACTTAATTCAGACTCATCACCACAAAATTCTGAACGACTGATTTCTTTAGCCAAACGTAATCTTTTAATTTTTTCGCCAAACTCTCGCAACCTACAAGAACCTCCTGAGTTGTTTACCTCTATTATAGCATATACTGAATCAAACTATCTATCAGATTTCTTCTCACTTTAACTAAAGACTAAGAGTTTAATACTGAGTCTCGGTTTTTGTGTATTTTTGAAGTCACAAAGCCACCACTCCCCAGCAATGCAAGTGCAAAATCCCCTAGAATATGATAGAATAAGAGAAAGAACTCTATTAAGGAGGAAATCATGGAAAAACAAACCGTCGCCGTCTTGGGGCCTGGTTCTTGGGGAACTGCCCTTTCACAAGTCTTAAATGACAATGGACACGAGGTACGTATTTGGGGAAATCTTCCCGAGCAAATCAATGAAATTAATACCTATCATACTAACAAGCACTATTTTAAAGATGTCGTTCTAGACGAAAATATCATTGCCTGCACCGACTTAGCAGAGGCATTAAAAGATGTAGATGCGATTTTGTTTGTTGTCCCAACAAAAGTGACACGACTTGTTGCCCAACAAGTTGCAAAAACCTTGGATCATAAGGCTATCATCATGCACGCATCAAAGGGATTAGAACCTGATAGCCATAAACGATTATCAACCATTCTTGAAGAAGAAATTCCTGAACATCTCCGCAGTGAGATTGTCGTTGTGTCAGGGCCTAGTCATGCGGAAGAAACCATTGTGCGTGACCTGACCTTAATAACTGCTGCTTCTAAAGATTTACAAACAGCTCAATACGTTCAAGAGCTCTTTAGTAATCACTACTTCCGACTTTATACCAATACGGATGTTATTGGAGTTGAAACCGCTGGTGCTCTTAAAAATATTATCGCTGTCGGTGCCGGAGCTTTACATGGTTTGGGATTTGGTGACAATGCCAAGGCAGCCATCATCGCTCGAGGCTTGGCAGAAATTACCCGCCTAGGGGTGGCACTCGGGGCTAGTCCATTGACCTATAGTGGCTTGTCTGGTGTAGGAGACTTGATCGTAACGGGAACCTCCATCCACTCTCGTAACTGGAGAGCCGGAGATGCCCTTGGTCGTGGAGAATCCCTAGCTGATATCGAAGCCAATATGGGAATGGTGATTGAAGGAATTTCAACGACTCGAGCAGCCTATGAACTAGCGCAAGAACTTGGAGTCTATATGCCGATTACGCAGGCCATTTACCAAGTTATCTACCACGGAACCAATATCAAAGATGCCATTTATGACATCATGAACAATGAATTTAAAGCAGAAAATGAGTGGTCTTAACCCTCTAAAGAAAGGATTCTTATGGCACTGAAAGTTAGAAAAGCAGTCATTCCTGCTGCTGGACTAGGAACTCGATTTTTACCAGCAACCAAGGCTCTTGCCAAAGAAATGTTGCCAATTGTAGACAAACCAACTATCCAGTTTATCGTGGAAGAAGCTCTCAAATCAGGTATTGAAGATATTCTAGTTGTCACTGGTAAGTCAAAACGTTCTATTGAGGACCACTTTGACTCAAACTTTGAGCTTGAATACAATCTTAAGGAAAAAGGCAAAACGGATTTGTTAAAATTGGTAGATGAAGCAACTGGTATGCGCCTCCATTTCATTCGCCAAACTCACCCTCGTGGTCTTGGAGATGCTGTCCTACAAGCCAAAGCTTTTGTAGGAAATGAGCCCTTCGTTGTTATGCTGGGCGATGACCTTATGGACATCACAGATGAGAACGCCGTTCCTTTGACAAAACAACTGATGAATGATTACGAAAAGACACACGCATCAACCATTGCTGTCATGCCTGTACCACACGAAGACGTTTCATCATATGGAGTCATTGCTCCTCAAGGAGAAGGAATCAATGGTCTCTACAGTGTCGAAACTTTCGTTGAAAAACCAGCTCCCGAAGATGCACCAAGTGATTTAGCAATTATCGGTCGCTATCTTCTGACACCAGAAATTTTCGACATCCTCGAAAAGCAAGCTCCTGGCGCTGGAAATGAAATCCAGCTTACCGACGCTATTGATACCCTTAATAAAACACAACGTGTTTTCGCCCGTGAATTTACAGGAGCTCGTTACGACGTTGGGGATAAGTTTGGATTTATGAAAACATCTATTGACTACGCCCTCAAACATCCACAAGTCAAAGATGACTTGAAGGATTACCTCATCCAACTTGGAAAAGAATTGGCTGAGAAGGAATAATACTCTTCGAAAATCTCTTCAAACCACGTCAGCGTCGCCTTACCGTATATATGGTTACTGACTTCGTNNAGTGCTTTGAGCAACCTGCTGCTAGTTTCCTAGTTTGCTTTTTGATTTTCATTGAGTATAAAATAAAAAGATAAGGTTCAAAAAATGCCTTATCTTTTTTCATTACACAACTATTATTATAAGCTCGTCACATTCCCATTCCCTTGTAGAGAAGTAAGACTGCGAGTCCTACGAACAACACTAACGCTACCAGTCTCTGACTAGCGCCATACATCCGTCTTTCTCCTCTAACTGGAAAGATAACTGCTAGAAATGCGCCACCAACTGCACCTCCGATATGACCTGCTAGACTGATTCCTGGAATCAGAACACTTCCAATAATGTTAATCACAAAAAGTGTCAGATAAGATTGCCCCAACTGCTGGATATAAGGATTACGCGTTGCATAGCGAAGAACAATAATCGCAGCAAATAGCCCATAGAGAGAAGTAGAAGCTCCTGCTGCTAAGGATTTTGGACTAAATACAAAAACAAAGAGATTGCCCATCATTCCAGATAAGAGATAGAGAAAGCAAAACTTCTTGGATCCGAAAATCTCCTCTACTTGCCTACCAAGATAATAGAGCGAAAGCATATTAACAATGAAATGCTCCCACCCAATATGAACAAAAATAGCAGAGAAGAGACGCCAAACCTGCTCGGGAAAGAGCCGAATAACAGGCCCATACATAGCTCCAAATCGAAATAGGGTATCTGCCCTGTAAAAGTTTCCTCCTGTGGTCACCAACATTAGTAGAAATACCAAGGTCGTCACTAAGAGGAAGAAACTCGTCACAGGGTAACGCCTATCAAAGATTTCTTTCATCAATCAGAACCTCCTGAACAGGAATATCATGCTTTTCAGGGATAAAGTCCTGAACTTGATAATGATAAACCGTACTCAAAGTATGACCAGTAAACTGTTCCAGATAGCGGTCATAATAACCTCCGCCATAGCCAATTCGATAACCCTTTGTCGTAAAAGCCAGCCCCGGAACATGAATCAAATCAATCTTAGAGGCATCCAATACTTCCAAATCTCCCTGTGGTTCCAGTAAGCCAAAGGAAGTTTTTACCAACTGCTGCGGATCATAGACCACAAAGTCCATGTGCCCCTTGGGATAGGTTTTGGGTATCAGAACCTTCTTGCCATCCTTCAGCGCCTGCTCAATCAATCCCTGCGTTTGAAACTCATGAGGAAAAGAGAGATAGGTTGCAATAACCTTGGCTTCTTGGTAAAAGGGGTGTTGTAACAATCGCTCGGTTAAAGCTTGCTCTATAGCCTGTTTTTGCTCTTGAGATATAGTCTTCATTTCTTGCAAGACTTGCTTGCGTAATTCTGCTTTCATAGACAATTCCTCTACTCTGCTGCCTTCTTTTTCAGGAAACTAGAGACCGCATCCACCCCAATAGATAAAGCCTCTTCCTTAGGACTCATTTGAGGGTGATGAAGAGCGTAGGGACTATCGATACCTAGCCAAAACATAACACCATCAACCTTTGAAAGAAGATAACCAAAGTCTTCACCTGTCATAGCAGGCTCGATATCAATCAGCTCGATTCCGTCTTTTTCTTCAAAGAAATCCATCAGTTCACGCGCCAAGGCTGGATTGTTCTCAACAGGTAGGTATCCACCTTGCTTGAGTTCCACTTCAACTTCCATATCAAAGGCAGCTGCAACTCCTTCTGCAACTGTTTTGACCCGCTTTTGCACCAAGAGGCTCATATCCTGAGTTAAGGCACGAATAGTTCCATGTAAAAAGGCTGTGTCTGTGATGACATTGTTGGTTGTTCCAGCCTGAAAAACGCCAAAGGTCACCACTGCTCCCTCGATTGGGTTGACATTGCGGCTGACAACTGACTGCACTTGGGTTACAAAGTAACTAGCCGCCACCAAAGCGTCATTGGCTTCATGCGGAAAGGCTGCGTGGCCACCTTTGCCTTTGAAACGAATCTTCACCTCACAAGTCCCTGCAAAAAGTGTATGAGTATTGGTCGCAATCTGGCCAACTTTCAGATCTGGACGGACATGGAGGCCATAAAACTGGTCTGGCAACCAGTCTCCAAAAGCGCCATCCTCATACATGAGCATGCCACCAGCTTCATTTTCTTCAGCAGGCTGAAATAGGAAGAGTAGATTGTTCTTTGGTTGCTCCTCAAGGGCGCGCTCAAGACAGCCCAAGGCAATGGTCATGTGGAAATCATGTCCACAAGCATGCATACTACCTTGGTGCTGAGAAGCGAAAGGAAATCCTGTTTGTTCAACGATAGGCAGACCATCAATATCTGTCCGCCAACCAATGGTCCTCTCTGGCTGACTTCCCTGCAAATAGACCAAAATACCTGTCCGCCAAGTACGAACTTGAACAAACTTCTTGCCCGCAGTCAATTTCTCAATCACATCTAGCAAATAAGCATGAGTCTTGAACTCCTCCAAGCCAATCTCTGGAATCTGGTGCAAATCTCGTCTAGTCTGAATCAAATCTAACATCTATCTGTCCTCCTATATAGCAGAAAGAGGCTGGAAGAAGGGTTCCGCCTCTATTTTTCTTTTACAATTATAAGGTACGAAGCGCATCTTCTAGCGCTGTTTTTTGTTGGGTTTGGGCATCAATCTCTTTGATGATACGAGCTGGAACACCTGCTACTACTACGTTTTCTGGGACATCTTGGGTAACAATAGCTCCTGCTGCGACAACTGAACCACTACCGATTTGAACTCCTTCGATGACCACTGCATTAGCGCCGATAAGAACATTATCTCCAACACGGACTGGTTCTGCGCTAGCTGGCTCAATCACACCTGCAAGAACGGCACCTGCACCAACGTGACTGTTTTTCCCAACAATAGCACGGCCACCAAGGATAGCCCCCATGTCAATCATGGTTCCTGCACCAATTTCAGCACCGATATTGATGACTGCTCCCATCATGATAACAGCACTGTCACCAATTTCAACCTGGTCACGGATAATAGCACCCGGCTCAATACGAGCATTGATAGCACGTTTGTCTAGCAAGGGAACTGCAGAATTACGAGCATCTTGCTCAACAACATAGTCTTGATTTTCTACCAAACCATCGAGAAGCGGAGCCACATCTTTCCAGTCTCCAAATAGGACATTCCCTAGTTTGACAACAGAGCTAGGTACAGCAGTTGCGAGTTGTCCCTCAAATGTTACTTTCACACTGGTTTTCTTTTCGGCATTGGCGATAAATTGGATAATTTCTTGAGCGTTCATTTTTGTAGCAGTCATAAGCGTCTCCTAGTTCATTTTAATGATACCTATTCTACCAAAAAAGGCCTCAAATTTGAAGCCTTTTTGTTTGTTTTTAGGTATGATTTTTAGGGATGTGAGATAAAACGTGCTGTCGGTAAAAGCAAGCCTCTACCGATACAACCTAAAAACAATCTTCACAACTATCTCCCCGTGTTTTATTGACTATTCTAGTATAGCACACTTTTAGAATTAAGAAAAGACTTTTTATCTACTTTCTTTCGCTTCTTCTATAGACAAAAATATCATAGGCAAAATAATCAAGGCCATCGCTAGAAGAAGGGACCAATCCACTACCAATCCTAAAAATAAAACACTCAAAAGGGCAGAAGAGAGAGGTTCACTGGCACTGATAACGGAAACCACCAAAGGAGAAACCAAGGACACCGCCTTCATGGAAATGAAAAAGGCAAAAGCCGTTCCAAAGAAAGCGATAATGAGACAAATCAAGATACTCCAAATATCAAGAATAAAGGAAAGCTGATAAACCGGCGAAAGGACATTGCTAAACAAACCGGCCAAAATCATCCCCCACCCAACCGTAGGAACAAAACCATAGCGCTTCGCAAAAGGCTGGGGTAAGATAACATTAAACATGACCCCCATGGCACTCAGCAAACCTGTTATAAGGGCTAGTGGTGTCATGGATAACTGAGAGAGATCTCCCTTTGTCGCCATCAGGCAAACACCCAACATGGCAACCAAAACATAAAAAATAGCGCTTTTTGATGCTCGTTTTTGATAAACCAAGCGATTGTAAAAGAGGATAAAGACAGGGCTAATAAACTGTAAAATAGTTGCTGTCGCTGCATTAGAAAATTCTACACAGAGATAGAAAAAATACTGGACTGAGAAAATTCCCAAAATAGCATAGGCCAAAAAGGGAAGGTAATTTTTCTTATCTCGCCAAATATCTAGCACTTGCGATTTTAATTGTATTGCAGACCAAACGAGCACAAGACTCCCTGCCAGTGTCAAACGCATAGAGGTAATCCAGCCAGAGGACACTTGATAATGAGTAAAGAAATATTCTCCTAAAATTCCACAGATTCCCCAGATTAAGCCGGATAGAAGAGAATAAATGGTTCCTTTAACAATCTTTTTCTGATACTGATTCATACTTTTATTGTAACACGAAAGGGAAAAAGAAAAAAGTGGCAATCCATTGATTAGCCACTTCATTTAGCACAGTTTATAGAACTTATCGTCTCGCCCTTGAAGAAGAAGGTCGTGTAGTACTTGAGTTACTACTGTCGCTAGAACTGCTACTTGAACTAGTGCTGGAGCTTGATGGAGTTGGTAGACTCCCCACAATGCTAGACCAAGCATTCTGATAATCCGCATCACTTCCACCAATAGCAAAGCGATAACTGGTCGTTGGCGCTCCTGTCTTATTAGCCCAATAGCTGGTAACAGTCGAACCTGTAACATCTACCTCTTTTCCTTCAACAGAAACCTTCCCTGGTTTTTGACCTGTTGATTTCAAGACTTCGGATTTTACGACACTAGGATCTAAAGCGAAGCGCTCGTTCCCCCAAATGTTTGGGGAGGCTTGCTGAATCGCATTTACCAAATGAGCCATGTAATTAGAGTTATTAGAATAACCTGCTCTACGTGACAACGAATGATTATCATCATGCCCAATCCAGCCACCTAGGGTTAATCTAGGTGTCGAAAGCATGAGCCACATATTTTCGTCTTGGTTGGTTGTACCAGTCTTCCCAATCCAATCTGCATTAGCCAGATTAGGATTTAAAGAAGTCAGATTCGTCTTGAAGGTTGTTGTCACACGAGAGGATAGAACTTCTCGCAACAATCCCTGCATAATCGTCGCAGTCGCTTTTGAATAGACTTGAACTGGTTTATCCTGATACTCATACACCACTCTACCATCTGCTGCTTCAATTTTAGAAATCACATGCTTCTGATGATAAACTCCGTTATTAGCTAAGGTCTGATAGCCATTAGTATGCTGGGCAACTGTGACTTCAATACCACCACCCATTGGCAGGCTCTCAATACCGTACTCAGGAATCTCGTAACCCATCTTTTCCATATAACCCTTGACATCAACACCCTTTTCACGAAGCATACGATAGGTCCAGTAAGCAGGGATATTCCATGAATAGTTCAGAGCTTCTCCCAAGGTCATCATTCCTGTTCCCTTGCTATTAGCATACATAATCGGATTACCATTAGCAAAGTTTGTTGGATAGTTAGATAGAATCGTTTCGCTTCCCATCAAGCCCTGATCAATAGCAATACCGTAGGCCAGCAAAGGTTTGGTAGTAGAAGCTGGCGAACGTTTGGTATCAAAGGCATGATTATTTTGATTTTCTTGATAATTGCGACCACCTACAAAGCCTAGAATAGCACCTGTTTGGTTGTCCATAAGCACATTCCCTACTTCTACACGACCTGTTCCATCGTCTAAAAGATAGCCATAGTCAGAAACTGCATTTTGCATAGCAGAATGAATTTTCTGGTCTATGGTAGTAGTAATCTTATAACCACCATTTTCAATTTCCTTGGCTGCCAAATCGCGATAAAACTTCTGAGTTGCCTCATTTTTCAACTCCTTAGCGGAGACATTGTCTCTCTGAGCTAGATAGTCATACATACGTTCTTGAGCTTCTGCCAAAGTTGTAAAATATAAGTAGTCTCGTGAAATTCCTGTGACCGTGCCCGATGGTAAAAAGTCCTGTTTGAGGTCATAATCCTTGTACTGAGAATACTCGTCTTGGCTTAATGCACCTGTGCGATACATGCTGTAAAGAACTGCCTTAGCCCGTCTCAAGCCAATTTCTAGGTCTTCATCACTCTTCAACTCTCCAGTATTTTCATAAGGAGAATAGGTAATGGGACTCTGTGGAAGTCCTGCTAAAAATGCTGCTTGAGGAACCGTCAACTGACTCGCATCTACACCGAAAATCCCCTCAGCTGCCTGCTGAGCTCCTGCAATATTCTGCCCCTTATTATTTCGCCCAAAGGGAGCAACATTGAGATAGGTGGTCAAGATTTCATCTTTGCTCATATTACGTTCCAAGGCAAGAGCATCCACGATCTCTGTCGCCTTACGAGCCAAGGTCGGCGCATCCCCAACCACCTGCTGTTTAATCAGTTGCTGGGTCAAGGTTGAACCCCCACTAGAGGAACCCAAACCTACAAATTTCCCCAAGGTCGCACGAATCACCGCCTTGGGCACTACACCCTTATGTTCTTTAAAGTGTTCATCTTCCGTCGCAATGATAGCCTTCTTCAGATTTTCCGAAATTTGCTCAGATGAGATAGAAGTGCGCAACAAATCACTCTCTATGGAGGCAATCACCGTCCCATCCGCATAGGTAATCTCTGAAATAGAAGAGATGTCCTTGACCTGATGTACCAATTCTTCTGTCTGAGGTACCCGAACCCTGTCAAACAAGGCCACTCCGTACCCCAAAGCAATCCCAGCTCCCAACATTCCTCCTAGAAAACCGAGCACAAAGAGTAAGTTAAATAGGGCTTTTATACTCAGTAAAATAGCTGGAAAAATGGCTGGCCTATCTAGGGATTTAGATTTTTCGGCACTTGAATCTTTCTTGCCTGGCCTAGCGTTTTTTTTATTTCTTTGTTTTTGCTGGAAAAATTCCAGCATTTTTCGTTTTATTTCATTTAATTGATTTTGCATGGATTTCCTCACTCTATCTATTATACCACAAAAGGGAAACTTTCAATAAAATAGCCACTTTCTTCCCTATTCTGCTAGGCTATTTCCTGACTTTGTGATACAATAGATAGAAACAATAATTTTAAAAAGGAGAAAAGACACATGCACATTTTTGATGAGCTAAAAGAGCGTGGTTTGATATTTCAAACGACTGATGAAGAAGCTTTGCGTAAAGCCCTAGAAGAAGGTCAAGTTTCTTATTATACTGGCTACGATCCAACTGCTGACAGCCTTCACCTAGGCCACCTTGTCGCAATCTTGACAAGTCGTCGCTTGCAGCTAGCAGGTCACAAACCTTATGCGCTCGTTGGCGGTGCTACAGGTCTCATCGGAGATCCGTCCTTCAAAGATGCTGAACGTAGTCTCCAAACAAAAGACACGGTAGATGGCTGGGTCAAGTCTATCCAAGGACAACTTTCTCGTTTTCTTGACTTTGAAAATGGCGAAAATAAAGCTGTCATGGTCAACAACTACGACTGGTTTGGCAGCATCAGCTTCATTGACTTCCTCCGTGATATCGGAAAATACTTCACGGTCAACTACATGATGAGTAAGGAGTCTGTGAAAAAACGGATCGAAACAGGAATTTCTTACACTGAGTTTGCCTACCAAATCATGCAAGGTTACGACTTCTTCGTCCTTAACCAAGACCACAACGTAACGCTACAAATCGGTGGTTCTGACCAGTGGGGAAATATGACAGCTGGTACCGAATTGCTTCGTCGTAAGTCTGACAAGACTGGTCACGTTATCACTGTTCCATTGATTACAGATGCAACTGGTAAAAAATTTGGTAAATCTGAAGGAAACGCAGTCTGGCTCAATCCTGAAAAGACTTCTCCATACGAAATGTACCAATTCTGGATGAATGTGATGGACGCTGACGCTGTTCGCTTCTTGAAAATCTTTACCTTCTTGTCACTTGATGAGATTGAAGACATCCGTAAACAATTTGAAGCGGCTCCACACGAACGCTTGGCTCAAAAAGTCTTGGCTCGTGAAGTTGTTACACTTGTTCACGGCGAAGAAGCTTACAAAGAAGCTCTCAACATCACTGAGCAACTCTTTGCAGGAAACATCAAAAACCTTTCTGTCAAAGAGCTCAAACAAGGACTTCGTGGAGTACCAAACTACCAAGTTCAAGCAGACGAAAACCACAATATCGTGGAACTGCTCGTCTCATCTGGTGTAGTTAACTCAAAACGCCAAGCCCGTGAAGACGTCCAAAACGGAGCTATCTACGTCAACGGCGACCGTATCCAAGACCTTGATTATGTCTTGAGTGACGCTGATAAGTTAGAAAATGAACTGACTGTTATCCGTCGTGGGAAGAAAAAATACTTTGTATTGACTTACTAAGCTGTTCAACATTTATCAACAACAAAAAGGANNTCCTTTTTGTTGTTGATAACCACACCTATCTAGCCTTAATAGACAGGCTACGCAAAACTATGCGTAAGGTTGTTAGATTATGTAAGATAGAGAGATTTGAAGGACTGAGCCAATTAAACAAGCCAAAGCCAATCAAACTACTATTTACGACAACGGTATCTTGAATATTCTTCTTAATGAGTGTTTGCAAAGATGATGATAGTGAATCCAACTCTTGGAAGAAATCCAAGCGATTATCTAACAATAAGATATCACTCATCTGCTTAGAAATATCTGCACTCTCATTCATCACCACACCGATATCTGACAGGGTTAGAGCCGCTGAGTCATTCAATCCATCTCCAACCATCAAAATAGTGTGACCTGCTTTCTGCAGTTCCTCTACTAACTCAAATTTCCCATCAGGTTTCAAGTCTGTATATACCTGATCAAAGGGCAAATCTTTGACTAATTCCTCTGTCCTAACCAAGGTGTCCCCTGTTGCCAGAATCAATTTTTTCCCCTGTGCCTTAAGTTTATCCAAGGCTGTTTTTGCTTCTTTTCTCAAAGGAGTATGAATGCAGAACATTCCAATCAATTCATTCTGATAAGCCAAGAATAAGAGATTGTAGTGACTCTTGTACTCTTCAATTAAAGCATTTTGTTCTAAACTGATATGAATCTGCTCATCCTGCATCAAGACATAATTCCCAATAAGAACTGGTTGGCCATCTATATGGGACTTAATTCCCTTGCTTGCGATATATTGGAGTTTCCCATGCATTTCCTCATGTTCAATCCCCTCTATCTCAGCTTGCTTGACAATGGCATTAGCGATAGGATGATAGATGTGTTCCTCAAGACAGGCACTTATTCTTAAGATTTCTTCCTCACTATAGTCTCCAAAAGGTAACACCTTTTCAACTATAGGATAGCTAGTTGTGATTGTCCCAGTCTTATCAAATAAGAAGGTATCGACTTCCAGATATTTCTCCAGAACATCCCCATCCTTAATCACCATTTCACGGTTCAACCCCTCCTTGATAGCTGTCAAATAAGCTACAGGAGTAGAGATTTTCAAAGCGCAGGAGAAATCGACCAATAGGAAAGAAATAGCCTTAGAAAAAGAACCTGTCAATAGGTAAGTCAGCCCAGCACCCAAGAAATTATATTTGACGACCTTATCCGCCATTTTGATGAAATAGCGTTGTTTCGTTTTCTTGTTTTCTTCAGATTTCTTCATCAACTCAATCAGTTGTAAAATCCGGCTGTTCATCTGATTATCGGTTACACGAATGCGTAGCTCTCCCGTCTCCAAGACTGTATTTGCACAAACCGAATCAAACTCTCTTTTTTCAACAGGAAAACTCTCTCCCGTCAAGGAACTTTCGTTGACCATACCTAAACCTGAAACTACTTGTCCATCAAACAGAATTTCATTTCCTTGAGATAGGACCAAGACATCTCCTATTTGAACATCGGAACTCTTGATACTAACGACCGTATCGCCCTGTACCAAGAATACATCGCTTTCTTTTGCAAGAAGGCTTTGTTCTAAATCTGTTGCAGTTTTTTTCAAGGACCACTGATCTAAATGATTCCCCAAATCAAGCATAAACATGATATTGCTAGCCGTCTTGGATTGGTTCATAAACAAGGACAATAAAATCGCCGAACAGTCCAAGACCTCCATCGTTAGTTCCTTACGCGCTAGTGTTTGATAGGCTTCTCTAACATAACCCAAAGCCTGATAACAAGTCCATATATAGCGAATTGGAGACGGTACAAGACTACGAAAAAGCACACGCTTAATCGCTGCACCTGAAACAATAGAATAAGCACTCTCTTCTCTACGAATGGGAAGAGTCATCAACTCAGAAACTTTCCCTTTATCAATTCTTTTTAAAAAGGCTTCTGCATTATCTAATACAGAAAAGCCTTCTTTTATACGTAGAGTAAAGTGCTGTTGATCCATGTAAAACTGGATAGACTCAATCCCCTTTTCATCTCTCGCCAAGGAACGAAGATAGTCTTGAATATCCAAGGTGAGTGAAAAAGAAGATGATAGTCGGATATGTTGGTATCCTCTATGTAGCACTTTAAAAGACATATTATTCTCCTATAAGGCTATCTAATTGCTCTTCTTTTTTCTCTTGCTCGTACAAATATTTGGCATCTTGCAAGACATCGTCTCCATGTTGCTTCACAACAGAAACAGATGCATCTAGCTCGTCTTTCAACTTGTAAGCCTTAGCCAAAGCTTTAGAATAACCTTTTTTAGCTTCCTTACTTGCTAAGATTTTCAAACCAAGGGTACCGAATGCGACACCACCCAAAAAGAGTGATGATTTTTTCGCAACTTTTGCAACGGTTAATACTTCTTTTAACATACTTATTTCCTCCTTATCATTATTATATAGCAATTTAGATATAAAAGCAATTTTATTCCATAAATTAGAGAATTAGTTTTATTTCTACTGAATCTCCCATCTACTTATTCCTAAGGTTGCTTTCATTTGCCTCTTTTGATACACTTAAACTATGAATACAAATCTCAAACCCAAACTTCAACGTTTTGCTTCTGCCACTGCCTTTGCCTGTCCTATCTGTCAAGAAAATCTGACTCTTCTAGAGACTAGTCTCAAGTGCTGCAACCGTCATTCTTTTGACTTGGCGAAATTTGGCTATGTCAATCTAGCGCCTCAAATCAAGCAATCTGCTAACTACGACAAGGAAAACTTTCAAAACAGACAACAAATCCTAGAAGCTGGTTTTTACCAAGCTATTTTAGAGGCCATCTCTGATTTACTTTCAAACTCAAAAAATGCCAAAACAATTTTAGATATCGGCTGTGGCGAAGGTTTCTATTCTCGCAAACTCCAAGAAAGTCACCCTGACAAAACCTTTTATGCCTTTGACATCTCCAAAGATTCAGTCCAAATCGCTGCCAAGAGCGAACCCAACTGGGCAGTCAATTGGTTTGTGGGCGACTTGGCTCGTCTTCCTATAAAAGACGCTAGCATGGATATTCTGCTTGATGTCTTCTCGCCTGCCAACTATGGAGAATTTCGTCGCGTTCTATCCAAAGACGGTATCTTGATAAAAGTCATCCCAACTGAAAATCACCTCAAGGAAATTCGTCAAAAGATACAAGACCGGCTAACAAAGAAGGATTATTCCAACCAAGATATCAAAAATCATTTCCAAGAACATTTTACCATCCTATCTAGCCAAACTGCCTCTCTGACTAAGACTATCACAACAGAGCAGCTCCAAGCCCTACTCAGTATGACACCTCTACTCTTTCACGTTGACCAGAGCAAGATTGACTGGAGCCAACTGACAGAGATTACCATTGAGGCTGAGGTTCTGGTTGGGAAAGTACTATAATTGACACAAAAAACCGCATTTCAAGAAGATCTGCGGTTTTAAATTTCAATTTTTAAACTATCTATCCCAAAAGTCTAAAACATTTAAAGCTTTTAGCTTCTCCATTTATTTTCGATTCGAAATAATAAATTTATCAATAAATAGCAATTGATATAAGGCAAGTACAGATCCCCAGAAACTCCCTCGAAGCGAGATTTCTTGATGATTGAGAGGAAACAAATCATGGTTACCTATATAGAGGCAGATCAAAATAACAAATAAAATCCAAAATAAATCCGTCCATTTATATTTTGAAAAATATTTTTTAACATAATAGCACATTTTCTTGACTACAATAACATTATATGATAAAATGTAAGCGGATACAAATAAAAAGGAGGATTGATATTATGAACGAAAAAAAACATACATATTTTATTTGTGCAAGTATTATTATTTCATCTATAATTTTAGGACTCTTTATTTATAAAGGAATTTATGACGGATTTGACGTTTTGGGTCAATTTACAAACGATGGCCTCAGGGTAATTAGTACTAATATTAGTACTGTTGGTAATAATATTAGTAATAATAGGTAGTTAATAGTAATAGAATTCAAACAAAAAACGGTAATTTAGTGAATGAACTGCACCCCAAAAGTTAGACAGAAAAAAATCTAACTTTTGGGGTGTTTTTATCATGAAGTTAACTTATGATGATAAAGTTCAGATCTATGAACTTAGAAAACAAGGATATAGCTTAGAGAAGCTTTCGAATAAATTTGGGATAAATAATTCTAATATTAGATACATGATTAAATTGATTGATCGTTACGGAATAGAGTTCGTCAAAAAAGGAAAAAATCGTTACTATTCTCCTGATTTAAAACAAGAAATGATTCATAAAGTCTTACATGAAGGCTGGACTAAAGATAGAGTTTCTCTTGAATACGGTCTCCCAAGTCGTACGATACTTCTTAATTGACTAGCACAATACAAGAAAAACGGGTATACTATTGTTGAGAAAACAAGAGGGAGAGTACCTAAAATGGGACGTAAGCCAAAAAAGAGACCTGAAGAGAGAACAGAATTAGAACGTCTTCAAGCAGAAAATGAGTACCTGAGAGCGGAGAATGCCATCCTAAAAAAGTTAAGAGAACTCCGATTGAAGGAGGAAAAAGAGAAAGAAGAAAGACAGAAATTGTTCAAGAATTAATGACTGAGTTTTCGTTAGATATTCTTCTAAAAGTCATTAAACTAGCTCGTTCGACCTACTACTATCACTTGAAACAGCTAGATAAACCAGATAAGGACCGAGAGCTTAAAGCTGAAATTCAATTCATTTTTATCGAACACAAGGGAAATTATGGTTATCGTCGGGTTCATTTAGAACTAAGAAATCGTGGTTATCTGGTAAATCATAAAAGAGTTCAACGCTTGATGGAAGTACTCAATTTACAAGCTAAAATGCGACAGAAACGAAAATATTCTTCTCATAAAGGAGACGTTGGCAAGAAGGCAGAGAATCTCATTCAACGTCAATTTGAAGGCTCTAAAATAATGGAAAAGTGCTACACAGATGTGACAGAATTTGCCATTCCAGCAAGTACTCAAAAGCTTTACTTATCACCAGTTTTAGATGGCTTTAATAGCGAAATTATCGCCTATAATCTTTCAACTTCACCCAACTTAGAACAAGCAAAAGCAATGTTGGAACAGGCATTCACAGAGAAACGCTACGAGAATACCTTTCTCCATAGTGACCAAGGCTGGCAATACCAACACGATTCTTATCATCAGTTTCTTGAGGGTAAGGGAATTCAAGCATCCATGTCACGTAAGGGTAACAGCCCAGACAACGGTATGATGGAGTCCTTCTTTGGGATTTTGAAATCGGAAATGTTTTACGGTTATGAGAAGTCGTTTCAGTCGCTTAAGCAATTGGAACAAGCCATTGTAGACTATATTGATTACTACAACAATAAACGAATTAAGGTAAAACTAAAAGGACTCAGTCCTGTGCAATACAGAACTAAATCCTTAATCTTATGCGTTTTGTTATGCAAAAATCACTGGAGTTTCTATACACATTAAGGGGAAATAGTTGAAATCAGTTCTCTTAATAACCATTGAATACCATATAGTACATTTATCCCAAATATGATATAGGCCGTATAAATCAAGTATTTCGATTTCTCCCGCCTCAAAGAATAGATCTTGTACAAGATAAACAAATTTAAAATAATAAATAATAGAGACAAAATCTTCCCTCCAAAATAAATTCTAAAAGTACACAGTTAAGCATAGCCCTAATCTTTATTTTCGATTCGAGATAACAAACTTATCAATAAATAGCAAGTGATATAAGGCAAGTGTAATTCCCAATAAGCACCCATGATAAGAGATTTCTTGATGGGTAAGGGGGAAAAGAGTATTATTACCCGTCAAGAGGCATGTCAAAATAACAAATAGTATCCAAAATAAATCAGTCCATTTATATTTTGAAAAATATTTTTTCCACATAAGAACACCTTCTTTCCTATAATCATATTATAATACTTTATATAAGCGAATACAAGAAATTTGAGGTGATTTTTAAGTAGATTTTGAAGCTGAAAGACCGTAAAAACCAGCATTTAAAGCCTTCACTGTATCTATAATTTCCCTATTTTTAGACAAGATTGACCCAAATCCACAGCATTTAAAAAAGCGAATTTCAATCGAAACTCGCTTTTTTACAAAATGTATTAAGTATAGATTTGTATCTTAGTTCAAGTGCCAGATATCTTCGTTATACTGAGCAATTGTACGGTCAGATGAGAAGAATCCTGCTTTAGAAATGTTAACGATAACTTTATCCAACCATGCGTCACGGTCTTCGTAGTCAGCCAACATTTGCTCTTTCACTTTGATATAGTCTTCCAAGTCAAGAAGAGTCATGAACCAGTCTTTGTTGATCAATTCATTGCAAAGACGTTCCAAGCGCTCTTTGTTTCCAGCTGCAAGAACTGCATCGCTAACGATGAAGTCAACCAATGGTTTGATAGCTTTACGAGCGTAGAATTCGCTTGATTTGTAAGCTGCTTTTGCGTAAAGGTCGATAACAGTTTCTGAATCTTCACCAAAGATGTAGATGTTTTCGTCGCCAACCAACTCAGCGATTTCCACGTTAGCACCGTCCATAGTACCAAGAGTCAAAGCTCCGTTCAACATGAATTTCATGTTACCAGTACCTGAAGCTTCTTTAGAAGCAAGTGAGATTTGTTCTGAAATATCACATGCTGGGATAAGGAAGCTTGCTGCAGTAACGTTGTAGTTTTCAACCATAACTACTTGCAAGTGTGGAGCTACTGCTGGATCGTTAGCAATCACTTCTGACATGCAAAGGATCAAGTGGATGATGTCTTGAGCGATTGTGTAGGCTGGAGCTGCTTTACCACCAAAGAAGATTGTGATTGGGCGAGCAGGGATGTTACCAGCTTTAATGTCAAGGTATTTGTGGATCACGTACAAGGCGTTCATTTGTTGGCGTTTGTACTCGTGAAGACGTTTGATTTGGATATCAAAGATAGAGTTTGGATTGATTTCCACACCTTGGTGTTCTTTCAAGTGACGAGCCAATTTACGTTTATTGTGAGCCTTGATGCTTTCCAATTTTTCTTTGACAGCTGCTTTATCTTCATAAGACAAGAGTTTTTCAAGCTCATCTGCTTCATGGTGCCAACCTTCTCCAAGAATCTCATCCAAGTAGTGAGACAAGCTTGGGTTAGCATGCATGAGCCAACGACGGAAAGTGATACCGTTTGTTTTGTTGTTGAATTTTTCTGGGTAAAGGTCGTAGAAAGCTTTCAACTCAGAATTTTTCAAGATTTCAGTGTGAAGTGCCGCAACCCCGTTAACGCTGTATCCGTAGTGGATATCCATGTGAGCCATGTGAACACGTTCGCTCTCATCGATAATTTGAACAGCTGGATCTTTGTATTCTGCTTTCACGCGACGGTCCAATTCTTCAATGATTGGTACCAAGTGAGGAACCACTTCTTGCAAGAATTCAAGAGGCCATTTTTCAAGCGCTTCAGCAAGGATTGTGTGGTTAGTGTAGGCAGTCATGCTACGAACGATTGAGATTGCTTCGTCAAGTTCGATACCACGTGCAGTCAAAAGACGGATCAATTCAGGGATAACCATTGATGGGTGAGTATCGTTAATTTGTACAACAGCGTAGTCAGCAAGGTCATGCAAGTTGCTTCCTTTTTCGATTGCTTCGTCGATGATCAATTGCGCACCGTTTGAAACCATGAAGTATTGTTGGAAGATACGGAGCAATTCACCTTGACGGTCACTATCATCTGGGTAAAGGAAGAGAGTCAAGTTGCGAGCGATATCTGTCTTGTCAAAGCTAATACCGTCTTTAATAATAGAAGAATCAACTGAATCCAAGTCAAACAAACGCAAGCGGTTCTTCGTTTCTGTCTTGTAACCAGGAACATCAATATCATAAAGAGTTGATGTCAAAGTAAAGTCTGCAAATGGTACTTGGTAGCTACGGCTTGAGCGAACCAACCAGTTTTGCTCTGTCAACCATGCATTTGGAATTGTTTCTTGTTGGTTGTTTTTAAGAACTTGTTGGAAAAGACCAAAGTGGTAGTTAAGACCAACACCGTCACCATTCAAACCAAGAGTAGCAATTGAGTCGATAAAGCAGGCAGCCAAACGTCCCAAACCACCATTACCAAGAGATGGTTCCAATTCAACTTCTTCAACTTCGATCAAGTCTTTACCTGCAGCAGCAAGTTCTTTTTTAACATCGTCATAAAGACCAAGGTTGATCAAGTTGTTTGACAAGAGTTTACCAATCAAGAACTCAGCTGAGATATAGTAAACTTTCTTTTTACCAGTGTTGACTGGTTTTTGGCTGCTTGCAAGCTTGCTGTAGTTAAGAAGAGCAAGGTAAAGCTCTTCATTGCTACATTCTGCAATGGTTTTATTGTAACGATTTTGTACAAATTCTTGTAGTGATAACATGTTTAGTTGTCTCCTGATTATTGTCTTATTTCTTTAATTCTACCAAATTTTCATTGATTCGGCGATAAATTGTTGTCAAGTCAAGCAAACCTTCCTCGACAGCTGGTGTCAATTGATCTTCAGTCATACGCCAAGACCAGTTTCCACCAAGGGTAGATGGGAAGTTCATACGAGCTGTCTCATCCAATTCAAGCAAATCTTGCATAGTTGCAATTGCCATGAAGCTAACTGATGAAAAGACTGTACGAAGCATAGCATGTGGCACTGTTTCATATTCTTTACGGTTAGTGTAGCGCGCCATGTACTCACGAGTCGCATCATCAATCTCGTTACGGTACCAACCAAGGACCGTATTGTTATCGTGTGTTCCTGTATACATAACTGAGTTAGCAGGTGCCAAGTGTGGGCTATCAATGCTTTCATCTTCTGGGTTGAAGGCAAATTGAAGAATCTTCATTCCTGGGAAGCCAGTACGTTCACGCAACTCGATCACTTCATCAGTCATGAAGCCAAGGTCTTCAGCGATGATGTTTAGCTCACCAAGTTCTTCCTTAACGGCTGCAAAGAGCTTGTAGCCAGGACCTTTCACCCACTCACCAGGTGCTGCTGTATCGGAACCAGCAGGGATTTCCCAGTAAGATTCGAAACCACGGAAGTGGTCGATACGAACGATATCGTAGATTTTGAAGCTTTCACGCAAGCGTTCAATCCACCATTTGTAGCCGTCTTTGTCCATTGCTTCCCAGTCATAGATTGGGTTACCCCAAAGCTGACCAGTTGCAGAAAACTCATCTGGTGGGCATCCTGCGATGCAAGTTGCCTTACCGTTGACATCTGTTTTGAAGAGATGTGGATTTGCCCACATATCGCTTGAATCTTCCGCTACGTAGATTGGCATGTCCCCAACGATTTCGATGTGGTTGTCGTTAGCGTAAGTTTTCAATTTCAACCATTGTTGGAAGAAGAAGTACTGAGTCACACGGTGGTAAACCAATTTGTCTGCCAATTGCTCACGGTAGCTTTCAAGTGCTGAAGCTTTACGAGCACGAGCATCTGCATCTGGCCATTCAGTCCAAGCGAGATTGTCAAAATGCTCTTTGATAGCCATATACTCAGCAAAGAGCTCAAGCCATGATTGGTTGTCTTGAGCAAATTTCTCAAAATCTTTAACATCTCCGACTTCAAAGAAACGTTTCACCGCTTTTTCTAAAAGGGGACGACGTGCATAGTAGATTTTAGCATAGTCAACTTCAGACGCATCGCTACCAAAGTCAACTCCTTCAAGGTCACTTGCTTCCAACAAACCTTGCTCCACCAAGATATCTAAATCGATAAAATGAGTGTTTCCTGCGAAGGCTGAGAAAGATTGGTAAGGAGAATCCCCGTAACTAGTTGTTCCTAATGGAAGGATTTGCCAGTAACGTTGTTTTGTGCGGACCAAGAAATCAACGAAGTCATAAGCACTTTGACCAAATGATCCGATTCCGTAAGCTCCTGGGAGAGAAGAGATGTGCATCAACACACCACTTTGACGTTTTTTCATAATAGCACCTCATGTGTTAAAATAATGGAACGTTGCGTATTTTAACAGACGCAAACGTTTGCGTTACTTATAATTATACTCCTTTTCAAACATAATTGCAAGCGTTTTTAAAAAACTTTTTTGATTATTTTTAAGGAGACTAACTCATTTTAGCAAAGATAACTTATACTCAATGAAAATCAAAGAGCAAACTAGGAAACTAGCCGCAGGCTGTACTTGAGTACGGCAAGGCGACGTTGACGCGGTTTGAATTTGATTTTCGAAGAGTATTAAAACTATCTAATCCTAAAGTTTGAGCCTCACGGGACAGTCTACAAACTGCAAATCCTCTCCAGAAAACTTGAATTTAGATGTAGGAGGACACAAAGGTCCATAGAAAATAGATAGGAATTAGAAACAGGGAGGTAGACCCTCCTGATTTCCCTATTTATATAGATTCCATATATTTTTTATTAAAAATACTGTATTCTTATCTATTTCACACTTTTCTTCTATTAAAAAGCAAAATCATGCTATCAAATCAAGCTTAAAAATTTTTTAAAATTTTTAACAAAAACACTTGCAACCGTTTTCTATTTGTGCTATACTAAGCTCATAAAGGAAAACGTTTGCGTTTTTCTTGTCAATAAAACTTGTTATTCTTTAGGAGGAATACACTATGTCATCTAAATTCACGAAGAGCGCTGCTGTGCTTGGAACTGTTACACTTGCTAGCTTGCTTTTGGTAGCTTGCGGAAGCAAAACTGCTGATAAGCCTGCTGATTCTGGTTCATCTGAAGCCAAAGAACTCACTGTATATGTAGACGAAGGATATAAGAGCTATATTGAAGAGATTGCTAAAGCTTATGAAAAAGAAGCTGGCGTAAAAATTACTCTTAAAACTGGTGATGCTCTAGGAGGTCTTGATAAACTTTCACTTGACAACCAATCTGGTAATGTCCCTGATATTATGATGGCTCCATACGACCGTGTAGGTAGCCTTGGTTCTGACGGACAACTTTCAGAAGTGAAATTGAGCGATGGTGCTAAAACAGACGACACAACTAAATCTCTTGTAACCGCTGCTAATGGTAAAGTTTACGGTGCTCCTGCCGTTATCGAGTCACTTGTTATGTACTACAACAAAGACTTGGTAAAAGATGCTCCAAAAACATTTGCTGACTTGGAAAACCTTGCTAAAGATAGCAAATATGCCTTCGCTGGAGAAGATGGCAAAACTACTGCCTTCCTAGCTGACTGGACAAACTTCTACTATGCATACGGACTTCTTGCTGGTAACGGCGGATACGTATTCGGTCAAAATGGTAAAGATCCTAAAGACATCGGTCTTGCAAACGACGGTTCTATCGCAGGTATCAACTACGCTAAATCTTGGTATGAAAAATGGCCTAAAGGTATGCAAGATACAGAAGGTGCTGGAAACTTGATCCAAACTCATTTCCAAGAAGGTAAAACAGCTGCTATCATCGACGGACCTTGGAAAGCTCAAGCTTTCAAAGATGCTAAAGTAAACTACGGAGTTGCAACTATTCCAACTCTTCCAAATGGAAAAGAATATGCTGCATTCGGTGGTGGTAAAGCCTGGGTCATCCCTCAAGCCGTTAAGAACCTTGAAGCCGCACAAAAATTTGTAGACTTCCTTGTTTCAACTGAACAACAAAAAGCCTTATACGATAAGACTAATGAAATCCCAGCGAATACTGAAGCTCGTTCATACGCTGAAGGTAAAAACGATGAGTTGACAACAGCTGTTATCAAACAGTTCAAGAGCACTCAGCCACTGCCAAACATCTCTCAAATGTCTGCAGTTTGGGATCCAGCGAAAAACATGCTCTTTGATGCTGTAAGTGGTCAAAAAGATGCGAAAACATCTGCTAACGATGCTGTAACATTGATTAAAGAAACAATCAAACAAAAATTTGGTGAATAACAAATTTGTTCAAGGGGGGTGGAAATCAAATCCCCCTTTGAATTTATCAATAGAAACACAAATAATTTAGCTTTCTTATAAAAAAGCAGTATCCTATGAAAGGAGTTATTATGGAAAAGCAACAACCTAGTAAAGCAGCCCTGCTGTCTATCATTCCTGGGTTAGGACAGATTTACAATAAACAAAAAGCCAAAGGTTTTATCTTCCTTGGTGTAACCATCGTATTTGTCCTTTACTTCCTAGCACTTGCAGCCCCTGAATTGAGCAACCTCATCACTCTTGGTGACAAGCCAGGTCGTGACAATTCCCTCTTTATGCTGATTCGTGGTGCCTTCCATTTAATCTTTGTAGTCGTTTATGTACTCTTTTATTTCTCAAATATTAAAGATGCACATACGATTGCAAAACGCATTAACAATGGAATTCCAGTTCCACGTACCCTCAAAGAAATGATCAAAGGAATCTATGAAAATGGCTTCCCTTACCTCTTGATCATTCCATCTTATGTTGCCATGACTTTTGCGATTATCTTCCCAGTTATCGTAACCTTGATGATCGCCTTTACTAACTATGACTTCCAACACTTACCACCAAACAAATTGTTGGACTGGGTTGGTTTGACCAACTTTACAAACATTTGGAGCTTGAGTACCTTCCGTTCTGCCTTTGGTTCTGTTCTTTCTTGGACTATCATCTGGGCTTTATCTGCCTCAACTTTGCAGATCGTGATTGGTATCTTCACAGCTATCATTGCTAACCAACCATTTATCAAAGGAAAACGTATCTTCGGTGTTATTTTCCTTCTTCCTTGGGCTGTCCCAGCCTTCATCACTATCTTGACATTCTCAAATATGTTTAATGATAGTGTCGGTGCTATCAACACTCAAGTCTTGCCGATCTTTGCTAAATTCCTTCCATTCCTTGATGGGGCTCTTATCCCTTGGAAAACAGACCCTACTTGGACAAAGGTTGCCTTGATTATGATGCAAGGTTGGCTTGGATTCCCATACATCTACGTTTTGACTTTAGGTATCTTACAATCTATTCCTAACGACCTTTACGAAGCAGCTTATATTGACGGTGCCAATGCTTGGCAAAAATTCCGCAACATCACTTTCCCAATGATCTTGGCTGTTGCAGCACCTACTTTGATTAGCCAATACACCTTCAACTTTAACAACTTCTCTATCATGTACCTCTTCAATGGTGGAGGACCTGGTAGTGTCGGTGGAGGAGCTGGTTCAACAGATATCTTGATCTCATGGATCTACCGTTTGACAACAGGTACATCTCCTCAATACTCAATGGCGGCAGCTGTTACCTTGATTATCTCTATCATTGTCATCTCAATCTCTATGATCGCATTCAAGAAACTACACGCATTTGATATGGAGGACGTCTAAGATGAATAACTCAATTAAACTCAAACGTAGACTGACTCAAACCCTTACTTACCTTTACCTGATTGGTCTATCAATTGTCATTATCTATCCACTTTTGATTACCATCATGTCAGCCTTTAAAGCAGGTAACGTCTCAGCCTTTAAACTAGATACTAACATCGACCTCAATTTTGATAACTTTAAAGGCCTCTTCACTGAAACCTTGTACGGTACTTGGTACCTCAACACTTTGATTATCGCCTTGATTACCATGGCTGTTCAAACAAGTATTATCGTACTTGCTGGTTATGCTTACAGCCGTTACAACTTCTTGGCTCGTAAACAAAGTTTGGTCTTCTTCTTGATTATCCAAATGGTGCCAACCATGGCCGCTTTGACAGCCTTCTTCGTTATGGCGCTTATGTTGAACGCCCTTAACCACAGCTGGTTCCTCATCTTCCTCTACGTTGGTGGTGGTATCCCGATGAATGC
Organism: Streptococcus sp. 68; assembly: GCF_013277415.1. Taxonomy (GTDB): domain Bacteria; phylum Bacillota; class Bacilli; order Lactobacillales; family Streptococcaceae; genus Streptococcus. The sequence goes on along the minus strand of NZ_VMMX01000011.1, from coordinate 145,133 downwards.
TTGGCTCATGAAAGGCTACTTCGATACAGTACCAATGTCTTTAGACGAATCTGCAAAACTAGACGGTGCAGGACACTTCCGCCGCTTCTGGCAAATTGTTCTTCCACTTGTTCGCCCAATGGTTGCCGTACAAGCTCTCTGGGCCTTCATGGGACCTTTCGGGGACTACATCCTCTCTAGTTTCTTGCTTCGTGAGAAAGAATACTTTACTGTTGCCGTAGGTCTCCAAACCTTCGTTAGCAATGTGAAAAACATGAAGATTGCCTACTTCTCAGCAGGTGCTATCCTCATCGCCCTTCCAATCTGTATTCTCTTCTTCTTCCTACAAAAGAACTTTGTTTCAGGACTTACAAGTGGTGGCGACAAGGGATAATATATCCCCGCCACCCTTTTTCATTTTATACTCTTCGGAAATCTCTTCAAACCACGTCAGCTTCCATCTGCAACCTCAAAACACTGTTTTGAGCAACCTGTGGCTAGCTTCCTAGTTTGCTCTTTGATTTTCATTGAGTATTAACGATTGTTACTGTAAGTAATGTCCTTACAACAAGCAATTTTTCTCCTAGACTTGAAATAAAGCACATTTCTCTATATAATAATACTCATATAGAAAACACCTTTTAGAAAGATACCTATGCTTCCATATCCATTTTCCTATTTTTCAAGTATTTGGGGATTTCGTAAGCCCCTGTCCAAACGTTTCGGACTCAACTGGTTTCAACTTCTCTTTACCAGTATCTTCCTTATCAGCTTGTCTATGGTACCCATTGCCATCCAAAACAGCTCACAGGAGACTTATCCGCTAGAAACTTTTATCGATAATGTCTATGAACCTCTGACAGATGAGGTTATCCAGGATCTCTCTGAACATGCTAGAATTGTTGATGGCACATTAACTTATACAGGAACAGCTAATCAAGCGCCTTCTGTTGTGATTGGTCCAAGCCCAAGTAAGGAGTTCCCGAAGGACTTGCAACTGCATTTCGATACAAATGAGCTGATCATCAGCAAGGAAAGTAAGGAACTGACCCGAATCTCTTACCGAGCGATTCAGACTGAGAGTTTCAAAAGTAAGGACAGCTTGACCCAAGCAATTTCTAAAGACTGGTACCAGCAGAATCGTGTCTATATCAGTCTCTTCCTAGTTCTCGGTGCGAGCTTCCTCTTTGGTTTGAATTTCTTTATCGTCTCTTTAGGAGCGAGTCTTCTCCTTTATATCACTAAGAAATCACGCCTCTTTTCATTTAGGACCTTTAAAGAGTGCTACCATTTTATCTTGAACTGTTTAGGATTGCCAACTCTGATTACGCTTATTTTGGGATTGTTTGGCCAAAATATGTCAACCCTTATCACTGTACAAAACATTCTTTTTGTTCTATATCTGGTCACTATTTTTTATAAAACACATTTCCGTGATCCAGATTACCATAAATAGGAGATTTTTATGCCCGTTACGATTAAAGATGTGGCCAAGGCTGCTGGTGTTTCACCTTCAACCGTAACCCGTGTTATTCAAAATAAATCAACCATTAGCGACGAAACGAAAAAACGCGTTCGCAAGGCTATGAAGGAGCTCAATTACCACCCCAACCTCAATGCTCGTAGCTTGGTAAGCAGTTATACCCAAGTTATTGGCTTGGTGCTTCCTGACGACTCAGATGCCTTCTATCAAAATCCTTTCTTCCCATCTGTTCTCCGTGGCATTGCCCAAGTCGCTTCTGAAAATCACTACGCCATTCAGATTGCGACAGGTAAAGATGCCAAAGAGCGTCTTAAAGCTATTTCTCAGATGGTCTATGGTAAGCGTGTAGATGGTTTGATTTTCCTCTATGCCCAAGAAGAGGACCCTTTGGTTAAGTTAGTAGCAGACGAGCAATTTCCTTTCCTTATCTTAGGTAAATCTCTATCTCCCTTCATTCCACTTGTCGATAATGACAATGTCCAAGCTGGTTTTGATGCGACTGAATATTTCATCAAAAAAGGCTGCAAACGAATTGCCTTTATTGGAGGGACTAAGAGACTCTTCGTAACACAAGACCGTCTGACAGGTTACGAGCTAGCTCTAAAACAATACCAACTTCCTCTCGATACTAATCTGACTTACTTTGCTACTGAATTTCTTGAAGATAATGGTTATCGCTTTAGTAGACTTCTCTTCAAACACGATCCAAATATTGACGCTATTATTACCATTGATAGTCTCCTTGCTGCAGGGGTCTGTGATTACATCGCAAAACACCAACTGGATGTCCCTGTCCTCAGCTTCGACTCAGTCAATCCCAAGCTCAACTTGGCAGCCTATGTCGATATTAATAGCCTAGAACTTGGTCGAACATCATTTGAAACGATTCTCTGCATCATCAATGATTCTAAAGAAAATAGACAAATCTGCTACCGTCAGTTAATCGCCCACAAAATTATTGAAAAATAAGAGACTGGGCAAAAAGTCGTTAAAAGCAAAAAACGCATACTATCAGGTGTTTAAAAACTTGATAGTATGCGTTTTATTGTGGGAAAACTCATTTTAAGTACTAGTCACTAGTTATCTATCTCAACAAATCGTCCCAGAATATGAACATTCTCCGATACAGAGACAAAGGCGCCTGGATCCACTTGTGTCATAATCTGTTTAAATTCATTAAACTCTGCACGTGTAATAACAGTGATTAAAACTGCCTTTCTCTCGTGATTATAGGTTCCTTCTGCATCGTGGATCATGGTTGCGCCGCGGTGCAATTTTTTATGTATTTTTTCAATTACCTTATCTGGATGATTGGTCACAATCATGGCCTGCATACGCTTTTGCTTAGTAAAGACCGCATCTGTCACACGGCTAGAGACAAAGATGGTAATCATAGAGTAGAGAGCGTATTTCCAACCAAAGGTCAAACCTGCTATCAGCATGATAGTCCCATTTACTAAGAAAGAAATACTACCGACATTCTTACCTGTTTTCTTGCGAATAGTCAAACTGACAATATCCGTCCCACCACTAGAGATATTGTTGCGAAGAGCAAAACCAATCCCCAAGCCCATGACAACGCCCCCAAAAAGGGCATTGATAATGGGATCCTCCGTCAAGGTTGCCACAGGGACAAACTGGATAAAGAAGGAACTCATGGATACCGTGATAAAGGTAAAGACGGTGAACTTATGGCCAATCTGATACCAAGCCAAGACCATCAAAGGGAAGTTAATAGCGTAAAAGGTTAGCGAAATCGGAATATGAAAACCAAACCAGTGATTACTCAAGGCAGAGATAATCTGTGCCAGACCTGTCGCACCACTCGAATACACATGCCCTGGTTGGAAAAAGAAATTGACTGCCACTGCTGATAAAAAACCATAGACCAGAGAAGCTGAAATCTTCTCATCATATTTTTCCCGAGAGATGCTTTGTAAGACACGTAAAATTTTTATCTGATAAGCAAAGCGGCGCAGATAATAGCGCCACCGCTTAATTCGTTTTGCTTGTTTCATCTTCTTCTACTTGTAAGCTGAGTTCCTCTAGTTGTTTGAGAGCGACTGTTGAAGGAGCTTGTGTCATTGGGTCACTTGCCTTGTTGTTCTTAGGAAAGGCAATGACTTCACGGATATTTTCTTCTCCTGCTAAGAGCATGACAAAACGATCAAGCCCTATAGCCAAACCACCGTGTGGTGGGAAACCATAGTCCATGGCTTCAAGAAGGAAACCAAACTGGTCATTTGCTTCTTCAGCTGAGAAACCAAGAGCCTTGAACATGCGTTCTTGAAGGTCTTTTTGGTTGATACGAAGACTACCACCACCAAGCTCATAACCGTTCAAGACAATATCGTAAGCAATGGCACGAACCTTAGCCAAATCACCTTCTAATTCGTGAGCAGTCTCTTCCTGTGGAAGTGTGAATGGATGGTGGGCGCTCATGTAGCGGCCTTCTTCTTCAGACCATTCAAACATTGGCCAGTCAACCACCCAAAGGAAGTTGAATTTATCGTTATCAATCAAGCCAAGCTCTTTGGCAATACGTCCACGAAGGGCACCGAGCGTTGCATTGGCTACCTCCAGCGTATCTGCCACAAAGAGAACCAAGTCCTTATCTTCAAGAGCAAGCGCTGTTGTCAATTCTGCTTGGATGCTAGTCAAGAACTTGGCAACTGGTCCGTTTAATTCTCCATCAACAACCTTAACCCAAGCAAGACCTTTGGCACCGTACTGCTTGGCTACTTCAGTCATCTTGTCGATGTCTTTACGTGAATAGTTGTCCGCAGCGCCTTTGACTACAATTGCTTTTACAGCAGGTGCTTCTGAAAAGACTTTAAAGTCTACACCTTTGACCACTTCTGTCAAGTCCTGAAGCAACATGTCAAAACGGGTATCTGGCTTGTCAGAACCGTAAAGAGCCATAGCATCATCATATTTCATACGAGGGAATGGAAGCGTTACTTCGATGCCTTTGGTTTCTTTCATCACACGCGCAATCAAGCCTTCTGTAATATCTTGGATTTCTTGCTCAGTAAGGAAAGATGTTTCCAAGTCGACCTGAGTAAATTCAGGCTGACGGTCACCACGCAAGTCCTCATCACGGAAACATTTAACGATTTGATAGTAACGGTCAAAACCAGCATTCATCAAGAGCTGTTTCGTGATTTGTGGACTTTGAGGAAGAGCATAAAAATGCCCTTTATTAACACGAGATGGCACCAAGTAGTCACGCGCCCCTTCAGGAGTTGACTTAGAAAGGAATGGTGTCTCCACGTCGATAAACTCCAACTCATCCAAGTAGTTGCGGATAGAGTGGGTCACCTTAGCACGAAGTTTGAGATTTTCCAACATCTCTGGACGACGAAGGTCAAGGTAACGGTAACGTAAACGTGTATCGTCATTAGCCTCAATGCCATCCTTAATCTCAAATGGGGTTGTCTTAGCTGTATTAAGCACTGTCAGAGCTGTCACGTTTAACTCAACTGCACCAGTTGGCAACTTATCATTGGCTTGCTCACGCGCAGCGACCTGTCCAGTCACCTCGATAACAAATTCGCTACGAAGGCTTTCAGCTGTTGCCATAACCTCTGCAGATACTTTTTCAGGGTTGATAACCAACTGCATGATTCCTTCACGGTCACGAAGGTCGATAAAGATCAAACCACCGAGGTCACGACGACGGCCAACCCATCCTTTCAAGGTTATTTCTTGTCCGATGTGTTCCTCACGAACACGACCAGCATACATACTACGTTTCATGTTTTCTCTCCTCTTTTATTCTGTTACTATTTTACCATAAAAGCGCAGGCTCTTCATGAAAATCAGCAGAAAAGTTTGCCAGTCTTTAAAAATTAACGCCCATACAAAAATCCGATGAAGTTCATCGGACTCTTTTATTTTGAATTGTTGCCTGCTTTACGCTTTTCAGCAATTTCGGCTGCCTTTCGAGGCAAGACAATTTCCGTTATGTAAGCTGTCCCAAAACGCAAGACACCTGCAATAGGGGCAAAAACAACTGCTAGATAGTTATAGAAGAAATCGCCTTTGAAGGCATAAGCTAGCGCCCCAATGATGAAAAATAGAACGACTGCCTGAATCACTGCTAATAAAATTACTCGTTTCATGTGACCTCCTGACTCTATTATAGCATGAGAATCATCAAAAAGCTGACTAAATTATTCAAAGCATGTAGAGAAATACTGTAGACCAGACCTTTTCTGCTAATATAGGCCAATCCCAAACTAAAACCAAGGCTAAAATAGACAAAAAATTGTTGCACATCACCTGGGAAATGAATCAAGGTAAACAGAACACTGGATACCAGAAGAAAAATCAGAGTTTGTTTACTATTGTCCTGCTTAGGAAAAAGGTAGCGTGCTAACATCCCTCTAAAGATAAGTTCTTCCGTCAAAGGAGCAAAAATAACGACCGCAAAGAAGGAGAAGAGTGGTTGAGACAAGGTCAAGTCTATCGCTATTTGCTGATTTACTGAAGGATCATTTGGCAAGAAAAACTGGACAACCAGAGATAAGAACCAAACCAAGGCAGGAAGCCAAATAAATCGGTTGAAGCCACTCTTCTCAATACGAACAGGAGCTTTCTGATACCATTTGTAAATACCGTACACATAAACTCCAGCCAAGGCCACATAGAGCAAGGTCACAGCATAGGGTGAAGCGCCTAAGGCAAGCGACGTAGTCGCGAGCACCTGAATGAAGCCATAGATGAATAAAAAGGATAGAATGGCTAGAAGAAACCAGCCAAGGTTTTTAAGTAGTTTCATAAAGTTCTCCTATTTGAAATAGCGTTTTACCATAGGTATATACATTATATTGATATAAATATGGACTACAGCTACAGCTAAAAGACCTAATAACTGAATTTCTCCCGTAAGTACAGAAACAATATCAATCAAAATATACAAACCTGGTAAAACATATTGGTTTAATTGAAATAAAATCCGAAAACTCTGTTCCAAATTAGCTTGTCGTTCTCCTTCATCGTAAGAATTTACATAATCTAACATATCTTTTGGAATAGAGAAAAATGCCAAATCAAACTGACGAACAATCGAAATCGTCTTGAAAAGATATTTTTGAACACTGAAAATCAGCACTAATGCCAAAAAAGAAAGAGATAAGGTTATATGGCTTCCATTTAGTACAACCGCTTCACTACCTGAGATGAAAAGAGCCAATAAAATCGCTACACTTGCAATATTAAAAGCAATGGTTCCAAACTCGAGATTCCGATACATTTGCACATAATAGGTTTCATTCAGATCATCATCCATTTCCTCTTGGTATAAGGAATGAAATTTTCTGCTTTTCTTTAAGAAATTGAATGTCAAAAGAATGCTAATGAAACCTAACACTAAACAAATAGCTGATATCCAGGGTATCAAGATTTTTACATCTAACATAATTCCGTGGGATTCGGCAACAGCCTTAAACATCCCTACAAAAATGCCCAAGAAAAATCCCAAGACAACAACCATTAAAAACAACAATCCACGTTTCTTTTTCTTTTCCATATTCATTCTCCTTATTTACTTGCTAGATTTTTGGATTTCTTTTCAATCCAGTCAACGACTGGGATAAGAGCAAAGTAGGCCCAGATAAATTGGTCGCTGTAATAGAGATCAAACCATCCTAGATTTGTTCCAATTAGTAGACACAGGCTGACTAATAGAGCTATGGCAACTACATAATAAATCACTTTATACTTGTTCATCATTTTTCTCCTTCTTCTTCAACCAGTTGAAAATGGACAAGAGGACTAAGTTAACCCAAAACAAATACTTACTTTCAACAAAATAGAACCACCCCAGTAATGTTCCAATCATAGCGAAAGCATTCACAATGAGGGCAAGAACACTCATGTAATAAATCACTTTATACTTGTTCATCACTCGTCCTCCTCCAAGCGAAATACCGATTCGACTGTTTCGTTGAAAATTTGAGATATTTTCAAGGCAATCACAACGGACGGGGTGTATTCGTCCCGTTCTAATAGGCTGATAGTCTGTCTGGAAACCCCTGCTAGCTTGGCTAGTTCGGTTTGATTGAGGCCATCGCGAGCCCGCAGCTCTTTTAGACGATTTTTTAGTTGCATGTCACACACCTACTCTCCGTCAAATTCAACTGTTTGGATATCCTCAATACGTTGCAACTTGATTTTTTCTTTTCCCGTCTTATCTACGTATCGTAGCTTGACCCATTCCTCATCAACATCCACAACTTCCCAAAAATTTGTTCCAAATAGTTCTCCAATGATTGTTGGTTTCTTTCCAATCATTTCTTGCAATAATCTCGACATTTCTGCGTTTCCTTTCTCTTTTCTTTCGATTACCTTTAACCTCTTCTCTAACCGCTTGATTTTCTTAGATTGACTCATATAAATCAAGACGAGAAAAGGAAACAAAATCCATACCCACATGTGGCTCCCTCCTATTTCTTAACTTGCTTACATTGTAACACATCTTTTTCTTTTTGACAATCATATTTGTCAAAAAGTTTATGATTTTTGTCATTTTGCAAAAGAAAAAGGTCAGGAGTGGGTTCCTGACCAGTTTATCTATCATTAAAATCCTAGTTTTTCAAAGATTTCTGAGAAGTTTTGGATGATTGTCTCAAGTGACACTTGCACTTCTTCTCGGGTTTGGTTGTTCTTGACCGTTACTTGTCCGCTTTCGACTTCGCTCTCTCCTAGGGTGATGAGGGTCTTAGCTGCAAAGACATCGGCTGACTTGAACTGAGCTTTGAGTTTACGGTTGAGGTAATCACGCTCTGCTTTGAAACCTTGTTGGCGAAGAGCCTGTACCAATTCCAAGGCCTTGACATTTGCTCCTTCGCCCAAAACCGCGATATAGACATCTAGGGCGTTTTCGATAGGGAGGGCCACACCTTGCTTTTCAAGAATGAGAAGCAGACGCTCTACACCAAGTCCAAATCCAAATCCAGCAGTTTCAGGGCCTCCAAAATAAGAAACCAAACCATCGTAACGACCACCCGCACAGACTGTCAGGTCATTGCCCTCAATCTCAGTAATAAACTCGAAAATGGTGTGGTTATAGTAGTCCAGACCACGCACCATATTGGTATCGATGATATAGTCTACTCCAAGATTTTCCAACATCTGACGCACAGCATCAAAGTGAGCTTGGCTTTCTTCATCGAGGAAATCCAAGATAGACGGTGCATTCTCTACAGCCACCTTGTCTTCTTTTTCCTTAGAGTCCAAGACACGGAGAGGATTTTCCTTCAAACGACGTTGGCTATCCTTAGACAAGGTTTCCTTGAGCGGTGTCAAATAGTCAATCAAGGCTTGACGGTATGCCGCACGGCTCTCAGGATTTCCAAGAGTGTTGAGGTGCAATTTGACACCTTGGATGCCGATTTCTTTCAAGAAATGGGCTGCCATAGCGATGGTTTCTACATCGGTAGCTGGATTGCTAGAGCCAAAGCACTCAACACCAATCTGGTGGAACTGGCGCAAACGTCCTGCCTGTGGACGCTCATAACGGAACATAGGTCCCATGTAGTAGAACTTACTTGGCTTTTGCACTTCTGGCGCGAAGAGTTTATTTTCCACATAGGAACGGACAACGGGCGCAGTTCCTTCTGGACGTAGGGTGATATGACGGTCACCCTTGTCATAGAAGTCATACATTTCCTTGGTTACGATATCGGTCGTATCTCCGACAGAGCGACTGATAACCTCGTAATGCTCAAAAATAGGCGTGCGCACTTCTGCATAGTTATAGCGCTTGAAAATCTCACGGGCAAAGCCCTCAACGTACTGCCACTTGGCAGATTCAGCAGGTAAAATATCCTGCGTTCCTTTTGGTTTTTGTAATTTCATAGGGAATCCTCTTTAAACTTAATAGTCTTATTTTACCATAAATAGAGGGATTAAAACAGTGAGAAAAAAATTAGGATTCAAATATCATTTTTGAGATTAAAAATTGTCAAAAAAATAGCTAGCAAGGAAAAACCAACAAATAGCATCCAAGTCAACTGTATATTCCATACGGCTACTAGTGAAAAACAGGCTGTTCCCACAGGTATGGATAAGGTAAACAAGAGACCTAAAAAATTACTGGTACGAGCCAGAACCTCTGGGGCTAGATTTTTCATGAGCATGGCACTAATCTTTGGTTGAACTTTACCAGACACATACAGAGTTAAAAAGAGAAATAGTAAACCAAGTACGACTTGATTGAATAAGTTAGCTAGACCAACTAGACTGAGTCCTACGGTCACCCACATCATCAATCTAGGCAAGGACTGCTTCCCAAAATAATCATTGCCCGTAAGGCTACTGATGATGATTGCTAACAAAGCACAGAATTGACTGATAAATAATGCCTCTGTGTAAGAAAAGGCCAAAAGAGAATGGCTCAAAAAGAAGATGTTATAGATGCTTCCTAAAGCGCCACCCAAGGCATTGATAAGCAAGACAGCAAAGAGCATAAAACCAAAGTTTTTCTGTCCACTTTTAAGAAAAACGAGACGTAAATTTCGGTAAATTGTTAGGAACTGGTCTTTGATAGAAAGCTTCTCATTTTTTAGGTTTTCACCATCAGCAGATGACATTGACAGGCTCAATTTGCTTTTTCCTAAAAAGAGAACAGAGGCTGATACTAGGAAAAAACAGGCATTGATTCCCGCAACGAGGGAAAAATTGTTGACCGATAGCCCTAAGAGCCAGACTCCGAAAGCTTGACCACCAATAGCTGAAATATAGGTGATGAATTGGGAAAAAGAGTAAGCCTCCATCAAATCATTTTCAGCTACTTTTTCCTTAATGAGAGGCATGCGCAAACCACCTGCAAAATCACTGATGACATCACTAATGACATTGATCAAACACAGGCTAGAAAAGGCAAATAAACTAGCTTGCTGGACAACTAAAGCTGCTAGAAAAAATAAAACCGCCTGAAACAAACCGCTATAGATCATCCATTTGACCTTGTCCCTCGTGTAATCTGCCCGAATCCCTACAAAAACTGTAAAGAGAGTCGGAAGAAGCATGACAATATTCGCCATAGCAACCGCAAAAGAGGCTTGTGGCAAGGTCGATGCATAGACGATAAAAACTAGATTGAAAATCGAAGCACCAAAAGCATTGAAGAAGCGTGACAAAGTCAAGAGACGATAAGCTTGATTTCTGAACAATAGTTTCATAGATAATCTCCCTTCTTGTTCAAATACTCAATGAAAATCAAAGAGCAAACTAGGAAGCTAGCCGAAGGCTGTACTTGAGTACGGCAAGGTGAAGCTGACGTGGTTTGAAGAGATTTTCGAAGAGTATAAGTTTTATGTGAAGTATGACTATAGTATAGCACTTAGAAATTTTAGAGGAAAAACTTTTGAATATATGCAACAAATAAAATGATCAAAAAGAAACGATAGAATTTCTCCAGTGACACGAGAGAGCCCAAAAGTTCTATCGCTTCAAATTTCAAATTATTTTCTTAGTTTGCAAATATTCAACAATCGGTCGTTTTTCTATAGTATTCAGCAGATTTATTACAACCAAGCATCTCAAAAATACGGACAGCATCCTCCATCTTTTTCTGGCCTTCCTTGACTCTACCTTGCTTGCTATCAAGAAGACCTTCCGCCCACAAATAGACAATTCGGAAATAGGTTTCATTTTCATTGTAAAAATGCTCTTCGATAACACGTTTAAAATAAGAGGCATTGGTAAATTCTTCACACTCAATGCTGGCTAAAAAACCATTCAATAGTATAGTGTGAAACAGGTTTCGATTGCCAGACACTTCCATTAGAAAATCAGATTTACGTACCATTTCTCTAACATACCTAGTGAAAAGAGAAACAGATAGAAATGGTGAACTGACTGAAAATAAATTGAGTTCATAGATTCCCCAGATCTCGGTAGAAAACAAATAATCATGAAGGACTTTCCCCTCCTCTGCCGTTAACTCTACCCTTTCGTCCATGCTCTTCATATAAGACTTGATAATAATGGCATTTAAAATATGTTTCTGTTTGTTTTGAGAATGGGCATGCTTTTGATACTCCTTGCGATACAAGTCCTCAAGCGGAGCTATATTCTTTGGATCCAAGACATCTATGATTTCTTTTCTCAACTCAGAATCTGTATCATACTGAAACCCTCTCGCCAGAAAGAGGATTTCCTCTACACTGGCAGATATATTTTCTAGGGCAAATAGAAACTTTTCCACCGAAAGCTCACTCTGACCAGTTTCAAAGCGAGATAACATAGACGGCGAAAATTGTCCCCCAGTTGCTTGTCTCAGCGAGATATTTCTTGACTCTCGTAATTGTCTAAAGACTTTTCCAATCTGCTCCATAGGCTTCCCCTTGATTCCGTATTTTCTTCATTTTATCATATTTTTCAGAAAATTCATCAAAAGCTTGCCAAATTGTCAGAATTATGAGAAAATAGAGGATATTTATCACGTGGAGGGACTGTAATGAGAGACGATATCAAAATCAATGACCGTGCTTTGGCCTTACAAGACCAAATTATCGAAAAACTAGAGAAGGTTTTTGATACAGATGTGGAATTGGATGTTTACAATCTAGGGTTGATTTATGAAATCAATCTGGATGAAACGGGTCTCTGCAAGATTGTCATGACCTTCACTGACACCGCCTGCGATTGTGCCGAAAGCCTGCCTATCGAAATCGTGGCAGGTCTGAAACAAATCGAGGGTATCGAAGATGTCAAGGTTGAAGTTACCTGGTCGCCTGCCTGGAAAATCACACGAATCAGTCGCTACGGCCGCATTGCCCTTGGACTGCCACCTCGTTAATACTCTTCAAAAATCTCTTCAAACCACGTCAGCTTAGCCTTATCGTATAGATGTTACTGACTTCGTCAGTTCTATCTGCAACCTCA
>NZ_VMMX01000011.1:0-132754 GCF_013277415.1 Streptococcus sp. 68 | reverse complement strand
GTGTTTTGAGCAACCTGCGCCTAGCTTTCTAGTTTGCTCTTTGATTTTTATTGAGTATAAGCAGGCAAATTACTTTTGGAGATGAAAAGAAGCAAGCCGAAGTTGGCTTGCTTTTTAAGTTTATTTTTTACCTGACTTGTCCATATTCCAGAAGTCTGTCACGGCTCCGCGTGAAGCAGATGATACGATATGGGCGTATTTACCGAGGACACCACGGCTGTAAAGTGGTGGCAAGGTTGTTTCTGCCTTGCGTTTTTCAAGTTCTTCTTGGGATACGGCCATGGAAATTTCTTTGGTATCTTGGTCAACCGTAACAATATCGCCTGTACGAAGGTAGGCAATCGGTCCACCATCCTGAGCTTCAGGAGCGATATGTCCAACAACCAGACCATAAGTACCACCAGAGAAACGTCCATCCGTCAAGAGGGCCACCTTGTCTCCTTGACCTTTACCAACGATCATTGAAGAAAGGGACAGCATCTCAGGCATACCAGGACCACCCTTAGGTCCAACGAAACGAACAACGACTACATCGCCATCAACGATTTCATCTGTCAAAACAGCCTGAATGGCATCTTCTTCTGAGTCAAAGACCTTAGCAGGCCCAACGTGACGACGCACTTTAACACCTGATACCTTGGCAACTGCACCGTCAGGAGCAAGGTTTCCGTTCAAGATGATAAGCGGACCGTCCGCACGTTTTGGATTTTCAAGTGGCATGATAACTTTTTGACCTGGTGTGAGGTCTGCAAAGTCAGCCAAGTTCTCAGCAACTGTCTTACCAGTACATGTGATGCGATCTCCATGAAGGAATCCATTTGCCAACAAGTACTTCATAACCGCAGGGACACCACCGACTTCGTAGAGGTCTTGGAAGACATACTGACCAGATGGTTTCAAGTCAGCCAAGTGAGGCACACGTTCTTGAATCGTATTGAAGTCCTCAAGTGACAAGTCAACATTAGCCGCATGGGCAATGGCAAGCAAGTGAAGAGTGGCATTTGTAGAACCACCGAGAGCCATGGTTACAGTGATGGCATCTTCAAAGGCTTCACGAGTCAAGATATCTGATGGTTTGAGACCGAGCTCCAACATCTTAACAACAGCACGTCCTGCTGCTTCGATGTCTTCTTTCTTGTCAGCTGATTCAGCTGGGTGAGATGAAGAGCCTGGCAAACTCATCCCTAGAACTTCGATAGCAGTCGCCATGGTATTAGCTGTATACATACCACCACAGCCACCAGGGCCAGGGCAGGCATTACATTCAAGACGTTTTACGTCCTCAGCTGTCATGTCACCGTGGTTCCATTTTCCGATACCCTCAAAGACAGAAACCAAGTCAATGTCTTTACCATCAAGATTTCCCGGTGCAATAGTTCCACCATAAGCGAAAATAGCTGGGATATCCATATTGGCAATGGCAATCATAGAACCAGGCATGTTCTTATCACAACCACCGATAGCGACAAAGGCATCCACGTTGTGACCACCCATAGCCGCCTCGATTGAGTCCGCAATGATATCACGAGATGTCAAAGAGAAGCGCATACCAGGCGTTCCCATGGCAATCCCGTCCGCTACAGTGATAGTCCCAAACTGCACAGGCCAAGCACCTGCAGATTTGACACCCTCTTTAGCCAATTTCCCAAAATCATGCAAGTGGATGTTACATGGCGTATTTTCCGCCCAAGTCGAAATCACTCCCACAATCGGTGTTTCAAAGTCCTTATCTGTCATACCAGTCGCACGAAGCATGGCACGGTTTGGTGATTTAACCATGCTGTCATAAATGCTACTGCGGTGACGTCTATCTAATTCAGTCATTTGTTCCCTCCCATTTCAGTTTTTACTATTATAGCACATTTTAAAAGCAATGAACAGAAGAAAATTCTTGAATTTTCAGAAAATTCTATACGCATGTGAAATATTTAAAACTAAAAACAACAAAGCGGATTAGTGCACTTTCTGATGACCAGAATATGCTTTTTAATCCGCTTTCTTTAAATAACGTACTGTAATTTTTACAGAAATTCTTTCAGATAAGTGTATTTAACATCTATCTTGCATTATAAATTTCTAGAACCTTCTCTTTTATATTCGATTCACTCAAACCATACTCATTAAGAAGATAATCCATTTTCCCTACTTGACCGAATCTTTCTTGAACACCCATCCGATGAATTTTTGTTATTCCATCATCAGAGAATAATTCACATAAAGCACTGCCAATTCCACCTATCTGATTGTGGTTTTCTACAGTAAATATAGTTTTTCCACTTAACATTGTTTTTATCTGTTCTGGTATCGGTTTGATTCTAAATAAATCTATCACACCTACTGAATAACCTAATTTAGATAGTTCATCCGCAACTCGAATACTTGGAGCAACCATTATGCCAGAAGCAACGATTACAAGATCTTCCCCGTGTCTTAACTCAATGTAGCCTTTAGAAAAATCTTCTCCACCTTGATACACAGGAACTGGAGCTTTTCTAATTGTTCGAATATATTTTAGTCCTTTTAAGTCTAATGTCTGGTTCAATATTTCACGAAATTGGATATCATCAGTTGCTTCAAAAATGATCGATTTAGGAATTAAACGTAACAATCCAATTTCTTCAAATGGCATGTGTGTCCCACCATTCATTTCTGCAGTTACTCCTGCATCTGAGCCAATCACAGTGGCATCCAATTGTGCGTATCCAAGAGAAATAAATAATTGATCAAATACCCTTCGTGAAGCAAAAGGGCCAAATGTATGAAGATAAGGTCTAAACCCCTGAATAGATAAACCTGCTGCAAGTCCGACCATCTCTGCTTCCATGATCCCAACATTCACATAACGGTCTCCAAAGTCCTTTTCAAGATTATTAGTAGCCATCGAACTTGACAGATCGGCTTCTAAAACTACTATATCAGAATAACTTTGGTTAGCCTCTAAAAGGAAGTCTCTATATACATGCCGTAATTCCTTCGTACTTCTCATCGTTCTGTTTCCTCCAATTCCTGACTTAATCTTTCTACAACTGAAGTTAACATTTGTCTCTCCTCTACAGTAGGGCGAAGATGATGATTGGATTTCATTTCTTCCAGCTCTTGAACCCCTTGACCTTTAATAGTGTCTAATACAATGCACTTAGGTGATAAATTATTTGACTGTTTTAATTGGACAATCCCTTCATAAATTTCTCTAATATCTGAACCTTTGACCCTAATGGATTCAAATCCAAATGCTGAAAATTTTTCTACGAAATCACCTGGATTACAAATATCCTTTGTAAAACCATCTAATTGTTTTTTGTTATCGTCTACAAATACAATTAAGTTGGATAACTGTTGATGAGAAGCAAACTGTATAGCCTCCCAACATTGTCCCTCATTTAACTCACCATCTCCAACAATAGCATAGGTATAAAAGGGACTTTTTCTTATTCTCTGACCATATGCAAGTCCAGTTGCAACACTAATTCCTTGTCCTAAAGAGCCCGTTGTCATATCTATGCCTGGCGTTAGATTTCTATCAGGATGAGACGGTAATTTGGTTCCATTTGTATTTAAAGAATATAAGAATTCTTTGTCAAAGAAACCATTCAAATAGAGTGTACTGTATAGAGCTGGTCCTCCATGACCTTTTGATAATATGAAATAATCTCTATCTCGTGCTGCAAATATTTCTGGAGTCATTGGCATTATTTCACCATAAAGCACTGCTAAAACTTCTACGATAGACAGACTTCCTCCGTAATGTCCGAATCCAAGATGATTCAATGTTCTAAGAGTATTTAATCGGATGTTAGTCGCAAATTTTCTTAACCCATCTTCTCTATTTTTACTTAAAATCATCCCTTATTCCTCCTTTACAGATGGCTTTTTAATAAAGGATACTCCAAACATAACTGCTAAAATAAGAACAAGACCAATCACAATGCCTGCTTGTGAGCCAAATTGATTTAACATTCCTAAAATAATTCCTGATAGACCAAAATCTGCATCTGAGAAAGTTGATCCTTGGAAACCAAGTCCTCCCAAAACTGGCATTAAAAAGACTGGAAGAAAACTGATTAAAATACCTTGTAAAAATGCTCCAATAGTGGCTCCACGAACACCACCAGATGCATTCCCAATAACACCTGCAGTCGCTCCACAGAAGAAATGAGGCACAACGCCTGGTAATATAACAACCGTTCCTGAAGCAATCATAATTGCCATACTGACTAAACCACCAACAAAACTAGAGATAAATCCAATTAGAACTGCATTGGGTGCATAAGTATAAACAATCGGACAATCCAAAGCAGGTTTTGAATTAGGTACAAGACGCTCTGAAATACCTTTAAAGGCTGGAACAATTTCACCCAAAATAAGGCGAACACCTGCTAAAATAACAAATACCCCTGCTGCAAATTGACCTGCTAATTGTAAAGCATAAACTAGACCACTTGTACCACTACTGATTTCTTTTTCTATATATTCTGACCCTGCAAAGATAGCTACAATAATGTAAATAACTGCCATGGATAAAGTAATACTAACAGTACTATCACGTAAAAAAGCTAAACTCTTTGGAAATTTAATGTCCTCTGTTGATTTTGATTTGTCACCGATAAGGCTACCAGTAAAACCACTCAACCAATATCCCAAAGAACTGAAATGACCTAAAGCCACCTTGTCATTTCCAGTTAATTGAACCATATATTTTTGCACAAATGCTGGGGAAATACTCATAATAATACCGAGTGCTAATCCTCCTAGTAAGATAAGAGGCAGGCTAGTAAAGCCAGCAACTGATAAAATGACTGCAATCATACACGCCATATATAGAGTGTGGTGCCCTGTTAAAAAGATATATTTGAATCGAGTAAAACGAGCAATTAAGATATTGAATACCATACCTGCAAACATAATCATTGCAGTAGCTGAGCCATATGTTGTTAAAGCTACAGCTACAATTGCTTCATTATTCGGCACAACGCCAGATAAATGAAAAGCATGCTCAAACATGGTACCAAATGGATTTAAAGAATTTTGTACAATTCCTGCACCACCAGATACAACTAAGAAACCAACAAAGGTCTTAATTCCACCTTTAATAATATCTGGTAATTTCTTCTTCTGAAGAACTAATCCTAAGATTGCAATTAAAGCTACTAAAATAGCTGGTGTACTAACAATATCCAATATGAACTTCATCATGACGCTAGCCTCCTATATAAGTCCTTTTTCTTCACAAAGTTTAGTAATTAATTCTCGTAGTTCATCCATATCAATAATACTATTTAAGATACGAACATCTCCAAGATGACTAGCTGAATCAGCTAGATCACGACCAACAATCCAAATATCAGCAGCATTTGGATCTGCTCCACCTAAATCATAGTGTTCAACTTCTACATCTGAAACATTCAAATCACTCAATACAGATTCAATATTCATCTGTACCATAAAACTTGAACCTAATCCTGAACCACAAGCTGTACCAATTTTTAACATTATTTAATCCTCCTGTTTAATTATCATTTCAATGTCATCATAGTTTTTTGATGATATTAAAGTTTGAACATGATTTTTATCTCTTAAAATTGTTGTTAAATGTGACAAAGCCTTTAAATGACTTTCATTATCAATGGCTGCAATACAAATCAACAATCTTACCTCTTGTTCTGGATTATCCAATAAATAAATCGGTTTTTCCAAAACTAACATTGACATTCCTATTTCATTCACACCTTCATCTGGCCGAGCGTGAGGAATTGCTACTCCCTTCCCTAAATTAATAAAAGGCCCAAACTCTTCTACTTTTTGAATCATTGCCTCAGGGTAGTTCTCCGTTATCTTATCTTGATCCAAAAGCGGTTTAGCTGCTAAACGAATCGCCTCCTTCCATCCTAATTTTTGCGAACTAACCTGATAGGTTTCTTTGGTAATAAGTTGTTCTAGCACTGGTACAATTTCCTTTCTATCATTTTTTTGATAAAGATAATTCTTTAACGCCAATCTTAATTCCAATTCTTGTGTAATAATTCCATATCTTTTGACAATATTCAGGATTTGTTCAATCTCAAAATCCCCATACTCTAAATTCGGAAAATCTTTTAACACTAGTTCTACTAGTTGTATTGCTTGCTCTTCAGTCATCATAACCGAGACTAGATAATTTGGCTTTTCTGTCTCCACCTTTATGGTAGAAAAAACCATATCATAGTCACTACTAGCTTTCACCTGTAAATCATCAATCTTTGAAGTTCCTATAAACTCAATTTGAGGAAATAATGCTAATAGATTCTCTTTTAACATCAATGAAGAACTAACACCATTAGGACAAATGATTGCTGCTTTATACCATTTTTGAGGCAAAGTATCTGCTTTCTTTAAATAACCTCCGAAATGGATAACAAAATATGCTGTTTCACTATCAGGTATGGGATTGTCAATAGCATCCATCAAGGGCATCAAAGAATCTTTGACTAACTCAAATAAATCAGGATAATGTTCTTTAACATGCAATACATATTCATTTGAACTAGGTAAGCCGAACTTTAATCTATAGTAAGCCGGTATAAGGTGGCGGCGAAGATTTTCTCTCAATCCTTCCCTTTGTTTAAAATGTAATAAAGAAATATCTTCCATTCTACTTATAATAGCCTCTGTTAATTGATTAAAGTAAACCGGAGCAACATCTACTTCACCTTCAAAGCAACTTGATAATAAAACTGTGATATAGCGATAATCATCCTCAGAAAACACCGTATCTATAATTCCCAAATCAACCACTGTATCCAATAAAATAGTGGTTATATCTTGAATAACAGGAGATACTAATGTCTCTGAAAGACATACTCTTTCAACATCCCTTTGATACCTACACAGAATGAATACTAAACCGAAAAGGCAAACTTTTAATTGATTAACAATAGGTACTAGCTGTAGCTTCTCATAATAATCTTTAACTACCTGATTTATCAAATCATAAGTTAATGAATACCCCCAACTGGATAAAACATAATCCAAACCCCAAATCCCTATGGAGGATTCCAGCAACTCACTAACCATTTGAAAAGCTAAACGGTGCTTATTCCACTCTGAGCCGTGTAAAGTATAACCTTTTGCTCTACTGTACCCTAGCTCCAAATCATTATCTAATATAATCTTTCTTAATGATTGAATATCAGATAAGGTTGTATTCTTACTTACTTTCAAAAAGTCTTGGTAATGATTATTCGATATAAAATCTAATCGGCAAAAAGTGTAAAGATAGATTAATGCTAAGCGAGTCGACTTTGGTAAAACCAATTCATCCGACTTAATAATATCTGTCAAAGACTGCTTCGTACGATTTGATAAACTATAGCGACCTTGCTTTTTATCCAGCACTATCCCTTTATTAGCTAGATAAGGCACTAAATAATCTATTCCTTCTTTGACTTCCTTTATAGGTAAGCTCACCTTAACAGATAATTCATATAATGATAGCTCACAATGATCCATCAAAGTCATCAAAATAACTAGTGCTCTATAATCAAACATTTCTCTTCCTTTCTAACTACAATTATAGTGTAAAAGTTATAAGAATAAAAGAGTATTTGAGCACAATATAATCTCACCTTTTAAAAGAAATTATTGGGCTGAAAGTTTTTAGTAATTATTTTTCTACTTTTTCTTGACGTTATAAATTAAAGCGATATCATTTAGATAACAATTAATAGGAATGGTTGAAATGGCACTAGAACAGCTCAATTAAGGGGAATTGGTAGAGCTTGACAAAGAGCGAAAAGCTGCCATGGTTTCAAATCTCCTTGTCGTTCTTTGTGGCAATCATGATGCACAACCAATTGTCAACACAGGAAGTCTTTACTAAAGATGGCTGAAGCTAAAAAAAAGCAGATCCCCCTTCGACTCTCAACAAAGTTATACGCTGCACTCGCATCATGGGCAGAAGATAACTTCCGATCAGTCAATGGGCAAATCGAGTATCTCCTCACAGAATGTGTCAAGCAACGGAAAAAAGACGGAAAATACGTATCAGAAACCATTGACGAACCATTTGAGATTGATATTTAACACCTTCTCCTGTCTGCTAGGTCTGACAGGAGAATTTTTTCATCTTTTTTTGTCAAGTAACTTTACTTTACAAAAAAAATGTGTTATTCTAATATGGTTGATGAAAATCAGTAGATTGAATCGAATATAAATACCTAAAGGAGAAATCAAAATGGCAGTACCTGCACGTCGCACTTCAAAAGCGAAGAAAAACAAACGTCGTACACACTACAAAGTAACAGCTCCATCTGTAAACTTTGACGAAACTACTGGAGATTACTCACGTTCTCACCGTGTATCACTTAAAGGATACTACAAAGGACGTAAAATCGCTAAAGCTGCATCAGCTGAATAATAGAAGGGAGATACCATGCGCGTAAATATTACACTTGAACACAAAGAATCTGGTGAACGCTTGTACCTTACTTCTAAAAACAAACGTAACACTCCAGACCGCCTTCAATTGAAGAAATACTCACCAAAACTTCGCAAACACGTTGTGTTTACAGAAGTTAAATAAGCATTCAATACGAATCAATACAGAAGAAAAACGCTGTTCCAAGCGTTTTTTTCTTTTGGTTAATTTCAGTACATTGCAATAAAAATCATTCGAATGACTACATTTTTTGTGAAATAAATTAGAGGCTCCAATATATAGAAGAATACAAAATCCCCTGCAAATCTACATTACAAGGGACTTGTGTATTATTCTTGTACTTCTTTCTGAGCAGACTTTCCTTGGTCGAGAAGGGCTTGGACGATTTTCTCATCGCGTAGTTTGACAGAATCGTTGATCATTTCTGCGGACTTGACGATGGTTGTTTCTAGTTGGGCACGTTTCTGACGTCCCAATTCAATAGCTGCGACGATACCTTGGTTTTGAGCGACCAAACTTTCAGCCAGTTTAGTAACCGATTCGACAGCGACTGTCGGGCTTTGGGCAATTCGTTCCATCTGCGGAATCACTTCCTTGCTGGTCTCAGCTAGCATCTGAAGAGCAGCATTATTAGCATTGACAATGGCATCTGCCACGACCCCTGATTTCATTGATTGTTGCAAAATACCCAGTTGGGCAATGGAAAGCTTCATTGTTGGAATCGTATTGCGACGAAGCATGCCCAATTTTTGGCGCATATCAGATGACACCTTTACCAGATTACGCATCTGAGGTGTTGTTGCCCAGGCAACATAGAGACGGCTGACATACTCGGTGTGCTGTTGTTCGAGGGTATTGACCACTTCTGCCATGCGGGCCAATTCTTGTGATTTGGTTTGGTATTCTACCGTACTTGTATCGAGTTGGTCAGCTTGAGCTTTCAGTTCGGCAGCGCGATTACCAGCTTCTGTCTGGCTGGCTTCGATAAAGGAAATCACTCCCACTAGATTTTCAATGGATTTGGTATTATCCTCAATCAACATCTCAGCAGAGACGATATTTCGAGCTAGCACATCTTCTTGCTTGACCACTGCGGCAGCCATACCATCGAGCTTTTGCTCCACTGTTTTTGAGTCAAAGTAAAATTCTTGTAAGGTATTCTTGCTCTTGTTAAACAATCGTTGCAAAAAGTTCGGCTTCTCTTCTAACTCAGCAATTTCAGCGTTCTTGTATTTGACTACAAAGCCTTGCAACTCACGGTTGGTATTCTTGAGTAAGTCATCCACTTGGGGAATCTGCAGTTTCTTTTGTTCTGACAAGATACGATTGACCGTATTGTTCACACCTTCTACAGCAGATTGGCCAAAATCTAAGAGAGCATTTTGATTTGTGACAAACTGGTCTACCAACTGGGGCACGTGCGCCTTGATTCCTTCTTGCTGCTCAGGGCTCAACTTTTCTAAGAAGGTCAAGGTCTTGTCTGAGCCAGTATTGGTCTCGATGATTTGGGTTGTTTTATCCACCTTAGCTACCGTATTATTGGCAATCTGGTCAATATCAAAATTAAATTCTGTCATGGTTACTCCTTTGTTTCTAACCTATTCTTTACGATCTTTTTCTAAGATACGCAGACTGATATCAAAATCACGCATATCTGTTTCATTGAGTTCTCTCAAGACTTGGTCCAGCTCAAGGTCAAATTGTTCGATGGCTGCTTTAGCTTGTTGCAAACGTTCTTCTGCCCGATTATAGTTCTTCGGATTGGCCTTAATCTTTAAATAGCCTTCTAAAATCGTTTTGAATTTCTCCATCTTCAAACTATGAATGGCAGTCAATTCTTCCTTATCCCCCTCGGCAGAGGTAGCAATCTTGTCTAAAATAGCCTGATGGTCAACGGCAATATTGGCCAAGGTCTGAGACAATTCTGGAGCTAATTCCTCTGGCTCCGCATTTTCAAGATCTACCTGACTTTCCCTATCCAAACGTTCTAGCTGAACATCGATAGTTGCCCGCACTGTACGAACCTTTTTGTCAATACGATTATAGACATCAGCATCGATATAGGACTTTAGACGATCCGCCTCCTGATGGATTTCCCTCAGTTCGATTAATACTTGATTGGCCAAACTCTTATAGGAATCTGAACCTTTCTCTACTAAAGTTCCCTCTAATTGCTGAATATCCTTGTCCGCCTGACGAATCCGAGCTTTTAAAAGCTCAATCCGATCGTCGAGCGAACGATCCTGCAAAAGAGGATAACGCCAATGTTTATAGAGACGATAACCACCATAGCCTAGCAGGACGCAAGCCGCAAGTGGGAGAGCATATTGAACCAAAAGGCCCAATAAAAACAAGAAGCCCCAGAAATAGAGACAACCTTTCCAAAAACCATTACTCGATTTCATAAACATTCCTTATTTTCAATTTATAAGTCTATTTTAGCACAAAAGACAAAAATGAGGGCGGAAATCCCCTAGAAAAGAGTTGATTTCTTTGCTGTAGAATGGAGGCTAGTAGCGCGTAGGCTAATTCCAGTTGAGCTGACTCAAACCACAGGATTCAGTGCTCTAGAATTGTTGAATGAGCTCTGAAGAAATATCAAAACAAAGGCTTGAAATATTGGGTGTTATATGTTAGAATGAACTTACAATGTGAGTAAAGTTACAGCATATGTAACTAAAAAGCCCCACCGTGCCACCGATGGGGTTTTTTGCTACCCTCTTAAAGGGTTAACCATTACTTCTTACGTTTCTTAAGCCATAACTTGAAAAGCTCAGATAACACGTTAATAAGTAACGGAGCTAGAAACACTGTGAGTAAAGTTTCTAACATATGTAACACCTCCCTTCATTAAATTGAGGGGGCCAAAACATTATATCATACCAGATTTATATCATCAACATCGTGGCATTCCCAAACAAAAACGCCTTCGTGTAGACGCTATTTTTTCTTGAACAAGCGGATGTAGTCCTGTTTGCTATGAATAATATCTGATACAAAGACAGATTTTCTGTCCTCTAAAATATGATAGAAGGCTAGGTAATCGCCTAAAATGATGCATCTGGTTTTGTGGGGTGGGGATATAATACATCCTACTCTTTCGTCAGCATTAAATCCTGCTTCTGGGAAGACTTCAAGACGCTCCAAACCATAAAGAATATTCTTAACTGTGTTTGCTCCTGCCTGCTCTGAAAAATAGTTAGCTGAGATATAGTCTTTAATACCTCTTAGCTGTTCTTGCACCGTTTCGGATATAATGAGGCTATATGCGTTCTCGTTAAATTCCAAGGTTAGCTCTCACTTCATCAAGGTTGTAAGTTCTTCCATGTTCTAAATCGTCAAAGCTACGGGCAATTTCAGCACGCAACCCTGATAGAAGTTCTTCTCTTTCTTTATCTACTTGAGTTTCAAATGGCAAGGCTTTATTTTCTACAATGTGTTCCAAAAACAAGTTAAAGCTGGCTGTCATATCAAGATTTTGCGCTGTAATAATAGCTTTAGCCTTCTCTAACAAGTCTCTGTTAGTCTTAAAGTTTACCTGTGTGTTTTTTTCTAAAACATTCATGGTAGCACCTCCTTTAGACTATTATATCACTTTAAACTATACAGGTCTAGCTGCGTATAGACGATTATAGATGGATACTAAGAGAAATCAAAAAGCACTAAGGGAAAGCGCCCCAAAGTGCTTAATATCAAGGCTCTAAAGCCTATCTGATTCAATAAAATATTACAACATTTTGTTATCTTGCAGTAATTAGGTACAGAAAAACAGGCCTAAGCCTGCTCTAAATCTAACTTGATTTTCTCCAAAACTATTAAATTCAAATAAGTTGAAAAAACATTAAAGGGTAACAAAAAAGGACTTAAAATGATGAGTTCAGCAGGCAAGGAATCAGCACGGTCAAACGTGCTTTTTTATTGCTAATAGGTTCATTATATCACGTAGAAAATAACTCATATCAAAAAGCACTTAGATTTCTCTAGGTGCTGGAATAGGCGGGACGGGAATTCCCCACTTTTCAGATACCCCAAGGGTGCGTAGTTCCCGATATTTCTCTACTTCTATTCTTTATCTATATTATACACCTTTTCTAACACTTTTCAACCACAAAAGCCCCCACAAAAGTGCAATCAATCGATGAATTCAGCAGGCAAGGAACTAGCACGGTCAAACGTGCTTTTTTTATTACCTAATAATACTATCATACCACATCTGGAATACACACTCAATTATTAGCAATCCCCTTCGATTTGCAGTATAATGATGAAAAAGTGGGTTAATATTGACGGTTCACCGAAAGACTCAGACACTAGTACAATTTCATTCAATGATATCGTAAGAATGGTTTGCCGAGTTTATGAAGGAGGGATTTATATGGATAAATCAAAAGAGACATGGGAAATTGATGGTTTTCTATGGCTTCATTGCCCTGTTTGCGGAACTGAAGTTATGGACTATGATATCTGTGACGTCTGTCGTTGGCATAATACTGGTATTATAAATATTGACGGTGGCCCGAATAAAATGACTCTAGCTGAAGCCAAAGAAGCTTACGCAAGGAGAAAAATCGTAAAAATTCGAGAATTTGATACAGTGTTGTTAAAAAACGGTCAAACGGCGACAATTGTCGAAAAGTTAAGTGAAGATACTTTTATTGCTGACATAGGAGATTCCCCGAAAGACTGGGATACCATAACAATTACAATCAATGATATTGAAAAAGTAGTGTATAGAAATAGCTAATATATTTGTATAGTGTTGGGAGTAACCTTAAATGAATAAGACTGGAAAAGAGAATTTAATCATTATTAACGGTAGCGAATATGTCCATTGTCCAGTATGTGGTACTGTTACCGCAGTGTATGATATCTGTGACGTTTGTCAGTGGCAAAATACAGGAGAAACTAATATAGATGGTGGTCCTAATAAAATGACACTTGCGGAGGCTAAAGAAGCGTATGTTAAGGGAATTCCAATAATATAACAGACTATAGTACCACGAAAGGAGAGACTGATGGAACTTAAAGAATTTAATAACAAGGTTGTCAGAATCACCGATATTGACGGCCAAATATTTAAAGGCGTAGCTCTTTACGAAGACAAAGATGTCCATGATGAAGAACTTGATGGGTTATCCGTTAATTTTGGAACCAGATGGATTAAACTCTTTGAAAATGAAATCAAGGAAATTGAAATTACTGA
Organism: Streptococcus sp. 68; assembly: GCF_013277415.1. GTDB lineage: Bacteria > Bacillota > Bacilli > Lactobacillales > Streptococcaceae > Streptococcus. Next base: position 119,138 of record NZ_VMMX01000011.1, on the reverse strand, counting down.
TAAAATCAACCAGTCAAAAAACCCTTAGATTCGTTTCTAAGGGCTTTTAATTAGACCTAAGATATGTTTTTGCTTATACACCACTAAAACACCGTCTCGATAGCTTTTAGCAAAGTCTAGCAGTATCTCAGCCTTGAGGCACTCATATTGAGCCTTATCGATGTCTAGCGCCTCGTATAATTGCCATAGCTTTAATCTCTCTCCAGTTCGCCTTGTAAAGAGAGTGGCGAATATCTCACGTCGTACATCATACAATCACTTATCTTCAAGTCTAAGTCTAAGTCTAGTCTCTGAGTTGCTTTTTCAAAATTTTTAATACTTTTTGTTTCTTTTCTACTTCGTCAGTGGTCAAGCTGCTACTCCTTTATGATATAATTAGTTTAAAGAGAAGTGAGGTAGAAATGATAGTATCGCTACGCAACTTCATAGTATGAGATGACGGGACAGGCACACCGTCCACTACTCTCAAGCGCTTAGATTATGCTAAGTGCTTTTTTACATTTTCTCGATGTTCGCTCTTGGTTCAAGTCCATTCTCCATACTATTTGGTAAGGAATTAAGGCAAGTTATTGCTTTGCTTATCTGCTTATCATTTTGTAAACATCAAATTTAAAATAACAGACTTAAACTTTTCTTATTTCCTCAATACCCAAACAATAAAACACTATCAACTCGTTTAAACACACGTTTCAGACACACATACTAGGCTTTTGCTAAACTCTGGAATACCCTATAAAGAATTACAACACCGTCTAGGTCATTCTACACTAGCTATGACTATGGACACTTACAGTCATCTCTCCAAAGAAAAAGCAAAAAGCCCACTGTTGTAGGCTTCTTACAATATAAAGTCTTATCTTAAAGCATCTTGTTGTAGAATTCAACGACAAGGGCTTCGTTGATTTCTGGGTTGATTTCGTCGCGTTCTGGCAAGCGAGTCAATGAACCTTCCAATTTTTCAGCATCGAATGATACGAATGCTGGACGTCCAAGAGTAGCTTCTACTGCTTCAAGGATAGCTGGAACTTTCAATGATTTTTCACGAACTGAGATCACTTGACCTGGAGTTACGCGGTATGATGGGATATCAACGCGTTTTCCGTCAACAAGGATGTGACCGTGGTTTACGAATTGACGAGCTTGACGACGAGTAGTCGCAAGACCAAGACGATAAACAACGTTATCCAAACGACGTTCCAAAAGAAGCATGAAGTTGAAACCTAGGATTCCGCCTTTGATTTTTGTAGCTTGTACGAACAAGTTACGGAATTGTTTTTCACCTACACCGTAAGTGAAACGAAGTTTTTGTTTTTCAGCCAATTGCAAACCGTATTCTGACAATTTAGAACGGTTGTTTGGTCCGTGTTGTCCTGGTACGTAGTTACGACGTGCCAATTCTTTACCTGTACCTGTGAGTGAAAGGCCAAGGCGACGAGCTTGTTTCCAAGATGGTCCTGTATAACGTGACATGTGAATGTCCTCCTGATATAAATAATATTTCGGTGGAAATAGTCACTTAGAAAGCCCTGATTCGTGCAGATGCCCTTCGCCTAAACAGCCAAGGTTACTTATCATAAGACACCTGTTGACGAGCTTCATGCTTTCCTGCTGATATTTCGCACAAAATCCATTCTACCATGAATAGCTGGATTTGTAAAGGGTTTTTAAGCTTTATTTTCATTGCCAGAGATGTTGAGAACAAGGGTAAAGGTACTTCCTAGGCCGTACTGGCTGGCAACTGTGATTTCTCCACCCAATTGATGGGCCAATTCACGCGCAATCGCAAGCCCTAAGCCATGACCACCTGTTTTCATATTACGCGAAGTTTCTACACGATAAAGGCGTTTGAAAATATTCTCCAAATCCTCTGGGGCAATCCCCTGTCCCTCATCGGTCACACTGATTGAAAGCTGGTTCTTCTCCAGCTTAGCCACCACTTCCAGTTTGGTTCCTGGTGCTGAGTATTTAAAAGCGTTATTGACCAGATTCACCAATATACGAGAAAGCTTAGCATAATCTCCTTCAATCCGGGCAGACTCTGGGATTACCTGCAAGTGGACATCTCTTCTTTCCTGCTCAATCAAGAACTGAAATTCACTCATGCACTCAATTAAGAGCTGGTCCAGAAAGATGCTGTCTTTACTAGTCATATCCGCCTGATTTCTAGCTGTGTTTAGGGTCAAAAAATTCAACTCCTCAACCAGTTTATTGAGCCTTTCTGTCTGGCGCCCAATGGTTGCTAGATAATGGTCCTGTTCTCCTTCCTTGATAACCCCATCCAAAATCCCTTCTACCGTCGCTTGGATTGAAGTGATAGGAGTCTTAATATCATGCGAAAGTTGAGCAATCATCAAGCCCTTTTCTCGTTCGCTTTCTTCCAAGGAATCAAAGCTGGCCTGCAAATCATGGGACATTTCATTAAAAGCTTGGCCTAATTGTTGAAATTCTAAAGGGCCTTGAACCTCCAAATTTGAAGGAAAATCCTTGTCCGCTACCCGCTTGGCATGCTCCTTGAGTTTGCCCAACGACGTAAATACCGGCGACAGGAGAAAGAGACTAATACCAGCACCGACAAGGCTGGCAACGATGGTCATCCCAAGCAAAAAGTAAATCTCACTTTTCTCAATCAGCATTTTTTGAACAGCCCAAAAAACAACCAAAATGGTTAAGAGGGTTGAAATAATATATCCAACCAAAATATAACTTTTTAGTTTCATGTTTGTCCTCTCGGTTTCTCTATCTTATATCCCAACCCCCAAACTGTCTTAATAGTGGGCGTTTGGTCACTACTATATTTTGCCAACTCCTGTCGAAGAGCATGAATATGCACATTCAAGGTGTTGGTGTCATCCACATAGTCTTCTTGCCAGACCTTTTCATAGAGGTCTGTCTTGGAGAAAACTCTCTCTGGATTGCTAGCTAAAATCCACAGCAATTCAAATGATTTAACAGTCAAATCCAGCATTTCTTCTCCTATTTGAACTTCATGACTACTATGATTCATTTTCAGATTGCCAAGGGAAATCAGCTCTGTTTCGCCCCCACGATGAAGGCGACGCAAAATATTATGGACCCGCAAAACCAGCTCACGAGGGCTAAAGGGCTTAGCAATAAAATCATCTGCTCCCAAGCTCAGACCGTAAATCTTGTCCTGTTCACTGGTCTTAGCAGTAATAAATAGGAAAGGCTGCTCTGGTGATAAGTATTGAACCTCACCGATTAAATCATAACCATCCATCCGAGGCATCATGACATCTGTGATAATCAAATCAATCGGTTTTTTCTTGAACAGCTCTAGCGCTTCCAGTCCATCATGGGCTACCAAGACCTGATAACCTGCCTGAATTAAGTATCTCTGATGAATATCTGTGATTTCTACCTCGTCATCGACGAGTAAAATTGTCTTTCCCATCTGTCTCTCCTTTGATAAAAACAGTGCTATACTGCTTTAAGTATAACACTATTTTTATTGTTTTACGATGATTTTAATCTGCTATTGAAAGAAAGTCCTGATAGCTGATTGAGTTGGTAAACTAGCCTTAGTCAGCCCACTATCCATCATTTATTTCCTTAGCTAATTAGTTTTCTTCTTTTTTGTTTTTCAAACCTAGACCACCGAGTAAACCTGCAAGTGCAAGCCCAAGGAAACCAATACTTGCCATTGATGTTTGAGCTTCACCAGTATTTGGTAGCATAGCTTTATCATCTGACATCATCTTGTCTGACATCATCGTATCAGCCATCTTGTTAGCAGAAGCAGCCATGTTTTCACCTGCCATCGTATTGGTAGAGCTTGTCATGGTGTCAGCAGGCATGCTATCTGTAGTACCTGAAGCTGGAGTCTCAGTCTTCATACCTGATTTTTCCATTTGGTCATTTGCTGGAATTGCTTTATCAGTCTCTTTGGCTGGTGCCATCATGTCCTTATGGTCAGTAGACATTTGATGAGTCGCACCTGTAGCATGATTATGATTCATCGGAGTCACGCCAGAACCAGAGTTAGAAGGTGAGAATGAACCATTTGCTGTGTCTGATGTTTCTTTAACATTTATCTTAATAGTAACTTGTTTAGTTGCTACGACATTTGTCAAATCAGCTTTACCGTCTTTATTTCCGTAAACTTTAACAGTAGCTTTATAAGTTTGAGTACCATTAGCACGAAGCTGATCGATTAAAGCTTGACCTTGTTTACCAACAGTATTGCCATTTAAGTCTACTTCATAGAAGTATTGACCTTTGGTCTTCACATTTTCTCCTAATGGAGATAAAGCAGGATTTTTAGCTACACCATTATCAGACCATGGTGCCTTATCAGAAGCTTTGAGCAAGAGACGAGTCAACATACCATCACCTGCGAAGAGTTCATAAGGAATTACTTGGTTTACACCGGCAGTGAAAGGACCTTTTCCTTCAGCTTTTTCAAGATAAGCTGCTGGAACATCGATACTGTCTTTAACGTTATCTTTAACAGCTTTTTCGACAGTTTCTTTAGCAACTAATCCATTGATGTTGATGTCTACATTTTTAGTAGCAACTAGATTAGTCAAGTCAGCTTTACCGTCTTTATTTCCGTAAACTTTAACAGTAGCTTTATAAGTTTGAGTACCATTAGCACGAAGCTGATCAATTAAAGCTTGACCTTGTTTACCAACAGTATTGCCATTTAAGTCTACTTCATAGAAGTATTGACCTTTTGTTTTCACATTTTCTCCTAATGGAGATAAAGCAGGATTTTTAGCGATACCATTATCAGACCATGGAGCCTTATCAGAAGCTTTGAGCAAGAGACGAGTCAACATACCATCACCTGCGAAGAGTTCATAAGGAATTACTTGGTTTACACCGGCAGTGAAAGGACCTTTTCCTTCAGCTTTTTCAAGATAAGCAGCTGGAACATCGATACTGTCTTTAACGTTGTTTTCAACTGCAGAGTTAACATCGCTTCTTGTTACAAGACCGTTCAAGGTAATATTGACTTTACGTTCCTTGACAACCTTAGTCAAATCAGGTTTATCTCCGGCTGCTTCATAGACAGTCAGGGTAGCTTCATAGGTATTTGTACCATTAGTACGAAGTGTATCTAATAAATCCTGACCCTGCTTACCTGTGGTGTTACCATTCAAAGATACTTGATAGTAATACTTGTCATCAGGTAAATTTTTCACTGGTGGAATTTTCTCGTTTTGAGCGACACCGTTATCTGACCATGGAGCCTTGTCAGATGCTTTGAGCAAGAGACGTGTCAACATACCATCGCCTGCGAAAAGTTCATATTTAAGCGGTTTGTTTACACCAGCCAAGAAAGGACCGGGAACTTTGGCTTGTTCTAGGTAGCCCGCTGGGACATCGATACTGTCTTTAACATCCTCATCGACAGCTTTTTTAATATCTTCTGTCCCTGCCACATCAGCTGTATCTACAGCTTCTTTTAAGACATCTGTTAGCTCTGGATTTTCTTGTTCTTCTTCACCTTTTTCAAAAAGTGTATCCAGACGAGAAGGGCTTGTTTCCTCGCTCACTTCAGTTCTTTCTGTAGGTGTAGAAAGTGAGTTCGTATTTCCAGCAACGGCCTCAGGTTTCGCTTGAGCAAGAACGGTGTCTCCCTGAGTTTCTGCTAAGTCACCCTCTTTCGTTACCGATTCCCCTTCAGGTAAGACTTGAGCAGGGGTCGGATTGAGCCCATCGGCACGTACAGAACTTGGCTGACCAACTAGGACAAAGAAGCCACTAGCTACAACAACTGAGGCAACACCGACACTAAGACGGCGAATAGACCAACGAGTATATCTTTGATTTGGATTGAATTTCATAGGATTCTCCTTAGGGTTTTTCTTTATTTGATGACTCTAGTATAATCTCCTAAAATTAAAAAGGACTAAGAAAAAGTTAAAATTTTTCTTAAATCCCTCTTATAAAATACTTATATCAATTAAATCCATAAACAGATTTGGTGATTTGATAGACGACGTTGGACAGTTTGCGAGCTGGCAAGACTGAATGTTTGGTCAAACGGCTCAACATGGTCTTGCGAATGGCCTGAAAGACCTCTGGATTTTCCTGCTGAATATAGGTCCACAATTGGCGTTTTTTGGCAAGATGCTCTGCTGTGCCTGCTCGGTTGAGCAGGGCACTGGAAATCACCGTCGTGATTTCAATGTGATTCAGCAAGTATTCTCGCATTTTGGGGTGGCTTACTTTAGATAAATCAAGCTGGTCTACCAAGAGTCGATTGACCTTGAGTTGCTGGTCAATGCGCTTAATCATCACTTGCTCATTGACAGACTGGTCCTCACGCCCAATCAAATAACGATAGAAATCGACAGGCAGATAGTACATGGTCTTGACCTGCTGGAGGGGCGTAAAGACAAAAAGATTATCGACATAAAAAGTATGCTCAGGCAATTGGAACTGACTCGCTCGCAACAAATCTGTCCGGTAAATCAGCGAGTGCATCATGATATACTGGCCTTTTGAGAAATTTCCGACCTGCTCCCAGCCAAAAATCTGCCGAACAGGCAAGACTGACTCGTAACTCATACTCTTCTTACGAGACTGACCTTCCTTTTCATAGACAAAATTAGTCACAAAGGCATCCACCTCTTGCCCATCACCCTCTAGTTCCTGCAAGGTTTCCAAAATTTTCAGGTAAGCACGAGGATCCACCCAGTCGTCACTATCAACTACTTTAAAATAACGCCCAGAAGCCTCCGCCAAGCCACGATTGACCGCACCCCCATGGCCTTTATTTTCCTGATAGATGGCTCTAACGATGCTAGGATACTTTCTGGCTAAACGCTCAGCGATTTCCTGAGTCTGGTCCTGAGACCCATCATTGATAATCAAAATCTCAACTTGCTCACCACCAATCACTAGCGACTCCACACAGTAATGAAGATAGGCTGCAGCATTATAGCTAGGAATGGCGATAGACAATAACTTCATAATCTGCTCCTTTAGGGGACTGATTTTTTCTTATACTCTTCGAAAATCTCTTCAAACCGCGTCAACCCTATCTGCAACCTCAAAACNNCTGCGGCTAGTTTCCTAGTTTGATCTTTGATTTTCATTGAGTATTACTCTCTCTTGTCACTTCTTTCTATTTTACCATAAAGTCCAGCCTTTGAAGAACTTTTACTAGAATACAAGGCTTCTGTCTCTATTTGCCATCTTGGGCATCAAAAAAGAGGGAAACTCCCTCTTTTACGAATTCAATGCTGCTAGGGTATCCAAATACTGGTTGTTGATGACTGCCAAAATATAGGTATCTGCTTTCAAGAGGTCATCTGGTCCAAATTCAACATCCAATGGGGAATTTTCCTGCTCTCGGAAGCCCAAAATATTCAGATTGTATTTGCCACGGAGGTCTAATTCACTCAAACTTTGACCTGCCCAAGACTGAGGAATTTTCATCTCCACAATAGAGACATTTTTATCCAACTGAAAGACATCAACACTATTATGGAAAAGAATGGTCTGTGCTAGGGACTGCCCCATTTCATACTCTGGCGAGATAACCGAGTCAGCTCCAATCTTTTCTAGCACTTTCTTAGCTGTATGGCTTTTGACCTTGGCAATAACAGTCGGTACCCCCAAACTCTTACAATGCATAACCGCAAGCACACTCGACTCCAGATTTTCACCTGTTGCGACTACAACGGTATCGCAGGTATCAATCCCTGCTGATCTCAATAATTCTTCATCTGTGATGTCACCAATCACTCCACGCGCCAAAACTGGCTCAAACTGATTGATGCGCTCTGCGTGGTCATCAATAGCGATAATATTCATATCCTGCTTGGCTAGGGCAGCTAGGACACTACTCCCAAAAATTCCCAAGCCTAAAATTCCAATCGTACGATCTGACATGCTCTTTCCTTTCTTAACCAATACTAATATCTGCTTTCATATAGTGAATCATATCTTTCTTTTCTGGATGGTAATCTGCTAGACTGACCAGCAGGGTCAAGGGACCAATTCGTCCGATAAACATGAGAACCATAATCACACTTAGAGCTAATTTCCCTAAATCTGGAGTTAAATTCGCCGTCACTCCGACTGTCCCAAGAGCAGAAATGGTTTCAAATATGAGGTGGATAAAGGGAGGATTGCCCTTGGCTGTCACCCCTAGTAAAATCAAGCCCAGCAAGAAGGTCATCAAAAAGATAATAAAGACACTAAAGGATTTTTGAACCGTTCGCGGCGCAATCGTCCGTCGAGCGACATTGGCATGAGGTAAGCCTAGAAGCTCACTTCGTGCAAAGACCAAGAGGACAAAAAATGTCGTGATCTTGAGTCCCCCAGCTGTTCCTCCTGGAGCTCCACCTAGAAACATCTGCAAGATATAAATCAATAAGGTAACAGGACGAGCCAGACTGTAATCAATTGTCCCAAAACCAGCCGTTCTCATGCTGACAGTTTGGAAAAAGCTGACCAAGACCTTATCTGCAACAGGGAGATTGCCAATCGTCCCTGCATTGTTCCATTCAAGAACGAGACTGCTCACCGTCCCAAAAGCTAGTAGCCCCACCGTTAGTAATAAAACCAGTTTGGTGTGAAAATGCAGGCGCCCTTTTTTCTTTTTCCCTATATGCGTAGCAAGGTCAAACCAGACCATAAATCCAAGACCACCTGTGATAATCAAGCCTGCGATGACCAGATTGACCAAGGGATCAGTCTGAAAAGCAATCAAGCTCGTACTTCCAAAATTATCAAAACCTGCATTACAGAAGGCGGATATAGCTAGAAAAATAGCACTAAAGAGACCGCGCCCCCAGCCAAGTTGAGGAACAAAACGAAAACTGAGGAATAGAGCTCCCAAACCCTCAACCAAAAAAGTCGTGAGAAAAATAGAATAGACAAACTTTCTCAAAGATCGAGTCTCTCCATAACTAAAACTATCCTGAATAGTTGCACGGCTACGAAGACTAAGCTTTTGCTTGCTCTGGATATAGAAAACTCCAATAAAGGTCATGAGCCCCAGACCACCAATCTGAATCAAGAACATACAAATGAGCTGACCCCAAATATTGTAGGTGGCAGCGACAGGCTGAGTAAAAAGACCTGTCACACAGACCATGGATACGGTTGTAAAGAGATGGTCGAAATAAGTCGCTCGTGAGCTTTCAACTTGGACAAAAGGCAAGCTCAAAAGAAGAGAGCCTAGTAAAATGACCAAGGCAAAACTCAAAAAAATACGACGGGCTGGCGATAAACGAGATAAGCCTAGCTCTATTTTTTCCTTAGATAATTTGAATAACATACATCCATTGTACCATAAAAAGTAGGAGAGTAGCTATATCTGAAAGGCTATTTCAAGACAGAGTTCCAAGGCCTTATCAAAAGCTTGCGAGCCCCAGTCACGACTATCGTACTGGTCCAAGTCAGCTAGGGAATCTGCTGTGAACAACAATTCTCCCCAGAGAACCCCACGCAGTTGGGCTACTGCCGCAAGCGCAGCACACTCCATCTCTACAACAGCACAGCCTTCTTCCTTACGATAAGCCACCTTTTCAGCCGTTTCTCGGTAAAAACCGTCTGTCGTCCAGGTCATGACTTCTTCATAAGGAATCTCTCTGGCTTCCAAAACTTGCTCAATAGCAGCAATAGCCTCTGGCTGCATTTCCATATAACGAGAAGGTGCCACATAGTGGTAACTGGCTCCTTCATCTCGCAGAGCGTGAACAGGGACTAGAAAGGCATTTTCCTCTATATCGGCTAGCACACCACAGGTACCTGTGGAAATAATCTGCTCCACACCATAGCCAATCAACCAATCCATAAACTGGGCTGCTGGAGCTGAACCAACAGGAGCCTGAGCCAGACAAATCTCCTCGCCTTTGTAGTTGATGACATAAACTGGATAGGTCTTGGTAGCAGAAACGAATTCGCCGACACAGTCTACCCCTACCTCCCTCGCATAGCGGTCAATCTCCTCACCTAAAAAAGCATAGACACACTTCTTTGGCAACTGCAAATCCAACCCCTCGTGATTGGGCATGATAACCGCCTGAGGATTATCATCAAACTCTAAAACGGGAATCGCATGTTTCTGAATCATAGCCTGCCTCCTCTAATTTTGTACTATTGTATCAAAAATTGACGGAGTGTCAAGGAGGAGGCTGAGAATAAAAACAATACAATAACAATATTTTTGACAGAGACTCTTTTTAATGGTACAATGGACTTGCTTAAAAGTTCGATGAAATAAGCATATAAGAAAACACCACCGGTTGCCGCCAGTGGTGTTTTTTTGCGCTTGCTCAAGGCGCTCAGGCTATTTCTTTTTCTTGTCGCATTTGCTTGCTACAAATCGGATAAGCCACTCCGATAAGACATTCGCTAGTGTACCAGCAAGAATAGGTAGCAAGACAAGTTCGATGAAAACGCACATAAGATCACCTCCTGCCTGCGCAGTCTAGTGTTTGCGACCTTACTATTGTATCATCTTTGACTGAAAATAAATAGAAAAATCATTGATATCATCTAGTCATCCACAAAAACTCTCTCCTACACTAATACTTCTTGTATCAAAAAGCATCCCAGTTACAAGATGATTTAAAATTGATCAATGAAGCAGACTTGCTAAGATATAGAGTAGGTAAATGTGGGTTGGGTAAAAAATATAGAAGAAGTTTTTATCTCCACTCCCTTTTTCTCCATTATAGAAGAACAAGGGAATGACAGAAAAGAAACAACACCCGCTGTTCCTTTTTACTTCTACTTCACAGGTATTTCCTTAATCACGCGCGCAGGATTGCCACCTAACACAACATTATCTCCAAAGGACTTGGTAATCACGGCTCCTGCTCCTGCGACGACATTATTTCCAAGTGTAACTCCAGGCAGGACAATGACGCCACCACCAGCCCAGAAATTATCTCCGATTGTGATAGGTTTACCGTACTCGATACCTGAATTGCGCTCATGTGGATCCAGCGGATGGAGGGGGGTCAAGAACTGACAGTTGGGACCAATCATGGCATTGTCTCCAATACGAATCGGACAAACATCCAGCATGGTCAAGTTCCAATTAGAATAAAAATTTTCCCCTAGATGGATATTGACTCCATAATCGACCACCAGACGTGGATTGACATATAGATTTTGCCCAGTCGAGCCAAACCAAGCCTTAATGATTTCAGCTCCCTTTAAGGGGTCTTCTTCCTTGTTAAAGGCAGCCTGCTTTTGGCGAGAAGCCTGAGCCAAGGCCCGCAATTCTGGGTCCGATGGACGGTAAACCTCTCCTGCTATCATTTTCTGGTATTCACTGGTCATTGCATTCTTCTCCTTATTCCCTGCTATCATATCAAATTTTCTACATATCTGACTAGGATAAGGAGCACTTCCTACAGTTTATGCTTTGATTTTCAACACATCTTGCCTATCTTGCTAAACGAATACGGGACACAATTCCATCTGGGTCTATGATTTCCAACTGAGTTGATGTCAGCCACTTGATAGGCGCCTCAACTTCTTGTCCTCTTTCGTCAATTGCTAGAAGTTCTTCTTTGCTTGCGACTTCAATGACATAGTAGGCCAAGCCGGGTAATCCTTGTTCATTTCTGAGTAGCCTTTTTCCTCCCCACTCGTTGACCGCTAAATGATGATGATAATCCCCAGATGCAATCCAACTAGCACTAGGTAGACTAAATTTATCCTCTAGTCCTAAAACTTTTTGATAAAACTGGCTTGCTACTTGACTATCCTTGACAGAAAGATGGATATGCCCCATGCGCGTAGTAGAGGCTATCTCAAAAGGTTCTACTTTACGTCCCATCTCATATATTTCTTGAGCAGATAAGGCTTCGGTCACTCCGACAATGCGCCCATCCTCACGAATATCCCAGTCCTCTACAGACTTATCCCGATAAATTTCAATCCCGTTCCCTTCTAAATCTTCCAGATAGATTGCTTCACTGTAGCCATGATCCGCCCCACCGACTAGCTGAATTTGCAGCTCTGCTATATGCTTAAACAGATTTGCCAAATCCTCACGACTTGGTAAAAGGATAGCTAGGTGATAGAGACCATAGTGATCTTGCACCTCCTCTAGCCTGTCTGTTTTCAGTAAATGAACCAAAGCCTTTCCACCAGCTCCTAAAATACTTTCAGATTCTGTCTGAGAAAGGATTCCCAAGCCTAGAATCTGATGATAGAAGGCAGTCTGACTTGCCAAATCCTTAACATTTAAAACTGCCTCTGCCAAATAAATCTTACTATTGTATGCGTAGGTCATCTATTTCTCCCTTGTTCTTTTTATTGTAACTTTATTTATTACAACATTATACTCCTTTTTTACTTGGAGTCAAGTAGAACAACTCAAATAGCAGGACAAAACGATGTTGGGTAAAAAGTCGACTTCAGGAGAAAATGAAGTAAATCTCCCCACAATAAAACGCATAGTACCAATGTTTCTCTGACCTGATACTATGCGCTTTTCTGATTTCAAAGACTTCTTGCCCAGCCTCGTTTCTGTTTATCCTCGTCCGCCAGGGGCTGGACCGCCAGGATCTCCATTCGGACCTCCGCCTCCAGGCATAGAATTGACAATATCAGTTTGTTTTTCATCATTGATGTAGATATCCCCACCTGTGTAGGTTGCTGTTCCATCAAAGTCAAAACCTGATTGTCCTATCAATTTAATGGTTCCACCTGTGACTGTGATATTCCCGTTTGAGTCAATCGGATCTGTGTCCCCTTGACCGACTTCTACAGTTAGATTTCCACCTGTCATAGTAAAGTAAATGTCACTTTGCTGGGCATTTTTATTGGCTGCATTGACCCCATCATCTGTCGAGTAGACATTGATATCTCCACCATTGATCGTAATGGCTTTCCCTTCAATTCCTTCAGTCGCATTCTTGACTGTGTAAGTACCGCTATCAATCACTAGGTTGCCAGAAGCGTGAATGCCGTCATCGCCTGCTGTGACTGTTATGGTATTGTTCGCCAAATACATATTTCCGACAGTCATATCATCATCATTGTCAACTTTGACACCATCTTCCTTAGCATCAATCGTCATGGTCGCACCAGTGATATTAAGTTCATCATTGACATTAAAGGCATCGCCAACTGATGTGATGTTAAAGGTTCCACCTGTGATGTGGAGGGTGTCGTTAGCCTTGATAGCATTGCTTTTCTTGCCATCCACATTGAGAATTCCTGAGCCATTGATGGTCAAATCAACCTTAGAAAAGAGAGCGGTATTTGCCTTTTCATCACTGTTAGAACTTGAGTCAGAGAGACTGTTGGTGGTTCCCTCTGCTAGAGTGAGGTAGACATGACCTGCGCTTGTAGCCGAAATAGCCGCATCTGTATTGGTCATGGTCGCGCCTTTTAGGACAAGTTTCACATCATCAGACTTATCAGCTGCAATTTGAATTTGCACTCCGTCAGACTGACCAGAGATGACATAGGTACCTGCTTTTGAGATAGTCACTGTTGAACCAGAAACTGTCACACCGTCTCCAGAGACACTTGCAGATGAGCCTGACAATTCAATCTTAGAGGCTGTATTTTCATCATAAGATGTATCGTAGTCCTTTTCTGTAAAATAAGAAGATTGACTATTTTTAGCTGAAGTTGTGATGGCAGTGGTATCTGCCGCTGCAGTTGTACTTGACTTGGTCGTTGACTGCCCACAAGCTGTCATCAAAGTCAAAGCTGTTAAACTGGTTAAGATTAGAGTCCATTTTTTTGATTTCATACTTTTTTCCTCGCCTTCATTTAGCTTGAGCTTAGTTTACAGGGAGAGTCTGAAAAAAATCTAAACTTTTTCTGAAAGTTTTCTTAAGTTCAGTTTCAGTTAAGTTATCTTTAACAAAAGTTTTAGGAAAATTCCCTAGACTAGTCACAAGCAAGTTCATACTCAATGAAAATCAAAGAGCAAACTAGGAAGCTAGCTACAGGCTACTCAAAATACTGTTTTGAGGTTGTAGATAAGACTGACGAAGTCAATCACATATATACGACAAAGTGAAGCTGACGTGATTTGAAGAGATTTTCGAAGAGTATCAGCTTACCCAGACACACCTATCTACTAATAAGATAGAGTGCTGAAACAGTTTGATAAAGGAGACAGGATTTATGAAACCAATTGAAACAAGCTTTAAACGAATTGAAACCAAATATGTCGTTGCCAAGACTGACTTGGCTAATTTAATAGAAGACTTAAAAACATACCTCGTCGAGGATGACTATCCAACATCTACCATTTCTAATATCTACTTTGATACAGAGCAATTTGATATGATTCAGGATGATAGCCAAGGTACTAAGCGTAAAGAAAAGATTCGGATGCGAACCTATCTCAGTCAAGTCCAGCCTGATAGTCAGGTATTTTTAGAAATCAAATCCAAGGACAGAACTGGTGTCGGACGAAAATATCGTCTCTTGTCGACTCTCCAGTCTATCACCCAGTTTATGACCAAAGGACAGCTGGATAGCAGCATCAAGGACCAAATGATGATTGAAAAAATCCAGCAACTCCAAGAGGAATATCAGCAAGCCATTATCCCTCGTATGTATATTTACTACGACCGTTTTTCTCTCAAGGAAAAGAAAGAAATTAGCGGATTTCCCTACAATAAAATTCGTATCACCATTGACCAAAATCTAACCTATCGTGATGAGAATGTCAGTTTATTCTCAGGAAAGGACGGTTTCCCTCTACTAAACGAGGACATTGTCATCATGGAAATTAAAGCACCTGGTAGAAAACCCCAATGGCTACAAGATATTCTCGACCAATATGGACTGGTAGAGCAGAAATTTTCAAAATACAGCTGCGCCTACCACAAGTCTCAAGGGCTGGACTATAGCCCACGACCAAGCACAGAAAGTGTAGGTACTACTTATGTCTAATCTTTTTAATTCTATTTTCAACGATACAACCGCCACTGCCAATCCTATCCAGCTCTTTCTGGCTCTCTTAGTCAGCCTGATTTTAGGTTTGGCGCTGACCTGGGCCTACAAACACCGTACCCTCTATACGCGGGAATTTGCGGTTAGTTTGACCCTACTCCCCTGCTTGATGACCTTGGTCATCTTTCTGGTAAATGGCAGCCTAGGAACCTCTATCGCCGTTGCAGGAACCTTTAGCCTCATTCGTTTCCGTTCAGCCACTAGTGGCTCACGGGAACTAATTGCTATCTTCCTTGCTATGATTATTGGGCTGGCAGCAGGGACAGGCTACCTAGCCTTAGCTGTTCTCTTCACCGTCTTTATCTTAGCAGTATGGCTTCTTTTAGAAAAGCAACAAAGCAAGAGCAATCACCAACGTCGCAGACTATTGACCATCACAATTGCGAACCAGGATAAGCAACTTCAAACTATCCAATCTGGGCTATCACAATTCTGTACTGAGTTAGACCTCATCTCGATTGATACTAGCAATGATGGAGAACAAGTCACCACTGTCTACGAAGTGGATTTCAAGGCTCAAACCGATGATTTTCAAATCATCCATTACCTCACTAAAGAACAAGATACTTATCAGGTTTCCCTGACCAAAAATGCCAAGAAGAGAAAGAATTTGTAATTTTCAAATCAAATAGCAAACTAAGAATCTATTGAGTACCACCATTCTTTACCAATCAAAAAAACTCCGTAGTCTCTGACACCATAAATCCGGCTAGAGATTACAGAGTTATTTTTTAATCTAAACTTCCTACAAGGGTATAGTATCTACTGAAAGGATATGGTATTTGTAGGGAATACTTTAAAGGATTCTTACAGGAAGTTAGTATTAACTAGTTACATTAGGTTTAGTTAACCCATTCACCATTGGCATTGACTCTATAGCCATCTACAGTTGTATTGACTGCAAGGGCACCTGAACCGTCAACATAGTACCATTTGTCTGATACTTTGAACCATTGGCTTGCTTTCATAGCACCTGATACTTCAAGATAGTACCATGTATCTCCATCTTTAACCCAACCTGTTGCCATTGAACCGTTAGCATTTAGGTAGTACCATGAGCCGTTGACTTTAGCCCAACCTGTCGCCATAGCGCCACTAGCGTTGAGGTAGTACCATGAACCATTGTATTGTAGCCAACCTGTTACCATAGCTCCATTAGCGTTGAGGTAGTACCATGAGCCATTGTTTTGGAGCCAACCTGTTACCATAGCTCCATTAGCATTGAGGTAGTACCATGAACCGTTGTCTTGTAGCCAACCTGTCGCCATTGAACCATCCGTATTGTAGAAGTACCACATACCATTTTCTTGTTTCCAGCCTGTTTTTGGAGCGGCTGGTTTAGCTGGTGCCACTACAGAATATGAGCTGTATGATGGAACATATGAAGGGTATGAAGGGACATATGTCGGATTAGATGGTCTTGCAGGAACAGAAGGTTGTGCTGGAGTTTCAGTTTTTGGCGGTTGCTGTTGAGTCAAGCGATTATATGCTTCTTCTGATTTACGAGCATAGTCTTCTTCAGCTTGTTGATCATCTGTTTTCTCTGGTTTTGGTTTTTCAGCTGGTTTTTCTTTAGCTTTATTTTCTTCTGCAGCTTTTTTATTAGCTTCATCTATTGCTTCTTCAGCATCTTCAGCAGTTAATCCATTTTTGAAACCTTCTACAATTTTAGCTCTCGTTTCAGCTGCTTCTTTCTTTAATGCTTCAATCGTTTTTTGTTTTTGTGCTTCTAGTTCTGGATCATTTTTCGTATCAGCTTTTTCTAGCTCTTTAATTGTAGCTTCTAAAGCTTTATCGTAATTGGCTAAAAATTCTTTTTGGGCAGCTGCTTCTTCCTTAGCTTCTTTTTCTTCTGCAACTTCCTCTTCTTTAGCTTTTTCTTCTATTTCTTTTTCAGCGGCTTCTGCAGTTAGACCTTCTTTGAAGCGTTTTTCATAATCAGCCTTCTTATCTGCAGCTCGTTTTTTTAATTCATCAATAAACCCTTGAATTTGTTTTTCTAATTCTGGATCATTTTTTGCATTTTTTAAATCTTCTTCTAATTCTTTAACTGTAGTTTCTAAAGCTTTATCAAAATTAGATAAGAATTCTTTTTGAGCAGCTGCTTCGGCTTCTTTCTCAGCCTTTTCAGCCGCCTCAAGTTGTCGCTTGGCAACTTCGAGGTTGCCTTTTTCGGTGTTTAATTCTTTCAACAGAGGGGTGACTTCAGGAATAGACTCATACATTTTTTTTGTATATTCTTCATCCTTAGCTTTCTGTTTTGTTGTTGTTTCATCTACTTTTTTATTCGCTTCATTAAATTTTTTAGTGTATTCCGGTTGGTTTGGATATTTATTTTTTTCTTCTTGTGCTTGTCTTAGTTCAAGATAAGCTTTCTGCAGCTCTCCATTAATTATTTGCCGTTCTTCATCTATTTTTCTAACGGCATTTGCCTTTTCTTCGGCTTTTTTCTGAGCTTCATCGTAATTTTTCTGAGCTTCGGCCACCTTTTTTTCTGCCTCAGCAACCTTGCTCTTTGCCTGTTCTACGGTAGATGAAGCAGATGCTGTAGATGCCACCTCCGCTTTCACAGTTACTGGCGGAGACGCAACAAAACCAGCCCCTAAGATAGAGACACTGGCTAGACTTGTTAAAATCATTTTTTTCTTATTCATCTAAATTTACCTCTTTTCTGATAATCATTTTCAGACTATACTATATTAAGTATACCCCCCCCCGTAAATACTTGTCAAGTGTTTTACATTACAATTGTGTTACATTTTCGTTCGGAATTTTATTTGTTTTATCAAAGTTTTTATGAAAATCGTTTTGAAAACTTTTGTATTTCTTTACATTCTCTTTCATAGAGTCTCTCTTTTATACTCCTTGACTTCAAAAACAGTGCTTGTATTTTCTTTTCGATTGCAGATGAAACTTACATTCCCATATATCAAAAGGTTGATTTTTGAATTAGGAATAGTCTAGCATATTTGCGATAGATGATGACTCGTCCTTGTTTTCAGTGAGTAGCAACTGACTCGAGACACTCCAAAAAAGAGGCCAATGTTCGCCATCAACCTCTTTCTTATCGTTCATTCTTGTTGCTAGTGAGACGGATAACTTACCTCTCAGCCGGCATGTTCAGCCTAGCTTACCCATTCACCATTAGCATTTACACGGTAACCATCTGGTGTTGTTGTGTTAACAGCCAAAGCGCCTGAACCATTTGCATAGTACCAGTGTTGACCTACTTTAAACCAACCCGTCTTCATGATCCCTTCTTCATCAAGGTAATACCAGGTACCATTTTCCTTGTACCAGCCTGTTTTCATAGCTCCTGAGCTATCAAAGTAGAACCATCTGCTACCATCTGTTCCCCAGCCTGTAAACATAGCGCCTGAGTTACTTAGATAATACACCGATCCGTCAACTTCTACAAATCCAGTCTGCATGACACCTAGGTCATTCAAGTAGTACCATTGACCACCTGTTTTCAACCAGCCTGTCTTCACATCACCAGACTCATAAAAATACCACTTGCCATTAGACTGCACCCAGCCAGACTGATCAGACGTAGATTTTCTGAAATCTTTCAGCGGTGTTTCTACAACTATGGCTTTACTTTTAACTGTTGAAAGGTTTGAGGCAGTCACTTCTGTATACTGAACAGCAGAACCATATCCACCAGCCAATTCCTCTGAAGAAGTCGTAGTGCCTAGAGCCAGAGCAACCGTTGCTGCCTTCTGAGGACTAGCTGCATTTTTAAAAGCAGCAAGACCCACATGGGTAAATTTAGGGTTAATCAAGTTCTCATAATAAGATGAAAATTCTTTTGATGTTTTATCTTTCTTTTTCGCCACATATTGCGCCTTTTCAGCATGCCAGTTTTCAATTGCTTTTAGAAATCCATCAGGATTCAAATCTAAAGCTTCTCCACTTAGGCTATTACCAGATGGAAAGGCAGTCCAGTTGTTTTTGCTGGAAAGACGTTCAGCCTTCAGCGCAACAGATACCTCAGCAGCGCGTACAAAAGCCGTTTTTTCATGGTCAACTGACCATTTGACAGGAACATACTTATCTACCAAACCTTCGTCGGCTGCTTCTTTACGAATTTTATTGATAGCATCTAAAATAGATTGTTGATGAGGAGGCAAAAATTCTCCCTTGATTCCAACCAAAACATTGCCACTAGAAGGTTTTAGCACCTCTGAGGTCAATACATTACCATCAGCAGATTGCGTTGCCACCAATCTGTCATTGGCAAAAACATCATTTGTCAAAACTGCTCCTGCCAAGGTCAAAGCCAAGGCACTAGCAAATACAATTTTCTTCATTGTTTACTCCTTATATCTTTTGAATCGTATCTTGATAAATACTTTTTAACACCTAATTATATCATATTTTCCTACTATTTGTCTTTGCTTACCTATTCCTAAATCCCAAAAGTAGGCGCAATAATTCTTTACTTCACAACAAGTTCATAACGTGTCTTACTGGTGAAGGTTTGACCAGCTTTAAGGATGATTTGGTCTTTGAGGTCACTGTGAATGGCATCTGGTAAAGCTTGCGCTTCAAGGGCAATCCCATTGTGCTGTACCATTGGCTGACCTCCTATGATGACACTCTCATCCACAAAGTTTGCTGTGTAGACTACAAAGCAAGGAGCCTCTGTCTTGAAGAGCAGGAAGCGACCTGAGTTTTGGTCATAAAGGAAACCAGCATTGTCATGACCTGCAGGAAGGGCAAATGGATGATCCAAACCAGATACCAGCTGGATTTGCTCATCATCCTCTGCAAAGATGTCTTTCAACAAGGCACCATTGTAGATGTGTTTAATCATATCGCGATCAGCATCTGGAGTTTTAGCAGGAACACCGTCGGGAGCAATTGGGTAAATGCCCTCTGTGTTTAGTTGAAAGACATGACGGTCAATGGTCTGCGTGAAATCACCAGACAAGTTGAAATAGCTGTGGTTGGTTGGATTGACCAGCGTATCCTGATCAGTTGTTACCTTGTAGCTGATTTCATAGGCACCAGTTTCTTCCAAGTGATAGCTGATCCAGATTTTGAGATTTCCAGGAAATCCCCCTGTCCCATCTGTACGCTCTGTGTAGAGGGTCAGACCATGGTCGCTCACTTCAACTAGTTCAAACAAGCTAGAATCCCAACCAGTTGAACCACTGTGGTTACAGTTGCTAGCATTGTTAACTTCAAGGTCATAGTTCTTGCCATTAAGCTCAAAGGTCGCACCTGCAATACGACCTGCCACAGGACCTACGCTAGCTCCATGCTTGGGGCTATTGCCTACATAGCTGTCAAAATCATCAAAGCCCAAAATAACGTTGGCAAAATTTCCAGCCTTATCAGGTGTGACATAGCGCAAGATGGTCGCACCATAAGTCATAACATCAAGCTGGTAGCCACCGTCCGTCTCAAAGCGATAGGCCAAGACATCCTTGCCCTCAACATTTCCAAATACACGCTCTGTGTATGCTTTCATTCTGTTCTCCTTTTACTATTTCTCTCAAGCAAACAAACCATAGAAAGCCTACTGACAATCTATGGTTTACTTGTATGATTTACAAACTCCTTTATCAAGAATTCATAAACACTGTCTTACTTTTGATATTCGTGGATGATAACACCTTGTACCACACGGTTTACTGTACCTGTAGGAGACGGTGTATCTGGTTTGTTTTCTACCTTGAGTGAGGTCAATAGGGCAAAGAGTTGGGCATAAACGATGTAAGGGAAGACACGGTAAATATCATTCAAGACACCGCCACAACCAAGTGCCACTTCTTTGACATTTTCAAGGCCAAAGGCTTGATCACTCAAAAGCACAACACGACGAGCAATCTGATCACCCGCAACTTCACGAACCAAGTCCAAGTCGTACTGACGAGTGTAGTCTGTCGTTGTACCAAAGACCAAAACAACTGTATCTTCGTTGATAAGAGATTTTGGACCGTGACGGAAGCCGACTGGGCTTTCATACATGGTCGCAACTTGGCCAGCTGTCAATTCCAAAATCTTGAGCTGAGCTTCATGAGCAAGTCCAAAGAAAGGACCAGCGCCTAGATAGATGACACGGTTAAAGTCTAAATCAACAAGCTCTTTGACATCTTCTGCCTTGTCTAGGATTTTACGGGCAAGACTAGATACAACTTCAAAACGTTCAGCTTTCACAGCAAATTCTGTAGGATCAAAGACCAAGAGAGCTGTCAACATCATAGACGTAAAGCTGGAAGTCATGGCAAATCCAGCATCATTAGAAGCAGCTGGTTGCAAAAGCAAAAGATTGCGGTCATCGCCATGGGCTTGAAGAGCCAATTTACCATCTGCTGCACAAGTAATCGTCACTTGATAAAGCTCATCCACCAAGGATTTGGCCAAATCAACAGTTGCCACACTTTCAGGTGAATTTCCACTACGAGCGAAAGATACAAGGACAGTTACCACATCTTTTTTCAAATAAGTTTCTGGATTGGCAACGATATCTGTGGTCGCAATAGCATTGAAATTCCATTTGCGTTCGTCATAGACTTCCTTAAAGTATGGTACCAAAGTATCTCCCACATAAGCAGAAGTCCCCGCACCTGTCAAGATAACCTTGATATAGTCATGTTTATCAGCAATCCCTTGTAGGAAGGCTGCAATTTCTTCACGTTGTTCTTGATAAGATTCAAAAGCTTCTTTCCATACATCAGGCTGTTGGTAGATTTCACGTGTAGTGATTTCTGCACCCAATTCGAGCAAGTCTTCTTTTGTATAATGTAGCATTGAGTTCCTCTTTTTCTATTAAATATGGGAATGGGAGTAAGCCCCATTCCCATGTATATTCTATATAAGTTGTTCTGACGATGTTCACGTTGTCACATCTTATTCATCTTCGTCATCATCGAAGCCCGCTAATAAATCATTGACTTTCACAATGCTTTCTGCAGCACGGCTCTTATAGTCCGCATCTGCGCCTGTAAGGCTCGCATTGATAAATTCAATCACCATTGGAAGATTCATCCCTGCATAAAGTTCGATGTCACGACCTTCCATAATCAAACGGCTTATCACGTTACATGGTGTTCCACCGAGAAGATCCGCAAAGACTAGGAAATCATCCAATCCTTCAATAGCAGCTTCAAATTTTGCAGTAAATTCTTCTGGTCCATCTTCTGGAAGAAGAGCCACTGCATGAATATTGTCTTGTGGACCCATGATCATTTCAGTGCTACCTTTAAGTTCTTCACAGAAGCGACCATGACTCACCAAAATTAATGATTTAGCCATAAATTATGCGCCCATTCCAAGTACAAATTTACCAAAGGCAGAAAGAGCCAAAGCAAGTACGATAATAATACCGATAGCTTTAGTAGAGTTCATACCTTTCTTACCAAGCAACCAGAAGATAAAGGCTGTAAAGATTGCTGGAAGCAAACGTGGGAAGATTTGGTTCAAGATGTCTTGGAAGTCAATCATCTTTTCACCGATTGCCCATTTGTAAGAAATTTCAAAGTTAATCATTGTTGCTACAAGAGCACCCATCATGAAGACACCAAGTACAGATGCAGCGTCAATCAAAGCTGTCAAGGTACTTTGCATGTTGTTGATAAGGTTAACCCCTTCTTTGTAAGCAAATTCCAACTGTTTCCAACGGAAGATATCATACGCTACTGCAACTGCAATCCAAAGGAAGATACCCCAAGGTTGACCAGCGATAGCCATAGTTGCTGCGATAGATCCCATGATCGCAGGTACAAGTGAACCAAAGATTGTATCTCCAAGAGGAGCGAATGGTCCCATCAAACCTGTCTTGATACCATTAACGGCGTCTTTTGAACCCACACCATCTTTTTCTTCCATGGCAAGGTCAAAACCAGCGATAATGGTGTGGAAGAATGGTGAAGTATTGAAGAATTGAGTATGAACTTTCATCATTTCTTTCAATTCAGGAGTTCCATCCCCATACATTTTACGCAATTGAGGCAAGATCATGTAAAGGTAACCAGAAGCTTGCATACGTTCGTAGTTCCAACCTAATTGGAAAGTAAACAAGCTACGTTTGTTGATTTGATTAAAATCTTCTTTTGTAAGTTTGTAATTAGAATTCGTCATCTTCGATTTCCCCACTTTCTGATGGTGTAGAAGGTGCTGCTACAGCTACTTTTTGGCTATTTTTGAAGTGAAGCACTGCAAGGAAAATACCTACGATAGAAATACCAATCATAGACAAACCTTTGAAGTTGTTCACGAAACCAATTTTTTCAGCAACTTCAGCAGGTAGAGTACCTACGATACCAGCAACAGCGCCACCAAGACCAGTTACATATGAGTAAAGAACAGTCAACATAGCTGTCAAACCAAATCCCATAGCAAGGTAGTGAAGGTTACGTTTAACTGGAAGGTAACGAAGCAAGATTGCAAATCCAAGACCTGGAAGCATACGTCCTGCGAGTGTCAAACCATCTGCAACCCATTGGTATTTTGTAACGAAATCTACTACGTGTTGTACAAATTCACCACCAAAAGCAAGCGCAAAGAAGACTGGAAGGGCACGAGATAGAGCCCAAGGAATCGCACCAAG
This sequence comes from Streptococcus sp. 68, assembly GCF_013277415.1. GTDB lineage: Bacteria > Bacillota > Bacilli > Lactobacillales > Streptococcaceae > Streptococcus. The sequence continues at coordinate 95,653 of NZ_VMMX01000011.1, read as the reverse complement.
TAGGTAGTTGCGTTCAATACCTTTATAGTCAAAGCGTTCGATTGCAGCATCCACACGGTGAGCAAAGAAAGTAGTTGTCATACGTCCAAGAACGTCGAAGTAAGTCAAGAGAGTTGCTACTGGCACAGCGATTGTTGTAATCGCAAGTGCTGTATCAATTCCTTGTGAAACAGAGAAGGCTGTCGCAAGAACCGCACCAGAAGTTGCATCGATGCGAGAGGCACCACCGAAGGTACCAACCCCAAGAACGAATAGTTGCAAGTTACCACCGATAAGCAAACCAGTAGTCACATCTCCCATGATTAAACCAGTAATGAAACCAGCAAATACAGGGGAACCTGCAGATGAAACGATCGTCAACTCATCACAGATTTGATAAGCTGAGTACAAAGTGAGAAGTAAAATTTGCCACCATTGTATCATAACAATGACCTCCTAAAAAATTTTTTCCTATTTTAATAAGCTCAAAAAGTCTGAAATTGGATCATTTGGAACCATTTGAGCAGTAAGTTTAACACCTTTTTCTGCCAGTTTGTGGAAATCTTCCACATCCTTGTCTACTACGTTGATAGAACGTGTGATGGAGCGAGTTTCTGGTGTTTGAGACATATTCCCAACATTAAGGGTTTCAAGTGGTACACCTGCTTCAACCAAACCAAGGAAGCGGTCTGGTTTACGAGCCACGATAAAGAGACGTTGGCTATCGTATTTTCCAGCAAGAATATTGGCTGCCGCTTTTTCAATTGGCAAAATACTCAATTTTACACCTGGTGGTGTCGCAAGTTTCAAACCACTCTTTTCAACATCGTTGTTGACAACTTCGTCGTCTACAACCATAATGCGTGAAACATTTAGTTTTCCAGCCCAAAGATTGGCTACTTGTCCGTGGATCAAACGTCCATCGATACGGCATCCTACAATTGTCATAAGTTTTCCCCCTTTATGTGTTTTAGTGTAGGTTTACGAGTTAAATGAATCTCTTCTTTATATTGACCTTCTGTTTCAAAGATGATGATGCGGTTATCACCTTCCTTGAGATAGCTATGAGGGATATAAAGCGAGAGGGTCGGGCCGACGTTCCAAAAACGTCCTAGATTCTGCCCATTGACAAAGGCAACTCCCTTACCAAACTCAGACAAGTCTAGGTAAGTATCTTTTGGCTCTTGAACTGTAAAGTCATAAGCGTAAAAGGCTGGTTGTCCTTCTGTCCATCCTTTTGAAAAATCAATTTTATCAGGATTATCTAGTGGAAGTGGATAGTGTTTCCAGTTTAGTAAGAAATGCAAATCCTTACAAACCCCTGTCCGAATTCCCTTACGTTGCGTATCCGCTAAGAACTTGTGTCCATAGTTGACACGCCCCATATTTTCTATCAAGACATCAATCCTAGACAGCGCTTTCTTTTCACCTTGATAAAAAATATCTTCCCCAATCTCAGTCTGATATTGGGTTTTAACCCACTGACCATCGACATACAGCTGGGCCCTATCTCGACCATCAATGATACGAATTCTTTCTTCTTCTGCATCCCAGCTTGTCTCTGTTCGATAGAGTAGGTAGCCATAGCTTTGTCCCAACTCCTCCATCTTTTGAGGATAGAGACTTTCTATCGGACTCGACAAGCTATCTAAGGTTTCAAACAAGGAAACTTTTTCAGCAAGTGGAATAGCATCCAACTCCATACTCTCTTTGTAGAGTGGTTCCAACTGCGGATACTCTGGGAAATGTGTTGCCATCATCTTCTTGACTGCCAGATATTTGGCAGTTGGATTTCCTTCTTCATCCAGAAGGGCATCGTAATCATAAGACGTAACTTGTGGCAGGTCCAAAGTCCCTCGAGCTGAGCAACCATTCATGAAACCAAAGTTTGTCCCACCGTGGAACATGTAAAGATTGATGGAACCTTGCTCCAAAACCTCTCGAACTGCATCTGCCAATTCTTTTGGATCCCGTGTGATAATCGGTTCTTTCCAACGATTGAACCAGCCATCCCAGAACTCCATACACATGAGCGGCCATTTCTTACCATGCTCATCAAAGAATTCCTGCATCTGTGAAAAGTTGTAAGGTGCCTTAGAACCAAAGTTTCCTGTTACAAAAAGGTCATCTTCGATTAAGGTTCCAGCTTGCAGAGTAGCTCGCCATGGACCATCTGATGTAAAGAGAGGACAGGTTACGCCACGCTCTTCCATCGACTGTCGAATTGCTCTCAGATAAGCCTTATCTTCTCCATAAGAACCATACTCATTTTCAACCTGCATCATGAGGATATTGCCACCATTGTCCAACAGATGTGGAACCAGTCGTGGCAAGAGCTGATCATAATAGCGACCGACAGCTCCAATATAGGCTGGGTCAGATGAGCGGATTCTCATATCTTTGGTTAAGAGCCAAGCCGGTAAACCACCGAATTCCCATTCCGCACAGATGAAGGGTGACGGACGAACGATAGCGTAGAGACCCAAGTCTTGCGCTGTCTGTAGAAATCGCTCCAAATCCAGAGCTCCTTCAAAATGAAACTCACCCTCACGAGGCTCGTGTAAATTCCAAGCCACATAAGTCTCTACCGTATTAAAACCAAGAGCCTTCAAGTTATAGAGCGAATGATACCAATCCTCTGGAGGAATCCTAAAATAATGAATGGCGCCGGACAAAATCTTGAACGGTTTCCCATCTAAATAGAAATCGTCTCGTATCTCAAATCGTGTCATAAAACTACCTTTTGATTGCAAAGTTTGCGCTTTCACTCGTTGTTATAGTAATTATAAACCAATCTGTTTGAATTGTCAATAGAAATTGTCGGAATATTTGCTAGAATTTCACTATTATACACACGTTCAATTAGTTTCAAACATTTTCAGACCCATTTCAAACGCTCTTTAAATTCGGAATAGAGAACCTAAAATAATTTTGTATAAAATACATTTATAAAATATGAGCAATGCTTATGTAGCTTAATTTTTCAAACTATTTTTCTAATTTTTTATTCAAAAGACTACTATTTTTTTCGCTTTTATGGTAAAATTTTCTGTGGAGAAGGAAAATAGAGGTAAAAATATGGCAATTCCCAAATATCAATACATAAAAGACGAATTAAAAAATAAAATCATCTCTGGGCAGTTTAGCAGTGGAGATAAATTTTACACTGAAGCAGAGCTCATTTCAATGTACGATGTCAGTTCTATCACAGTTGTCCGCGCCTTAAACGACCTTGCTAAAGATGGCTATATTGTCCGCCAACAAGGAAAAGGAACCTTCGTTTCACGTGCACGCAAACACAAGCTTGTAGAGTTTTCAGATGTAGAAGTTTTTGAAACTAAAGATGATAAAGTTACCGTCCTTTCTATTGAGCGCGGAAACAAATTAAACTACTTAGAAAAACTTGGACTACGCGGTGACCAGTTCTACTACAAGATTGAACGTATACGTGAAACAAATGGTGTCGTATACATCTACCACACATCTTACATTCCAGAACAATACATCAACGCAAATTATCCAAATCTTGAATATTATAGCTCTATCTATAACCGTTTCAAATTGGATTACCACATTCATATGAATGATGAACATTTTGAAGAAATCAATGAAATAACATTTCCAACTCCAGAACATGCGGCTTCGGTCCTCGGAGTCGATGAGCAATTCCCAACCGTTTTACAAACCAAGACTACTAAGTTAGAGTCCACTGGCCAAGTTCTCGCATACAGCGAAACTTATAAACGAGCGGATTACTACAAGATTAAATTCATCTCATGTGACCGTGATCACTAAGAAGAAAGCCTGAGCCTAATCGCTTGGGCTTTTTCTATGCTTATTATATAACATAGTAGATTGAAATAGAATATGGACAAATCGATTAGGAAATTCAAATCAATTTCTAGTAATATTTTAGAAGTCATAGTATACTATTCTATATTCAACATATTATAAATATTGGTTATTTTTTTCAAAAGCACTTTAATAAACAAGAAAAACCGAAGTTCTTCTACTCCAGTAAATAGAGTAATAGAACTTCGATTTTATTTTAATTATCCTAAACCAAGACGTTCAAAGATATCATCCACTCGTTTAGTGTAATAAAGAGGGTTGAAGATTTCGTCGATTTCTTCTTGAGTGAGGCGTGATGTTACTTCTGGATCTGCTTCAAGAAGTGGTTTAAAATCTACTTGATTGTCCCAAGAGTAGGCTGTTTTTGGTTGTACCAAGTCATAGGCTTGCTCACGGATCATCCCTTTTTCAATCAAGGTCAACATGGCACGTTGGCTAAAGATAAGACCAAACGTAGAATTCATATTGCGGATCATATTTTCTGGGAAGACTGTCAAGTTCTTGACGATATTTCCAAAACGGTTGAGCATGTAGTCAATCAAAATGGTCGTATCTGGTGTGATGATACGCTCAGCTGATGAGTGTGAAATGTCACGTTCATGCCAGAGAGCGACGTTTTCATAGGCTGTAATCATGTGACCACGGATAACACGCGCAAGACCTGTCATGTTTTCAGAACCGATAGGGTTGCGTTTGTGAGGCATTGCTGAAGAACCTTTTTGCCCTTTGGCAAAGAATTCTTCCACTTCGCGTTGCTCAGACTTTTGCAAACCACGAATCTCAGTCGCCATGCGTTCGATTGAAGTCGCGATACTAGCAAGGACTGCAAAATACTCAGCGTGAAGGTCGCGAGGAAGCACCTGTGTAGAGATTTCTTGAGCACGGATACCAAGCTTGTCGCAGACGTATTGCTCCACAAATGGTGGGATATTTGCAAAGTTACCAACCGCACCAGAAATCTTACCAGCCTCAACACCAGCAGCCGCATGCTCGAAACGCTCGATATTGCGCTTCATTTCGCTGTACCAAGTCGCCAATTTAAGACCAAAGGTTGTCGGTTCAGCGTGCACACCGTGGGTACGCCCCATCATGATGGTGAACTTGTGCTCCTTGGCCTTGTCAGCGATGATGTTGGTGAAGTTTTCAAGGTCACGACGTATGATGTCGTTGGCCTGCTTGTAGAGGTAACCGTAGGCCGTGTCCACCACGTCGGTAGAAGTCAAACCATAGTGGACCCACTTGCGCTCTTCGCCAAGCGTTTCAGAAACCGCACGCGTGAAAGCCACCACATCGTGGCGAGTCTCCTGCTCAATTTCCAAAATACGGTCAATGTCAAAGTCCGCCTTCTCGCGAATCAAAGCCACATCTTCCTTAGGGATTTCCCCCAACTCAGCCCATGCCTCGTCAGCCAAGATTTCCACCTCAAGCCAAGCACGGTATTTATTTTCTTCACTCCAAATGTTCGCCATCTCAGGGCGAGAGTAACGGTTGATCATGTTGTTTCTCCTTAAAAATCTTTTTTATCTATGAGGCTCAGGAAACTTTGCATTATTAGATGCTAAATTAGGGTTTGTAGAAAATAAAATTAGGAAGTAATAATCCTTTGATTACTCTAATCAGCTATCATGCAAACTTCAACCATTGCAATAAGTCAAATGGTATGATTCTCTTATTCTAAAATCTCACACTTCCATTGTTCAAGTCTATTTTCCGCATTTGATACACCCTCTAAATGTTTTAAAACATGTAAATCATCTAAAAGATAAAGCAAAACTAGTAAATCTCTAGCTGTTTTTTTTCGTTCTTCATCAGAAATGGTATCAAAGAAATCAATACTCAAAGTTTTAACCGGATCCTTAAAATGACTTTCACCGTTTAAAACCAGTCTATACATAAGATTCTCAAAATAAGTTCTGTATTCTTTATCAATTTTTTCAACAATTAAAGGATCTGTTGTTAGCTCGGCAATTCCCTTCTTATAATTAAAACTACCATAGGCTTCTAAAATTTTTCTCATTGCATTCCCAACAAAACTTTCCGAAGTAGGTGTACTATTTCCCAATGCATAACCGAAGACTATTTCAAGTAGTTCTGTATAATCGTGAGTACTAGTTTTGAATTCTTGTAATTTACCAGAAACCAATTCTAACTTCTTGTATTTAGATTTTTGTCCACCTTCCTCTTCTTTACAGGATTCCATTATCTCTTTCAAAAAGATATCAAAGTCATATATTGTTTGTTTATCATGGGTCATTAGTAAAACTCTAGTATTACTATTCCCCTTAAAAAATCTAGTTAAACAGTATTTTAAATACGAGGTTATTCCAACTTTATTTTCCATATCAAAACTAGAAATTGGATCGTCAATAACAATAAAATATTCATGACTATAAGCATCTGCTAACTCTCTCTGTTGAATTATCTCAGTAAAGAAATAACATAATGCCAGCGCATTTCGTTCCCCTACGGAAACCCTACTGGGGACCACAGACTTACCTCTTGATAACAGATAGTATTTTCCGTTTTGATTCTGTATAGCTAACCGATTTTTTGAAAAAAATATGTAATTTAAACTTTTATTAATTTCATCAACTGCAATATCTATATTAAGTTTCTTGTCTTCTAAATCAGAAATCTGCTTTTCATAATCCTTTACTCGTTTACTACTGCTATTATAATTATTTTCACAAATTGCTTTTTTATTTGTTTTCTCTTGAAACTTTTTGTATGCATCTTGAATTTCATAAAAAGCTAATTCATTATTTATTTGAAGGAGATCTACTTTTAACTTTTGAATATCCGAGATTTCTGAATTATGTTTGATAATTGCTTGGTTAATTTTTTCAATATCATGCTCTGCTTGACTTAATTCTTGAGAAAAGCTTATATTAGGTAACTCAACTATATTATATGGATTATCAATCTTCTTATCGATTATTGAGTTAATTTCGTTAAATTTAGCATTCAAAGCATTAATACTATTTTGATAAGACTGAATTAATATTGGATCTATCTGTTCATAACCAGAAAAATCTTGATTAATCTCATCAATTTTTTTACCTCTCAATGCGGATTGGTGTTCTTCGACTGCTCTTGATAGTAGTTTAGTTATGCCATTCGTGAGTTCAACTTTAACATCTTCTGATACTGATTGAGTACAGAAAGGACATTTTTTTTGATGTTCATCTTCAAAGAAATCTTTAACTTCTCTCAAATGACGTTCACCTTTTGTGGAATCAGATAATAATGTCAGTAAATACTTATCCCTAGAATTCAACTCAGGTTCTTCGATTTTTTCAGACAATAAAGTTGATAATTCATTGCTATCAAAATTAATATCAGGTAAAGATAGTTCATTATTTATAGTAACTGCGGAATCTCTTATTGAAAAATATCTAGCTTTTTTATTGTTGAATTCAACCTCTAACTCATTTTTATCTAAGATTGGTTGTAAATCAACAAAATTTTGAAAGGTATTATTATGAACGGGAGATGCAGCTCGATTTCCTTTTATCTCCCTATCTCTTTCGGCCCAGTTGCCTACTCCTTTCAAAGAATCTGTCATTTCCTTTTTCCAAAAGTCTGGAGATTTTTCATTTTTTTCATCTAAATATTCTTCATATTCAGCATAATAATCTTGAGATTCAATTTGTGATTCTGATAACTGCGTTCTTAATCTATCCAGTTCCTCATCGATATCAACCTGTTCACCTAAAATTACAATTGTATCTAACCCTTCTTGAGCAATTTTGACTTTCTGATCAACATAGTGTTCATTGAAAACAAATATCGATTTTCGTTCAGTATCACTAAGTACAATATTATTATTATTTTTATCAATAAATGATACTCTATCTGTTCCAAACTCACCATTTTTTAATTGATTTATTCCTCGAGCAATGGTACTTTTCCCTGAACCATTCCTTCCAAACAATAAACTTGCCCTATCGTTTTGTACTGGATTTGTTCCCTCAAAATTTCCTTCAAAGAGTTCTAATTTTGTTTCATCTTCAAAAATACCTGATTTTATATTAATTCCTTTAATTTTTTCAAACATTTTTTCTTTAGACCCCTCTCCCCTAAAACTCTCCCACACTATCTGGTTCATCACTAAATAAAGTCACATGTCCCATCTTGCGGTTGTGCTTCGCTTCTATTTTACCATACATGTGGAGGTGGGCGCTTGGATTTTCTGTGACATATTTTTCAGCAGCTTCGACATGCTGGCCGAGGACATTGAGCATGACGACTGGAGCATGCAGTTTGATAGCTGGCAATGGTGCCCCCAGAACACCCAGAATATGGGCATCAAACTGGGAGAAGTCGCAAGCTTCAATAGAGTAGTGCCCAGAGTTGTGTGGTCGTGGGGCAATCTCGTTGACAATGATATCATCAGCTGTCGCAAACATTTCCACGCAAAGGGTTCCAGACAAGTTGAGTTGCTCAGCGATTCTCACTGCCATAGCTTTGGCTTTCTCGGCTAAACTTTCAGAAATGCGAGCAGGCACAATAGTTTTTGAAAGGATATTGTTTCGGTGGATATTTTCCTGAACTGGGAAAACCGTCACGTCCTTGCCATTTCCTGATACAATGACAGAAATTTCAAGGTCAAAATTGACAAATTCTTCCAAAACACAGTCTGCTGAATCGGCTAGTGCATTGGCTTCTTCCAAGTCTTCTGCCGAGCGAATGACCTTTTGTCCATGGCCATCATAACCACCTGTTGCCGTCTTGAGGACATAGTTTTTCGACAGGTCGATATCTGCCAAGTCTTGGCTAGAAGTCACAACCTTGTAAGGTGCTACAGTGACTTGAGCCTTGTTTGAGAGGAAGTCTTTCTCAAAGATCCGGTTTTGGGAGATGCGAAGCAGGTCGGTCCCTTGAGGGAGTTGCCCATCCTTGATAACAGCATCAAGACCGTCAGCATCTACATTCTCAAATTCATAAGTCAGGACATCGCAACGCTCAGCTAGCTGACGAAGGGCATCCACATCGTTATAAGGCGCCACAATGATTTCCGCCACACGAGAGGCTGGGCAATCCGCAGCAGGATCCAGCGCAATGACCTTGTGCCCCATATAGATAGTTGAGATCGCCATCATCTGACCCAGCTGACCGCCACCGATAATTCCGATTGTTTTAGATGAGCTCATTGGTAGACTCCTCTGCGATTTTTCCTTGTTCTTCTGCAAAATCTGCCAAAGCTGTCGCGATAGCTTGATCCTCTACTGAAAGAAGACGGAGGGCGAAGAGAGCCGCATTTGTCGCACCAGCTTCACCGATAGCCATTGTCGCAACAGGCACCCCACCCGGCATCTGAACGATAGAATAGAGTGAATCCACTCCACTAAGAGCACGAGATTTGACTGGCACACCAATGACTGGAAGGGTTGTTTTAGCAGCGACCATACCTGGCAAATGGGCTGCACCTCCAGCACCTGCGATGATAACCTTGATGCCACGACTACGAGCTTCTTCGGCATGTTGGAACATGAGGTCTGGTGTACGGTGGGCAGAGACAACTTTCTTTTCGTAGGCTACACCGAAGCGGTCTAAGACTTCTGCTGTTTTTTGCATGGTTGCCCAATCGGATTTTGAGCCCATGATGATGGAAATTACTGGTTTAGTCATAATTTTTCCTTTTTTCTTCTTTTTTGATAATGGTCTTAGGTGGTGGGGACGGAAACAAACCTTCGGTTTCATTTCTACAATTTGAACCTAAGTTCTCAAATTTTCCCCGACCAGAACAGATACTGTTCATACTGTTCTGGTCTTTTCACCACGGCGACCATTATCGTACTTGGCGACTACGTCGCTTTTTCTTACATCTTTATCTAATTGCCTTGCTTCCGATATCGGTTCGGTAAAAGAGGCCTTCTGTTTTTTGTTGGGCGAGTTCTTGGTAGATGGTGTCTTGGGCTTCTTTAACGGTGTCTGCTGTGGTGACGAGCATATAGACACGTCCGCCGTTTGATAGCAGTGCTCTGCTATTTTCCGCAAACTTAGCCCCTGCATAGTAGGTGATGATGTCGCCTTCTGTCTTGGCTGGCAACTTGACACCTTTTTCATAGTCTAGCGGATAACCGTTGGATGCGACAACCACACCCAGAGTCACACCCTTGTCCGTCCAGGTGATGTTTGGCTCCTTGCCATCGATGATATCCGTAATATTTTGTGCAAAGTCAGATGTTAAACGAGGCAAGATGATTTGCGTTTCAGGATCTCCAAAACGAGCGTTGAACTCGATGACCTTAGGTCCATCAGCTGTCAGAATAAGCCCTGCGTAAAGGACACCAAGATACGGACGACCTTCTTTGATCATCCCTTCAAGAACTGGCTTGACAATAGTCTCGACCGCTGTGTCAACCACGCTCTGTGGCAAGTGAGGAACTGGCGCATAGGCACCCATCCCACCAGTATTAGGCCCCTTATCGCCATCGTAGGCACGTTTGTGATCCTGAGCCGTTGGCATGATGTAGAATTTGTCCCCATTGACAAAGGCAAAGAGAGAGAACTCTTCTCCTTCAAGGAATTCCTCAATAACCACACGCGCACCTGAGTCCCCGAATTTATTGTCCAAAAGCATGTCGTGAGTTGCTTCGATGGCTTGCTCGACTGTTTCAGCAACGACGACACCTTTCCCAAGAGCCAAACCGTCTGCCTTGACTACGATAGGCGCACCCTGCTTTTCGATATAGGCCTTGGCTTCCTCAAAGTCTGAGAATGTGCCATAGGCTGCTGTCGGAACGCCGTACTTGACCATGACTTCCTTAGCAAAATCCTTGGACCACTCCAGCTCCGCCGCCAATCTTGTCGGACCAAAAGCCTTAAGCCCTGCCTGGTTAAAATCATCTACAATTCCAGCAGCAAGGGCATCATCTGGCCCGATAAAGCTCCAAGCAATATCGTTGTCTTTTGCAAACTCAATCAATTTAGAATGTTCGGAAATAGAGATATTTACCAATTCCAGACCATCCAGAGTCATACCGTCATTCCCAGGAGCTACAAAGACTTTTTCAACGCCTTTTGATTCAAGTAACTTTTTAGCAATCGCATGCTCACGACCACCCGAACCGACAACAAGCAGTTTCATTTCTCAACCTCTTTTGCGAATTATTTACTAATATTATATCATAAACGTTCGTTTTAATCTTATTTCACTCAGCATTTTTACGCAAAAAAGGAAAGAAACTGTTTTCTTCCCTTTACCTTCTTAATGTCTAAAATGTCTCACACCTGTAAAGACCATTGTCAAGCCATATTTGTCAGCAGCTTCGATAGACTCTTGGTCACGGACGGATCCACCCGGCTGGATGATAACCCTGATCCCTGCTTTGGCGATTTCTTCCACATTATCCGCAAATGGGAAGAAGGCATCCGAAGCAAGCACAGCGCCGTCAAGACGGTCTTTAGCTTGGTCAATAGCGATGCGAACAGAAGCCACACGGTTAGTCTGACCTGGACCAACACCCAGTGTCATGTGATCGTTGGTTACAATGATTCCGTTTGATTTGACGTACTTGATAGCCTTCCAAGCGAACTCGAGGGCTGTCGCCTCTGTCTCAGTTGGCTGGCGTTTGGTCACCACTTGCCAGTCAGCTGGGCTTTCTTTGACCACATCTTGGTTTTGCACCAAAAGTCCACCTACTACACCTGTGTATTCTGCTTCCACTTCACTAACCTCTTGAGCATCAAATGGCAAGACAAGGATACGCAAGTTTTTCTTTTTATTGGTCAAAATGGCTAGCGCTTCGTCCGTATAGCTTGGTGCAATGATGATTTCAAGGAAAACGCCGTGCATCTTCTCAGCTGTCGCAGCATTCACCTCACGGTTGAGAACGACAATCCCACCAAAGATAGACACTGGGTCAGACTCATAAGCGTAGTCCCAAGCAGTCTCGATGTCGTCAGCTTGACCAATTCCACATGGATTCATATGTTTGAGAGCCACAACGGTTGGACGATCTTTGAAATCACGAATGATACGAATGGCAGCATCCGCATCACGGATATTGTTAAAGGATAATTCCTTACCGTTGAGCTGTTTGGCTGATGCAATTGAGTAGTCTGTTGGCAAAGCTTTTTGGTAGAAATCCGCGTCTTGTTGAGGGTTCTCACCGTAACGCATAGCTTGTTTGAGAACATAGGTCAAAGTCAACTTTTCAGGCTTACTTTCACCCACTTGAGTTGTAAAATACTCTGCAATCAAGGCATCATAAGCTGCTGTGTGACGGAAAACCTTGGCTGCCAAACGTTGACGCGTTTCGTAAGTCGTTTCACCATTGGCTGACAACTCGTCCAAAACCACTGCATAGTCAGAAGGGTCTACCACAACCGTTACGCTAGCGTGGTTTTTAGCCGCTGAACGAAGCATAGAAGGCCCGCCGATATCGATGTTTTCAACTGCATCAGCGTAGGTCACATCTGGTTTGAGAATGGTTTCCTTGAATGGATAGAGATTGACCACCACAAGGTCAATGAGCTCAATCTTGTTGTCCTTAGCCGCTTCCAAGTGGCTATCCAAGTCACGACGAGCGAGAAGCCCTCCGTGGATATTTGGGTGGAGGGTCTTCACACGACCATCCATCATTTCTGGAAAACCAGTCACATCATCGATGGCAATGGTCTTCACTCCAGCATTATCAAGGGCAACCTTGGTACCACCTGTTGAGATGATATTCCAACCAAGTTTTTTTAGTTCTTGGGCAAATTCAACAATGCCCGCTTTGTCTGAGACGCTGATTAAAGCTTTTTTCGTCATTCTATTCCTCTTTCTTTAGGTCCAAGCGCATAACAACTTCATTATTTTCTTCTATAAATCCTGTTTCCTGAAAACCCAAACTAGTCAACAGGTGCTTCATTTTTTCATTTCCAACCACATAATCTGCAACAATATGACTGCAGACTCTATCCATCTGAGCCTCTTTGATTAGAACTTCCAAGGCTTTTCTACCATAACCTCTTCCTTGGTACTGCTGACCAATCATTATCCGCCAGATAAAGTATTCCGCTTCATCCTTGTCTATTTCCAGCAGGAGAAAGCCAACCACTTGCTTATCCCAATAGATTGCCCTCGGAAACACATCTTCATTTTCCCGGTAGAGCCATGCGTCAGCTAAAGAGCGTACATTTGGAGCCACAAAACGTGCTCGTTCATCAGCTTCAGATATTTTCAAATCCAGCACTGCCTGAAAACTGCTCTCATCTACTAATTTCAGCTCAATCATTTTTTCTCCTTTTGAATAAATAGGGTTTTGAGGTGATTAAAGACTAATCTAACTCATATAAAAGGTAGTTATCAAAATTTATGATTCCTTTGAGGTAATCTCGGTCTGCTTTAGACAACTCAAATTCTGGAAAAGTCGCAATTAAACTGGACAAATAAAAATAATTCGGGTGCCTACGATAAGAAAAACCTGCTTGACCGAATTTCCCTTGACAAAAATCATAGGCAAGTTTCAATTCTTGACTTGTGACACCGTCTAAAATTTTATCTAACTCTGAGAGCTGACTTTTATCAGTATTTTCTATCATAGCTTTCACTGTATTTACTAAAACAAAAAGAAAATCATTAGTATTATCCAGTAGGATTGGTCTGTTAGATAACTTATTCTTTAACTCCATATAGTATTGGTCCATAATCATTTCTTCCTCTCCACTCCCAAACTATCCAACAATTCTGGATACAGTTTGTACTCTGTTTCGTGTATGCGAGTCTCGAAAGTATCTAGGGTATCCCCTTCAAGCCGTGGCACACGCACTTGTTTGATAACCTTTCCTGTATCCACACCTGAATCCACCCAATGAATGGTCACGCCGCTCTCAGCAACGCCAGCATTCCAAGCATCCTCAATCCCATGAGCTCCTGGAAATTCTGGCAGGTAGGCTGGATGAATGTTGACAATCCTGCCTTCATAAGCCGCCAATAAGGTTGGCCCAACGATTTTCATGTAGCCTGCTAGACAAACCAAGTCAATCTGGTGTTCTTCCAAGAGTTCGACAAGGGCCGCTTCGTAGTCTGCCTTGCTCTCAAACTCCTTGAGTTCAAAAGCATAGGACAGAACGCCGAGCTTGTCTGCACGTTCGAGCACATAGGCGTCACGATGGTCTGAAAAGACAAACTCTACTGGAAATTGTTCCGCTATCACCTGAAAATTTGAGCCATTACCAGAGGCAAAAACCGCTATTTTTTTCATTTGATGATGACACTTTCGTTTTCTTTCTTGACGATGTGACCAATTTCATAGACTGGTTCATCCAGCAATTCCTTGACACGACCTACATTTTCAGGGCTGACTGCTAGCATAAGTCCCACACCCATATTGAAGATTTCAAACATTTCTTCATGTTTGATTTTACCATATTTTTCAAGAGCTTTGAAAATAGGAAGCACTGGAACTTTGCTTTCATCAATCTCAGCAGCTAGGTCATCTGCAAACATACGAGGGACATTCTCGATAAAGCCACCACCTGTGATGTGGGCAATGCCGTTGACCAAGCCTTCCTTGATGAGTGGCAAGACAGCCTTGACATAGATACGAGTCGGTTCAAGAAGAACTTCCTTGAGTTTCTTGCCTTCCAATTCTGGCAGGACTTCCTCACCTGTGTAATCCGCAAAGACACGACGGACGAGAGAGTAACCATTGGAATGAATCCCACTTGAAGCAAGTCCGAGAAGAACATCTCCTTCTGCCACCTTTGAACCGTCAATGATTTGAGATTTTTCAGCCACACCGACCGCAAAGCCAGCCAAGTCATAGTCATCTTCGCCGTACATGCCCGGCATTTCAGCCGTTTCCCCACCGATGAGGGCAGCACCAGCCTGCACACAGCCTTCTGCAACACCAGCGACTACTTGTTCTAGTTTAGCTGGTTCATTCTTCCCTGTCGCCACATAGTCGAGGAAATAGAGGGGCTCCGCACCTGCAGCGATGATATCATTGACACACATGGCCACACAGTCCTGACCAATAGTATCGTGCTTGTCGTATTTGATAGCCAGCATGAGCTTGGTTCCGACACCATCAGTTCCTGAAATCAAGACGGGTTCTTTGACACCTGTTTTTGAAAGGTCAAACATACCACCAAAGCCACCCAGAGCTCCCATGACACCTGCACGCTCCGTACGAGCCACGTGCTTTTTAATCCGTTCAACAACTTCATAACCCGCTTCAACATCCACGCCAGACTGGGCATAAGCATTTTTATTTGTCATTTTTATGTTCCTTTTCTTTGAGAAAGATTGCGACGTATTTTTAGATAAACAATTATTTTATCTAAAAATACTAGTCAGGTCTCTAGCTTTGTTCCCATAGGAGAAAGCGTCTACTGACAAATGCTTTAGCTTTTAGTCAGTAGTGAGACGTGGAGCATAAGCATTTTTATTTGCCATTTTTATATTCCTTTTCTTTAATGGAGGATCTATTGTCTATTTGTAAAAACTCGTCTTTTCTTCCAAACTTCTACGATAGTCTTCTTCATAGTCGTAGAGAGGCGTTGGGTAGTCACCATCAAAGTAAGCGACACATAGACCACCATTTGGCGCATCTGTTTCAATACCAATTGAATCAATCAACCCCTCAACAGAAAGATAAGTCAGACTGTCCGCACCAATGATTTGGCGAGTTTCTTCGACCGTATGATTGGCCGCAATTAGCTCCTGACGGGTCTGGATATCAATCCCGTAGAAACATGGATAAGCTAGCGCTGGACTACCAATAGCAACGTGAACCTCAGTTGCACCCGCTTCTTTCAAAAGCTGAACGATCCGACGAGAGGTTGTTCCACGTACAATAGAGTCATCAATCATAACCACACGCTTGCCTTTTACAACACCAGAAACAGCAGATAGTTTCATCCGCACCCCTTGCTCCCGCAATTCTTGAGTCGGTTGGATAAAGGTACGTTGGGTGTATTGGTTCTTGATAAGTCCCATTTCATTTGGCAGACCAGATTCTTCCGCAAATCCCATAGCCGCGCTAAGGGAAGAATTGGGCACACCGACCACAATATCTGCTTCATGCTTGAATTCACGCGCCAATTGAGCACCCATACGTTTACGTGCCGTATGAACATTGACACCATGAATGTTAGAATCAGGGCGAGCAAAATAGATATACTCCATAGAACAGATTGCTAACTGAGTATCATCTGTATAGCTATCATACTGGATGCCCTTGTCATCAATGATCACAATCTCACCTGGCTTCAAATCACGAATCCATTCAGCACCAATAACCTCAAAAGCACAGGTTTCAGAGGAAACCACCACCGCTCCGTTGGCCATTTTCCCGATAGAAAGTGGACGGAAACCATTGGGGTCAAGAGCCGCAATCAACTTGTCCTCAAACAGCAAGATATAGGCAAAACCACCTTTGACAAGGCTGAGCGCTTCCTTGATTTTGCCCATCAGGCTAGGATTATGACTGCGACGAATGAGGTGAGCCAAGATTTCAGAGTCCGAAGTCGCACTGAAAATCGCTCCTCTATCTTCCAATTCTTTCTTGAGAGAGGCAGCATTGGTCAAGTTTCCATTATGAGCCAAACCAAACTGCATATCGTGAAAACGGAAGAGGAAAGGCTGGATATTATCTACAGAAGCTTCGCCAGCAGTCGCGTAACGCACATGCCCAATCGCACCAGTTCCCGTCAATTTATCCAAATTAGCAGGATTTCTGAAGACTTCTGATAAAAGTCCCATGTCACGATGGCGCTTCAATTGTCCCTGATCGTTGGAGAGGATTCCTGCCCCCTCCTGACCACGGTGCTGAAGACTATGGAGACCAAAATAGGTCAATTTAGCAGCATCTGGATGTCCCCAAATACCGAAAACACCACATTCTTCATTAAGAGATTTTACTTCGTATGTCATTTTATATACCTAATTTTCATTTGTGTATCATCAAGAGCTAGATTTACCTGACTTTTACATTACTGATACTATCTATTAGAAAATCTGCAAGTCTTATTTTCCAGTAAAGTATTTAACCGCTGACGCGAAGAGGTGCTGGTCTTTATTTCCTGGTATGTTTTGGAAAAGACCGTCTTCATAACGTTCTGAGTGTCCCATCTTACCGATGATTTGGCCGTTCTTGCTGGTAATTCCTTCGATGGCATGGACAGAACCATTCGGATTGTACTTAGAGTCCATACTTGGTTTTCCATCAAAGTCAACGTATTGGCTAAAGATTTGACCATTGTCACGGAGCTCCGCAAATTCCTCAGCCGTCACGACAAATTTCCCTTCACCGTGTGAAACAGGAATGGCGTGGATGTCACCCACTTGCACCCCAGTCAACCATGGTGAGTTGGTATTGGCAATCCGAGTTTCCACCATCTTGGCCACGTGTTGATTGGCATCATTGTAGAAGAGGGTTGGACTAGTACTATTAGCATCCTCGAAATTCCCGTATGGAAGAAGACCTGATTTGACCAAAGCCTGGAATCCATTACAGATACCGATAATCAAGCCACCACGCGCGATAAAGCTATCAATAGCCACACGGACTTTTTCATTGAGCAGAATATTGACAATGAACTTGGCTGAACCATCTGGTTCATCCGCAGCTGAGAATCCACCGGCAAAGAAGAGAATGTTAGCCTTGCCGATGTTGTCAACCATAGTTTCAACTGACTTGACAATAGCCTCTTCATTCAAGGTCACAAATGGCATCAAGTTGACCTCTGCGCCTTCTTTTTCAAATGCCTTAGCTGAATCATACTCTGAGTTTGTTCCTGGGAAGACTGGGATATAGACCACAGGTTTTTCAACCTTTTCTTTTGCTTTAATCACAACATCTGATACCACAGCTGGTACTTCAGCTAGTTCTTTGGCTTGGGCAAACTCTGTTGGGTAAACTTTTTCCAGTTTTCCTTGGAAGGCACTGTCAAGCTTGTGTCCATCTAGCTTCACACCGTTGACAAGGAGTGTAAAGTCTGCACTTGTTTGACCGATTTTCTCTACTCCAGTGATTTCTTCAGGAGAGGTAAAGACAAATCCGCCCAATTGTGCTGTCAAAGAACTTTCAAGTTCAGGCAAGGTTACCTCTGCACCAATATGATTTCCAAAAGTAGCAAGAGCCAAACTTTCAACCACACCACCGTATTTGACAGCTGATGCAGATGTCACTTTATGAGCCTTTTGAAGGGCTTCAAACTGAGCAAAATTTGACTTAATCAAGTCAAAATCAATCTCTGCAGCAAGAGCTTGACCTGGGATGTAGTAGATGTTTTCCCCAGCAGTCTTGAACTCAGGAGAAAGTACCTTCCGGCTATCTGCCGTCGTCACCCCAAAAGCGACCAAGGTTGGCGGTACTGTCAATTCTTCAAAAGTACCAGACATGGAGTCCTTACCACCGATAGATGGCAAACCAAGCTGAATTTGTGCCTCGATAGAGCCTAGGAGAGCTGCTACTGGCTGACCAAAACGCTCAGCTTGTTTGTCCATGCGCTCGAAGTACTCTTGGTAAGAGAAGCGAGCCTTAGACCAGTTGGCACCAGCAGCAACCAAACGAGCAGTTGCTTCAATAACCGCATAAGCAGCACCGTGGTATGGAGACCATTCTGCAATATAAGGATTAAACCCTTGAGCCATGACAGACGCAGTATGAGTCACACCGTGTTGGACTGGCAATTTCTGTACAGATGCCTCAGTTGGTGTGAGTTGATAGCGACCACCAAGTGGGTGATTAACCGTTGAACGACCGACCGAACAGTCAAAGATGGTCTGCAAGCCTTTTTGACTCGCATGGTTGAGGTCAGATAGAACCGCAAGGGTATCTGCTTCCAGTGTGTCAGCGCTTGTTGTACGCTCTTCTGGGAGTTTGACATCCTTGTCCACAACCTTTGCATCGACAACGACACGTACACCATTGGTATCAAGGAAACGACGCTCCAAGTCCACAATTGTCTCACCATTCCAGTGCATAACCAGATTTGGTTTTTCAGTGACTGTCGCAACCACAACAGCGTCAATATTCTCTTTGTTACATTCTTCAACAAAGGCATCTACGTCTTCAAGACGCACCACAACCGCCATCCGTTCTTGTGATTCAGAGATGGCAATTTCGGTACCATTCAAGCCCTGGTATTTAAGAGGCACCTTGTTAAGATCAATTTCAAGACCGTCTGCTAATTCACCGATAGCCACACAGACACCACCAGCACCAAAGTCATTAGATTTCTTGATAACACGAGTGACATTGCCATTACGAAAAAGGCGTTGAATCTTGCGTTCTTCGATAGCATTCCCTTTTTGAATCTCAGCACCAGCAGTCTCTACAGACTCAACCGTTTGAATTTTAGAAGAACCCGTCGCACCACCGACACCGTCACGCCCAGTCTTACCACCGAGGAGGATAATGACATCGCCCGCTTCCGGTTTTTCACGGACAACATTGCCCTTGGGAGCCGCACCAACAACGGCACCAAGTTCCATACGCTTAGCAACGAAACCTGGGTGGAAATATTCACGAACGTAGGTTGTTGCAAGCCCAATCTGGTTACCGTATGAAGAATAACCATGAGCCGCTGTTTTAGAAATGACTTGTTGTGGCAGTTTCCCAGCGCGAGTTTCTGAAATCGGTGCTGTAATATCACCAGCACCTGAGATCCGCATGGCTTGGTAAACATATGAACGTCCTGACAATGGGTCACGAATGGCTCCACCAATACAGGTAGCAGCCCCACCAAATGGCTCAATTTCCGTTGGGTGGTTGTGAGTTTCATTCTTGAACATTAGGAGCCATGGCTCTTTCACACCATCAACATCCACTTCGATTTCTACTGAGCAAGCATTGATTTCGTCTGACACTTCCATGTCGTCTAAACGTCCATTAGCACGCTCATAACGACCAAAAATAGTCGCCATATCCATCAAGGTTTGAGGTTTTTCAGAACGCCCCAACTCCTCACGCATGGCAATATACTTGTCATAGGTTGACTGCAATTGTTTTTGGAATTTAGAAGCTGAAAAGTCGATGTGTTTCAACTCTGTCTCAAAAGTCGTATGACGGCAGTGGTCAGACCAGTAAGTGTCCAAAACCTTGAGTTCTGTTTCCGTCGGCACGCGCCCGATTGACTTAAAGTAGTCTTGAATAAAGAGCAAATCATCCACTTCCATGGCCATCCCTTGTTTAGCCTTGTAGCGAGCAAAGTCTTCTGCTGTATAGCTTTCAAAGAAAGTCAATTTGGGAATAGTCTTGTCTGACGCAGAAAATTCCTGCTTGGCAATCCCTGTCGTGATATCCTTGAAACGAGAATCAACTGGATTAAGCAAGTAGTTTTTGACCGCTTCTAACTCAGTCGCATCAATATCTTTATTGACCAAATAAAGTTGGGCTGTATTAACTGTCACATCACTCGAACTTCCCAGCAAAAGCAAGGCTTCCTGTGAAGAAGCTGCACGTTGGTCAAATTGCCCAGGTAGGCTTTCAATAGCAAAGAAAGCATAGTTAGCCAGATCCGCCTGTACAGCAACTTCGTCCCAGACGTGGTCTGTCACCTGCTCAGAGAAGATGTGTTTCTCTGCAGGTGCAAACAAGTCCTCTGCCAAATCAAATACATCATAAACTTGCACAATGCGAATACTTTTCAAAGTTGACAGTCCCAAGTTATGCTGGAGTTCTCTCACCAAACTCTCTGACTTAACCTGAAAATCAGCCTTTTTTTCAACAAAAATACGTTTATCCATCAATCCTTATTCCTTTATTTCAGCTCTTGCAATGTTCCCAAACAGCCTTGAGGTTGTTATTTCAATTTCTGCAACTTTTCCCAGACAATCTCGTAAACATCTGTTAGTTCTCCCAATCCTCTACGGAAAACATCCTTATCCATGTGGTTGCCATCCGCATCCCACAAGCGACAGTTATCTGGTGAAAATTCATCTGCTAAGATAATCTTGCCATCCTTGTCAAAACCGAACTCTAGCTTAAAGTCAATCAACTTAAGCCCAATCTCAGCAAACCAGACCTTCAAGAGTTCATTGATTCGACGAGTTTCTTCCTTCAAGTAAGCGATTTGCTGGTCATCCGCAATCTGTAGGAATTTCACATGCTCGTCATTGATGAATGGATCATCCAAGTCATCATTTTTGTAATAAAACTCGACAATCGGAGTCTCCAAGGCGATTCCCTCATCCACACCAAAACGTTTTGAAAAGGAACCAGCAGTATAGTTGCGAAGCACGACTTCCAAAGGAATAATCTCAACCTTTTTATTGAGTTGTTCCGTATCTGAAAGTTTCTCCACAAAGTGAGTCGCCACACCAGCCGCATTTAATTTCTCAAAAATAAAAGATGAAATCTGATTATTCAACACTCCCTTACCTGCAATCTGCTCCTTCTTAACACCATTGAAAGCAGTCGCCTGGTCCTTGTAAGTTGAAATAATAAGATTTTCATCCTCAGTTGTATAGATATCTTTAGCTTTTCCCGAATAGATCAATTGTTTTGACATTTTAAAGTTCGCCTTTCGTATTACTTGAGCACATTCTACCATAAAAAACCTAAAATTACAAGAATTTAACCGAATAAATAACGATTGTATGACGAAATTCATAAAGAAAAAACCGCAAGAAAAAACTTTCTCACAGTTTTAAAATCATTTAACTCTAAAAACACGAACATTACTCTTTGTTCAAAAATTGATCTAAATAATAACGTAGGTAACTTTTCTTGCCCGTAATCATCTGTAGGCGACCTTCCACCCCATACCGAAGTTTTTCAGCCTGCTCCGAAGTTAGAGTAGTTTCCGCCTCAATTTTAAAGAAATTCCCTTTTTCAGTCTTAGTAGCTGTCGTATCAATACTTGTAATAGTAGAATCTAGGAAAAGTTGATTCTTGGCATCATGAGTCGTAGTATAGCGAACAGAATCACCGACCTTGATCCTTGCTACATCTTTTGAACTTAGATAAGCTGTGAGTTTGGCTTTCCCTTCTTTTTCCAAGGACGGATAGAGTTGGGCTAGTCGAGTCCCCTCTGCTACCATGGTAGAATCACTGGTCTCAGGATTAAGATGAAGCACCCCATCCTCACTCGCCGTAATTTTCCCCTTGTCTAAAAGATTTCCCTGAACCTTCTTACCTGACTCTGCCTCCAAGATTTTCTGGTCTAGAAGGGTCAATTCCTGACCAACCTTTGCCAAGTGTTGGGATTTAAGGGATTCCAATTGACTACTTAAACCAGACGCGTAGGCTTGCTGGGTACCTGAACCTGCATACTGGACACGGTAAGTAGCAAGACTAGATTCTAACTGAGAAAGCTGCGCTTCAATCTGCGCAACCGCTTGTGCCTTAGATTGCGGATTTTCCTCGCCCTGAGACTTGTAGGACTGGTAGAGAGAGTAGGCTAGATTCTGACTGGCCAAGGAAGCGCCTGTTTCAATAGCTGACTTAGCTGTCTGGTAATCGCGAATTTTAGCCTCTGTTTGACTGATGAGGTTGCCGATTTCGGCTTGGGTTTGGCTAGCTGCTGCATTCTGGGACGCGATGGTCTCATTTTGTTGCGATGTACTAGCCCTAAGACTGCCTGCTTGACTGATGTAGTCGCGAAAGGTGGCTTGGTAGCCAAATTTATCCTCCTCTGGAAAGTGGTTCTCCCCTTCTTGCAGGCTCTTTTGCAGATACTCCAATTGCTTTTTTTGATCCTTGAGCATGTCCAACTGACTGGCATAGGACTCCGCTTGGACACCCTCTGCCCCTTCTTGATATTGAACCAACAGTTCTCCCTTTTTAACCAGCTTATTTTCTTCCAAATGATTGACAAGAATACGATTGTTGCTAGTTGACTGGATATTTGCCTGGATACGACTAGGCTCAACAGTAGCTCTAGTAGACAAACTCATCTCCTTCTCTGCAAATGTTGCAAAGCCAAGCAAAAACACGAGCAGAAGGGACATGGGTACAATCACCCGACTGGAAAAATTATGGTAACGACGATTATAAAACTCCGCACTTTCTAAAAATTCTGGTTTCATCCTCTCCTCTTTCTAGCTATTCACCAAATGGGCGTAAAATCCACCCTGTGCAAGCAAATCAGCATGCTTTCCTTCTTCGACAATCTTGCCCTGATCCAAGACAACAACCTTCTCTGTCCGCTCAGCAATAGTCAAACGGTGAGCAATGAAAATCAAGGTCTTGTCTAAAGCCATGAGATTATCGACAATTCGCTTCTCTGTCAAAATATCCAAACTGCTGGTCGCCTCATCCAAAATCAAGACCGGCGCATCTGTCAAGAGAGCACGCGCCAGAGCAATTCTCTGACGTTGACCACCTGAGATTCCTGCCCCATCCGAAGTCAATTCTGTCTGGTAATTCAGTGGCATGCGCTCAATGTCCTCCCGAATCTCTGCCAACTCGACCGCCCGTAAGATATCCTCTTGAGTCGTCCCTTCCTTGGCCCCAAGGAGAAGATTCTCCAAAATCGTTCCGTTAAAGACATAAGGCTGTTGAGGCAGATAGTTGATATACTGACGCAGAGCCTTTTTATCAATCTGATTGAGATTGACACCACCCAGACTAATCTCTCCCTGACTTGGGTCGTAAAAATTAACCATCATCTTGGCCAAGGTCGTCTTACCTGACCCTGAAATTCCCACAAAAGCCACCTTAGAACCTTGGGGAATGGTCAAATTGATGTCTGACAAGACATCTCGACCATAGCCATACTTGTAGTAAACCTGCTTGAAGGTCATATCTCCCTTCATCAAGCTCAGATCCTCAACTGTTTTCTTCTCCTCAAACTCAGAAGCTACCAGATAAACCTCATTCAGACGGTTATTGGCAACCTGCGCAGTCTGAAGTTTGGTTTGCAGATTGATGATATTTTCCAAAGGATTGGTAAAGTAAACCAGCAAGGTATTATAGGTAATCAACTGCCCCAAACTCATCTTGCCATCCATAACCAGAACAGCCCCCATCCAGAGAATGCCGACATTGAGCAAGAGATGGGCAACCTTTTTCAGAGCCTTTTGCTGACTCTCTGCCCGACTAT
Source organism: Streptococcus sp. 68 (assembly GCF_013277415.1). Taxonomy (GTDB): domain Bacteria; phylum Bacillota; class Bacilli; order Lactobacillales; family Streptococcaceae; genus Streptococcus. The sequence continues at coordinate 71,833 of NZ_VMMX01000011.1, read as the reverse complement.
AGGTAAAAGATTTTTTCAGATAATCCACAAATTCCTTGTCAATCTTTTGGTAACGCTGACTCTCACTGGTCAAGGACTTGATAGTCTCAATACCGTTGATGTCCTCAATGATAGAAGAAGACAGAACCGCATTGGCTTCCATGGTATCCCGATTCATCTTTTCAAACGGCCTCATAAAAGCAAAGATAATCACTGTGTAGATAGGCAGCGCCAATAAAGTCATGAAAAAGAGATTGGTATTTTGTGAAAATAAAACAAGAGAAATAATGACGACCGTTGATACATCTAGGAAAATCGAAAGAATGGTTGAAGCCAGTGCATCGATAATACTGTTAGCATCTGTAAAACGAGACACGATTTCCCCTGTCCTGCGTGTCGCAAAGAAGGACATAGGCAGGTGAAAAACATGCTTGATATAGGACAAAATCACATCAATCGACAAGCGTTGCCCCAAAACAAGCAAGAGATACTCCTGAGCATAAGACAAGATCTGCTGAAGAATATAAACAATCACCAGCCCAATAGAAATAATCCCCAGTGTCGAACGCATCTGATCTGGCACATAAGTATCAATGATAGACTGCAGATAATAAGAACTCACAATGTTAATCAAGGTTACCAAGAGTGTTGCCAAAACGATATTAGCAATCAAGCCACGCTGCTTCACTAATATAGGGATAAAAGAGAGCAGACCATTCTTTTGATCCTTATGAGGCTTGTAGTCTGGACTAGGGGCCATAAACAGAGTCACTCCTGTCCATTCTTCCGCAAAACGCTCACGTGGCAGTTTAGTCAACTTCACCCCAGGATCTGGGTCGGCAATATGAATGCTATCCTTATCCTGTCCAGTCACCACATAGTAGTGGAGCAATTTTCCTTCCTTAAGCACATGGGCAACAAAAGGAAAAGTCAAATCTGGTAAGTCAAAGAGCGTCATATCCGCCTTGATCGCTCGTGTCTCAAAGCCAATCTCCTCTGCCACCTTGACCAAGCCCAAAGCCGTCGTCCCATCCATGGTCGTCTTGGCCAATTCTCGCAAGTGAGCCAAAGAATAATAGCTACCATAGTAGCCAAAAACCATGGCTAATGAAGCTACACCGCAGTCCATCTGATCCACCTGCGGACGATAGTGACGTTTCCCAAATTTCATATTCATCTCCTTTTTCCTAAACTCAATGAAAATCAAAGAGCAAACTAAGAAACTAGCCNNGTTTTGAGGTTGTAGATAGGACTGACGAAGTCAGTCACATATATACGGCAAGGCGACGTTGACGTGGTTTGAATTTGATTTTCGAAGAGTATAAACTCATCTGATAACAACTATCTTACCTCAATTTCCAAACAAAAACTGGACTTCCTCCCCAAATGCGCCTATCTCCCTCCCAACTGCACTTTTTGGATAAAAAATAGGCAGAACAAGCGTCCTACCTACTAAAAATATGGTATGAAAGGAAATTGATTTTTTACTGTCACCCTAGGCAAGCTTGGGACAAATAAATCATTGATAGTAAACTTTACGACATCCTATTTAAAGTTAATTCAATTTTTAATGTCCCTGCTATTTCTAAGCCACCTCTGGTATGATCTATTCATAGTCAGAATAGATAACACCGTTCTAAATTACGATTCATCGTTACTCCTTTTTTGATTCGTTGCTACAAGACTCCTATTTCCCCATAGATTGTCTACTACTTCAAATTTATCCATTCTTTTTTTCTTTACTTCTATATAAAAGAATGAATATCATCACAAATAATGCAATCGTTGGTATATTGAAACTATCAAGCCAAGTAGGTAAAGATACTTTATTTATGTCAGCTACTAATCTGATGATTATATAAGACATTGAACTAAGTAATACCATGATTTCAGGCCAAACTTTCAGTATTGATTTAACAAATTTCATATTAAACTCCGATGTGATGCATTCTGAGATTATACTCTAGTCATTTTAGCACAGACTAACAAGTCATTCCTAACTGCTCACTCTACTTGCTTTTTATTGACCTTATATCCTAGATAAAAGAGCCCAAATAAAACAGGGTAAATTTCTGGATAAAATAGGGTATTGATTGGATTTTTCAAAATCAAATACGTTGCGATGTAGATAATGAGTGATACGGTAAAATACCCTTCAGCAAAACCTAATAAGAATTGTTTCATAATAGACTCCTAATTACCTGACAAGAATGGCGGAAAAACGCTGCCATTCACATACACAAAATCCTTTTGATTCATGTTCTTCATTTATAGTTTTGATTATTTTTTGACAAATCTTTGCGAAAAATACCAAAATATCCTGCGAAAAGCAAACCAACTAAAGTCCATTGCCAATTAAAGGATACTAACGAACCTGTACGAATCACATGAAGCGCGACATTAAGAGTTATTCCCAACAAAGGAAATATCGTGGCTAGTTTAGGTAACAATGTATTGAGATTAAGGTTGCGATTATTCATTATCTAACGCCCACGACGAGCCAAATCTGAACCAAATGTGTAACCAGCCCCAAATGCGCCAAATGCAATAGCACTTAGGCCAAATATAATCGAAATAGGTTCAATTCCTCCTTCAATTACTTGCAAATCTTTCTCATCAACTACTTGAAATTTATCCATTCTTTTCTCCTTTACTTCTATATAATAAAATGAATACCATTAAAAACAATGAAATTGTTTGTATATTAAAATCATCAAACCATGTAGGTAAGGGTAGCTTATTCACATCAGCTACCAACCTGATAATTGTATAAGATATTGAACTAAGTAATACCATAAGCTCAGGCCAAATCTTCAACATTAATTTAACAAATTTCATATATATCTACAAAATTATGGTCTATTAGCATAATATCCTGCAGCTATGCCCGCACCTGCTGAAACTGTAGCAAGCGCAGCTACACCTCCAATTAATTTCCAACCAATAACTACACCACCAATAATAATTGGTGCAATTCCCCCATCTACATTCATCAACTCTTCTTCTGTAAGAGCTACAAAGTTCTGTTCCATTTTGTCAAAATTTGTCATCTTTTTTCTCCTTTATTTCTATTTTTTAGTTTACGATTTCTGGCTCTTAAACCATTTTAAAAACCAGAATAGATAAATTACTGAATTCCTTTTCGTCTCACTTATCTATTTGAGAAGTGATTTAAAATGAACAGGTAAATTTCATTTATTTTAAATACCATTTGATAAACCATGGCAATAAGATTGGTAAATACATCGCGTAGTCTCCTTCCTTTTCGTCTCACTTATCTATTCGAAAAAAATTTCGAAAATGTACAACTAATTAAATTTATTTGAAAAATAATTTAGTAAACCACGGATAAAAAATTGGTAGATACATGAAATAGACTCCCTCCTTTTTCTTCTCACCTATCTATTCGAAAAACAATTCAAAAATGTACAACTAATTAAATTTATTTAAAAAATAATTTAATGTACCATGAATAGAAAATCGGTAGATACATAAACCAGACTCCTTTTCTTTTCCTCTTACTTATCTATTCGAGAAAAATTTCGAAAATGTACAACTAATTAAATTTATTTAAAAAATAATTTAATGTACCATGAATAGAAAATCGGTAGATACATAAACCAGACTCCTTTCTTTTTCTTCTCACTTATCTATTCGAAAAAAATTTCAAAAATGTACAACTAAATTAAATTTTATTTAAAAAATAATTTAATGAACCACGGATACAAGATTGGTAGATACATGAACTAGGCTCCTTTCTGTTTCCTCTTACTTATCTATTCGAGAAAGAATCCAAAAAAATAAGAATATCAGAAAATTTTCCGACATTCTTATTGATAAACTCATTCAAATCTAACAGATATTAGACATTGAGATGTTTTTTAAGGGTTCTTCTGGCTGTTCGTGATACGGGGAAATGCAAGCCTTCTAACAAGGTCACTTCTGTGGCAGTCATCTCTTCAATGGCTTGTAAACTGACTAAAGTATTGCGATTAGCATAGACAAAGTAATCTTTTTCAGCCTTGGCAGCGATATCCTTGAGACTGCCATAAATGGTCTTGATAGAATGATTGGCATAATAGACCTTGATACGATGGGATTCCACTGAGGTTTCAAAGGCTAAAATCTCATGGTAGGGCAGAGTAAAGCCTCGTCTTCCCTCAAAACTATAGGTGAAGAGACGCATATTTTCTCTCTTGTCCACTGCCAGTACATAGTCCAGACAGCGCTCCATCTGATGACGGTAATCCTCCTCAGGCTGATCCTTGGAAATAAAATCCAAGGCAGACAAGTGGTAGCGAAAAGCTAGAGGCAAGGCCTCCGAGTGTGTGGACACAAAGACAATACTTGTAAAGGGATCCCGCTCCCGAACCTGTTGAGCAACCTGAAAACCCCGTTCACGCTCTCCATCAATCTCTAAATCCAATAAATAGAGCTGATAATGGTCAAAATACTGAGAATACTTTTCAACATCTCCATAGTTTTTAGCAATATCAATTTCCAATCTTAAATTGCGAGAGCGACCGATATCTAGTAAAGTCTGCTCTATCCGTCCCTGCTGAACTCTATCATCTTCCAAAACTAAAATTCTCATTCCTCTCCCCCTCGTTTCTCATCCTTAAACGGCAATTCTAAATCTTGTCTAAAAGTCGTCTCTCCTAGCTGGGTATCTAAGTTTAAATCATAATGAAAAACCATATCTTCCAAGGTCGCTAAGCCCAGTCCACTGTGGTTACCCTTGGTAGAGTAACCCTTTTGACTGAGAATGATGGGATTCAGTTCTTCTTTCTTACGAGTGTTTTCAATGATAAAACGGACACTCCTATCACCTGCCAACAAAGCAACCCGAATCTGCGGATTTTCAGCCTCACTGGCTGCCTCTAAGGCATTTGTCGTGAGGATAGAGAGGATACGGATAGCCTCCAACATCGGCAATGCCAGCTCTTCGACAACCCCCACCGTCTCCAAACTAAAATGAATTCCCTGATTATCTGCCACAATCATAGCTTTTGCCAAAGTATTACGAATGGCTATATCATGGATATTATGAAGATTAAAGGCCGTGTAATCTGCCTTCCTCAGCTTTTCATTGGTCTTTAGAAAGACATCTTGATAAATGGTAGACACCTCAGCCATGTCTTGATTAGCTATGGCAGGCTCCATGCTGGCGACAATCCCCGCAAAATCATGACGGAAACCTCGAACTTCATCATAGAGATGACCTAGCTTGTCCACCATCCCTTGCAAGGAACGATTTTCTTCTTCCTGTCTCTGAATGGTCTGCTCATCACGATAAACCTGCTCTAAGTGTCTGATATAAAAGAGCCAGGAGAAAAAGAGAATGAAAATCAGGAGAGAAATGGTCGTGTCAAAGCGAACGTAAAAAGAACTATTTCTATTGGTCATGAACGAAGAGAATATCCTAAATCCAGTCAGAGGTAGGATAATGAAAAAGCTCTTACGATAGTGGGTTTTAAAAGTATCTGAAAAGAATAAATCCAAATCCAAAGACCAACGCTTCATAATTTTACAACATAGAAAGATTGATAATAAATCAAATATAGATATATATAAAGTAGAAAACGAATCTACGAAACAACAATGCTCACCAGATAATACACGAATCCAAATTGTCAAAAATAAATAACGAATACTTTGAAAGAAGAGAAAAAGATAGAGCGAAAGAAAAAGAGATTCCCCTTTTCCCTTGTGCAATACTAATAAAAAAATACAGTAAAAGTAGATAAGAACTCCTATATGAAATAATTCTCCAAATGTTTGACGAGCAGATAAACTAATTAAAAATATAAGTATCCAATAACGTTTTTTATAAAATTCTGGGGAAATTTGAGCGCCCAAATAAATAGTAGGCACTATGGTTGAAACGACTACCAACAGTAGATATATCACAGAAAATAAGAATTCTAAAATAAGCATAAATAAATCTAATCTCTAACTAATACTGTGAATTTAAGCAACGTGTCTACCCGTACCAAATAATTTATTGCACCATTTTACAGTATCTTCAAAAATCCCTCCACCATTCACTTCCTCCAATACCTCTGAGGTTAACTCTTCAAATTGTTCCAATTCTACAAATGTATTTTTCATTTCCATGACAGACTCCTTTTCATTATTTTATAGATAACTCTATCCCCTGCTTCATCTACAAAAGGCTTTAGTTTCCTTTTAAAATACAAGAAATCTAAAGCCTCCTGAAAATGGTATATTGGTTAGAGTGTTAACAATTAGTTGTGAAGATGTTATTTTTATTTAACCACAACCACTTTATAATATTCGTTTGAGTGTGGAGATTCAATTTTAATTTTTTCACCATATAAACCATCGATTTCTTTATCCAGATAATCTGAAACTCCTGATGGCAAGCGTTTCATCTTAAGAATTTCACCAGATTGATCCGCATAGGCTAGGAAGTGATAGTGGGTTGTAGCCATACCATCATCAATTAATACAAAGTAACCTGTTTTGAGCTTACCTTGCTCATTTTCTAAATAGTATAGTTTATTGTTATTGATTGTAAAGTGGGTAGCTCCAAGACGAAGTCGTGCACCTGGATTTTCTAAATAGACATCATTGCCAACTTTTTTAATCTCTGAATAGGTTGTCATTGCTGGGATATTAACCACACGATGTCCATTTTCATCAAAGTAGTAGCGATTTGGTAAGTTTTGGAAGTTCTGTACAACTGCCTTAGGATCAATTTCTTGTCCTTCTTCTTTATTATCCACTAAAGCTAAGGTAGTATTTGCAACTTCATCCCCATATTTGTTAGAGAACTTCTTGAACTCTGGTCTGATATACCAAGTGTTTTTTTCAATAATAACATCGTCACCTTTAGCATTTAGCAAATATTCTTGCCCATCTCCAAGTTTGACAATATCATGAATATTGTATCCAGCATCTTTTCTATTTGCTAGATAGCCATCCTTACCAATGACATAACTTTCCCCATCACTGGCTGGAACAGCTCTATCTGCGACCATAGCACCTGATTTTTCAAAGTAAGACCATTTACCATCTATGAACTCCCAACCTGTCATCATAGAACCACTAAAATGAAGATAGTACCATGTAGACCCTTCTTTGTACCAACCTGTACGCATGGCACCACTATTAGCTAGTGAGTACCATGTGTTGCCTTCCTTGTACCAGCCAGTACGCATAGCTCCACTATCTGCTAGTGAATACCATGTATCACCGTCTTTGAGCCAGCCTGTCTGCATTTTACCAGTGCTGTCGAAGTGATACCATGACCCAGCATTTTGTACCCATTTATCCTTAGCTAGACTGCCATCTTGTGAAAGATTCCAGTCAGCACCATTTTTAACCCAAGTATCTGCAGCCTGTGCTTGGTTAATAGACAAAAGCAGACCAGCACCTGCAAGCAAACCAAGAGTAAGTAATTTAGATTTTTTCATAGCTATTTCCTCCTTTATCGAACAGCTATAAGAGGGCTTCCCCTCTTTATTTAGCTATATTTTAATACTTTTCATTATCAAAGTCAATAATATTGTGAAAAATTAGACAATATTACCAATATCTACGAATTGTATTTTGAGTAATACCGTATTGATTCATATAAGAAACATATTGACCTGGATATGGAGCATGAACTACCTTTCCACCACCAACATAAATACCTACATGGTCATTTGTCTCTTCACTATTATACAAAATCAAATCTCCAGCTTGTTGAGAACCATTACTTACATAACTTCCTCCTGTTGCTTGACCATAGGTTACTCTAGGAATACTAATATCAAACTTAGCATGAATAGCCATCGTAAATCCTGAGCAATCTACGCCACTATTCAAATCTGCCCCACCCCAAACATATGGAATTCTTCCTACAAATGTCTCTGCGTATTCACCAAGTGCCTGCCCACGATTTTCTACCCATACACCACTTTCTCTAAAGAAATATGGTGTACCATTCACACGTTGATAACCAGTGACCATAGCACCACTAGCAGATAAGTAGTAATAATTGCCATCAGGTTGAATCCAAGTATTTTCTTTCATCCATCCTTGGTCATCAAAATAGTACCACTTGCCATCTAATTGTTCCCAATTTTTAGCATAACCACCTGAACCGTATTTAAACCACCATTTACCATTGGTTTGCATCCATGTTCCTTTCGGATCACGATATTGATTGAAAGCTTTCTTCTCTTGATTGCCCTCTGCTTGAGTTTCTTTATCTTCAAAACCAATCAATTTTACTTGATCAGCTTCTTCAGCTTTTATCTTACCTTGATTAACTAATTGAGCAATCGCTTCTTTCTCACTTGCTGATGGGGAATCAGCATAGGCTACCGTAGTATTTGCTAGGAGAACGCCTCCTGCAAGAACTAACAAACTAGAATAAAGATATTTTTTCATCATAAAAATCCTTTCTTTTTTCTCCTTTTTGGAGATTGATTTTTCTGACTCTATTATATCCCTTATTTGTCCTCAGATTTCTACTGTCCCTAGAAAGACTAAATCTGTTCCTAAACGGTCACTTGAACCAAAGAAAAATTCCAAAACAAGCGCCTTGGAACTCCGATTTCTATTTTCCTTGAATGATTTTAACCACATCTCCTACACTTTGGAGTTGGTCAATTTCCTCATCGCTGATTTCGATATTAAATTCATCTTCCAGTGTCAAGATAAACTCCATCAAGTCAACTGAGTCCGCATCCAAATCGTCTTTCAGACTCAAGGATTCTGTCACGACAAAGTCCTCTCCCTGTCGCTCTTGGATAATGGTCACAATACGGTCAAAAATTTCTTTTTCTGTCATCTCTTTTATTCTCCTGAAAATTCACGCGCAGTCTGGGCAACTACGTCTGTCTCTAGCATGGTACGAATCTGGCGAATCGTACTATACACAGCCTTGGCATCACTTGAGCCATGAGTCTTGACAACCGGTGCCTTGACACCAAACAAGACCGCTCCACCAACATCTGAATAGTTGAGCTGTTTTTTCAAACCTCTGAGGCTATCTTTGAGAAGGAGGGCGCCTAGTTTCGCTCGAAGACCACCACCTGTAATAGCTGTCTTGAGCAAGTCCATGATTCCCATGGCTGTCCCTTCAATGGATTTGAGCACAGCGTTTCCCGTGAAACCATCTGCGACGACAACATCCGCAACACCATTCATCAAATCACGCGCTTCCACGTTTCCGATAAAGTTCAAACTCTCATCAGCCGCTAGTAATTCATAGGTTTCCTTACGAAGCGGGTCACCCTTGCTACTCTCTGTTCCATTATTGAGCAAGCCAACACGTGGTTGCGCAATCCCTCGGACATTTTTTGCATAGAAGGAACCTAGAACCGCATATTGATGGAGGTGCTGGGCTGTATTCTCCGCATTGGCACCGAGGTCTAGCATGTCAAAACCTTTTCCATCTACAGTCGGCAAGGTCGACATAAGGCCTGGTCGGTCAATGTTCTTGATACGACCCACGATGAAAAATCCTGCTGCTAGTAAAGCACCTGTATTCCCAGCCGAGAGTACAGCATCTGCTTCACCCTCTTTGACAGCCTTGGCTGCCAATACCATACTGGCATTTTTCTTCTTCCGAATAGCTCTCGTAGGTTCATCGTCTGAATCAATCTTCTCATCCGTATGGATAATGCTGACGCGCTCTGTCGCTGTCAGATATTGCTTGATTTTAGCTTCATCTCCGTAGAGTTGAACCTCGATATCTGAAAAGTCAGCTAGGGCTTGATTGACACCCTCAACGATGGCCTGAGGTGCGTAATCGCCCCCCATGGCATCTACTGCGATTTTTTTCATTTCTTTTCCTCTTTTAGTAATTGTCCCCAGTCTGCTAGGGAATCAATAAATTTCTTTGATTTTAGGTGAATCCCAACATACTCTTCGTAGAGTTGATCCATAAATTGGCGTAGCTCTTGCTTGATTTCAGGCTTGAGCGAAATGGTCTCCAAAGTCTCAAAATCAATGGCTTGAAATTGATTGAGCAGATAAGGGATATTGGGATTGAGATGGCAACGTCTCTCATCCTCATGATAATGATCTGGACAGAGGCAGGCTCCATATTTGAAAGAAAAGTCAAAAGCCTGACCAACCCGATGGCAGAAGACACACTCATTAAAATTGAGGCTAATCCCAAATCGAGTCAAGATTTGAATTTCAAAAATATTAGTCAAAACCTGATAATCCAAGCCCTCTTCCATCAACTCCAAAGTCTTTTGTAAAAAAGCAAACAAGGGAGCATCCTGCTGATTGTCCTGCAAACTAGCATCTGCAAGAGCTGCCACATAGGTCGCATAGGCCATGACAAAGAGATCGCTATTAATCTTGGGAAAAGTCATCACCTCATGATAGTCCTCAATGTAGCTAAGCCCGTCATCATTGATTCGTAAGAGAAATCGTGCCAGCACCAAGGGCTGAATAACAGGAGCCAGTTTGGACTGGCCAGCATGTTTGACGAAAAACATCCGCTTACCAGCCTGCTCAGTAAAAATCTTGACTAGCTTGTCATCCTCACGAAAATTGCGATTGTAGAGCACCAAGCCTTGACTCGTGATAGACTGAATCATGCTTCTCTCATGTACTCCTCAAGTCGTTTCATGGCTTCTTTGATCGTCTCCATGCTGGCTGCATAAGACAGACGCACATAGCCTTCTCCGTAACGCCCAAAGGCAGCTCCAGGGATAAAGGCAACGGCCTTCTTCTGAGCAAAATCCTTGAGAAAGTCAAAGGAATCTTGATTATAGCCCGCTGGAATCTTAGCAAAGATATAAAAGGCACCGTCTGGTTTGATAATCTCAAAACCAAGAGCAGTCATTTTCTCGATAATATAGTCCCGACGCTGGATGTATTCCTTCTTCATAGGCTCCGCATCGTTTTTACCAGCCGTCAAGGCTTCTACCGCAGCGTGTTGCGCCATAGTATTTGCGGCAGTAACCAAGTACTGGTGACTCTTGATCAATTGGGCTGTAAAGGCTGCAGGAGCGAAAATCAACCCCAAACGCCAACCTGTCATAGCATGCGATTTAGACAAACCATTGATAATGATAGCCTGATCTCTCAACATAGTTCCTAGAGACACATGGGCTTCCCCTGTGTAGGTCAATTCTGAGTAAACCTCATCACAGACAACGAAAATCTCATACTTGCGTAAAACAGCTGCCAAGGCTTCCAACTGCTCCCGACTATAGGTAATTCCTGTCGGATTGGCTGGATAGTTGAGAATTACCGCCTTGAGCTTGTCACCTTGCTCCAAAATGGCCTTCTCCAACATCTCAGGAGTCAAAACAAACCCATTTTCAGTTGTATCAATCTCGACAATCTCTGCCCCAACTAGATTGACAATCGGTTCATAACCCGGATAGGCAGGAGCTGGCAAGAGCACCTTGTCTCCCTCTTCCAAAATAGCTGTCAAAGTAGCAGATAATGCCTCTGTCGCCCCAATTGTAACCAAGATTTCATTTTCAGGAGCATAGTCCAGTTGGTACTTTTCCTTAACAAAGTCACTGGCTGCCTGACGTAGAGTCAGCAGACCACTCATCCCTGTATAGTAGGATTGGTTCTGATCAATCGCTCGCTTGGCCGCCTCCTTAACATGATCTGGTGTTGTAAAATCAGGTTCCCCCAAAGTCAAACGCAAGACCCCATGAATCTCCGAAATAGCCTGGTCAAACTGACGAATCAACGAAACTTGAATCTTATCTAACTGTTTATTAAAGCGCTTAGTTAAGTCCATAGATACCTCCTACTTTCAAAACGTATCTCTATTATACTACAAAAGCCCCCCGACCGCAAAAATACATGATAGAATAACGCTAGCATGACAAATTGAAGTATGTTAAAATGGATTTGTCGCAACTCCACTAACGAACTTAGTTTGGAGGTGAGTTTTTGCTAATCTTCGTTACAGTTATTCTAGCACCGTTACTGATTACTATTATCGGTAATGTCATTTCTGAGTGGATAGTCAGAAAGTGGTTAGATAAGCGCGACAAAAAAATATAACCTGAGTTTAGTTTTAATGTAACTGGACAAAAAGAAATACCAGAGGTGGAGCTCTGGTATTTTTGTTTTTGCCAAGACTTCGTTACAGTTCTTGTAAGATTATTATTACATAATTAGCACTACTTGTCAAATAATTATTAGGCTCCACTTTCTATTTTACTTTTCCTGTTTATAGGTCTATAATAGTAACAGATTCTATTTGGAGGTTTTTATGTCATTTCTATCAAAAAATGGAGCAGGCATCTTTGCCTGCCTTCTCATTTCTATCGTATCTTGGTACTTAGGAGGATTCTTCCCTGTGATTGGCGCGCCTGTATTTGCGATTTTCATAGGCATGCTCCTACATCCCTTTCTCTCGTCTTATAAACAACTGGATGCTGGATTGACCTTTAGTTCTAAAAAATTGCTCCAATATGCCGTTGTCTTGCTTGGTTTTGGTCTCAATATCTCGCAAGTCTTCGCAGTCGGACAATCTTCACTCCCTGTCATCCTATCCACCATCTCAATAGCTCTGATTATTGCCTATTTCTTCCAGCGCTTCTTTGCACTGGATACAAAACTGGCTACCTTGGTTGGAGTAGGTTCTTCAATCTGTGGTGGTTCTGCCATTGCAGCAACAGCGCCTGTTATTCACGCCAAGGAAAAGGAAGTAGCCCAAGCCATCTCCGTTATCTTTTTCTTCAATGTCTTGGCTGCGCTCATCTTTCCAACCCTAGGAACCTGGCTTCACCTATCCAATGAAGGCTTCGCCCTCTTTGCAGGAACTGCGGTCAATGATACTTCCTCTGTAACCGCCACAGCCAGCGCTTGGGACAGTCTCTACCAAAGCAATACCCTCGAGTCTGCAACCATTGTTAAACTCACACGTACTTTGGCCATTATCCCTATCACGCTCTTTCTATCCTACTGGCAAAGTCGCCAACAAGAAAACAAGCAAAGCCTACAACTGAAAAAAGTCTTCCCACTTTTTATCCTTTACTTTATCCTTGCCTCTCTCCTCACTACACTACTCACCTCTCTAGGTGTGTCTAGTAGTTTCTTTACCCCTCTCAAAGAACTCTCTAAATTCCTTATTGTCATGGCCATGAGTGCTATCGGGCTCAAAACCAATCTGGTAGCTATGGTCAAATCCAGCGGAAAATCCATTGTTCTCGGAGCCATCTGCTGGATTGCCATCATCCTCACTAGTCTTGGTATGCAGACCCTTATCGGCATTTTCTAATACTCTTCGAAAATCTCTTCAAACCACGTCAACGTCGCCTTGCTGTAGGTATGGTTACTGACTTCGTCAGTTCTATCTACAACCCCAAAACAGTGTTTTGAGCAGCCTGCGACTAGTTTCCTAGTTTGCTCTTTGATTTTCATTGAGTATAACACAAAAGGTAGCCCACCAGCTACCTTTTTCTTATGCTTCCTTAATCAAGCGAGTATGTTCTCTCTTGATGCAGCGATTCATCACAATGTCATCGCATCCACCAGCACGCAAAATCTCTTCCGCTTCTAGACTTTCAAGTCCTAGCTGTGCCCAAAAAATCTTAGCATCAGCCTTGAGAAAATCACGCGCCACATCTGGCAAAAATTCACTGCGACGGTAAACATTGACAATATCTACAGGAAAAGGAATCTCTGCTAGACTAGCATAAGCCTTTTCACCCAAGATTTCGCCACCTGCCGCCTTGGGATTGACTGGAATGATTTTATAACCTCGAGCCTGCATTTCCTTGGTCACTCGATTGCTGGTTGTTTCCTCACGGTCTGATAAACCCACTACAGCAAGGGTTTTACTCGTTGCTAGATACTGACGAATCACACCATCACTTGGATTGATAAATTCTTGACTCATAGAAATCCTCCTTTTTCATCAGTATAGCACAATTTGAAAAGGCTTGCAGAATTCTACTACAAAAAAGGAGGACTAGCCCCCTTTTTATTTAGCCTCGTACCAGGTTGCCCCTTCATTTTCGTCTGCAATAAGGGGAACACTGAGTTGAATGGCTTCTTCCATGGTTTCTTTGACCAATTTTTTCATCTCTGCTAGTTCCGATTTAGGAACTTCAAGGACGATTTCATCGTGCACTTGCAGAAGCATCTTAGTCTGATAACCACCTGCAACCAAGGCTTTATCTAGCTGAATCATGGCAATCTTGAGAATATCTGCTGCCGAACCCTGAATAGGAGAATTGATGGCTGTCCGCTCCGCAAAACCACGAATATTGAAGTTGCGCGAATTGATATCTGGCAACTCACGACGACGCTTGAAGAGGGTCTCTACATAGCCCTTATCACGCGCCTCACGCACCACTTCATCCATGTAGTTTTTAATACCTGGAAAACGTTCAAAGTAGGTATCAATGTAGGCTTTGGCTTCCTTACGGCTAATTCCCAAATTATTAGACAAACCAAAGTCTGAAATCCCGTAAACCACTCCAAAGTTAACTGCCTTAGCATTGCGACGGTCGTTTGCAGTCACATCCTCAGGACGCTCAATGCCAAAGACCCGCATGGCTGTCGAAGTATGGATATCCGCCCCCTCTTGGAAGGCCTTAATCAAGTGCTCATCCTTAGAGATATGAGCCAAAACGCGTAATTCAATCTGTGAATAGTCCGAGCTGAGCAGCACACTATCCCCCCACTCTGGCACAAAAGCTTTCCGAATCAAGCGCCCTTGTTCCAATCGGGCAGGAATATTTTGCAAGTTTGGATCCACACTAGACAAACGCCCAGTCTGGGTCAAATCCTGAACATAGCGAGTATGAATCTTGCCATCAGCTAAAATCCAGTCCTGCAAGCCAATTACATAAGTGGATTGAATCTTGGCAATCTGACGATAGTCTAGGATTTTCTTAACAATCGGTGCAATCGGAGCTAGACGCTCCAAGACATCCACCGCTGTCGAATAACCTGTCTTGGTTTTCTTAGTGTATTCTAGAGGTAGCCCCAATTTTTCAAAGAGAAGCACGCCCAACTGCTTAGGCGAGTTGATATTAAACTCCTCACCAGCCAATTCGTAAATCTCCTGAGTGAGTTTTTCAATGACAAGCTCATTTTCAGCCTGCATCTCAAGCAAGGTCTCTTTCTTGACCGTAATCCCAGCAATTTCCATCTTGGCAAGGACAAAAGCCAAAGGTTGTTCCATATCATAAAGAAGCTCTAACTGCCCATTTTCGCTGAGTTTTTCAAGTAAAATAGGCTCTGTTTCGACCAAAACAGCAAGCTTACGAACTAAATGCTCCAAGAATTTCTCACGTTCAGGAAGAGCCTTCTTGACTCCCTTACCATAGAAGGTCTCATCATCAACCAAATAAGTCTGACTATAAAGACTAGCGATAGTCGCAATTTCATTGTCCTCCACAGTCGAAAGGAGGTATTTAGCCAAACGGCTGTCAAAAGCAGGCGCCTGCAAATCCACACCAAAGCGATTCAAGAGAACTTTAGCCTTCTTAAAGTCATAAACTCTCAGAGGTGTTTTTTCTAAAAAGTCCTTGAAAATCGGCTCTTGCAACAGCTCAAGCTTGTCTGTGGCATAGAGCTTATCCCCACAAGACCAGGCAAAACCAACCAAATCATCCGTATGGTAATTCTCACCAAAAAGCTCAAAATGGAAGATAGACTCTTCACTCAGCATATCTTGACTAATTTGGTCAACGATAGTAAAGTTCAAACTCTCAGCCACATCAGCTGACGACACATTTAAAGCCTGCTTGAGCTGTTTGAAGCCCATCTCATCGTAGAATTTCCCAAGATTTTCCACATCTGGACCACTATAGACCAAATCCTCCAAACCAATCTCAATCGGTGCCTTGGTATCAATGGTCGCTAATGTTTTTGACAAAAAGGCCTGTTCCTTATCATTGATGAGATTTTCCTTCATCTTAGAAGCCTTCATCCCATCGATATTTTCATAAATTCCCTCAAGCGAACCATGCTCCAGCAAGAGCTTGATACCTGTCTTTTCACCAATTTTGGTCACCCCAGGAATATTATCCGACTTATCACCCATGAGCGCCTTGAGATCGATAAACTGCGTCGGTGTAATGCCCATCTTTTCCATGAGATAATCTGGCGTAAAGGCCTCAAACTCAGCCACACCTTTCTTGGAAATCTCAACCACCGTATGCTCATCCGTCAGCTGAATCAAGTCCTTGTCCCCACTGACAATGGTAATGTCAAAACCATCCTGTTCAGCTAGCTTATCCAGCGTCCCGATGATATCATCAGCTTCATACTGAGCCAACTCATAGTGACGAATCCCCATATGATCCAGTAACTCACGAATGAAAGGAAATTGCTCACGAAACTCATCAGGAGTCTTAGCCCGACCACCCTTATAGTCCGCATACATCTCTGTACGGAAGGTCGTCTTTCCCGCATCAAAAGCCACCAAAATATGACTGGGCTCCACCCGCTCCAATAAATGGCTCAACATCAATTGAAAGCCATAAATCGCATTGGTATGCAAACCAGCCGCATTCTTAAAACGGTCCAACTGCTGATAGAGTGCAAAAAACGCCCGAAAAGCAACAGAAGACCCATCAATCAATAATAATTTTTTCTTATCCATACACCCATTATAAAGGAAAGCACCAAAAAATACCATTGGGAAGAGCCAGACCAAGCATTTTTCATACTTTTTCCGAATAAATAGATAGAGCCAGTGAATCTAGTAAACCTAGATTTAAAAATGTGCTATAATGAAAGGAGAAGAAATATGACTTTACGTCATCCGGGCATCAGCCCAACCAATGATTTGGTAGCTAAAAAAATCTTTAGCAATCCAGAAATCACTTGTCAATTTATTCGCGATATGCTGGACTTACCAGCAAAAAATGTAACTATTTTGGAGGGAAGTAATATTCATGTCTTGCCTTCTCTGCCCTATTCAGCACAAGATTTCTATACAAGTATTGATGTCTTGGCGGAGCTAGACAATGGCACTCAGGTAATTATTGAGATTCAGGTACATCATCAGAATTTTTTCATCAATCGCCTGTGGGCTTACCTGTGTAGTCAGGTCAATCAAAATCTTGAAAAAATTCGCCAACGTGAAGGTGATACCCACCAGAGTTACAAACATATCGCACCTGTTTACGCAATAGCTATTGTGGATAGTAATTATTTCCAAGATGATCTAGCTTTCCACAGTTTTAGCATGCGAGAAGATACGACGGGTGAAGTCTTAACCATCACCAATAATGGACAAGAAAACCATCTAGTCAAGATGGCGTTCTTAGAACTAAAAAAATATAGAGAAACCAGCAAGGACGAGGTTCGTAAACCGTGGTTGGAGTTTTTCGGGAACAAACCCTTTACCCAAGAACCAGAGCGAGCCATCAGCCAAGCAGACCAACTGCTGGACTACAAGAGCTGGTCCGAGGAGGACAGGAAAATGTTTAGTCAACTACGTATGCGTGAAGAACAAGCCTTGTTAGCACAGGACTATGCCTTGGAAACTGCTAGGGCTGAAGGTCTTGAACAGGGACTGGAGCGTGGGAAAGTTGAAGGAAGGGAAGAAGGGAAACTTTTTGCCTTCTTAGACATGGTTCGCCAACATGTTCTAACTTCCGAATTTGCGAGTGAGCAATTGGGCATGACTGTCGCTGAGTTTGAAGCATTGTTATAAGATTATACAATCACTAATAACATAAAAGCGAACAAGAATGAAATATTGTCTTGTTCACTTTTTATTTTCTACTATCCAACAAAGCCCTCACGCGATTATATACCACAAAAAGAGAAGGCAACAAGTCCTTCTCTTTCATATTTTTAACTAATTAGTTTTTGCGTTTCACAAATGGAAGGGCACCAAGGAGCAAGCCTAGGAATCCTAATGATGCAATTGCAGCATTATCTTTGCCACCAGTGTTTGGAAGTTCTTTCTTATCTTCTGCTTTTGCAGCTGGTGCTTGATAAGTGTTGTCTTGACTAGTACCTGCTACAGCTGGAGCTGTCGGTGCTGGTGTTTCAGCTGTTGGTGCAGCTGGAGTATCTGCTCCAGGAGCTGGTGTTGCAGGTGTTTCATTTGCTGGTGTAGATGGTGTTGTTGAACCTGGTGTAACAGATGGTCTGTTAATAATATAGCGATCACCTGGATACTCCCCACCATTTGCCTGATGGTCTAGGTTACTGTTACCTGAATCAGAACCAGTTACCTTATAGATATGTCTTAAAATACCATCTTTTGTATATGAAACTCCTGTATAAGTGTATCCAGGGATATTTCTAGGTGCATGTGTACCTAACTCACCTTCTGCAATTGGGTTTTCTCCTGTTTCGTCAAAGAAACCAGTTACTGGACCTTCGTATGGGTTAACTTCATTTACCGCTGGTTTTACACCATTTAAAGCAATATCAAGTTCTTCTTCTAATGCTGTAGTATCTTTTCCATCAGCTTTATCTTTTGCAATTTGACGACGTAGTACACGAACTTCTTCTACTTCACGGTCTGCTACATATGAATAATAATCTTCATCTGCTTGTTCTAATGCAGCTTTAGCTTCTTCTGCTTCTTTTTCTGCTTGTTTTAATGTTTCTTCTGCATCTTTTAATGCTGCTTCAGCTTTTTCTAAATCAGCTCTTGCTGCTTCTCTATATTGATCAGCTTGTTCACCGTCAGCATCTTTATAGCTTGCTAATTCTTTTTCAAATTTTGCTTTAGCTTCTTTTGCAGCTGCTAATTCATCTTGAGCTGCTTTCACATTTTCTTTAGCTGCTTCTACAGCTGCTTTAGCTTCTTCTCTGTTAGATTCAGCTTCTTTTTCATCATGTTTAGCTGCAGCTAATCTTTCTTCTGCATCTTTAACATCTGTATTTTCTTCATCTAAACGTTTGTTGATTTTATCTTGAGCATCAGCGTCAATTCCACCGTTCAATGGTTTAACTTCTGTTACTTCACCTGATTCGTTACGAACTAATTCAGCACCTGGAGCAGGTTTTGCATCTTTAACTTCTTTAGGAGCATAGTTTGCACCATATTTTCCTGGTTCTGCTTCATCTGATTCTGTCTTGCTAGCTTCTGCTAAGTCTTTTAGCACTTCTTCAGGTGTAATCTCTTTATCATCAATAGCTTTTAATAAATCATCTTTACCGATAGCTGCTTTAGCTGCTAAAATTGCTGCTTCTTTATCAGTAATTTTATCATTTTTATTAATAGCTTCTTCAGCTTGTTTTTCTAAATCTGTGAAGTAATCAGCAACATCTTCCTTAGTCAAAGGAGATGAAGCCATTTCTTCAGCTTTCACAACTGATGGGTTTGAAGCAAGGAAACCTGCTCCCAGAACGGCAACGCTAGCCAAGCTAGCAGTGAAAAGTTTTTTCTTGTCCATAAAGTATTTACCACCTTTAATATCCTTTTTGCTATCATTATAGCATTTTCTTTCGGAAAAATCAAGAAATAACCTCCTTATTGACAAAAAAATAAGAGGAATTTCCCCTTATTTCTTTATTATATTCCTTACACCCACTCACCATTGGCATTTACCGTGTAACCATCGATAGTTGTGTTCACAGCCAAAGCTCCTGATGAATATGAGTAATACCATTTACCACTAACTTGGTACCAACCTGTCTTCATAGCGCCTGAGCCAGCAAGATAATACCATGTACCACCTTGCTTGAGCCAACCTGTTTGCATAGCACCTGAGCTGTTGAGGTAGTACCATGTGCCACCTTGGTTCAACCAACCTGTCTGCATAGCACCTGAACCATTGAGATAATACCATACCCCATCAATTTTTTGCCAACCTGTCTTCATTACACCAGAAGCATCCAAGTAGTACCATGAGCCATCTTTAACCCAACCTGTCTTCATGTTATCTTCCGCATCATAATAGTACCACTTACCATCAATTTTATTCCAACCTGGCTTGCTACTAGCACGATCCGCTAAACGATAAGTCACACCGTCAATAGTGACAGAACCTGTTTTACGTTCACCTTCTGGAGTAAGGTAATGATAAGCACCATCACTATCTTTTACGAGACCAACTTTACGTTCGCCATCATTTGTAATATAGTACCATTTCTTATTTGCATCTTGAACGAGACCTGTTTTACGGCTACCGTCTGCCAATAAATAATACCACTTCTTCTCAATCTGTTGAAGACCTGTTTGTTGAATCCCCTCTTTAACGTAGTAAATCTTCTCACCTTTTGCAATGATCGTAGTTGGTTTAGAACCATCATCAGTAATATAGTAATCCTTACCACCTTCATTGACCCAACCAGTTTTCTTCACACCATCTTCATCAAAGTAGTAGCGTTTATCTTTGAGTTCGAGGATTCCTGTTTTCATGACTCCTTTGTCATCAAAATAATAGATTTTTCCATCAACTTCTTGCCAGCCTGTAGCTAAATTATTATTAATATAAAGCTGAGGTTTCCCATCAACAGTTAACCATTTGTACTCAGTTTTTTGGTTAGTTGATGAGTTAGTATTAGAAGAATCTACACGATCCGTGTTATTTCTACCAGTACTATTGGTATTAACATATGTGTTATCGTTTGAAGCTGGAGGTGTTGCACCAGCGTTTAAAGAAAACTCATGTACCCAAATGCCTCCATCTGAATAACTTTTTTTATAAGTTAAACCTGTCTCCTCTCCTGGTTCATCTGAGTATCCCTCAGTATATTTGAAGGTTAATGGAATATTAGATTTATCTCTATATCTCCATTGTGTACTACGGAAGTTTTCTGGATTAGGATTTTCTGTTGTATTCTGACTAGCATAGACTGTTAGTTCATCTGAAATTGAAGCTAATAAAGTACTAGCACCAAGTAATGTTACCCCTGCAGCTCCCACTGCTAAAATATGTTTTGCTTTCATTTTTTTACCTCTTTATCACTTATTCCGTGTATAATGTTACACCCACTCACCATTTGCATTTAGAGTGTAGCCGTCAATCGTTGTATTTACTGCAAGAGCGCCTGAACTATAGGCATAATACCACTTGCCACCTGCTTGGAACCAACCAGTCACCAGAGCACCAGAAGTATTTAGATAGTACCAAACACCATCTACTTTTGTCCAACCAGTAGCCATTGCACCGTCGGAGTAGAGATAGTACCACTTACCACCTTGATTTAACCAGCCAGTCTGCATAGAGCCAGCGCTATTGAGATAGTACCATTTACCAGAGATAAACTTCCAACCTGTTTGCATACTGCCATCTGCCGCTAGGTAATACCAGCTGCCGTCACTGACCCAGCCAGTTTTCTTCACGCCATCTTGATCAAAGAAATACCACTTATCAGCGATATATTGCCAACCTGTAAGTTTCTCTTCCACTTTTTCAGTTCCAGTAACACTATCGTCTTTTACAAACCAATGCTTACGAACTCCTTGGTCAATCTTAGTTTCTACAAAACGATAACCTTTAAATGTACCATGTTCAACTTCTTCAGCTTTTTTGGTAGCATTAGCAGGAAGAAAAGCTTTTAATTCTCTACTAGTTCCATCTGATTCCATTACCAACCAAGAAGTCCCTTTAACTGTATCTTTAAATGGCTTTACAATATCAGGCTTTGCAGAAAGACCATCTACTTTATCTCCTGTAACAGTCACTGCTGGCTTAAAGTAATGCTTTAATACCGTTCCATCTATTGAAGAAGTATCAAATTGATATCCTGAAAAAGTACCTGGAGAAGCGGTTTCAGGTTTTGATGAATCATAAGTTTGAGCACCTCTTAAAACCTTTTCCTTCCCATCTTCCTGTTTTGTGACCCAAACAACTGTCTTATACACATTCGTTTCCGAAGCCTTTACAGCAGTTGCTTTTGCACCAAGAAGAGCAGCACTTGCCAAAGTAGCACCTAATAAAACGTTTATCACTTTTGATTTCATTGGAAACCTCCTATTATTTTTAACTATTATAATACTTATACAAAATAAATGCAAGAAAAAACAGGAGATAACTCTCCTGTTTTATATTTCATGTATTAGGATTATACCCACTCACCGTTTGCGTTTACGTTGTAACCGTCAACAGTTGTATTTACTGAAAGGGCACCTGAACCATTCACATGGTACCATTTACCAGCAACTTCAAACCATTGGCTAGCTTTCATAGCACCTGTTGCTTCAAGGAAGTACCAAGTTCCACCATCTTTCAACCAACCAGTTTGCATAGCACCTGATTTGTTTAGGTAGTACCAAGTTCCGTTAACGTTTACCCAACCAGTTTGCATTACACCTTTATCGTTTAGGTAGTACCAGTTGCCATCAACTTGTTTCCAACCTGTAACAGCTGTAGCGTTTTCGAAGTATTTCCATCCTTCAGCTGTGTTAGCCCAACCATATTGAGCAGCTGAAGTTTGATTACCAATTTTTGCAGCACGATCGTCAAGTTTGTATGGCAACTCGATTGTTCCGTTAGTGTACAATACTTTACCATATGCATTTACATCTTCAACTGTTAACTCTCCTACTAATTCAACTGCTTCTTTAAAGTCAGTAGCTGTCTTAGCAACACGGTATTGAAGTACTTCACCAGCTTTGAAGACTGTTGGAAGTTCAGCATCACCTGCTGCATTAGTTTTAACAGTAAAGTATTCTGGTTTCTTTTCACCTGAAGCTGGTTTCAAGAAGAAGTCTACTTCTACGTTTGGAACTGGACGTCCACCACCATCAACAACAGTTACACGAACATGACGGTCGAAACCATGTGCTGCATCACGGTCGTAACGGATGTATTTAGCTCCAATTGCAAATCCATAACCAAAACGGTCATGAGCTGTACCTTGGAAGTATACATCTCCACCTTTTTGAGTTGAACCATATCTTACTGAACCATCTGGATTATAATTTCCAAACGATTCTGCTGAAGTAGCTGAAACAGCTTGTACAGCACCAAATGCTGCAAGAGCGACTGCGCTTGTCAATAAAACTTTTTTCATCGTTTTATCTCCTTTGTTTTCTTTAAAATATTTTTTCGTAAGACTATCTTACTACCATACAGTATATAAATATTTGCAGGATTTGTCAAGGGTTTTCATCAACTTTTTACCTATTTTTTTCAAAAAAGGTGAAAAAACGTCTTTGTGAGATGAAATACCCTTCAAATACCGTATCTCCCAAGTGAAAATCTCACAAATTTCTTAAACCCTGAGTCAAACCTCACATATCTAATCCACATCAATA
This sequence comes from Streptococcus sp. 68, assembly GCF_013277415.1. Taxonomy (GTDB): domain Bacteria; phylum Bacillota; class Bacilli; order Lactobacillales; family Streptococcaceae; genus Streptococcus. The sequence goes on along the minus strand of NZ_VMMX01000011.1, from coordinate 48,714 downwards.
GTTGGATAGAACTCACTTCTATGGTATTATCCTATAACCCCTTCCAAATGTCAAGCAAAAATGGCAAGTATTTTGGAAATAACTCGCCATTTCATTAACTTTCTACTATTTAAAATGTGACCTCATAGCAAGGACTCAAACTCAGTAACTGACATGCCCAACTGTTCACTCGCAAATTCAGAGGTTAAAACATGTTGGCGTACTAAATCTAGAAAGGTAAAGATTTTCCCACGCTCCAGTCCCTGTTCAACGCCTTCTGCTCGTCCTTGTTCAAGACCCTCTGCACGACCACGTTCAAGACCTCGCTCTAAACCTTTTTCGATTCCTTCCGCTCTAGCTGTTTCCAAGGCATAGTCATGAGCGAGTAAGGCTTGTTCTTCACGCCTGCGTTGTTCACTAAACATTCTCCTGTCCTCCTCGGACCAGCTCTTGTAGTCCAGCAGTTGGTCTGCTTGGCTGATGGCTCGCTCGGGTTCTTGGGTAAAGGGCTTGTTGCCGAAAAACTCCAACCATGGCTTGCGAACCTCATCTTTGCTGGTTTCTCTATATTTTTAGGTCTTATTTATGATGGTCTTTCAATAGTTCTTCAAACTCAGCCACGGTCATGCCTAATTGCTCACTCGCAACCTCAGGTGTTAGAAGACCTTGACGTACTAGATTTACTAAACCTACTTTTAATCCCTCTTCTCGCCCTTTTTCAATACCCTCTGCACGGCCACGTTCAAGTCCTTGTTCAATACCACGCTCCAGTCCCTGTTCAATACCTTCCGCCCTAGCTGTTTCCAAGGCATAGTCATGAGCGAGTAAGGCTTGTTCTTCACGCCTGCGTTGTTCACTAAACATTTTCCTATCCTCCTCGGACCAGCTTTTATAGTCTAGCAGTTGGTCTGCTTGGCTTATGGCTCGCTCAGGTTGTTGGGTAAAGGGCTTGTTACCGAAAAACTCCAACCATGGCTTGCGAACCTCGTCTTTGCTGGTTTCTCTATATTTTTTTAGTTCTAAGAACGCCATCTTAACTAAATGGTTTTCTTGTCCATTATTGGTGATGGTTAATATCTCACCTGTCGTGTCCTCTCGCATACTAAAACTGTGAAAGGCTAAATCATCTTGAAAATAATTACTGTCAACGATAGCAATAGCGTATACTGGTGCTATGTGTTTATAACTTTGGTGAGTGTTTCCTTCTTGTTGGCGAATTTTTTCGAGATTTTGATTGACCTGACTACACAGATACGCCCACAGGCGATTGATGAAAAAATTCTGATGATGAACTTGAATTTCAATGATAACCTGTGTTCCATTGTCCAACTCCGCCAAGACGTCTATACTGGTATAGAAATCCTGAGCCGAGTAAGGCAGGGAAGGCAAGACATGAATGTTACTTCCCTCCAAAATGGTCACATTTTTAGCTGGCAAGTCCAGCATATCGCGAATAAATTGACAAGTGATTTCTGGGTTGCTAAAGATTTTCTTAGCAACCAAATCATTAGTTGGGCTAATGCCCGGATGACGTAAGGTCATATTTCTTCTCCTTTCATTATAGCACATTTTTAAATCTAGGTTTACTAGATTCTCTGGCTCTATCTATTTATTCGGAAAAGAGACGAAAAAAAATAAAAGTTATTAAAATTATTGTTTATCCTTAATTTTGTCTGTATTAAAAAAGGTTTCGACACCTAATTTTTAAAATTAAAGCACACTGAATCTAGGAACGATTTGAATCATCTTGACCTGCTCTTGGTATTCTTGACTGAGTTTCCAAATCTTCTTTACAGACGGAAAGAGCATCATCGTGTTCCTTGATGATTCTGATTTTCTCACCTTGTTCAGCTATTACATCGTCCGCTATAGCGATTCCAAAATCTCGCATCTTATCCTTCATTCATCTTGGTAATCAACTTCTTAATGTTTGGTTTCTCATCTGGATTGTCAAAGATTCTCTGAATAATAGCTTGAGCAAATAAATCATTCCTTAGTTCAACCAATCCACAATATATCTTTCCAATTGCTTGGCAAACCAATCTTACTAGATAATATGATATTTGACTTTTCCATCAACTGTGCCTCTAAACTCATTAAAAAATCGTTCCAATCTTGAACAAAAGAATGTGAATGATGTTGTATAAGATTTTTCATAGCTAAAAGATAAGCAAATAAATCGTTATTATGGGTCTTTTTCTTTTTAGTCTCTGCATTCTTGTTTATTTGACGCAAATCAGCTGAAAAGAAACTTGGACTTGCTATTGTAAAATTTTGACCATATAGTCTTAAATGATGTGCTGTCCTATTTCTCATATACCATGTAGCTGAAACCCAGCCAAATAATTTACTCCGGATTTCTTCTCCATGAATTTTAGAATTTACCACACCAGTTGATAAAAATGTAGTATCTATCCAATACTCCCGGTACTCTTTTTTCAGTGCACTTATAAAACGAGTTGTTTCCCCAAAAGTCATCTCTTGAAAAAGAACCCAAATTGGAAATTTAGAACCTTTATTTTTGATATGATGCTGTATTGAAAGACTTTGATTCTCTGATAAATGTTTTTCTATAATTGAAATAAATTCGTGATATAATTCAGAGTTTTCATAAATAGTTTCATCCAAGTAACACTCACCTTTTTGATATTTTCCATTATATTGCTGACAAAGCGATTCAATAAAAGTTGATTTTATAAACTGCTCTAATCTACCAGAAAATATAAACAGAAACTGTGACAACCAGTCATTAAATTCATACAATGAAATCGCTGCTTGAAATTTTCCTTTATGAAGATTATCTGGAACCTGTTTAATAAAAGCAGAAAACGAATAGTAATTATGGCAACGTAAAAAATTTTTGGAATCTAGTTCCTCTTCAGGTGACATATCTAGCTTATCTGAAAGATAACTTACCAAATCTTCAAGAGGTAAAAATGCTTTCATTTCTCTCTTTAAATCTCTTGACAAAGAAATACTATTATCAGTTGTGTACATCATTAACCTTCTAAATTTATAAAAAAATGACTCCAGTTGCTATGAAACAGGGAGCAAAAGGAGTGCTTGTATCTAAATACTATACTATTCTATAAAAAAAGTCAAGTCAACTTGATATTTTTTCAATTTGTGTCTAATTGTTCACTCGCAAATTCGGAAGATAAAGCATGTTGGCGTACTAAATCTAGAAAGGCAAAAAATTTCCCTTCCTCCCTAGCAGTTTCCAAGGCATAGTCGTGTGCTAACAAGGCTTGTTCTTCACGCCTGCGTTGTTCACTAAACATTTTCCTATCCTCCTCGGACCAGCTCTTGTAGTCCAGCAGTTGGTCTGCTTGGCTGATGGCTCGCTCGGGGTGCTGGGTAAAGGGTTTATTCCCGAAAAACTCCAACCATGGTTTACGAACCTCGTCTTTGCTGGTTTCTCTGTATTTTTTTAATTCCAAGAATGCCATCTTGACTAGATGGTTTTCTTGTCCGTTGTTTGTGATGGTTAAGACCTCACCTGTCGTGTCCTCTCGCATACTAAAACTGTGAAAGTCTAAATCATCTTGAAAATAATTACTGTCCACGATAGCAATAGCGTATACTGGTGCGATGTGTTTATAACTTTGGTGAGTGTTTCCTTCTTGTTGGCGAATTTTTTCGAGATTTTGATTGACCTGACTACACAGATACGCCCACAGGCGATTGACGAAAAAATTCTGATGATGCACCTGAATCTCAATGATAACCTGTGTCCCATTGTCTAGTTCAGCTAAAACGTCTATGCTGGTATAGAAATCCTGAGCCGAGTAGGGCAGGGAAGGCAAGACATGAATATTGCTCCCCTCCAAAATAGTCACATTTTTTGCTGGCAAGTCCAGCATATCGCGAATAAATTGACAAGTGATTTCTGGATTGCTGAAAATTTTCTTAGCAACCAAATCATTGGTCGGGCTAATGCCCGGATGTCTGAGAATCATTCTTTCTCTCCTTTCATTATAGCACAGTTTTAAATCTAGGTTTACTAGATTTGATGCTTCTATCTATTTATTCGGAAAAAAGACGAAAAAACCTGAGAATCATCTCAGGCTTGGTCATTAAATTTTTTTCTCAATACCGAAAAGTGGAGAAAGTGGTCGTTTTTCATGAATACGTACGATAGCATCCCCTAGGAGATGAGCGATTGAAATCTGCTCAATCTTATCAATCAAACGCTCTTCTGGCAGATAGATGGTATCCAAAACAACCAATTTCTTAATAGCTGAATTTTGGATATTGTCCATAGCAGGACCAGAAAGAACTGGGTGCGTACAGCTTGCATAGACTTCAACAGCACCAGCTTCTGCCAAGGCATCTGCCGCGTGACAAATCGTTCCAGCTGTATCAATCATATCATCAATCAAGATACAAGTCTTACCTTCGACCTTACCGATGATGTTCATGACTTCACTAGTATTCATCTTATCAACACTACGACGTTTGTCAATGATAGCAATAGATGTTTTCAAAAATTCTGCCAACTTACGGGCACGAGTCACCCCTCCATGGTCTGGACTGACAACCACATAGTCAGAACCAACCATGCCACGACGCTCAAAATAATCCGCAATCAGAGGAGCCCCCATCAAATGATCCACAGGAATATCAAAGAATCCTTGAATCTGGGCAGCATGCAAGTCGATTGTCAATAAACGATCTACTCCAGCTACTTCAAGCATATTTGCAACAAGTTTTGAAGTGATTGGCTCACGCGCTCTCGCCTTTCTATCCTGACGTGCATACCCATAGTAAGGCATGACAACATTGACAGATTCTGCACTGGCACGCTTCAAAGCATCCACCATAATCAAAATTTCAAGCAGATTGTCATTTACAGGCGAGCTAGTTGATTGTAGGATAAAGACGTGTTTCCCACGGATTGATTCTTCGATGTTGACCTGAATCTCTCCATCTGAAAATTGGCGAACACTTGATTTCCCCAACTCTATCCCAATCTCCTGCGCCACACGTTCTGCCAATTCTTTATTAGAAGAAAGGGCAAACAGCTTTAAATCAGAAAAAGACATGATTTCCTCCGGTATATATGTATCGCTTGTGCTTTTCACAAGATTTTTCCATCTACCATTGTAGCGCTTTTTACACTATTTTTCAATCAAAAATAAAAGAAGGGCACCATATTTGTACCCTTGCATCATTCTTTTGAAAAATATTCTAGTTCATCAACCCATTGTGCTTCTCAACAAAGCAATAAGCCTGATAAAAACCATAAAGAGTAATAGCCGTAACCACTGGAATCGCTAATGGCAACTCTGTCTCCAACTCCACAAAAGGAGAGTTAAACAGGAAGTGAGTTCCCAAGGCTAAAGCTAGGAAAATAAGCCCCTCTTTCTTGCCAACCTTCTGCCCTTTATAGGCTCTGTAAAGCAAGTAAACACCTACTACAGCCAAACCTGAAAAAGTCCAGTGAGAGGCAATTCCTGAGATGATACGCTCTAAAATCCTCGAAATAGTAAAGTCAAAGCCCTCTGGCAAATCCGTACGAATATAGCTAATATCCTCAATCATTTGGAATCCCAAACCAGAAGCAATCCCAAGTAAAAACAAAGATTTTAATTTTCGCACAGGAATTAACACCAAAACAAAAACAAGTGGCAATAATTTCAAGGGCTCTTCTACCAAAGGAGCCACAATAGCACTTTCAAAGGCATTTAAAAATGTACTATCTGGGAAAAGAACGTCCAGTAAATCATGGATATAAGTATTAGCAAAGCTAGACAACCAACCTGAAAGGAACATCCCACCCAATAAAGACAAAATCAAGGCCTTCTTTGGCAATTCCCATTTTTTCCCAATGCGGAAAAGGAAATAAAGAGCCGGAATCATATAAAAGAGAGCTAGAAAGATAGAAACTCCCATTAGTCCATATTCCGCAGCTGACATCGAACCGTCCGTATAGTAGATGGTTTCATACTGCAAACCAATACATAGCAATAAAATAAAAATAAATAAAATACTGTTTTTCTTCATACACTTTCTTTCTAAATGAATTTTTTACAATTCTACGACTGTCATACTTCCTGTATCCACATCGTAAATGGCACCAGAGATAATGACATCGTCTGGTATTAGGGGAGACTCGATAAGCAATTGCATGTCCTCACGTACACTCTCCTCTATATCTTGGAAAGGCAAGAAGTCCTGGTCTGACACATCGACACCTAGTTCCTCTTTCAGATACTCCTGAAAAGGTCCATTTTCAAAGGTCTGAGCACCACAGTCGGTATGGTGCAATACCACAATCTCTCTTGTCCCCATTTGTTGCTGGGAAATAACTAGCGAACGAATCATGTCCTCGGTCACCCGACCACCTGCATTCCGCAAGATATGAGCATCCCCAAGTGCCAAGCCCAGAGCTTGCGCAACGTGCAAACGAGAGTCCATACAGGTCACAATAGCCACTCTTGTTTTGGGTTTAAGTGGCAGATTTAACTGCCCATGTAGGGCAACATAAGCCTGATTGGCTTGCATAAACTGTTCAAAATACGACACGATTCCCTCCTTGAAAATTTGATAGTCAAATATTTCTCCTATCTTATCATTTTTAAGAGGATTTGTCACGGATTATGCAAATACCTTTTTCAAAACTTCCTGAATCGTTGTCACCCCAATGACCTGAATTTCCTTGGGTGGAGTGATTCCTGTCAAGGAATTCTTAGGTACATAAATCTTAGTAAAGCCCAGTTTAGCAGCTTCATTGATGCGTTGCTCGATACGATTCACGCGCCGAATCTCTCCAGTCAAACCTAATTCTCCTACAAAACATTCCTGAGGATTAGTTGGCTTGTCCTTATAGCTCGAAGCAATAGCAACTGCAACGGCCAAGTCTATCGCAGGTTCATCCAATTTGACACCGCCAGCAGATTTGAGATAGGCATCCTGATTTTGCAAGAGAAGACCTGCCCGTTTTTCTAAAACAGCCATAATCAAGCTAGCACGGTTAAAATCAAGTCCTGTCGTCGTACGCTTGGCATTTCCAAACATGGTCGGTGTCACCAAAGCCTGCACTTCCGCCAAAATCGGACGCGTTCCTTCCATGGTCACAACGATTGATGAACCAGTTGCTCCATCCAAACGCTCTTCTAGGAAAACTTGACTCGGATTGAGTACCTCAACCAATCCGCCCGACTGCATCTCAAAAATCCCAATCTCATTAGTGGAGCCAAAACGGTTTTTAACCGCTCTCAGAATACGAAATGTATGGTGACGCTCCCCTTCAAAGTAAAGCACCGTATCCACCATATGCTCCAACATACGCGGACCAGCCAGAGTGCCCTCCTTGGTCACATGTCCTACGATAAAGATGGCAATATTATTAGTCTTGGCCAGCTGCATAAGTTCAGCCGTCACCTCACGCACCTGAGAAACAGACCCCTGCACCCCTGAAATCTCAGGAGACATAATGGTCTGGATAGAATCAATAATGAGGAAGTCTGGTTGGATGCGCTCCACCTCAGCTCGAACACTCTGCATATTGGTCTCTGCATAGAGATAAAACTCGCTATCAATATCACCCAAACGCTCTGCACGTAGTTTAATCTGCTGGGCAGACTCCTCCCCACTGACATAGAGAACAGTCCCAACTTGAGACAGCTGGGTTGAGACTTGTAGGAGAAGCGTTGATTTCCCAATCCCAGGATCCCCACCGATAAGAACGAGACTTCCCGGTACCACTCCTCCTCCAAGTACACGATTGAATTCCTCCATCTCCGTCTTGGTTCGATTGACATTGATAGAAGTCACCTCAGCCAGTTTCATGGGCTTGGTTTTCTCACCTGTCAAGGACACACGCGCATTCTTGACCTCGGCAACCTCAACCTCTTCTACAAAAGAAGACCAAGACCCACAGTTAGGGCAACGCCCCAGATATTTAGGGGAATTATACCCACAATTTTGACATACAAATGTCGCTTTTTTCTTTGCGATGATAAACCTCTTTCTATATCTCTAACTCACACTCAATCACTTGGCAAAAATCAATCTTCTCATTTGGCACAAACTGACGCATGAGCATTCGATGAGCAACAACTACCACAGTCTGATGTTCTCGATACTTAGACATACATTCTAAAAAACGAGACTTCATTTCCGTAGCTGTCTCATATTGAATAGGACTATTAGGAAGTAACTCCCCCTCATTTTCTAGAAACATAGTACGAGCTTTTTCACAATTATCTGTGCCACTTTCATAGACCTGCCATTCATGTAATAATGGCTCCACTCTCAAAGGAAGTCCCGTAGCACAAACTACATAAGAAGCCGTTTCTAAAGCTCTTGTGACTGCAGAAGATATGATTATTTCAGCTGAAAGGAGTAAAGGATTGGTGCTCAGTTCCTGAGCTTGCTGCCGTCCCTTCTCAGACAAGGGTGCCAAATCTATCCCAAATCCCGTATAAGAACGCTTCTCTAACTCACAATAATCTGGCTCCCCATGACGTACAAAGATAATCTTCATTCTAGTGCCCTGTCGATCCAAATCCACCAGTTCGAATGCCATCAGCTGCATCTCCATCTGCAATTAAGAAAGGAGCAAAGACAGCCTGGACAACACGTTCTCCAACTTCAAGAACAACTTCTTGATCTGTGATATTCTTCATCTGAGCAAAAATATGCCCTTCATTCCCAGGATTTCCATAATAATCCCCATCAATGACCCCAACTGAATTAATTAAAACCAAGCCCTTCTTACGAGGATTTGAAGAGCGATCATAAAGGTAAAGAACCTCAGTCGGCTGCATATAAGCCTTAACCCCTGTCGGAACCAAGACAATCTCTTCTGGAGCGATAACTGTGCGCACAGCAACCTTTAAGTCGTAACCAGCCGCATGCGCTGTCTCACGCTTGGGCAATAAATTTTCATCTGTATAACTCGAAACCAATTCAAAACCACGAATTTTCATCATCTTCTCTTTTCTATTATCATTTATTCTAGATTATTCTATCTTATTTATTCGCAAAAAGCACGAAAAAAAGAGCACACAATTCAAATCGCTTAGGGCTGCTGGATTCCTCCCCTGACCCGCTTCACGCAGAACTGTTGCTCCATTATTTATTATATCACATTCCTATTCATTTTAAAAGCAAAATTATTTTTTCCGTCTATTTCTAAAAAAATCCTGCATAATAGCTGCGCATTCATCTTCCAAAATTCCCGTTTCAACCTCCACACGATGATTGAGACGCTCATCTGTCAAGATATCGTACAGACTCCCAGCAGCGCCAAATTTCTGGTTTTTAGCCCCATAGACCACGTTTGGAATACGGGCAAGCCCAATCGCCCCACTACACATAACACACGGCTCAATGGTCACAAAAAGCGTGCAATCCAGCAAGCGCCAGCTCTCCTCACTCAAGTTCGCATTCTCTATGGCCATAATCTCCGCATGCATAACCGCTCGCTGCAGTTCCTCACGCGCATTATGCCCACGGCCAATGATTTCTCCGTCCTTGACAATCACACAACCAATTGGAATTTCATCGTGTTCAAGAGCAATCTCAGCCTCTCTCAAAGCTTCCCTCATAAAGACTTCTTTTTCTTCAACTGTATAATTCATCCGTTTCTCTTTTCCTACTTATCGACTTTATTATTATATCATGAATCCCAAGACAAAAAAAGCCACCGAATGCGGTGACTTTATAGGGAGATTATTATGAAAAAGGTAAAATAAAATCTTATTAAATCAATGCTTTTGGAGGGTGCCCCCTCCAACTCCCCGACCTCTGGACAAGGTCTATTTTTTTGAAAAAAATTTAAAAAACTTTCTCAAAACGCTTGACTTTCTCGGTATACCGTGATATAATATAATCAAGATAAGGAAAGGAGGTGAGAAAATTGAACAAAGAAGATTGGCTTAGGTTACTTGAAAAGGCGATAGATAATATCCCTGAAACGGTAACTGCTATCGCAAGTCTAGTGACTGCAATAACAGTTGCAAGGCAAAACAAAAAGCGTAAACCCAAATTCCGGCAAAAGAAAAGGTAAACGCTAAGAGGTGGGGGCGAAAGCCCCTCACACCTCTATTTTATCAAATGAAAAGAGGAAAAGCAATGGTTAGTGCAATAGCTATTTTTATAATTGCCATCAATGTATACATTTATCTAAAAAATAAAAAGGACAAATAATATGAGAAAAGTTATCCAAGAATTGTTAGACAGTTCGATGTCTACATCTGCTATTTCGCAAGGCGCTGGAGTTCCTTGGACTACTGTTTCTGACCTCAGAAAAGGAAAAACAAGCATGGATAAAATGGCGCTTCTAACGGCAGAAAAGCTCTATGAATTTGCTATAGCTGATAAGCAGTGATTTCGGTCACTGCTTTTATTATTGCAAACAAAAAAACCGCAAGCCTGAGCCTGCGGTTAGTGTAATCTATTTTGAAGCCTTTCTATTTAGTTGTAATCAAACCATCTGGCTCTACTGTGAACTCTGGCTTGTCTGCCAGTGTTCCATCTGGTTTGAGGTAGTACCAGCCTGTTCCGTCTGCGGACTGGACGAAGGCGTTTGATACCATGGCACCTTCTTTACCGTCTAAGTAGTACCAAGTCTCCTTGTACTTGACCCATCCTGTCTTCATAGCGCCCTCTGTGTCAAAATAATACCACTTATCAGCGATTTTCTTCCAGCCTGTCGCCATTTCACCTGACTGGTCAAAGTAGTACCAGTTGCCGTCAGTGTGCTGCTTCCAGCGGTCCGCAAGCATGTAGCCTGAGCCGTCGAAGTAATACCAAGTGCCGTTGATTTTCTCAAACTTATCTTTTGGATAAGAGCCGTCTGAGTGTACATACCAATAGCCTGTATCGTTCTTCTTCCAGCCTACTTCAATTGTCAAGCCACTTTCAATATCCTGCTTGAACTGTTCACGGCTAATGCCCCATTTGGCTAGATATGGATAAGGGTCAACGTGGTCTGAGTTGTTATTAGGTTGGTTATTGGTACAGTATTCATGCGTTTTGATACCTGCCAAGTCGTCTGTATCAAGCGTTTTAGGTAAACCTGCTTCATCAGCTAGATTGCGTAAGAGTTCGATATAGAGGCGGTAGTCAGCCATGAACTCTTCTTTAGTTGAATGGCTTTCAATCAATTCAACTGCTGCATAGGTCTCAGCATTCCAACCGCCACCAACGTCCCACATTCCCTTGTTTACAGGGCCTACTTGCATGACACGACCGTTACCAACGACATGAGAAAAGAACCCAAGTTCAGGGTTCTTTCTGTAGTGGTAGTCCGCCTCGTTCTGAGCTGTTGAGTTACGGTTGCCTGTTGAGTGGGCATGGACTTGTCGGTAAGGCTGTACCCCAACCTGTGGCAAGCCTGTACGTAGTCTGCTTGTATCGATATCCATACCTACTCCTTCCAAGCGTCATTCATCTGTTTCACGGCTGACTCAACAAAAGTATCCAAGTCCTTGTTGGTCATACTGATGTTATATTTGGTCAGCTCTGCACGGATTTTAGCACGAGCCTGTGCCAGTTTTTCATCTCCCTTGTAGCCAGTTTCAGCAGCTACCTGCTCAACGGCATTTACTGCGTTCTTGGCTAGGATTTCAGCGATGATAACCGCTTTCTCTCCACCTTTACGCAAAAGATAGTCTTTCACTGCTTTTACAATACCGCCTACTGCTACTGCTAAAAAGCCTGTCGCAAAGGCAATGATGAGTTCGTTAAATTGTGTCATATGTTGTTTCCTTTCTATTTTGGTTCATACACATCATAGATAGTATTGGGGTCTTTCGTTCTGATAGCTTCATATTGAGCCTTTGTACCAACCCAATATTTCAAGGCTTGCCCACCGTTTTGGTTGATGATGTTTTGGCCGGGCGCACCATCTGCTCCTCTAGGCCCTTGAATGCCCTGCAGTCCTTGTTGCCCTCTTTCGCCTTGGACACCCTGCGGACCACGTTCTCCTGCAGCGCCTCGTTCGCCATCGTTAACATTATCTAAATGGGTAAAAGCAGAGGCTCTCAATCCTCTATAATTCACTTCAATGCGGACTTCAAACCAGCCACCAGAGCGCTGAGTAGCGTTCCACTGACCAAATTTACCATTTGCATCAGGCGTTTGATTTCTCAAAACACCCCAGCTATTATTGCCAAAACCACGGTAGTAATAATCAAGAGTATAGCCACTCGTGACTGCTTCACCATCGTAGAATACATCCGCAAACAGATTCAATTGGCTAGTAGAGCCATTCTTATAAGAACCCTCAATACGAACGCTGGCATTTAAGCTATGCCCATTTTCCCCTTTTAAGCTTTCTCTCTGGCTGGAGGTCAGATTGTCAAATGACGGGCGATTTTCCAAGGCGGAAATCCTAGCCTTGATGGGGATATCATTGTACAACTCCCATTTTTGGGCATAAGTAGACAAGTCTTGGTGGGAGATCAAGTAGCCTTTCTCTTCCAGCTCCGCTTTTGTAACGAGGGTTTCTGGATTGACTCTCGGTCTACTCTCAAGAGAGTCCAGTCTTTCCTTAACCTCCCTATCCTTTAGCTCTGAGTCTTCTTTGATCGCCTTGACATCCCTACCAATAGCTGTTGCTAGATTTTCAAGGTTACTCATAGCTATCACGCTTTCGCTGCGTTGTAAGTCGCTACCAAGTCAACATTGGCAATCTGGTCTACACGTCCGCTGACTTCGGTAATTTTTCCAAGAAGTGCGCTATTTTCATCTTGTCCCATACTTGTGATTTTTTCCGCGATTTCTTTCAGTGTGTCAAGATTTTCAGGCGTTCCCTCACCCAAGATTTCAGCCTTAACTTCAGATTTAGCTTGGGCGATTGCCTGATTCATGGCAGACGTGCTGACTTTCGTTTTAAGCTCTTCGTTTACCTTTTTGTTATCTTCCCCCACTGCCTGCGCAAATGCTGTTAATTTTGTAGTATCCATTTTGTGTTACACCTTTCCTAAATTGTAATAAAAGAGCAGGTCTGGCAATTCCTGACCTGCTGGGCTCTCGCCTACAGTTCTACCTGCAAGCTGTTTTTCGACTTCTTTTGCAATATCCAGCTCTTTTAGAGCGTGGACTTCTTCAGTGACCAATTCCTTATCTGAGGCGACTATCTGGATATGGACAGATTTATCACTGGGGAAAACATAGCCTCCAGCCGTGATTTCCAAGCGATAACTCCCAATGGGCAAGATAGCGTCCAGATGAAAACTCACACCTTGACTGGTAACAGCTACCTGCTTCTTCCACTGGTAGCCCTCCTTGGTCAGACTGATCAGCGCCTGCTCCCCTTCCAGAGAGGAGATGACTTGGTAGTCTTCGTCTAAGAGGGCAAAACCAAAGGTAGAAGCCAAGTCCCCTTGCTTAATCAGGTGACCGCCGTCAATCTGTGCGAGATTGGTCATATTGAGATTACAGACCATTCTGCACCTCTTTCTTTACTGTTTACTTTGTATCAAGGTTTTCAGTTCTCTCACATCTTCACCTAGCGATTTGACCTGTTCAGCCAGCACCAGAATAGCCTTGTTTTGTTCGTCATGGTTATCCAGTCTTTTGTTAGCCGACATTCGAAATTCGCGTAAGTTCTCAATGTCTTTTTCTATAGCTGTCATGCGATTTTCCTGTTTGGTTGCCCTGTCCTTCATGGAAAAGTACAAGACAACCACAGGAATCAGAGAAAAGAGAAACCGAATCAATAAGTGCTCAATCTCTGTCATAAACACCTCGCTAGTTCGCCAAGTGGCTCAAACCACGTCGCTTCAATTCCTTGCGCACACGGTCTTTCCAGCGTTTATGTACCCACGAAAAGTCAACTGCTCCACGTTCCAGTAGGTTGATGTACATATCGATTTTTGCTTGATCTAGTGTAATCTTACTCATTGCTGCTACCTCCATTGTCTTCACTAGGGCTCTCTTGGTTTGTCGTTTCAGAAATGTCATCTTCTTTCTCGCTTTCTTTCTTATCTTCTACCGCTGGGGTTGGTTGTGTAGGCGCTTCTGCTACTGGTTGTTCAGTAGTTGGTTGCGCTGGTGCTGGTTCATCAGCTTGGTTTTCTGTGTCCGTAACCTGAGGGGCTTCCTCGTCTGCCTCCTCTTTCTCCACCCGGTCAGGCTCTCCTTGAACTTCCAGCTTTTCCAATCGTGCTAAGATATCCTCAATATCCTGAGCATTCTGGAGATTGACCTTCTGCATGCCATCCATGAGCTGGTTGGCTCTCTCCAGCGCTTCCGTTGTCTTAGCCAATTGTTCTTGGTTCTTGACAATGGCACTTGTTGGGTCAAGTTCCGTTCTAATAAAATCTAAAACAGCTTGAACCAAAACATCTTCATTATCATGCGTGCGATTGCCTGGCAATTCCACACGCTCATAGCTGTAGCGCCCAGGTTCTTCTTTCTCAATCGTTACGATTGTGACATTCTTCTCCCCCTTTAAAATCGGGCTTCCTGTTAATTTGTAAGTCATTTGTTAGTTCCTTTCATTTTTGCTTGCGTTTCGTCAAATAGTTCTTTTAGTGCTGGTTCATATTCCAGCACGGCTTTAAAGCCCTGTAATTCAGCTAAAGTCAGCGTATAACGTGCCTCTAAATGAGCACTACCCAATTCGCCTTCTGCCAAACGGTTAACGAGTAACTCAGCGACTAGCTTGTCGATTGTGTTATTATCCATGTGTGTTCTCCATTTCTTTGATTTTCTGGTCTAGTTCTTGGACAGCCTTCAGCAAGTAGGGTATGAATTTCGAATAGTTGATAGACAGATAAGATGTTACCTCATCTGTTTCAACTGCATGAGGGACTACCTCTTGTACTTCCTGCGCAATCAAACCAACCTCTTCATGTTTCTGGCTCTCGATAAAATCAAAAGAGACCATGTTCAATGCTTGGATTTTATCCAAGGCATTAACTGGACTCTCTTTAATATTTTCTTTCAAGCGCCTATCTGAACTCGAAGTGATACCAGCTTTTTCACGAAAAAGCCCAGTAGTAAGTTGGTTCCACCAAACGGTTCTATTCCTACCTCCAGCTGGATTGCCACCTTCTCCATAAATGTCCTTATTCCCCATTTCAATTCCGTTTTTGAAAAAAGGAGATTTTTCAAAATGCACTCCGCCATAAAAGTTAGCATTTGATGTTTGGGAAAAATCCGTTTTACCGTGAAAGTCTGCTCCGTTTCTGCAATACATATTCCCTGATGTTGTTACATACCAAGCATTAGGCCCAGGTCTATCCCAACTATAGCCCCAATTAGCCCAAAAAGCAGTATTCTCCCCATTATAACTTCCGCCTTCGCCGTTTCCCATACCAACTGAGAATTGGTTGATACCAGAAATCCAGCGACCTCTTCCTTGGTCAAAACGACCAATGGTGAAACCTCCAATTTCACCCTGATAGGCTTGTAGGAAGGTTGAGCTAGATACGACAGATTCAATCTTGGTTGTGAAGATTTCCTTAGATGTCAACTTGTCAATCAAGGCATCTCTAGCGGTCAGGTTCCGAATCAGGGCATCATCTACGCTGATTTTATCGCCTGTAATGGCGCCTGCTTGGATATGGTCAGCAGTGACAGAACCAGCGGCCATCTTCCTAGCTGTTACAGCACCATCTACCAACATATCGGACTGTACTCTAACTCGTGGAGCGATGATATCAACCCCTCTCGGACTTGCGGAAATAGTAGAGGCTAACTGCTCACCAGTTAAGGTAGTTGAACCGATGGTCACACCTTCAGGCGTCACTTGTACCCTCGCACTGTTAGCAGCGTCTCGCACTTCCTGCCTGATTTCTCTGGCCGTCTGAGCGATGGCACTTTTGATATTCGTATCGAAGAACTGGGTCAGCGCCCCTTGATTGTTCTGCTGGATTTTGCCCCAGAGAGTACTGTTCGGGTCTCTCAATTCCAGTTCTATTGAGCGCATATCCTTGAAGAGACCTGACAGGGTACGTTGCGTTACAGTTGGTTCTACAAAGCTTGTAGGAAAATCCCCCTGCTCCAGCTGAATATCCGTCAGCACCGTGTCACCCACACAACCCATGTGGTGCAGGTTCAGCAGCTCATCTCGTGTCTGTGGCTGAAATACCTTGTAATACCGTCCGTTATGCTCAAGAGCAGGCGAACGAACGTTTTGAATGGTTATGTCCATGTGTTACCTCATTCTGTCATATAAAACAATATCTTTATAATCATCTCTAAACCAGTTTCGTGTCAAATCAGATAAAGCTTGACGCTTGCTTGATTCATCTACTCCTGCATCTTCGTTTTGACCTAGTAAAAACATAAAAGATGGACTAGGTGTTGATAAATTATAAGCATATACCTTAACAAACTTTTCTTCTATTCTCAAATAGTAGTACCCTGATTTTAATCCTTCATATCGGTACAAGAATCGAGTACGGCAATCTAAAGCAGCTGACTGATAGTTAATATTTGATATAGTCAATGACAAAGCATTTACAATTCGAAATCTGTATTTTTTCCAGATTAGCTTATCTCCTATATATCTTTCAACAACTTCCTTGCCACCCACGTAAATTCCTTCTCTAGCCATACTACCTCCTACGAACTACTATAGATGTCATATATAGTATTGCTATCCTTGTTAGGAATCGCGTCATATTGAGACCTTGTACCAGACCAATATTTCATTGGTTGCCCACCATTCTGGTTGATGATGTTTTGGCCGGGCGCTCCGTCACGTCCTCTAGCTCCATCCGCACCTCTGGGGCCTTCTGGTCCTGCTGGACCCGTTGCACCATTCGCCCCCCTTGCACCGTCACTAACATTGTCAAGCCGTGTGCTAGCAGCTGCTTTAATGCCGTTGTGCGTTACAACGATGTAGACCTCAAACCAGCCTCCTGAACGCTGAGTAGCGTTCCACTGACCAAATTTACCATTTGCATCAGGCGTTTGGCTCAGCAAACTTTGCCAGTTGTTGTTCCCAAAACCTCTGTAGTAATAATCAACAGTATAGCCACTAGTTAACCGTGTTCCGTCATAGTAGACGTCCGCGATCAGATTTAACTGACTGGTTGCACCATTTCGATAGCTTCCCTCAATACGTACATTGGCATTTAAGCTGTGGCCATTCTCGCCTCGCAAGCCCTCTCTCTGTTGACTCGTCAGGTTCTCGAATCGCATAACACCGTCTGCGCCTCGTGGTCCTGTTTCCCCACGTTCTCCACGGTCACCTTTTGGTCCCGTCAGATATTGAAGAGCTGAAAATCGATCACGGCCATTTCCGACCTTGACTTTGCCTGTGTCACTTTCTACCCCTAGCTCTCCGTCAAGCAAGACCAGAGTGCTACTTGCCCAATCACTCGCAGACATACGCTTGTGTTGTACCCTTACTGGAATTGTTTCCGTCATGTTCTACCTCCATCAAAAATAAAAGTTGGACTCTCGCTCCAACTTCCCTCATATCTAGCATTTTGCCCATCAGCAACCATCTTATAGACTGGCGCAAGTTCAATCCGTCTTGTCTGATTGTCAATCGTCACAGACTGCTCTAAATCTTGATACCAGTCCCCTGATAATGTCAAACGATAGGAACCGTAGTAGACCGCCAAGACCTGCTCCTCTTTCTGGGTTAGGTCTTTATCAATTGCTGGCATGACTGTATTAGCAGGCGCTAAATGAACGTGTCCACCGTAAAACGGTGTCTTATTCACTACCACAGTCACATCTGTCTTACCGTACGGCGTGCAGGTTGCTGACCAGCTGATGACGTACTGCTTCCCTAGTTCAAAACCCTCTCCATTGTGTCCGACCTCTACGAAATCCGTTCCATAGCTAATTTTCTTAGCCGTGCCACCTTTGAGGCGATTCTTGTTGTACTGGGTATTCCCGTCACCGCCAATCAGGCTAGCATTGACCCTTGCAGTTTCACTGACCTGCTCCAATTTCTTGCTGAGTTCAGCGATTGAGTCAGCGCCACTCATCAATTCCTCACGAATCCGCTTCACGAACTCAGGACGCTCTTTCTCCATTTCCTCGTGGATTTTAGCGCCAAATTCTTCCGCCTTAGCCTTGTACTGCTCGATGGCATCCGTGATAGCTTTCTCACGCTTGGCAAATTCAGCATCAAAAGCACGGTCAGCGTTTGCGATCGCACGCTCAAGCATAATGTCAAATTGTGTCTCTTGTTTGTCCAAGATTGCATTTGCTACTGCTGATACTCCGCCACCATTTCCTCCTGATTTCACTTTATCGTCAAAGGTAATGGTCAGATAGGCTCCTTGGCCGTTGTTTGCTAAACAGTCATACTCATAGGCAATTGCTTTCTTATAAACGTCTACATTGTGCTTATAACTTTTCAGGTTTACTGTATCGCCCATGTGAACAGTTTGCCCATCAAGTTCATAGGCTTCAATCTTGATGGCATCTGTAGCCTTATCTATGTGTTCGTTAGTAAATTTAGCGCTAGCCCACTTTGTCAACTCATCAACGGTCTGAATGTTATTATTGGTATAACTTCTTTCGTTGATGTAAGGGTAGGCACCAATTAAGGGACTATCAACCGTTACGGCAATCGTTGTGTCTTCTTCGGCTCCTTCTGCCTTAAAAGTAGACTTGGCATGGATCCGAGTAATAACATTTTGTGAGTTTTTGGTTCGTTGATAGGATTTTAAGTTTTTGTGAGTAGAGATGATAACACCTCTGTCCTCTCCTCTATTTCGCTTGATTGAGATAGCGAAATTATCCCGAACCATCTCTCCTTCCCATGTTCCCACAATTGAGTGAGCGCCATCCATTAACACGCTGTAGAGTGTTTCTACTTCTTTCGTGTTTATGGTGCGCCTGTCCGTGATATCACTGGTAAATGAAAAATCATTGATAGGAGACTTAGCAACTTGTACCAATTGAGAAAGAGCCTGCCAACAACTCTGCTTGTTGACAGACAGAGGATTGATAGACCGCTGCATGACATCATCAGTGATATGATAAGCAGTGATTTCTAAATGATCATCATTCTCTACTGGCTTCTTGATACGGAACAGCTGAGGTCCAATCACAGGCGCTGGCGCCTTTATCAACATATCCTCACGGAAAAGCTGATAAATCTCAGAGTCCGTGATAGGGTAGCGAACAGTAAGGATGAAATCCCCGTTCATTTGCTCTTTTATGACTGCTGAAGTCGCTTCATGCAGTGGAATACCGTTCCATTTAACATTACGAGTATCACTTTCAAGCAAATATAACATTACGCCCACCCCCAAACTGTCTCAATCGTCATGGAACTAATACCAGCACCCAAGACAATCCCAACATCTTGTTTCTTGATAGGGTCAATCGTGATAAAATCCCCTGTCCACTTAATTCTGGAACCTGTTCCGTCCAAGAAACTAGGATTGTTAGGGTTATTTACCATGATAGCTCTTCCAGACAGTCTTTCTAAGCGAATGACCTGCCTGTCCACTGTGAAACTAACCTCTGTCGTACTTTGACCAGTTAAGGTAATTGTCGGGAAAGCTAAAGCAGAGCCCTTGGTTCTTAAAGTTCCGCTTCTTGAAAAGGTCTGATTGTCTGTGACTTTGAAAAATTTTGTAGGATGACACTCAAATGTGACTTTGAGCGCATAATATCCTGCACGATTTCTAGTAGTCTCAGAAATCTTTACCTTGTAACACCACATCTTAGTAGTCTTGACACGTTCGCTTTCAAGCCAAAAGTTCTCTCTGGCAAAGAGAGCCAAGAAACGGTTCAAGTCCTCTTCTTTTGGTTTGACTAAGTGAAGTGTGTAGGATTTCTCAACCATCCCTCTATGATGATTGGTTTGTAGGATGGCTCCGCTAATCCCGTCATGCTCCCATAGTTTTGTCTTACTATTGGCAATCACGATGGATGGCGCTTCTTCTACAATGACGTCAAAAGGAAAAGAGGAGGTGGCTACACCATCAATCACTAATTCATTATGTTTGATCATGCAATTCCTCCTCTAAGTTGTGTTTTCCTTTGCAGTTCATCCGCAATCTTTTGAGCGACAACGTCAGCAATACGATTGATATCCATCTCTTCACTGATGTTATTTCCACTAATGCTGACATTGATAACAGGAGACAGACCTCCCATTGTTTGAGCGATTCCACGACCGATAGCTCCCAAGGTTCTTTCGTTCAGTGGTAAGACAGCCTCATTTCCAGCTTCTCCACCAACCATCAAGCTATTTCCATTTGAACCGAAAACAGTCGGCTTGGTCAAGATACCGCCCTTGGCATACCACTCTACGCCAATACTTGGCAACCCATTACTCAACCAGTCAACTGGGTTGAGAGAGCCTGAAATACTAAAGTGTGGTAGAGGGATATGAGGCCATCTAAATTCAAAGTTAAAGAATCCCTTAATAGCTTCAATTGCACGACCAACTAAATCCTTAGCCCCGTTAATAGCATTGCCGATTGTATCTTTAATGCCATTCCAGACACTGCTTGCAGTTGACTTGATACCATTCCAAATGTTGCTAATCGTATCTCTTATACCGTTAAAGACACTTGAGACTGAGCTTGAAATACCATCAAATATTCCTGAAAGAGTGGACTTGATGCCGTTCCAAACATTTGAAGCAACCGTTGAGATGGTGTTCCAGATGTTAGACAATACCTGCGCTATGCCATTAAAGATAGTCCCAATGACACTTGCAATCCCATTCCAGATTGTTTCTCCAACACTCTTGATGGTTTCCCAAGCGCCCGACCAGTCACCAGTAAGGATCTGCATCACTGCCTTGATAATACCCAAAACAACGTTGATAGCTGTTTCAACTACCGTTTTAATCACTTCCCAAACTGTAGACGTGATAGTCTGAATGGTGTTCCATCCTCCTTCTATAAGTGGACCTAGAACAGTCATAGCAGCGCTAATGATAGCGGAAAGGCCAGTCCAGACTGCGTCCGTAATAGAACGGATTAGCTCTTGGTTTTCAGCCCACCATGTTACAACGGTGCCAAAAATACTCATGATGAAGTTTGAAATTTCACCTACAACAGTATTGATGACAGATGAAATAGCCTCCCACACAGCTGTGACAGCGTTGCGGAATCCTTCATTCGTTTCCCATAAGTATTTTAAAATGACAACGACCGCTGCCACTGCTGCTGCTATTGCGGCTGCTGTAGCAATGATTGGTAAGGCGGCGGTAATCATGCCTCCTATTGAAAGTCCAAGAGCTGTTGCGGCGGCCTGCATGGTCAAGAATATCGGTGCTAAAACTCCTACTGCGGTAACTACAGCTCCTATGATTACTATAAATTCTTTAATCGGGCCAGGCAAAGTACCAAACCAATCTGCCACACCTTTTATGATATCTCCTAAAGCTTGAAAAACAGGAATCAACATTTCCAAAAGAGGCTGACCTAATGCAGCCAAGGCATTAGTCCCAGATTGTTTTAGATTTCCCATGACGTTTTCTAAGCCGTCAGATTCTCTTGCAGCTTGACCAAGTGCTCCAGAAAGTTCATTTCCATCTTCAACCATTTGAAGCAAAGTCAATTGCTTTTGTGCTTCACTCAAATCCTTGAATGACTTGCCATATAGTTTGTTTGCTGCCGCATTACGAGTTGTTTCTGTTGCAGATATCCCCAAAGCCGCATCGTTGGCAAAATTTCCTTTAAGAAATGATTGAAGGCTCTCAGTAACACTTTCAATAGATTTGTCGTAAAAAGCAGCACCATCTGCCGCTGCCTTAGTTGCCCTAGTAGATAAATCTAAGGCTTGAGCTGTATCTAAACCAGATGTTTTTGCAAAGGAGGCCATTTGGGTGAAACTTCCTTGTAATCGTTCTGGTACAATAGACATTTCTTTCCCAATATTATTAAGAGCCTCTCTAGCTTGACCTTCCACATCCCCAAAAACTGTACTAAATTGGGCATTACTTGCTTGCATTGAAGCAGCAGCTTCAATAGCTTCTTTCCCAACGTCAACAAGTTTTTCTGAAATATCACCCAACTTCTCACTAAACTGTTGGAGTAGTTCAGCTCTTGCAGCTTTAGCTATCTCACCCAAGCTTTCTTGTGCGCTATCCGCTACAGACTTAGTCCCCTTCATCTCATCGTTGAGATTGTTAAAAGCAGTCTTGGCATTATTCAGCTCTGATTCCATCTTGTTAGCTTCGGCTGAGTTTTCACCATATTCTTTTTTAGTGATTTCTAACTGCTTTTCAAGGTTTTCAATTTGACGAGAGACAATTTCAGACTGTGCACCAATCTTCTTTTCAGCCAATGCCAACTTATCAGCTTCGCTAGCGTTGGCACCCATCTGGCTTTCCTGCAGTTTAAATGAACTGACAACTTTTTCAGATTCACTGGCAAGTAGTTTTTGCTCATTCTGCAATTCTTTCAGTTGGGTTTGGTTATTCTTGGTTGCATTCCCATTACCCTCAAGAGCTTGATTGACACTAGCTAGTTTTCCCTCATATCCTTTTAAGACATTTTGAGTCACTTCTACTTCACGCTGGAAAGCACGATACTGATCTGCGCCAATATCTCCTTTTTTGAACTGTTCTTCAACTTGAGATTGAGCTTGTCTTAAGGTTTCTAGTTTTTCCCGAGTGGTTCCAACTTGCTTCTGTAAGACTTCTTGTTTTTGGGTTAATAAAGTAACATTCCCAGTATCAAACTTTAAAGCCTTATCAATCTGTTTCAGCTCTTTTGTTGCGTTAGCAGATTCTTGATTGACACCTTTTAACGCTTTTTGTAAGGGCTGGGTATCGCCATCAATTTCAATTTTTATCCCTTTGATATTTCCTGCCATATTTCCTCCTTTCCTTAAAAAATAAGGAGCGCTGAGAGGTTTTCTATGACCAGAACACTAGCCAACTAAAGGAACTTGTCCTCACAATCGCTCTCTCAGCACTCGCTTTTTCTCTAAAATGCATCAAAATCAGCTTGGGTAGCCTTCCGACTACCCGTTTTATTTTCGCTACGCAAATTGACATAATCTGTCTGATAATCTAAAGCCATCCCAATGGAAATGTGCTTGAGATCATCGATAGATAAGCCAGTTTCCTTGCAACAAGATAGATAGGATTCTACCGTGAAGGCTTCTTCGCTTGCTGTTTCTGATGTGTCTGTTTCTTTTTTGTCTGCAGTACCGTATTCAACATTTCCATCATTAGCGGACAAACTTCGTCAAGAGGAAATTCTTCCATCTCCATAAAGAAATCATCAAACGGTTTAATTTTAGGATTGCCAGATTTAGCAAATACCCAAAATAGACGATAGAAAAAGGTAATATCAAAATCTTCTAAAAGAGATAGGTTGACGCTTTCCGCTACCAAATCATTACCTTTTTCTAATTGATTCAATTGAGCTACCAATTGTTTATTTTTCAATAGCCCTAAAAGGTCCTTGAAAAAATCCTGCCCAAACTCATTCTTGTAAGCAATTGGAGTATAGGCATTTGTTGCAAGCTCATAGCGCTTATTGCTGATTTTAATACTTCGACGCATTCTTTACTCCTTACCCTAGAGATGTTGGCTCATAAACGCTAGTAAACCAAGCGTCATACACTTCTTTTTTGTCAGCTGACGTAATCGAACGTTTCACGACGCTATCAAGAGGACGTGGTGAACCCTTAAAGCTAAGTTCGCGTTCATTGACAGTTGTTCCACTCTTAGTACCAGAGCCGTTTGATGGACGACTAGCAGAGCAGTAGTAGAGAACGTAGCGAGTCTTATTTTTATCTCCTGAAAATTCAAACATAATAGCAAACGGTTTAGTTGAAGCATCGCCTTTTTCAGTCAATACTCCTGTTTGCTCATCCTTGATTTCTCCTAGGATTTTCGTCGCAAACTCTTCCGTGATATGCGGTACTTTCAATTTTCCTTCATACCCTTCATTTGAGTTCATGAAGTGGTAGTCCACGTCGTCTGCTGGGATTGCTTTCGATTCTCCTTTTGGCTCTAACTCCAAGTTCATAGCTCCAGGGAAACGGAAAATTTGCCCGTAGCTAATGATTTGTGTTTCACTGTTGATGCTTTCGATTGGTGCGATATGCACGTTTTTCAATCCAAAGGTTACTTTATTTTCTGTTTTTGTCATCTTCTTCTCCTTTAGTACAAATAAACAGTATAAGGCTTGACAGATAGTCTTTCTGTCGGGATATAGCTTTCTTCTGATACCTCAAAAACAAGTTGATGTTTAGACAACAACTCTTCCAAGCTCTCTTCCAAATCTTCGTCTTTACGTTCAAAGATAAGCTCTACAGTCACAGATTTAATCTGGTATTTCTGTTCGTCGTCTGCTCTCTTGATATCTGGATGTGATTCAAAGTAGATAAGGTAAGGTGTTTGAGGAACGTGTCCAGTTTCAAATGCACGATAGGTGACAGGCAAGTTTGCCTGTTCCAAAATAGCAGCAAAGTCTGATAGCCTCATTTCCCAATCTCCTTGATTCGCTTCTCAAAGTTTTCTTTAACTTTCTCCTCAACAGGTTTAATGTGTGGAAATGCCTGACTACGACCGCCATTCCTCAAAGCATGCCCATTTTCCAGTAAGTGAGTTAAACGATATGTTGGAGCTGCGTTGTAGATGACGTATGACCCCTTAGCATTTTTCTTGAAACGCCAATTTCTAGCATACTTTCCATGACGTTTTGGACTCGTCGTTTTTAATTCCGTAACGGCTTCGTTTACAACGTCCTCAGCAATCAGGTCAATCTTGTCTTCTATCTCAGCTGAGTATTCACTTAAAGCTTTAGCGATTTCTGCTGATAAGTCACCTGTTAAACTCATGGCAATTCCTCCATCAAGGTCAGCTCCAGAATTTCTAAACCAATCGGAAATGTCTTAAGAATACGATACCGTTTCCCATTAAATTCCGCTTCTTCCTCGTTGTTATACTCAAAACTATGAATATCAAGGATAAGGCTTGGTCTAAGTCCAACCTGGCTAGCCTGATAAAATTCAGAACGAGTAATGGAACGCTTGCGACATAAAATAGTCAACCGCTTTTCTTCAAATAGAGGTTGGTGTAATTTATCTAGTCCTGTTTTAATCTTAGAAATTAGTGTAATTTCATTGTTCCACGCCATGACTTACCTCAATTTCAAATTATGCAATCGCCATAAAAGGTGGCGTGGCATATCCACCCCACCCTCATAGCGAAAGGCTGCAAAATCAACTACAAACATTTGGTCTTCTGGGCTGTCTAAGTCAAGTAGAACTCCTAAGTTATCTTCTAGTTCTGTTTTGACAGCTTCGATGATTTTCTCCAAGGGCTTATCGCGTAGTTTTGTTGCTATACCCAATTTTAGCCTAAGCAATTCTAATAATTGAGCATTGTCCATAACTACTCCTCGTCTCCCTCTTCAGGTTTCCCATCTACTACCTTTGCTTCTTCCTTTTCTACTTCTGTAGTTAATGTGTCATCTTTCGACATATCCTTATCTTCTACATTCATCAAAAAGATAGATCCTGCACTATTTGCCCCATTTAGCAGAGTCTCCGCAAACTCTTTATCAAGTTTGTGCTTAGCTCTAGGGTAATTATCCCCAACCTTATAGCAATGTTTCTTTGGGTCTCGTAAGTCCTTAAAAGGACGGATTACCTTATATACCATTTACTACCTCCTTACAAAACAGCATCTGTATAGGTCACATAAAATCCTGCATCGCTATCTACCTTGACTACATCAAAACGATTAGCAGTTGCCAAATACTGACCGTAGATTTTATCATCTTGCCATTTGACAGTAGTCTGAGCACGGTCAAACAATGTCGCAAATTCTCCAATATCTCCAATAAAGGCTTTCATGTCTCCCGTACTTCCCCCGATAATATCGTCAGGATATACAACAATAACACGACCTGCAAACTTGTATCCAGTCGGAGATGTGATATCTGTTTGAAGCATGTAGCGACCGTCCTTGTCCTTGATTTTATCAAGAGCAGCGAACATCGATTGGGTACATACAATAGTTGCATCGTAGTACGGTTTCAATTCCACATTGAGAATATCTTTCAAACCGTCCAAACCAGTTGCGTTTTTAGCTGTAGCTGTCTTGAGAACTTTAGCGATTTCTTTATTCTTAGTGATACGTTCTTGGTTTTTAGCTTGTTTGGCAACCAATCCCATGACATCGTAGTCAGCGTCATCAATCAATTCTTGAGACACAGGCAAATGCCCACGACGTGTTTTAATATCATAGTTTACTTTTGTAAAGCTTGGTTTGGCCAGAGATGGATTTTCTTCCAGTTCTTCAACGGTATTCATTGTTTGATCTGTCAATTTAACCAAGGTCCATTTACCACTAGCGTTTTTAACCTTGACTACATTTACCAATGAAATCAAGTCAGTCTGGTCTTGTTTTGCTTCTCTCGGTGGCATCAAATCAACTGGAATGATAGCTTCACCTTCAGTAGATTTAAAACCATCAGCACGCGCTTCTTTTGTTCGTAGGTAATGATTAAATGCTTCACGTTGTCCCAATGTCTTTCCTCCTCGTTCTTCCATTTTCCCCGGAGTCGGTGCTTTACGATTTTGCTCTTCGATTTGTTTATCTAACTCATCAATCTCGTTTTCAAGCTGTACTTTTTCAGTTTCTTTTTCTTCAATTTCCTTTTGAAGACCGTCTACAGTCTTTTCAACTGCTGAAACTTCTTCCTCGGTTTCAGCACGGTCCAACTTTTCTAATTCAACAGCTGAACGTTTCTTCAACTCTTCAATTGTTTCTTCCAACTCAACTACCTTAGTTGCTTTTGCTCTCATACGAGCACCAAAGATTAACGCCTTATTCATAGCTTAAATTTCTCCTTAATTTCTTTCTTGCGCTTATCTAGCGCTTCACGATTCGCACGGCTCTGACTTTCGAAGTCTTTTTGTCGTGCAGCAATTTCCGTTTGCGGATAGGCTGGGAAAGTACATGGGCTCACTTCAAAGATTTCTAGTTCTAAGACAGTGTCCAGATACGAACCATCTTCACGTTCCTCTGTTTCGATTTTTATCGGGATAAAGCCAAAGCTACATCCGATAACATCTCCACGCTTGACACGGGCATAGGCTCCAACCGCTTGAGGATCATCCTTGTTAATGATGATGTCCCCAAAAAGACCAACATCATCAACACCCAGTGTCAGAGTTCCGTTACCTGTTCGACCGAGAACAAGACTATCATCGTGGTTAAATAAAGCTCTGATATCAGCGTCTTTGATGGCTTTCTCAACTCCAGCACGCTTGATAACTTCACGGTAGCCTGACCACAATTCCGTCTCCTCGTCAAACTTGATAAAGTAGCCACTCAAAATCAAATCACCAGAGTCTTCTTCCCTAGTTTGAAATTGAGTGGCACGATAACTATTCCGTTTCTGCATTCTCTTCCTCACCTCCTTTCAATTTATTTTGATCTCCTAGTTTCTCCTGAGGGAGAAAGTTTTCAAGAACAATCAACTCTTCCATCTCAGGATCAGGAGCCATCCCTAGCCAATCCCTCCACTCATTCCGACGCATGGCAGCACTGTTTGCCATTTGTTGAGCAACAGCAGACAACTCCGTAATGTTGTAAGAGAAGAGTGAACGAGGATTTAGTTTAAAATAACGATTGCTGGATACCAACAAGTCCCTTGTTAGAGTTTGGGTTATGGTAGTAGCGATACTCATGACAGTCGTATTTACAAAGTTGTTATACTCTGTCTTGTTGAACTCTCCCACGCCCAAAATAAAAGCAGGTACTCCTAATAGCCCTGCAACGGTTCTTTTATCTAATTCCACAGAATCGTTTAAAGCGATATCCGTTAGACTAAGCGGTTTTACCTGCTGGATGTCCAGCAATGCCTCTGGAACAATCCATGGAGCTCCAACCCTGCTAGTACTTAAATACTTCTCAGCGATACGCTCACGCCCTTGCTCCGAATCTAGTTCAGCACTAGACGAGTCAACCTTGACGATAAGACTAGGAATGTTCTTACCGTTCATGAAGCTTTTTTTAGTCTTGGTAGCCATATTCAAACTTTGAACCACATCTGTCAACGTCACCCTAAAACCAGTACCAATGTATGGAATATCTGGATCTGGATTGATGACAAAGTGAACTACTTCATCAGGGGAATACTCTTCACCCCTAAATGAGATTACATAGGAATCCTTATCTGTTTGGAACGAAACTTCTCTCATCGGAAATGGTCTTAGATTGGAAATATAATCCGTAACAGGTTCATATTCCACATGTAAGACAGAATTTCCATCGCCGTACAAAAGCAAATCGCGCACAATCTTGAAAATCCATGACTTCCTTGTCATGTGTTCACACGGATTGATGTCAATCTTTCTAGCAAGCCCATCACGGATTCTGATATCACCTTTATCTGTATTCTCCATCAGATGGATGGTCATATTAGAGACCAAATCAGCAATCTTATTAACCGCTGTCACCACATCTGGATTTCTAGCCAAAGGTACATAAGAATCCATCAAGTTTGACAGCCCTAAATCTGAATGACTCAGCATATTGATTGGTTTACTTGGCTTGTTTCGTTTCCAAATCTTATCAAAAATACCCATGTTTCCTCACCTCCTTTCTCTCTAATCAAAGAATCTCATCACATCGCCACCCTTACCAAGATTAGCAAGAGCCTGTATACAAGCAAAGACGCTGGCATCAAACAAGTCAATCCTTGCAGTACCACCGTCTCCGTCTAATTTTTCATATTGCACAGCGTCATCCACCTTTTCAATTGCTCTAACATTGCTCACACAGTATTCATAAGCGTCAGAATGAAGATAGTAAAATTCCTTGTTCTTGACTTTGAACTCAATCCGCCTGAACCCCTCGGATTTCAGATAGAACAACTGAGGCTGGTCAATCATCTTAAACTTAGCCTTTTTCATCTTGGCTAAAAACTCACGACCAAACTTCCTATCCATCCCCACAGCTTGGATTTTAAATCCACGCTCACGCATACTGATGAACCATTTGACGATATCATCATAGAGAACCGTTGGAGTGTTGCTCATCGTCAACCAACCATCGGACTTCCACCCAAAAAGTGGAATCCCATCATCGTTAGCCTTCTTCTGAGCGTTAATCCGAGGAAAGAAAGCATGTGTGATACAGATATCAATATCTTTTTCACCATCATGATAGACACCGTAGAGAGCAGCTGCTGTTAAGTCATGTAATCTTGACAAGTCCGCACCACCATACCAACGAATCGGCAAGCGTGCCAGCTCTTCTAAACTCCAATCGTAGCAACTATCCGACGCAATGAACTCATCAGGATTAAAATAAGCGTTCATAGAGTTAGTGAAGATATTCAGGGTCTTATTGAAAAACTCGTTTCGAGTCTGAGGATCATTCATAGCCTGCTCTGCTTCTTCCTTGAGAGCCTTGAGCGAAACCGTGACACCCCATGACGGATTAGCCATCTTGAGGATGTTCTCGTCCAGATAGTCCACTACATCACCATCAGCAGATTGATTAGCCTTGCAGATGAAGATGAAAAATGAATCATCAGTGACCAATTGCTTGAGCACCTTTTGACAGTATTTCAGACGGTTAGCAAGGAACCCAGTAGGAATATCCCCAGCTGTAGAGATAACAAAAAGCATACTGTTACGGTATGCCGACATTGTTTTTTTCATAAGACCATGCTTCTTACTGTTCCTCATTGTGTGAGCTTCGTCCAAGATGATAACATTCCCATTCAAAGAGTCCAGACGGCTCTCATCATTCGCTAGAGCTTGGATAAAGAAAGAACCCTCATCACCAAAATTAGCAGTAATAGAGTGTTCCTGGTTATTATCCTTGATACGAATGTTCTTATCGTTCCAGCGTTCAACATTGAATCTTAAAAAACCAAAAGCTTCCATCGCTTGCTTGACTGAGTTAGCAACGATATAGCATTTTGAACCGCTATCCGTGTCCAGAATCTGATAAGCAAGTGCAATTGCAGCAGTAAACGAGGTCTTGCCATTCTTCCGAGCAAGCATAATAAGCGCTTCTTTGAACCTGCGCTCATTCGTCCCCTTATAGTAAAACCCAAACAGGTTCACAACTACAAAGTGTTGCCAAGGTTGCAAGAGTAATGGCTTGTTACGGATAGACACCGCAAACATATCATCGCCCTGTTGGTGAACTATCACGTTTTCGATAAAGTGAATGACAAAATCCACCATATCCACATCCATCTCAAAAGCAGGATTTTCTAAATCACGGAAAAAACGTTCAGCAGCAAGAATGTTCTCTTCGCAATGTTCTTCTCGGTGAGTTAAGACGTGTTGAGCGTATTCTTTTGCTTTATCAAGATTACCCATTGCCAGTCACTCGCTTCTTCTTGATTTCGTTCTTGAACTTCAGGACTTCAGTAAGAACTGACTCACCCTCTTGTTCTACTACCTCACCGAGAGATTTCGGATTCATCATCAGCTGATTAGAGTAGCTGAGAATGTCTTTCCTCAAAATTTCCATTGCTGTCAAGATTGGAACTTTGCGCTCATTTTCAGCACCAGCTTTATTGACGTAGGTGTCTGTTACTGGATAACCCATGTCAGCATAATCTTGAGCAAGTTTCTGATACTGGTATAACATACCTGCAAAAATGTCAATGATCATTTCGAACTCTTTACGATAAGTGCCCAAGTCTTTCATCTGCTTGACCACTTTTGACTTAATTGACTTCGCTGTAATTGGTTTAGCCAAAAACTACCTCCTTTCGTCAAAATCGCTTAGTTTTTATCCCCTTTTTGTTTGAAGCCTCCCGACTTGGAAAAAGTTCCCTTCACCGGTTCTCAGAGGCTTCGAAAAAAATTTTTTGAAGTGGGGGGGATAAAAAATTTTTTTCATTTTTCATTTTTGTTTTTGAAAAAATTTAAAAATTCTTTTTTTCTTTTCTTCTGCCAATAAATTCCATTTCCGATTATCTTATCGTTGTTGCGGTCATGGAACGTATTATGTTTGCGGTTGGCCAGCGGCAAACAATTCCAAGATACATACTCCAACTCTGGATACTCAGATACTGGGTAAATATGATGAACCATTTCAGCTGGAACTGACTGCCCGTATCTTAGACTTTCTTGGCAAAGGTAATCGTGTTGTCTCATGACCTTGTCACGAAACTTGTACCACTTCCTTGTCTTCAAGCTCTGTCTGACTGGTTTGTTGTACATGATATATACTCCTTTGTAAAACAAAAGGACAGGCTCTTGACCTATCCCATCTCATACAAGAAATCTATGCTACCATAATAAACCTTTTTTTGCGAGACTTCAAGATGTCTTTTGTCTCATCTTTTGTCTACAAAATCATATACGAGAGCTCCAATAAATACTAAAGGCAGAAATAGAAAAATCAATCCATGTTTAAATATTTTCCCTATGTCTTCTTTTGTCCAATCGAAAACAATTTTCAAAAACATCAATGCGATAAAATAACAAACTAAATATCCTATGAGTAACATATTCCTCTCCTCCATCTATACCAATTTTATCCCTCACTTTCACATATCTTATATTTTGTTAAACTCACTCTAAATCTCAAACCCTTGTTAATCATGGATTTTAAAGTGTTTCATTTTTTCGGTTTATGCTTAACTCATTATGTGAAAGTAATATCTAAAAAAATTAAATGACAAAGTTCCGTAGTGCATCATCAAGCTCTGCTTGTTCTATCCCTATGTATCTCAATGTGATTGCAGGCGATGAGTGATTGAACATTTTCTGTAATGTTCCTACGTCCTTTGTCTTGTTGTAATATTTATAGCCGAATGTCTTGCGCATTGTATGTGTGCCGACATTATCAATGCCAAGCTCTTCAGCAGCCTCGTGAATAATTTGATAGGCTCTCTCACGAGTGATTGCTTTATTTTTCCCTTGCCTACTCTTGAATAGAAAATGATGGAATGGTTTATCTTCGACATATCTTCTCATTTCTTTCTTGAGTTCTTTTGTCATCCGCCTTGTTATCTGCTTGCCAGTCTTCCGTTCTCTCAGCTTGATGTGCCAGCCTTGAACATCTTTAACTTTTAAAGTGAGGATATCTCCAACTCTCAATCCAGTATTCAGACCTGTGATGAATAGCATATAATACATCTCATTCCATTCTCTGAGATAATCTTTCATAGCTTGTATATCATCGTTCTCTTTTATCGGTGATACAAATTCCATAACTGCCTCCTTTCTACAAAACAAAAAGCCAGCTGGTTGCTGACTCATGATGTTCCTCTGTTAAACAACTTTTCTGGAAAAAATAGGATGACTCCAACATGTGATTTGTGTTTTTGTTTCAGAAGTTCATGCTATCATAATAGACCTTTTTTTGTGAGACTTCAAGATGTCTTTTGTCTCAATCTTATTTACAACTCACCTTTCAAAATAGCGTACTGTTCTAAGATAATCCTTCTACGTCGATAGATTGTAGCTTTGCTCATGAATTTTTGTTCTGCTATTTCTTCCCATCTCAGTTGAGGGTATCTCCAGCGTAGATTAAAGATCTCCATATCCTCATCCACTAGATTACTCAAGAGTTTGTTAATAATCCCTTTTAATCCTTCAAGAAATTTTAAAGTCGGATCATCCGCGATTCTGATTGCGATAGTTTCGGTAGGTTTGCTTATTCCTACAGTAGGTCCACTTTGAGCATCTGGATTTCTGGTTTCTAATTCTAGCCTTCTTAAATCTATTGTGCGTTGAATGTTTTGAAATTTGAAAAGTTCTCTGTCTAACGTTTTGAGTTCTTCGTCGCTCAATTTTTTCAATTTCCACCTCCAAGTTTTTAAAAAATGTAAACAAGTTATCAAACATTTGAGAGAAAGTCTTTCGAATATTAGAAAATGCCTGGTTAATCATTTTAGCTATAGCTTCAATTTCTTCAGTACTTAATTTCCGTAGTTGTTTTTCTAATTCTTTTTGCTTTTCTTGTATCTGCCGTTTAGCTATCTTCTTCTTAATTCTTTTGTTCATTGAGTCTTATTTCCTTTCTTGGATCTCAATCCCAAAAAACGTACAGATATCTTCGATGGCAAACTCTGAAATACTTGCACCGTTCTCCCAATTATTGATTGTTGAAACGGAATAGCCTAACTTATCGCTTAACTCTTTCTGAGTCAGTCCACGCTCTAGCCGTTTTGTTTTCAAAATGGTATTGAACTCTTTGGGGACTATATCGAATAAAATTGATTCCTCAACTCCTAACTCTTCAGCTATTCGTTTTCTAAAACGTTCAGGCGGCACCTTGCCTCTTTCCCAACTACCAATCGTGTTTGCTGAAACACAGAGCACTTTCCCAGCTTGTGTTTGTGTCAATCGCCTTGATTTCCGCCACATCCGTAATTGTTCTGGGAATTTTTTGTTTTCTCTATTCATCATCCACCTCTCCTATTTTTACCAAAACTCTGCCATTCGGATATCTATTCTTACTCGTCTTTGTTCCATAAAATCTAACTGTTTGTTCAGTTATCCCAAGTTCTCTACTTATTTGCTTAACTGTCCCGCAAGTAATGAACTTTTCACCTTTGTAAAGAGCATACTCATTCATACCTTTTCGCCTCAATTAAAAAATATTGTAAACATATCTTTCTTGATGTCTTCATACGCTTTAATTTCTTCCTCGTAAGCTTTTTTTAATTTTAAAATAGCTTGAATTTCTTGAACGAACTGTTTTTGAACTTCAAGGTCATCGTCGAAACGGATTTCCAATTTCGCAATATTTGAAACCTGCAAATTCAGACCTGTCTTCCATTTATGAAAAAACGGAGGGAAAGCGTGCTTTATTGCGAAAAATAAATAATCTGGTAAAATTTGGTCTTTGCTTTCAACGACGACATATTTATGTGAGACAACCCCGTCTTCTTCCAACCGCAGGATCTCTCCTTTCGTTGCAGAAACCTGAATCAACGTAGCACCTTTACGATATATTTTTCTCTCATTAGCTCTCTCAAAGTGAGCAACCTCCGTAATGTTTTTAGTTCTCTTTACCATAACTCTAACTGCTCCTGTATTGGTTCTAATCGTTTTTCAGTCACATCTAAGCGATCGGGATATTCTTCTTCTGTAAGTTTTATAAAATTATCTAAATCTTTTTTGAAGAATTGTAAAAATTCATCTTCAGCTTTTCTTGTTTCTGATATAGCTGTAAGCAATTTTTCCATCACTTCGTCGCTTTTTGGAATAACTGGCGGTTCATAAGTATCAATATAAGTATTATTTTGAAGTGTCCAATCATTTTCTTTTATCTCATCAATCGTTACTAACTCTGATTTCTTTTTCACGA
The DNA here is from genome assembly GCF_013277415.1 of Streptococcus sp. 68. Classification (GTDB taxonomy): domain Bacteria; phylum Bacillota; class Bacilli; order Lactobacillales; family Streptococcaceae; genus Streptococcus. The sequence goes on along the minus strand of NZ_VMMX01000011.1, from coordinate 14,570 downwards.
CTAATCTATCTTTAGCGAGAGTTACGATCTTTTCAATATGTTCAGGTAATATTATATTTTGTTTTGGTCTAACTTGTACATCGTCACTTGCATCTAAAAAATACACATCTTCATTTCTCGTTCTATTCAGTTCTATAACGACGACAGGAATAGAAGTGGCAAGAAATAACTTTTCAGGAAGTGTAACAATCTTATTTACATATCCATTTTTTACCAAATTTTTTCTAATTTCTTTTTCAGCCTTATCTCTGAATAAAATTCCCTGAGCCATAATTGCAAAAAGTTTTCCTTCTTGTTTTAAATAATGAAATCCATGTAAGAGAAATGCATAATCGGAGTTAACTTTTGGTGCAACTCCAAGATCATTAAATCTCACATCGTTTTGTGGAGGATTCCATGACATTCCGTAAGGCGGATTCATGACAACCACATCGAACATTATTGCTTCAGTTTGTTCTTTTTTACTTATAACTCCATACTCTTCTCCTTTTTTAATTTGATAAATTCCAAAGATTTCGCCTGTCAAAACATCTTTATGGACGACCTCACTCTCTTGATTTCTCAGAGCTAGATTTAGCAGCAGAAATGGAATAACTCTACTTGAAAATTCTTCGCAACGTACAAAATCTGCTTTATGTCGTGCAAGATAAGAAATTGTCAAAGTTCCTGTTCCAGCACAGACATCAAGCAAGTTATTTCCCGAAGGAGTCAACTTACTAACTAGTTCACTAATTCCATCAGGCGTATAATCCTGTTTCAAACTTTTCCGATCAGCTTGCTCTTCTTGAAAGAAATCTCTGAATAGATCAATTGTTTTGTCTGTATATTCTTCATCTACTCGTCTCAATATTTCATCTTGTCGCTCTGACAATAATTCTTCAAACAACAATCTTGGAATATCAATCACTTCTCGACAATCCAGTAAATTCAAAAATAGCTCTTTGATGTTTCGTCACCTTCCTTCTTTTTCCATCTCCTCAATCAGCCAATCAAGGTTCTTACGTGCCTTCTTCAGATCTTCAAGACCGTTTGCACCTTGGTAGTGGCTTGGTTTGTTGATGTTGTCAATTATTTCTGGGTTCATTCCTTATCCTCCAAAAGTTCTGGGTTTTCGTAGATATTGCCAATGACTTCATAATTCTTGCGAATATCTTCATAGTCCATAGCTTGAAACCATTCATCATCATCACAACTAGAATTAAGGTGAAACCCGATATTTTTTATTTTATATCCAAAATCTTCCTCATAAATCCATTTACCAAATTTGACTACGCTGGGCATTCCACTATTCCTAGAAACCACATCCCCCTCGAAAATCTCCACCCCGTTCTTATCCTTGAGTCCTGTTGATTGCATGAGGATCAATTCTGACTTTTCGATAGGAATAAGAAGTTTGGAGTCCGATGTTGGTTTTTCCATGTTGCAAATCAAGCCGTTATCTGTGATAAAAAAATGTTCTACGAATTTCTTTTCTACGCTATCCCACACTCTAAATTTTGGTGTCATGCCAAATCCTCCTCCTTCACAAAGCTGCCATCAATCCAACGACCCTTGCGATCTTTGATTTCTTGGTAAGCCAGTTCAAAACATTCCTCGAAGCTATAACCAAGTGCATTGCTGATTGATTTTAGATGACCAATCAATAGAGTCAATGATTTTATACGTAAGGTCATAAGTTTCAGATGTTGTTCTGTTTGAATGTTGCTAATACATGTATTTGCGTACGCGAATGATGTCATAATATCGTTCTTTCTAACATTCTTCGACTCTTCAAAAATACTATCCACATCCACTTTGCTCAGCAAGGCCAGACCGACAATCACGACTGTACAGTCTCCGATACTATCCTTGGTCAGTTGCTCATTCTTCTTGAGATAGCCAGCACATAACTCGCCAAATTCTTCACTCAATTTCAAAGACTGCTTGTCTAGTCGTCCACCATTTTCTAAATCACGGTCTATAAACCATCGTTTGACTTGTTCTAGTGTGTTCATGATAACTCCTATCTTTTCGTTATTCTTGGTAAAATTTCATTCACGATGAATATATAATTAGGTGCAAGAGTTGCTTTTAAAACAATTGCAAGAACTAATGTTATCAAGCTTGCGCTTGATGAAATGCAACTAATTTTTAGTGGTATTTTTAAGTCCTTTCTTTTCCGTTCAATGCGTTCTAATTTAATTTCTTCCTCGGTTTTTCCTGTACGTATATCATAGGAATAAACAAAACCACCATCGTATGTAAAATATATGAGAGTTAAAACTGCTAAAACTACTGCAGAAACACTAAATATTATAATTGACATGATTTGAAAAAGACTGAAGAGATCATAAATCATCTTTTCTTTAACGAACATTTCATAAATCTGTGGTGCATTCCCTTTAAATGTTGTAAGCAAAGAACTTACTTCATCAACAGTCATATTTAGCATTTTTGCTAAAGCTTGTAAAATATCGTCCATTAGAGTAACACCTCATCCCCAACTTTCACTTTCTCGTACACATCCTTAGTAACCACGAACACACCGTAGTCACGAATGGTAAGCGTGTATAGCTTCCCCTGTCGTCCTTTCTCAACGACCTTACCAAAAATCTCAGCGCCTGCGTTATCCGCCTTGTAGATAACCATCGGCTTCTTCTCTTCCAAATCTCGAATCCTGTCCATCTGCCAGATATTTAATCCGGCAGACAATAAAATCCAGATAGCTATGAATCGTTTCAATCTGTTACCTCCTTGATTTTAACAAATAAGATCTTGCTGGGATTGAGCAACACAATCTCAGGACCAAGATTGATTTCAAGAAGTTGCTTGTTTTCATAACGAAATTTTAATTCATTGATAAAATCATCTCTATCTGTTTTGAATTCTATTTGCTCGCCTCCTAACCCTATGATAAACGTTATTTTCTTCATCACTCCACCCCATTTCTCAATTCAAAATCAATTCCATATAAGAGCAAATCATTTTGAAAGTCAACAAATGCTTCAATCATCTCAGCTTCTTGAAAGTCGTATTCCTCAACCGTACTTAAGAAATCATCAATATCATTTCTTTGGACACTTCCGTATTCTGTCTTTGTATGTTCCATAGCTGTTTCATAGCCATCTACATCAATTGTGTAGCGTATTCTGCCACTCGAAAAATCATATTTGTAATTCTTGATAATCATCACTCCACCTCCTCAATCTCAATACCTGGACAATCGAACACCCAGCCGAATCCAGCTTCTTCTAGTTCTTTACGGGTGTGGGAATATATAGCATTGTCTAAACTAAGGCTTTTTGTAAAGTAATACCTTTCCAAAAGTTCTCCATAAACCAACATATTTTCTTTAATATTCCCTTTAATCTTAACCCGATACCGCCTCTCTTCCTCGACCTCGTAGCCGTTAAGCCATGCACGAGCAAATGTTTCTTGGTTGTTTTTATCCTCAAGCCATTCCCTGATTTCTTTTTTTCCAAATAAATAATCCATCGCTTGAAACAAATCCCAGTCACCAGTTTTTTTGAAATACTCAATTTTTTCCGCCACAAACTCCGGAACTTTGACCGGTTTGGGTTCGTCTAGTTGTTCAAAGATTTCTTTAACATCTTCCCACCAAACTGCATAACCTTGATAATTGCCAATTATTGTTTTTCGTTCTTCGAATTTCTCAATCAATTCCTTAAGTTTCATCTTCCAACTCCTCTACTTTCTGCCTTAATTCTTTATTCTTTTTCTTCAACAAATCGCGCTCCAGCGCTCTAATGCGTCTTTTCCGTGCATCGCACGGCTTCGAATACTCGATTATCTTCTCTTCATTTTGCTCAATTGTACGTTTCAGTCCTTCGATTACTACCTGTTTATCGTACTTCATCGTCTAAAAATCTTTCAATAGCTTCTCTATAGGAGACTTCCGCCATACCGTCTAAGTCGTTCAGGGCTTCAATATAGTCTGGACGCCCTTGCCCATACTGCTCTTTCAAAAATTCAACAAAGAGATGAATTTCCTGATAGGTTACTCCAATCATATTTCTTACCTCACACTAAAACGGAAAATCATCTTCTTCAAGGGCATAGCCTGGCATTTGTTCCTCAATGTTCGAACGGTTAGCTGTATCATCACGCTTTTCAAGTCGCTCAAAACCATCTGCGACCACCTCGGTCAGATAGACCCTGCGCCCCTCCTGATTCTCATAGTTCCTTGTCTGGATGCGCCCCGTCACACCGACCAGATTGCCTTTCTTGCACCATTCTGCGAATAGCTCCGCCTGCTTGCGCCACATCATACAGTTGATGAAGTCCGCCTCTCGCTCGCCGTTTGCTCCCTTGAAATTCCGATTGACCGCTAGCGTAAAGGTGGCAACCGCCACATTCGACGGCGTATATTTTAATTCAGGGTCTTTCGTCAAGCGCCCTACCAATGTAACGTTATTGATCATCTTTCTTCTCCTTTCTTGCTGCACGTTCCCCGACTAAGTAGCCGAGAAATAACCACAGAATAGCCATTCCAAATTCTTTAATAAGTTCAATCATTTTCTTATCCTCCTGAAAAAGTTGCTAAATAGTAACAATCCTTCGCACCATAGTCAAATCGTGTTGTCCGCTGACCAATGTGCTTTTGAAACCTTGGATGAGTGATAGCCGAGAAAGCCCATTGATGGTCTTTCATCTGCTCAATGAGATCATCGACATTGTCAAACGTCCCAAGGTAAAACTTGCAGTGCCCATTGTAAACGAAGTAAAGCTCTAACATCACTCCACCTCAACTGGGTAAAAGTTCCCAAAGGAACCCCTCAATGCCTTTCCAACTTGTAAGGCTGCCGCCCGAGAAACAAACCGCAAGGCTTTCTTCTCCTCAGAACATGAAATGTCCAAGCCAGTCACACCAATAACTGCGGACCTCAGAAAGGGCTTATCCTCTCTTGTCCCATGCTTTAAAATAAACATCAGCCACCTCCATTCTCAAGCCTTTCAAGTAATTCACGTTTCCGTTTTTCAAGCTCTTCCTTGTCCTCCTCGCTTGTCGTATTCACATAGTTAGGTTGAGACCATTCAGGAACGTTAGATTTTGCTTGTCCTTGGCGATTACTGATTTTACTTTCTCTGTATTGACGCTCACGTTCATCCACTGCTGCAATCGTCAAGACCCCGTCTTTTTTCCAATTCGTCAAAATTGCTTTAATATAACTAAAATTTCTTTTACCATTGTCAGCAGCAAGACCAATTGCTTTCAGGACAACTTTCGCTTCCATGCCGTCCAAGGTGATGAACTCTTTCAAGATTTCAAATTGAGTTCCATCTAACGGAGCAATACGAGATTGATATTCTTCCACGATGAGCTCGACTGGATTTTTATCTTTCTCTATATCTATATCTTTCTCTATATCTTTCTCTATATCTATATCTCCGTTGCAAGTTGTTGCAATAGTGTTGCAATGCAACGCTGTTAATTCTCTGTGCTTACGACTTCTGCGAGTGCTCGCGGTTTCACTTCCTACCATTTCAGGAACTTGCTCTAAAAAATAATCCCTATCATTTTTTCTAGTCAACAAGCCCTTGCTCTCCAAGAAAATCAAAGTAATTTTAATATCTTCGACATTCTCATCAATGACAAGAGCGATTTCTTCAGCTAGATTGTCAGCAAGTCCATCATAGTAAATATGCCCTCCGTCTTCCAAGCTAATTAACATCATTTTGAGATAAATGATGGTATGTGTATCTCCACCAGCAATTTTGCGAAGTAGTTTCATCTCCTTTGACTTAAAGAAGTCTTGGGCAAGCTGGATCCAGAAATACCGCTTGTTTTTTAACGCCATAATCTCACACCCCACTTCCTACGATTAGCACGGTATTTCATCCGCATATCCTCATAGATGTACGTGCCCTCTAATGCCATCTTCTCGACCTTTAACAGCTTATTTTCAGATACCACATCACGATAGTCCTTGGCTAGTTTTTCATAGTCGGTTAGGTATTCTTTGATAAGTGAAATTTTCCTGTTCTCGTCCTCTAAATATAGTTCAAAATCAGACTTTTCTTCATCAGACGACATCATTTCAATATTCACTCTCTCATGCCACAACAGCCATTCAATCAATTCTTCCATTTTCTGCCCTCCTCATGACAAAAATCTGATTGCAGACTGTTTAGGTTCTGGTAATGCCAGAGGTTCTGGGCGTAAGCCTACAGGCGGTTCGTTGTCGTATGTGAAGCCTTTGAACTCTCTGCGGATATTCTTGCGGATTTGTTGGCGTTCTGCCTCTCTACCACGTTCGTATGCATGGTTGTAGCCTTGGATAATCATAGACGCAAATTCTTGCTCTTCTCGTCTCTCTTCTTCCTCTCGTTGTTCTTGCAATTTGATATGACGGCAAGCTCCTGCAAATCCAATCAGCAAGGCTCCAACTCCCATCAACTGGTCTAAAATCGGTGGTTCAAACATTTTTATCTCCTTATCCTCTTTTTGTGTTATAATATAGTCAAATAATTTTGCTAAGACCTTGTCCAGAAGCCTTTTAGTAAAGTTATTATATTTGATTAGAGAGCCATTCTTTGATGGCTCTTTTTGACCATTTCTTACCAGGTAATTCCTTTGGAAATCCCTTTAAGTAACGATAATTATCTGAAAAGGTGGCATACTTAATTCCTAGAAATTCGCAGGTAGTGTTCACATCCATCAACTCTGGATAGTGATCACTATCTTTTTCTATTTCGACTAGCCTTGTGATTGTGTCCTTGATAATAGATTTAATCCATTCAGACAGTGAAAGTAGAACATTGTCCATCTTCTTCCCCTTTCTAGACGTCATCAAATGAGTTCAATTTCATGATTTTCATCTTGGTATTAGTGCTTGGCTCCCACGTCATCCAGTAAGCAAGAGCGGCATCCGCATGCTTCTTGGGTAGCAAGTCATAGCGACTAATGTTGAAGTGGTCTTTGAAATCAATCTCAGCTTGTCTAAAGACTGACTGAGCGAAAGTCTTATCCGCATAAGCTGGACTGTCGATACCACCCAAGCAAGCCACGACCCTAGCCTTGCGCTTCTTCAAGAGCGACTGAGCATAGCTTGGATGAATCGGTTGCTCACTCTTGAGGTAGTCGATATCTTCCAGCATGCTAGCTTGTTGCTCACGCAATTTCTTCTGTCCAGTAAATAGAGCAATGAAGGCATCCTCGTCCAAATCCTCACGGATGAATCCCCCTTGCTTACGAATAGCTGGCAAAACCTCTGATGTCACCCAGCGCTTGAACTCTTTAGCTTGAGGCAACTTGCTGGATAAGATAAGAGAGTAGAGACCAGATTCGTTGATGATAATAGTTTCTTGGACCCTTCCTAAATTATCTGTGAGGCCCTGTTTTAGGGCGTCATCTTCATCAACATGAAGAGCAATCGCATTTCTAGCCTTGCTATATCCTAGGATGTCTGCAACATCTTTCCCAACGAACCAAGGCTCGTCATCAATTGTCAAAGTACGGACTTCCTGCCCGTGAAAATTAAAAATTTCGTTCATAATGTTCCTCTTCTTACTTTTCCTAGTGTTAAAATAGTTTCCCAAACATCTAGTCCCTCAAGACTATCGATCATCATCTGACTAAGTTGGTGATTTTTCTTCTGCCAATTCAGTATTATTTTTGCTTGCATGTATGGACCTCTCAGTGATTTATCCAAGGATTCTCAATTCCTAGAACATCTGTGACTTTTTCTTTTACATAATCACTTCCTTTGCCATATTTCAGTAGCTCTGAAATAACTGATGATGCTACAGATACTTGTTTTGCCAATTCGGCTTGAGTCATATCAAGCTCAATCAAACGAGTTTTGATTTTAGCCTTGATTATCTTTAGTTCTTTACTCATCTTCTTCCTTTCTATATTTCTCTGCTTCTTTTGAAATTTTCAAAAGCATTGAAAGTCCCCCAACTACTCCATCTAGATACCCTCGCCCATAATCTGTCGCTAAGAGTTCCAATAATTCTTTCAGGTCTTCTTCGTTCATCCCTGACCTCCTTTTAAAAAATTATCTAAAAAGTTAGCGAATTTTCTTGACATTTTTAAATAAATGATTTAAAATCAAACCATAGAGAAAAGACCTACTAAAAGTAAGGTTCTACCTAGAAAAAACGGACGCCAATCAGTTTCATTAGGCTTTATTTTTTAGTTGTCTTATTCGCTAACTCTTTAGCTTACGAATATAATTTTAAATTATTTATTTAATTTTGTCAACAACTTTAATCAAATAATTTAATTATTTTTTCGTAATGCTTAGAAAGGTTGATAAATCAATGTTTCCAACATACGAAAAAATCAAAGAACTTGCAAAAAAACAGGGACTTTCTATAAATGCTTTGGAAGAAAAGCTTGGATATAGCAGAAACACACTATATTCCCTAAAAAAACAAAAAGCTAGTACAGAAAGAATGCAAGAAATCGCTGATTACTTTAATGTATCCTTAGACTACCTGCTCGGACGTACAGATAATCCAGCTATCGCTGGTAATTCAAAAGAGTACACATGGCAAGGGAAGACACTGAATGTTGAAGAAATGGCATCTAATGTCATGATGTTTGGTGGCCGAGAATTAACAGATGAAAAGAAGAAAATCATCCAGTCTATCATTGAAGGTTATCTCAAAGAAGCTGGTGATTAGAGGTGCTGCTTAGTGACCGAAAAAGAAATTATAAGTCATTTTCAGGTTCGCATTGTCGATTTTGACGGTGAGCTAATACCTGATGAACTTGGATTTTACGAAAAAGAAACCAATACAGCTTTCTTGTCGAATAAACTCAGCAAAAAAGAAAGGGTTAAGGTCCTACTTCATGAGCTAGGACACAAGGACCATACGCGCTCAGAGTACCAGAACGCTCGCTTACGCTGTGAAAACGAAGCTGATAGGAATATGATCCATCATCTCGTAAAAGACGCACTAGAAAGCTTAGACGACCCCACAGAATTTGATTACCTCAAATTCATGTCCTACTATGATCTAAAAACTATGACTAATGAAGTCATGGTTAAGGAAGAATATCTAGCATTGGTTAATTAAATGATATTGTGGGTATTTGGCTAGAGGAGGAAATTGTGCAAAAGACTGTTGAGAAAATACTGTTTAGAGTTGCTGGTGTAACCAAATATAAAAAAGCGGTTAAAGAAGCCTGTAATCTAATTGCCGAAGATAACGGAATCCCAGAATATGCAAAGTACTATAGCAATTTATCAACTAAGGAACTTAGAGAAGAACTTGAAGAATATGGCATGAAAGTTTTCAAATATCAAGATTTAGACTTTTTCAATATTGAGCTTGTTCCAGAAGTAGATAATAAGTATGATCCTAATGCTATAAAAGTTTTGATATTTAATAATCATGTAGGATATGTTCCTGCGACTGTTGCTAAAACAATACGAAAATATTTTGATAACAAAAAATATAACTTTGTAATAGAGGGAGAGATAAAAGGTGGACCATACAAAGAGTGGGATGATTTAAACGATAAGGTTATTACTAATAACGACTTAGATATTGGTTTTGAAATATATCTATCAGTTATTGATTCTACGCTAGAAGAAAGTAATGAAGTCTCACCGACGACTCCAATCGAAAATGTGGTACATAAAAAGACTGAAAAAGAAAGCTCTGAATTGGCATTAGATGTTCATGAAATAGATTTGCGAGAAAAAGAAGAGCAAAAAAATATTGAGCCTGTGCTAACATCCGATGCATTAGAATTGAAAAAAGAATCAGATTTAGTACAATTATCAAAACCAACTATCCCTATTGAAGGAAACGCATTAAATGTTGCTGATTCTACTCAATTTACTACTTCAGTTGAAACAACACTAAAAAAAGAAAGTCCTACAATTAAATCCATTATATTATCTAGTGTCGGTCTACTCTTCTTACTTGCTTCCCTATCTCTACTGTTTGAAGGAAAAATTGGGCCATTCTTTATTGGACTAATAATATCTTATATCTTAATAAGACCAATAATTAAATATCTAAAAAAATAAACGGAGGAAATATTATGGCGTTATTTGGTGGAAAAGATAAAATTTCAAAAAAAGATACTCAAAAACAAAAATATTATGCGGATGCTATCCCATATTTTGAAGAAAATGACATGATTCATATTCTTGAAAAATATCCTGAGCAAGCTGCATACATCGGAAATATACTAAGTAGCAAAACTATCGCTTTAGCAAATGCAAGCGGTCCTGGTGCGTTTGAAAAAGTTCAAATACAACAAAATCAGATTATCATTCAACAAAATGAAGAGATAATCTCCTTGTTAAAAGAACTTAAAAAATAAAAAAAGCCCCACAATCTCCCTCGCCAAAGTTTGATTGTGAAGCTTACCCTTATAAAAAATCAGCCATTTAAAAGGCCTCTTTTCTATACCCTATTTTACACCATGAAAGGAGTGATGTCAATATTCTCAATGTTTAGACCTTGTCCAGAAGCCGATAAACAAGGAGAATACAATGAAATATAATAAAACAAAATACCCAAATATCTATTACTATGAAACTGCAAAAGGCAAACGTTATTACATCAGACGCTCTTTCTATTTTCATGGTAAAAAGAAAGAGATTACTAAAAGCGGTCTCACAACCCTTCCACAAGCTCGTGCATCCTTGGCAGAGATTGAACAACAAATCAAAGACCAAGAATTAGGTATCAATACTAATCTGACTCTCAATCAGTATTGGGATATCTATTCTGAAAAGAGATTATCTACAGGGCGCTGGAATGACACTTCCTACTACCTCAATGATAATCTCTACAAGAACCATATCAAGCCCAAATTTGGTTCTACCCTGCTTAAAAACCTAGATAGAAATGAGTATGAACTCTTTATCGCTGAAAAGTTGCAGAACCATACCAGATACACTGTTCAAACCCTCAATTCCAGCTTCATGGCATTGCTGAATGATGCCGTCAAAAATGGGAATCTGCTCTCAAATCGCTTGAAAGGTGTCTTTATTGGCCAGAGTGATATTCCTGCAGCTAACAAGAAAGTGACTCTCAAAAAGTTCAAGACTTGGATAGTAAAGGCAGAAGAGATTATGCCAAAACAATTCTACGCTCTGACCTATCTTACCATTTTTGGATTGAGAAGAGGAGAAGTCTTTGGATTGCGCCCAATGGACGTCACTCAGAACGACAGTGGACGGGCTCTACTGCATCTTAGAGACAGCCGAAGCAACCAGACCTTGAAAGGGAAAGGAGGGCTTAAAACGAAAGATTCAGAGCGATATGTCTGCCTTGATGATATCGGAACAGACCTTATCTATTATCTGATAGCTGAAGCTTCTAAAATTAAGCGAAAGTTAGGGATTATTAAGGAACAGCACAAGGATTATATAACTATCAACGAGAAAGGTGGTCTCATCAATCCAAACCAGTTAAATAGAAACTTCAATCTAGTGAATGAAGCAACAGGATTGCATGTAACACCTCACATGATGCGCCACTTCTTCACGACTCAAAGCATTATTGCAGGGGTTCCGCTTGAACAATTAAGCCAGGCGCTGGGCCATACAAAAGTCTATATGACCGATCGTTACAATCAAGTAGAGGACGAACTTGCTGAAGCTACAACAGACCTATTTCTTAGTCATATTCGCTAAAAAATCCCCGCCAAAATCTCAAAAATTCCCCGCCAATTCCCCGACCAAAATCCGAAAAATACCGAAAAATATCGAAAAATGATTTTTAGAATAGTCCCAAAAAGCCTGAAATAGAGCCAAAAAACTCCACCTGATTAGGTGGAGTTAAGGGAGATTATTATGAAAAAGAAAAGTTTAGGATATTTGTTACAACAAGTTAGGAGGTCTTCTTGTAACTGTCTATAGTATACCCGATCTATCTTAAACAAATCTTAAAAATCTCTTAGGACCAAACACTTTCTAAAATATTTGTTTGTTCACGACCAGGACCTACTGAGAAAGTAGAAATACGAACGCCAACCAATTCACTCACACGACGAACATAATTACGCGCATTCTCAGGAAGGTCTTCCAAATTACGAACTCCAGTAATATCTTCTGACCAACCTGGCAACTCTTCATAGATAGGCTTGCAACGTTTCAATTGCTCAAGACTAGCTGGATAGTAGTCAATACGTTGACCATCAAGATCATAGGCCACACAGATTTTCACTGTATCTAAACCACTCAAAACATCGATAGAGTTCAATGAAAGGTTAGTGATACCAGAAACACGACGACTATGGCGCATCACAACTGAGTCAAACCAACCCACACGACGTGGACGACCAGTTGTTGTCCCATATTCATGACCAATTTCACGGATGCGATCTCCCACTTCATCAAATAATTCAGTTGGGAAAGGTCCGTCTCCTACGCGACTCGTATAGGCTTTACATACACCTACAACCTTGTCAATCTTACTTGGACCAACACCAGACCCAATTGTCACACCACCAGCGACAGGGTTTGAAGAAGTAACAAATGGATAAGTACCTTGGTCAATATCTAGCATAACACCTTGGGCACCTTCAAAAAGCACACGTTTACCGTTATCAAGCGCATCATTCAAAATGACAGATGTGTCTGTCACATACTTCTTGATTTGTTGACCATATTCGTAATACTCTTCAAAAATATCATCGAAAGCAATCGCTTTACTGTCATACAATTTTTCAAAGAGACGATTCTTTTCAGCAAGGTTACGTTCTAAACGCTCACGGAAAATATCTTTATCTAAAAGATCTGCAATACGAATCCCAACACGAGCAGCCTTGTCCATATAAGCTGGACCAATTCCCTTGATTGTAGTCCCAATCTTATTGTCGCCCTTAGCTTCTTCTTGCAAGCGATCCAACTCGATATGATAAGGCAAAATAACATGGGCACGATCAGAAATACGCAAGTTATCAGTTGTCACACCTTCCTCATGAAGATAGCTCAACTCTTTTACAAGAGATTTAGGATTTACAACCATTCCGTTTCCAATAACAGAGATTTTTTCAGGAAAGAAAATCCCAGATGGAATCAAGTGCAACTTAAATTTCTTACCATCAATCACAATCGTGTGACCTGCATTATCACCACCTTGGTAACGTGCAATCACTTCTGCATTCGCTGAAAGGAAGTCTGTAATCTTCCCTTTACCTTCATCACCCCATTGGGTACCTACAACAACAACTGAAGTCATAATCTTGTCTGAGCCCTCAGGCTCTTCCTTTCTCACATACATGGCAGGAATCTCACCCGCAATTATATCTTACAATTTATTATAAGAAAAAATCGCCTTTTTATCAAGAAGAAACAATAGAAAGATTTGCTATTTCCAACTATTAAAAAATGTTTTAGAAAAAATTCCGGCTATTTATCATTATTTTTCCACAAAAAGTTAAATTTGTTCGGAAATTAACTCATATTGTCTCAACAAGCAACAAAACCTTGTTTCATTATCAATTTTTCAAGATACAAACGATAAGCAACACGATAATGGTAAACGATAAAATCCCTACGACACCCAATGCCATATCTAACTAAATAATAAATCAAAAATTTAAAATGAAAATGTTCCCAGTCAAAATTATCACCAAATACAGTACCATACTCTTCTTCGATACTGTCATAGAAATCAGTCATCTGCTCATAAATACTTTTTAGCATAAATATATACTCCTTTTCTTTTTTATAAACTTATTCTAACAAAAAATTTTAAACAGTTATTAACAATTCCTGAATTGTTAAAATACCAACCTCAACAAGATAAAAAATAGGAAAAGTTGACAGAATAGAAACAAATTTACTACCTGAATTAAACTATTGTAAAGACCTTATTAACTGCGTTAAATACTAAAAGAGACTGAGGTAAAAATCTTAAAATAAGAAAAACGCATAGTATCAAATTTTTCAAACTATCTTTAAAACATTTCTCAAAGATAACGAGAAAATTGTCAATGTCCTTAAACTAGCCTATTCTAACGCCAAACTAGAAGTCACTAATAATCCCATCAAACTTATCAAGCGCAACGCCTCTGGTTTTCGGAACTTTGAAAACTTCAAAAAAACGGATTTTCATCGCTCTAAACATCAAAAAAAGAAAGGACGAAATTTGCCCTTTCTCGAGATTAGCTTTTCTGGCTCTATAATATTTGTAGTGGGTAAATCCCCTATGGATATTATGGAGCCTATTTTATTGTAGAAAAAAAGTCCCATATCATCTATAATGAAAAGCGACCAAACCATCATTAGAAAGATTCATATGGAACAATTACATTTTATCACAAAACTACTAGACATTAAAGACCCTAATTTCTAAATTATGGATATTATCAATAGGGGTACACATAAGGAAATTATCGCTAAACTGGACTACGACGCCCCATCTTGCCCTGATTGCGGAAGTTAAATGAAGAAATATGACTTTCAAAAACATTCTAAGATTCCTTACCTCGAAACTACTGGTATGCCTACCAGAATTCTACTTAGAGAGCGTCGTTTTAAGTGCTATCAGTGCTCGAAAATGATGGTGTCTGAAACTTCTATCGTCAAGAAAAATATCTCGCTTCATTAGGTGCGAGATAGATTATTAATGGCTCTATAATATTTGTA
>NZ_VMMX01000010.1:325952-335805 GCF_013277415.1 Streptococcus sp. 68 | reverse complement strand
TTGAGCAGCCTGCGGCTAGTTTCCTAGTTTGCTCTTTGATTTTCATTGAGTATTAAACAGAAATCCCTAATGTCCGACTCATGATCACCACAAGAGCCAACAAACAGAAAAAAACTCCATTCACAATCATGTGAAGTAAGATAGACATTTCCAAACGTTGGGTTTTATAAACTGTCCAAGTTAGCACAGTTGACATTCCTCCATAGATAAGAAGAGAAGGTAGATTTGTCGGTAAATGAAGCAAGGCAAAGATAATAGCACCGACTATATAACCCACATTTTCTTTACCACGAAAGAGTTTTTTAGGAATCACTCCTCGACATAAAATCTCCTCACAAATAGGAGCTATTAGAACCAGTAAGAAAAAACTGGAAATTAAGGAACTATTCTGGACCAAATCATTAATATTTGATTGATTGCTGGTTGTTGTTTCATTCATCAAATGCAGTAAGACCACACCAAGAATATTAAAGGCAAGAATCACTAGATAGCTTAAGGCCAATCTAGCCAAATCCTTAGCCTTGAAAAACGATAAACCAAAACTAGCCAACTGTGTTTTCCTAGCACCTATTATAAATACAGTTAAAACCACAAGAGATAAGGCCCCTACTAATAGTCCAGTTTGAAGCAGTGGAAATTTTCTGCTAGTTAGAAAAGTTGCTAGAGCTAAAGGAAACTGAGAAAACAAAAGCCCTACTAGAAAGATTATTAACCACTTCCCCCTGTTTAATACTTCATCCCAAATATTCTTTTTTATCATCAATTATACTCCTACCATTCAATCAAAATCACCTACCTAGTTTGAAGCAATTTTCAAGTAACTATAATATAAAAAGGGGAGAACCCCTTTTTATATTATAGCATTTATAGGGCCATGCTGATGTAGTTCAGGATAAACAAGGCATCCAAAATCCAAATCATGACATGAACATCTTTAGCTTGACCTTTGACAAGCTCAGTCAAAGTGTAAGTCAAGAAACCAACTGCAATCCCTTGAGTGATAGAGTAGCTGAATCCCATAAAGATAGATGTGAAGAAGGCAGGAACCGCTTCAGCCATATCGTCCCAATGGATATTTTTCAAGCTAGCCAACATCATAATCCCAACGATAATCAAGATTGGAGCTGTAGCGGCTGTTGGTACAATCGCTAGAAGCGGGCTAAAGAAGCTTGAGATCGCAAAACAGATAGCTACGACCAAGGCTGTCAAACCAGTACGTCCACCTGCACCAATACCAGCAGCAGACTCAACATAAGTCGTTACGTTCGAAGTACCTGCGATGGCACCGACTGTCGTTCCAATCAAATCAGAGTAAAGAGCCTTATCCAACTTAGCTGATTGGTGATTTTCACCATTTGTCGCTACGATACCAACTTTTTCACCTGTACCGATCAGGGTACCAATTGTGTCAAAAATATCTGTCAATGAGAAGGCAAGAATAGCCATAAGCGTTTCAGGCAAGCGAGCTGTATCTGAAACCAAAGCTCCCAAACCTTCTGAACCAAGAGCTGCACCAAAGACTGTCTTCAAATCTTCAAAAGCTGCACCAACATGGTTATTAGCAAAATCGATGCTTGACAAATCTACCAAACCAACTGCAATAGCAAGAACA
Source organism: Streptococcus sp. 68 (assembly GCF_013277415.1). Lineage (GTDB taxonomy): Bacteria > Bacillota > Bacilli > Lactobacillales > Streptococcaceae > Streptococcus. The sequence goes on along the minus strand of NZ_VMMX01000010.1, from coordinate 334,193 downwards.
GTTGTTGTCAAGATAGAGAGGATAATTCCCCCTTTAATCCCTTTGATGACAAAGAAGATAGTAATGGCAAGTCCTGCAAGAGCCACCAAAACAGCTGGATTATTAAAGCTGACCAAGCCTGGAACTGCTGAAGCATTTGCCGCAATGGTTGCTTGCGCTTTGTCAGCCCCTTCTCCTACAACAGTATAGTTACCTGGATCAATCGTAAATTTCAAAAGTCCAGCATTCTTAATCCCTACATAGGCAAGGAAGACACCGATACCAGCTGAAATAGCTGAGCGAAGGGCATTTGGAATCGATTCAATGATCATTTTACGAACATTTGTCAAAGTGATAATCAATGAGATAATTCCACAGATGAAGACCATAGCTAGGGCTTCTTGCCAAGAATAACCGAGTCCAAATACAACTGTAAAGGTAAAGAAGGCATTGAGTCCCATACCTGGCGCTTGAGCATATGGCAAGTTGGCGTAGAAGGCCATCATCAGGGTACCAGCAACTGCACCGATAATCGTTGCGAGGAATACACCCTGAGCAGGCATTCCTGTTTGCGAAAGAATTTGTGGGTTTACAAAGAGAATATAACTCATTGCAAAGAAAGTTGTTAAACCAGCGAGAACCTCTGTACGAACGTCTGTACCGTTCTCTTTTAGTTTAAATAATTTGTCCATTATCAATCTCCTTTTAATTTTTACGAACAATAATAGAATTATATCATTTATCATTCACTTTTTCAATATCTTTGTTTGATTTATTTAAGAAATTGATTCAATTTCATTTTTTGTTTGGAATCTGCTTTTCTGCCTGCTTTCTGTTATAATAGTAGACATCTTATCTGAAAAGACACTAGAAAGGTCCCTATGACGAAAAAAATTATTGCAGTTGACCTGGATGGAACCCTGCTCAACTCGGACAGTCAGATTTCTGACTTTACCAAAGAAACTATCAGAAAAGTTGCCGAAAAAGGCCATCAGATTATTATTACGACAGGTCGCCCTTACCGCATGTCAAAAGATTTCTACCGTGAACTAGGCTTAGACACTCCTATGATTAACTTCAACGGCTCCCTCACTCATTTACCAGACCAAGTTTGGAACTTCGAAAAGTGTTTGACGGTAGACAAAAAATATCTTTTAGACATGGTTCGACGTTCAGAGAACATTCAAGCCGATTTTATCGCTGGAGAATATCGTAAAAAATTCTACATTACAAATCCCAATGAAGAAATTGCCAATCCCAAACTATTTGGTGTAGAAGCTTTTCGCCCTGAAGATCAATTTCAGCCTGAATTGGTGACCAAGGATCCTAACTGTATTCTCTTGCAGACTAGAGCCAGTGACAAGTATGCCCTGGCAAAAGAAATGAACGCCTTCTACCAGCATCAACTGTCTATCAATACCTGGGGAGGTCCGCTCAATATCCTTGAGTGTACACCCAAAGGAGTTAATAAGGCCTTTGCCTTGGACTACTTGCTCAAGGTAATGAACCGCGACAAAAAAGATTTGATTGCTTTTGGAGATGAACACAATGATACCGAAATGCTCGCTTTTGCAGGGAAGGGCTATGCCATGAAAAATGCCAATCCAGAGTTACTCCCCTATGCAGATGAGCAAATTTCTCTGACCAACGACCAAGATGGGGTTGCCAAAACCCTGCAAGACTTATTCTTATAGTCCATACTGACTAGCTTGCGAGCTGGTCTTTGTGCTCTTTTCACAGTCTCATCAACCAGTTAATCGATTGTTCTACTTTTTGCCTCCAAAACCTTGGAAAAGGCTTTCTTTTGTGATATAATTCACATATAAATGCAAGAGAGCTCGTAACACTCGACTCTGTTGACAAAAAATCAATCCAGTCCCGTTGTCCCTGTTCTCGGTCAATATAAAGGAGGATAGCTATGAAAGCTGTTGTTGTAAATCCAGAAAGCACTGGTGTTGCTGTTGAAGAAAAAGTACTCCGTCCACTTGAAACTGGGGAAGCACTTGTAGAAATTGAATACTGTGGTGTTTGCCACACTGACCTCCACGTTGCCCATGGTGACTTTGGTCAAGTACCAGGACGTGTTCTAGGTCACGAAGGTGTTGGTATTGTTAAAGAAATTGCCCCAGATGTAAAAAGCCTTAAAGTCGGCGACCGCGTCAGCGTTGCTTGGTTCTTTGAAGGATGTGGCACTTGCGAATACTGTACAACTGGTCGCGAAACTCTTTGCCGTACAGTGAAAAATGCTGGCTACTCAGTAGACGGTGGTATGGCTGAACAATGTATCGTAACTGCTGACTATGCTGTCAAAGTTCCTGACGGACTTGATCCAGCCCAAGCTTCTTCTATCACATGTGCTGGCGTAACAACCTATAAAGCTATTAAAGAAGCAAAAGTTGAACCAGGCCAATGGGTTGTCCTTTATGGTGCTGGTGGGCTTGGTAACCTAGCTGTTCAATATGCTAAAAAAGTATTCAATGCTCATGTCATCGCAGTTGATATCAACAATGACAAACTTGCCCTTGCAAAAGAAGTCGGTGCTGATGTCGTTATTAACGGCCTAGAAGTTGATGATGTACCAGGACTCATCAGAGAAAAAACTGATGGAGGAGCTCATTCAGCTGTCGTAACTGCTGTATCTAAAGTTGCCTTCAACCAGGCTGTTGACTCCGTTCGTGCCGGTGGTCGCGTCGTCGCTGTCGGTCTTCCTTCTGAAATGATGGAACTCAGCATCGTTAAAACAGTCCTCGATGGAATCCAAGTTATCGGTTCTCTTGTTGGAACTCGTAAAGACTTGGAAGAAGCCTTCCAATTCGGTGCAGAAGGTTTGGTAGTTCCAGTTGTTCAAAAACGTCCAATAGAAGATGCCGTAGCCATTTTCGACGAAATGGAAAAAGGGCAAATCCAAGGACGTATGGTACTCGACTTCACCCACTAATCTATTAGAAACCTATTTTAAAAGTTGGAAGCGTCTTCCAACTTTTTTATATTAAATTTTTAAATAAGAATTCAAAAAAACTTCTCCAAAACTCAATATATCAATATTTTCAGATGTAATATTTTTAATTATTTTATGATAAATAGTTGATTTTTAGATGAAAACGGTTTATACTTAAAAAGTCTTAAAGTTTTCTTAAACGAAAACTAAAACAAAAAAGGAGGAATGACAATAATGAGTATCGGAATCATTATTGCGAGCCACGGCGAGTTTGCTGCGGGTATTCATCAGTCAGGATCTATGATCTTTGGTGAACAAGAAAAGGTTCAAGTTGTAACCTTTATGCCAAATGAGGGTCCTGATGATCTATACGCTAAGTTTAATAACGCTGTTGCTGCATTTGACGCAGAAGATGAGGTTCTAGTTTTGGCTGACCTTTGGAGTGGATCTCCATTTAACCAAGCTAGTCGCGTGATGGGAGAAAATCCCGAGCGTAAGTTTGCCATCATCACAGGACTGAACTTACCGATGTTAATTCAAGCCTACACAGAGCGCCTGATGGACGCTGTTGCAGGTGTAGAAAAAGTCGCTGCTAATATCATTAAAGAAGCCAAAGATGGCATCAAGGCTCTTCCAGAAGAGCTAAACCCAGTTGAGGAAGTAGCAAGCGCTGCAGCTGTTCCAGTTGCCCAAGCTGCTATCCCAGAAGGAACTGTCATCGGAGACGGTAAACTCAAAATCAACCTTGCCCGTCTTGACACACGTCTACTTCACGGTCAGGTTGCAACTGCTTGGACTCCAGATTCAAAAGCAAATCGTATCATCGTTGCTTCAGATACCGTGGCTAAAGACGACCTTCGTAAAGAGCTCATTAAACAAGCAGCTCCAGGTAATGTCAAGGCTAACGTGGTTCCAATTCAAAAACTGATTGAGGTTTCAAAAGATCCACGTTTCGGAGAAACACATGCCCTTATCTTGTTTGAAACACCTCAAGATGCCCTTCGTGCTATCGAAGGTGGCGTGCCAATCAAGACTCTTAACGTTGGTTCTATGGCTCACTCAACAGGTAAAACAATGGTCAACAACGTTTTGTCTATGGACAAAGAAGATGTTGCTACATTTGAAAAAATGCGTGACCTCGATGTTGAATTTGACGTACGTAAAGTACCAAACGACACCAAAAAAGATTTGTTTGACTTGATCAATAAAGCAAACGTACAATAATCGATTTTATGAAAGGATTTTAAAGATGTCTATTATTTCTATGGTTTTAGTAGTCGTTGTAGCCTTCCTAGCAGGTCTTGAAGGTATCCTCGACCAGTTCCAATTCCATCAACCACTTGTAGCTTGTACTCTTATTGGGCTTGTAACAGGTCACTTAGAAGCAGGTATTATACTTGGTGGTTCTCTTCAAATGATTGCCCTTGGTTGGGCTAACATCGGAGCTGCCGTAGCTCCTGACGCTGCTCTTGCTTCTGTTGCTGCTGCCATTATCATGGTTCTTGGTGGCGACTTTACTAAGACAGGTATCGGTGTTGCCCAAGCGGTTGCTATCCCTCTTGCCGTTGCTGGTCTATTCTTAACTATGATCGTCCGTACACTCTCTGTCGGATTGGTTCACACTGCTGATGCTTCTGCTAAAAAAGGTGACTTTAAAGCAGTTGAACGCGCTCACTTTATCGCACTTCTTCTTCAAGGTCTTCGTATTGCAGTCCCTGCAGCACTCCTTCTAATGGTACCAACTGAAACCGTACAAAGTATTCTAAATGCTATGCCTGATTGGCTCAAAGATGGTATGGCTATCGGTGGTGGTATGGTTGTTGCCGTTGGTTACGCCATGGTTATCAACATGATGGCAACTCGTGAAGTATGGCCATTCTTCGCTATCGGTTTCGTGCTTGCTGCCGTATCAGATATTACTCTAATCGGATTTGGTGCTATCGGTGTTGCTATCGCTCTTATCTACCTTCACCTTTCTAAAACTGGTGGAAATGGTGGCGGAGGAGCCGCAACTTCTAACGACCCAATCGGCGATATCCTAGAAGATTACTAAGATAAGAAAGGACTGAAAACATCATGACTGAAAAACTTCAATTAACTAAATCAGATCGTAAAAAAGTTTGGTGGCGTTCAACTTTCTTACAAGGTTCTTGGAACTATGAACGTATGCAAAACTTGGGTTGGGCTTACTCATTAATTCCAGCTCTTAAAAAACTCTACACTAAAAAAGAAGATCAAATCGCTGCTCTTGAACGCCATCTTGAGTTCTTCAACACTCACCCATACGTAGCCGCTCCAATCATGGGGGTTACTCTTGCACTTGAAGAAGAACGTGCTAACGGTGTTGAGATCGATGATGCTGCTATCCAAGGGGTTAAAATCGGTATGATGGGACCTCTTGCTGGTATCGGTGACCCAGTATTCTGGTTTACAGTACGCCCAATCCTTGGATCACTCGGTGCTTCACTTGCCCTTACTGGTAATATCTTAGGTCCACTCCTCTTCTTTGTTGCATGGAACTTGATTCGTATGTCATTCTTGTGGTATACACAAGAGATTGGATACAAGGCTGGATCAGAAATCACTAAAGATATGTCTGGCGGTATCCTTCAAGACATCACTAAAGGTGCTTCTATCCTTGGTATGTTCATTCTTGCTGTCCTTGTTCAACGTTGGGTAAATATTAAATTTGCTTTCGATGTTGCCAAAGTTCAACTAGATGAAAAAGCTTATATCCATTGGGATAAATTGCCAGAAGGATCTAAAGGTATCCAAGAAGCATTCTCACAAGTAGGACAAGGATTGTCTCAAACACCTGAAAAAGTTACTACTTTCCAACAAAACTTGGATATGTTGATCCCTGGACTATCAGGACTACTCCTTACTTTACTTTGCATGTACTTGCTTAAGAAAAAAGTATCTCCAATCACTATTATCCTTGCCCTCTTCGCAGTGGGTATTGTGGCACATGTTCTTCACATCATGTAATCAAGCAACTTAAAAGGAACCAGGTTCTAAAATCTGATTCCTTTTTTCTATGCTTTTATTCAGCCAAGGCTCCCATTGGATCCCATGGTGCAAGTACAATTGGTTCTGCTCCATAGGCAGCTTGTTCTTCTGCTGTCAGCAATTCCTTACGGACAACGATTTGGTAAGTGTATTCGTCCATCCAAGCGTCTGAGGCAACAAAGTAACCATCGGTACCCACCTTGTCTCCCCATGAGTTTTCAACCTTCCACTTGGTTGATTTGCCATTTTCGTCCAAATCAACACCTGTCAAGACCATGGCGTGGGTCATCAAACTTTCGCTGTAATCCAAACGTCCAGCCTTGTCTTGAGTGAGTTTAATGTCCATGCTTGATTCAAAGTCATAAATATCTGTCGCAAGAATTCCAGCTTTGCGGTTGCTGAGCTGGCCGACATCAGAACCAAACCAAACAGTCTCACCTGCTTGCATTTGGGCAATCGCCAATTCTTTCAAGCGCTCCATTGGAACATTGATGTAACGAACTGCACGGCTACCAACCACATTCCCCAACATCTCAACTGTGTAAGATTTTCCGTAAGGTTTATCAGCAGTTGGAGCATTGATAACAGAAACGTAGTCTTCTAAAGGAAGATTGACATATTTCTTGTAAAATTCTTGTGGTGTGATGCCCTTTTCACTTTGGTAGTTGTTATCCTTATCACGATAGGCAAAGTCAAATTTACGTGGTGGAAGTCCTAAAGACATAGCAAGAAAATTAAAGATTTCTTGCAAGAGGTCTTCTTTCTTATCTTGAACAGTCGCTTGGTCTGCGCCAGAAGCAAGCAAGTCACGCAAAATTTGAGCATCTTGACGAAGCAATTTGTTGAGAATGGCATTTAGCTCACGACTGCTACTAGATGAAACTGACTCAGGGTAAACTGACTTAGGCACGACACCATATTTTTCAAAGAGAGAAACGACCATATCCCATTGACCACCATCTTGTTGAGGTGTTTGAAGTAGGAATTTAACCTTACGGCTCGTCAAGTCTTGGTCTGCAGTCGCAATGACTTGCTCCAAGAACCAGTTTGATTTCTCATACTTGTCCCAGAAGAATGTGTGGGCCTGTGACAACTCAAAATTTTCCAGTTTGTATTGTGAGATGAGCTTGTGGCGGAAGGTGTTGAGAGCTGCAAACATCCAGCAACGACCAGACGCTTTCTGGTTGGTTACCTTGTCCTTGGTCAAATCCAATGAGAAAACAGGTGTATTATCTACATGGCTCTGACGACGTTCTAAGGCTGCAAAAATTCCGTTGTGGCTAGCAGCATTTTCAATCGCTTGGTATTTTACATTTGCTTCATAATTGGCAAATAGTTTATCAGTAAATGATTCTTGAATCGCGTTCATAGATTCCTCCTTTTATTCTACAGTCTATTATAACTCTTTTCACAAAGGAAGCAACTGAAAAACATAAAAGGCAAGGATATTCTTCCTCACCTTTTCAAATATAAATCAAATTAAGCAATATTCGCAAGGAGAGCTTCTAATTCCTCCTCGGTCAAGCGACGCCATTCCCCTCTTTCTAAGTTCTCATCCAATACCAACGTTCCCATAGTCAAACGTTGCAGGTCTACTACTTCCTTGCCACAGTAGACCACCATACGCTTGACCTGATGAAACTTCCCTTCTGCAATGGTCACATGGATTTGGCTCTGATTCTTTTCTGCATCTGTGGAAAGAATCTCCAGTCTAGCGGGCTGACAGGTAAAGTCTTTGAGCGGAATGCCCTTGGCAAATGTCTCTACGTCTTCTTGGGCCATAATTCCCTTGATCTGAGCCAGATATGTCTTGTCCACATGACGCTTAGGTGAAAGAAGAGCATGAGCCAGCTGACCATCATTGGTCAAGAGCAAAAGACCATGCGTGTCAATATCCAAGCGCCCTACTGGGAAAACTTCCTTGCTCCGAGCAATATCATCCAGCAAATCCAACACCGTTCTGTGCTTGGAATCCTCAGTCGCTGAAATAACTCCTTGGGGCTTGTTCATCATGTAGTAGACAAATTCTTCATACTCCAGCACCTGCTCGTCAAAGCGAATCTCATCTCTTTCTTCATCAATCTGCAATTTAGCTGACTTTTCTTTTTTACCATTTACCGTCACGCGCCCAGCCTTGAGCAAGTTTTTGACCTCAGTCCGACTTCCCACAGCGCAGGCAACTAAAAATTTATCTAATCTCATAGAACTATTATATCATACTCAAAAGGAGGCTGGTACAATGACCAACCTCCTTTTCGTTTCATACTCTTCAAAAATCTCTTCAAACCGCGTCAACTTCATCTGCAACCTCAAAA
>NZ_VMMX01000010.1:215964-325918 GCF_013277415.1 Streptococcus sp. 68 | reverse complement strand
CCTAGTTTGCTCTTTGATTGTCATTGAGTATCAGATTTAGGAAATTAACTTCCTCGTCTCCAAAAAATCGCTAAGACAATCATGGAACCTAGTACTGCCGGAATGATGGCAGTTCCTGCTATTATCGGTCCCCAAGTCCCAAAAAGCAAATGCCCTATAAAGGCACCAATCCAACCGAGAAACATTTTCCCAAAGCAACCCATTCGCTCTCCACGATTGGTTAGAGTACCTGCTAAAAATCCCACTAGGAGACCAACGAACATACTTCCTAACATATTATCTCCTTAATTTGCCCAATCTCCCTTACGGAAGAGTGGTACACGTGTCCCATCCTCACGGATACCATCGATATCCATTTGACTAGATCCAATCATAAAGTCTACGTGAACATCTGAACGGTTAAGCCCCGCAGCTTCAAGCTCCTCTTCGCTCATCTCCGCTCCACCAACAACGCTAGTTGCATAGGCTGCACCGATAGCCAAGTGATTTGACGCATTTTCATCGAAAAGAGTGTTAAAGAAGGTAATGCCTGACTGAGAAATTGGGCTTGGATCTGGTACCAAGGCACATTCACCCAAGGCACGCGCACCCGCATTTTCAAAGACAAGGTCTTTCATGACCTGATCACCCTTCTCAGCAGTGATATCTACGATTTGTCCATCCTTAAAGGTCACCTTAATACCTTCGATGATATTTCCGTTATAACTAAGCGGTTTTGTAGAGGTTACATAACCATCTGCACGACGAAAGTCAGGCGCTGTGAAGACTTCCTCTGTCGGCATATTTGGCAAGAATCCTTCGCCCTGTGCATTGATTGCACCAGCTGATTCCCAAACGTGGTTCTTCGGCAAGCCAAGGGTCAAATCGGTCCCTGGAGCTGTGTAGTGAAGAGCTGAAAATTGCTCTTTATTAAGCATATCAGCCTTGCTCTTGAGGATAGCTGCATGCTCTTCCCAAGCCTTAACAGGATCTGCTTCGTAGACACGGCAAGTTTTGAAGATTTGGTCCCAAAGGAGATCGACTGCTTCTTCATCGCTCGCAGCATTTGGAAAGACTTTCTTAGCCCACTCAAGTCCAGCAGCGGCTGCTACAGTCCAACTAACCTTGTTGGATTGCGTTGCGATGCGCATTGGCTTCATAGCGAGTCCCATAGCTTTAGCAGAAGCTGAAAGCTTGTCAGCGTCCACACCGTTCAAAGCACCTGGGTCAGAAGAACGAACTCCGAGACGGCTAGCCTTGTTCTCCAAGAGATAGTTCATCTCGGCAATCTTGTATTCTGGTACATTGTCCAGACGCTCCATCGGTGCGTGGAGGAATTTCTCACGGTTAATGACATCATCTGTCCACTGAACGATGACCTCATGCGCACCCAAGGCATAAGCTTCTTTGACGATTAAGTGAGCCAACTCACGTTGCTCCACATCGATAGAGAGAGCCAAAGTATGACCAGGTTGCACGTTAATTCCGTTCGCAACCAACAATTTCGCATATTTTTCTAGATTTTCTTTAAAATTTGGTAAAACCATGTAATTTTCTCTTTTCTATTTTTATTTTTCTTTCAAAGCAGAGAATAATCCTGCTAAAGCAATAGCACCTGACAAGAGTGCTGTTGATAGAAGAATTGTCTGATCAGCAAGTTCTAATTGATATTCAAATACCTTCTCAGCCGGCTTATCTTCCGCAAAAATTCTTAGTTTCATTTTTTTCCCTCCAAGGCCTTAAAACAACTCATCAAACAAACTCAACTGGTTATCCTCTGGCATATTGCCAAGAATACCCATTTCATCCATCTTTTCAACCAAAGTTGAGGAAAGTCCACCACGCTTGCGCAATTCTGTTTTAGAGAGGAATTCTCCCTCTTCACGCGCTCGCACCAACTGCTTGGCAACGTTCTCTCCCAGACCATCCATTGCTACAAATGGCGGAATGAGAGTATCCCCGTCGATGAGGAACTCTGTCGCCTGACTACGGTAGAGATCGAGTTTGCCAAACTTGAAACCACGCTCCCACATCTCATTGACAATCTCAAGAGTTGTATAAAGATCGATTTCCACATTAGAGGCTTCATTGTTCTTCCGTTTTTCAGAGATTTCTTCCATTCTGCGCTTGATAGCATCCAAGCCTGCACCCATAGTCTTAATATCAAAAGCCTTAGCACGAATGGAGAAGTAAGCACAGTAGTAATAAATGGGATGATGAACCTTGAAGTAAGCTACACGCAAGGCCATCATAACGTAGGCTGCCGCATGGGCTTTAGGGAACATGTACTTAATTTTCCCACAGGATTCGATATACCACTCTGGTACCTTATTGCCCTTCATGGCTTCGATATAGCCATTTCTCTCTTCTTCAGAAATCTTCAGCCACAAGCCCTTACGTACGCGTTCCATGATGGTAAAGGCCATCTTAGGTTCAAGACCAGCATGCATGAGGTAAACCATGATGTCGTCCCGACAACCGATAACAGTCGATAGGTCCGCTATTCCTTGCTTAATCAGATCTTGGGCATTGCCCAGCCAAACGTCGGTACCGTGGGACAAACCAGACAGCTGAAGCAATTCTGCAAAAGTTGTCGGATGGGTCTCGTCTACCATTCCACGTACAAAGTTGGTCCCAAACTCTGGAATCCCCAGCATACCCGTCGGTGTTCCGATTTGCTCAGGAGTCACCCCTAGCACATCAGTCCCTGAAAAGAGGGCCATCACACCTTCATCATCCATAGGAATTTCATTAGGATCAATCCCTGACAAATCCTGCAGTTTCCGAATCATGGTCGGATCATCATGTCCCAGTACATCGAGTTTGAGGACGTTCTCGTCTATATCATGGAAGTTAAAGTGAGTGGTCTGCCATTCAGCCGTCACGTCATCCGCTGGATACTGAACAGGCGTGAAATCATAGACATCCATGTAGTTCGGAATAACAACGATTCCCCCCGGGTGTTGGCCTGTCGTTCGTTTGACACCAGCAGCTCCCTGGGCTAGACGTTCCACCTCTGCATCACGATAAAACTTGCCATAATCTCGCTCGTAGCCCTTGACAAATCCATAAGCGGTCTTGGCAGCCACCGTACCAACCGTTCCTGCACGGAAGGCATATTCTTCACCAAAGATATCACGCACATCCAAGTGGGCGCTAGGCTGATCTTCCCCCGAGAAGTTCAAGTCAATATCGGGAACCTTGTCTCCATCAAAACCAAGGAAGGTCTCGAAAGGAATATCCTGTCCGTTTTTACTGAGTTTATAACCACAGTTTGGACAGTCCTTATTGGGCATATCAAATCCTGAACCATACGAACCATCGGTGATAAATTCGCTGTACTGACACTGACCACAGACATAGTGAGGAGAGAGAGGATTGACCTCTGTAATCCCAATCATGGTCGCAACAAAACTAGATCCGACAGACCCACGAGAACCAACCAAGTAACCCCGTTCATTGGAACGTTGCACCAGCATCTGCGATGCCAGATAAATCACGGCAAATCCATTCCCCAGAATAGAGGTTAATTCTTTTTCAATCCGCAAATCAACGATATCTGGCAGCGGATTTCCATAAATCTCAAAGGCCTTCTTGTAGGTCAATTCAGCGACCGTTTCTTCCGCCTTGTCGATGAAAGGCGTGTACAAATCCCCCTTAACAACTTCAACAGGTTCAAAGATTTCTGCCAAGGCATTGGGATTTTCAATAACCAGTTTACGAGCTAATTCCTCTCCCAAGAAGGCAAATTCATCCAACATCTCATTGGTCGTTCTAAAATGGGCTTTTGGCATAGGAGCTGGTTGGGCATGTTCTCCATGACCAATGGTTCGGTTAATCATAGCCCCCTGTCCCAAACTACGGACGATAATTTCACGGTAAATCTCTTCTTCCGGTTCGATATAGTGGACATTTCCCGTAGCCAGAACAGGCTTGCTAAGACGTTCTCCAACCTCTATCAAACTTTTGATAATGGTCTGGAGTTCTTCCATATCCTTGACCTGCTCCTTGGCAATCAAGGGAGCATAGATAGCTGGTGGCATGACCTCGATAAAGTCATAATACTTGGCCACCTCAACCGCCGCATCTACACCTTGAGAAACGACCGCATCAAAAACTTCGCCTTCTGCACAGGCTGATCCTAAAATCAAGCCCTCCCGATGGGCATCTAGAACCGTTCTCGGAATCCGTGGTACCCCTTCAAAGTACTTGGTATTAGACAAGGAAACCAGCTTAAAGATATTTTTTAGCCCTACTTGATTCTTGACATAGATGGTCGCATGCTTAATCCGAGCTTTCTTATAAGAATCTGGACTAATCAAATCAATGTTGAGTCTAGCTAGATCGGTCACACCATGTTTTTCTGCTACTTCTTTGATAAAGATGAAAAGCAGGCGACCAGTAGCTTCCGCATCGTAGTTGGCCATGTGGTGATGTTCTAAGGCCACACCAAAACGCTTGGTCAAAGGGCCCAAACCATGACGTTTATACTCAGGATAGAGGTTTCTAGCAAACTCAAGTGTATCAATAACCGGCTGACTAATCCTTGGAAGACCATGACGCTCATAGTTGGCATTCATAAAGCCAACGTCAAAGGTCGCATTGTGGGCAACTAGGACCGTATCTTTACAAAATTCTTGGAATTCTTGCAAAACTTGTTCCAGTGGCTTGGCATTTTTGACATGGTCATCTGTAATTCCAGTTAACTCAGTAGTAAAAGCTGACAAGGGATGACCAGGATTGATAAATTCATCAAATTCAGCAATGACATTCCCCTTGTACATCTTAGAGGCCGCAACCTGAATCAAATCATTATAGATAGCTGAAAGTCCCGTCGTTTCCACGTCAAAGACCACATAGGTCGCTTCTGACAAGTCCATCCCCACTTCGTTATAGACGATAGGGACACGGTCCTCCACTATATTGGCTTCCATTCCATAGATTAGCTGGATTCCCGCTTTCTTGGCCGCCTTATAGCCATGTGGGAAGGACTGGACATTCCCATGGTCCGTGATGGCAACCGCCTTGTGTCCCCACTTAGCAGCTGTCGCAACGATTTCTTCAACCTCTGGTAGAGCATCCATGGTCGACATATTAGTATGAGCATGAAACTCAACCCGCCGTTCTCCTTCTGGCATCAAATCCTTCCGCTCATAGTGAACAACTTCCTGCACATCCTGCACATTCATAGTCAAATCGCGTGTGAAGTTATTCATCTCCACATTCCCACGCACTCGGAGCCAAGAATTCTTCTTGATAAGGTCAAATTTCTGGGCCTCTTCCTCATTTTTAACCCACTTTTGCATAGAAAAACTTGAAGTGTAGTCCGTCATTTTAAAGTTGATCAAAACACGCCCTGTTCTAGTCACTTTTTGCTCCACATCAAAAACAACTCCTTCAAAGACCAGACGATTTTCCTCCGTCGTCACTTCGATCATAGGAGTAATCTCTGCCTTATCCAGCTTCGGTTTAGCTGCAGCTTTTTTCGTTTGAAAATCAAAGGCTGGTTTCTCTTCCGCTGGAGGAGGTGCCATCTGTTCTAGTTGCTCCATAGCACGGAGCGCTTCCTCATTGGCCACTTGAACAATCTGCTCATTTTTAGCATGAAAGGCCTCTTCCTGCTCTTGGGTCAGCACATCATTCTTCTCGACTTGACAATTAAAAGTTGGAAAACCAAACTTTTCAAGTTGTTTGGCTAAATTAGGAAGGTGATTTTTCTTAAAGTGTTCCTTATCAATCGCCTCAGAGCCTTCAATAAAGAGTTGATTGCCCTCAGCACGAACTTGCAGATTCTGGTAAAGGGACCTAAAACCTTGGCTAGCACATGGCCCTTCAGAGAAAGCCTCCCTATAGTAGGACTGCAAGAGTTGATTTGAAAATTCTTGAGACAGAGCCTTGATTTCAAAAATTGCTTTATTACCTGTCTTAGAAAATTCTTCCCTCAAACCTTTCTTTAATTCTAAAAAGATTTCAATCGGTAAAATATTAGAAAATACGAAATGAAACTCCCATACCTTACTAATTTTATGAACCACAACTCGCTCAATATCAGCCTGCGCTAAAGCAGGAGCCTGTCTTATCTCAGCAGGCATCCCCAGTTGATTCATCAAAATTTCAAAACTATTTGACATTCATTTTCCTCACATTATTCTTCTACTATTTTACCATACTTAGAGGCATTTTCTAAAGACAAAAGGAAGCCACTAAGTGACTTCCTTCTAGAGTGAGGACAGATTAGTCTTCACCTTTGTTTTTCTTAATGATTTCTTCTTGTACTGACTTAGGTACATCTTCGTAGTGGTCAAATACCATCATGAATGTACCACGTCCTTGAGATGCAGAACGAAGAACTGTTGCGTAACCGAACATTTCAGCAAGTGGAACGTAAGCACGAACAATTTGGCTGTTACCGTGTGCTTCCATACCATCTACACGTCCACGACGAGCAGTTACGTGACCCATAACATCACCAAGGTTTTCTTCTGGAACAGTGATTGTTACAAGCATCATTGGCTCAAGGATAGCTGGTTGTGCTGATTTAGCAGCTTCTTTAAGAGCAAGTGAAGCCGCGATCTTGAAGGCAGTTTCAGATGAGTCGACATCGTGGTATGAACCATCGTAAAGCTTAGCTTTAACGTCAACCATTGGGTAACCTGCAAGAACACCGTTAGCCATAGATTCTACCAAACCTTTTTCAACCGCTGGGATAAATTCACGAGGAACCACACCACCGACGATTGCGTTTTCGAATTCGAATCCTTTACCTTCTTCGTTTGGAGTAAATTCAATCCATACATCACCAAATTGACCTTTACCACCAGACTGACGTTTGAAGAATCCACGAGCTTGAGTAGAAGCGCGGAATGTTTCACGGTAAGATACTTGAGGAGCACCTACGTTTGCTTCAACTTTGAACTCACGACGCATACGATCAACAAGGACATCAAGGTGAAGCTCACCCATACCAGAGATAACTGTTTCACCAGTTTCAACGTTTGTTTCAACGCGGAATGTTGGATCTTCTTCAGCCAATTTTTGAAGGGCGATACCCATCTTATCTTGGTCAGCTTTAGATTTTGGTTCAACCATCAATTGGATAACTGGTTCTGGAACGTTGATTGACTCAAGGATGATTTTAGCTTTTTCATCTGTCAATGAGTCACCAGTTGTAGTATCTTTCAAACCAACGGCAGCAGCAATATCACCTGAGTAAACAGTGTCGATTTCTTGACGGCTGTTAGCGTGCATTTGAAGGATACGTCCGATACGTTCACGTTTACCTTTAGAAGTGTTCAATACGTAAGAACCTGATTGAAGAACACCTGAGTAAACACGGAAGAATGTCAAACGACCTACGAATGGGTCAGTCATGATCTTGAAGGCAAGAGCTGCAAATGGCTCTTCGTCAGATGCTGGACGAGTTTCTTCAGCGTCTGTATCTGGGTTAATACCTTTGATTGCTGGGATGTCAAGTGGGCTTGGAAGGTAGTCGATAACCGCATCAAGCATCAATTGAACACCTTTGTTCTTGAAGGCAGAACCACACAATACTGGGAAGAATTCAACGTTGATAGTCGCTTTACGGATACCAGCTTTCAATTCTTCGTTAGTGATTTCTTCACCTTCGAGGTATTTCATCATCAATTCTTCGTCAGTTTCAGCAACTGCTTCGATCAATTTTTCACGGTATTCTTGAGCTTGGTCAAGGTATTCAGCTGGAATATCTTCTTCAAGGATATCTGTACCAAGGTCGTTCGTATAGATTTCAGCTTTCATCTTGATCAAGTCGATGATACCACGGAAGTCATCTTCAGAACCGATTGGCAATTGGATTGGGTGTGCGTTTGCTTGAAGACGATCGTGAAGTGTGCTTACAGAGTAAAGGAAGTCAGCACCGATTTTGTCCATTTTGTTGGCAAATACGATACGTGGAACTCCGTACTCAGTTGCTTGACGCCAAACTGTTTCAGTTTGAGGCTCAACACCTGATTGTGAGTCAAGAACGGTAACCGCACCATCCAATACACGAAGAGAACGTTGTACTTCGATTGTGAAGTCCACGTGTCCTGGTGTGTCGATGATGTTTACGCGGTGGTTATTCCATTGAGCTGTTGTCGCAGCAGATGTGATCGTGATACCACGCTCTTGCTCTTGCTCCATCCAGTCCATTTGTGACGCACCTTCGTGAGTTTCACCGATTTTGTGGATTTTACCAGTGTAGTAAAGGATACGCTCAGTTGTAGTTGTTTTACCAGCATCGACGTGAGCCATGATACCGATATTACGAGTTTTTTCAAGTGAAAATTCGCGTGCCATGAGGTTTGTTTCTCCTATTTATTTTTGATTTCTATTCTATTATAACACGATTTTAATAAAAACGGATAGGCAGGACCTACCCGTTCTCAATGTTTTCATGATATTGTTGGTTTCAACTTACGAGTTGGTAAGTTGAGTTATAGCTAATACTAATCGATTTAGCTAATTTGAACCTGGGCTAAAGTTAATTAGCCGATTTGAGTCGGAACGGGATGCTGTGTGAAAAAGATAAACTTCCTTGTATTCGTCGAATACTGCGTCAGTTTTCTATTTTCACCTTACATCCTTACCGTTCCTAGCATCATGATATAGTTGAGCTCAAGCTAAAAGTCTGGAGAAAAAGATGAATCTCATTGGTTGCAATCGCAACCTGCTTCGATTCCCTATTTTCTCTGGGACTTTCTTAACGCTTTCGCATCCTATCTTACCAACGGAAGTGTGCGAATGCACGGTTAGCTTCAGCCATACGGTGAGTGTCTTCACGTTTCTTAACAGCTGCACCAGTGTTGTTAGCAGCATCCAAGATTTCTTTTGCAAGACGGTCTTGCATTGTGTGTTCACCACGAAGACGAGCGATTGTTACCAACCAACGAAGTCCAAGTGTTGTACGACGTTCTGGACGAACCTCAACTGGGACTTGGTAGTTAGAACCACCAACACGACGTGCACGTACTTCAAGTACAGGCATGATGTTTTCCATAGCTGTTTCAAATACTTCAAGTGCATCGTTTCCAGTAGCTTCTTTGATTTGCTCAAAGGCACCGTAAACGATTGAAGCAGCTGTACCACGTTTACCATCAAGCATAACGCGGTTGATAAGACGAGTAACTAGTTGTGAATTGTAAAGCGGATCTGGCAATACGTCACGTTTTGGAGCTCTATTTTTACGACTCATTTCTCTTTATCCCCTTTCCTTATGCTTTTGGACGTTTAGTACCGTATTTAGAACGGCCTTGTTTACGATCGTTAACACCTGCAGTATCAAGTGCACCACGGACGATATGGTAACGTACCCCTGGAAGGTCTTTTACACGTCCACCACGAAGAAGCACCACGCTGTGTTCTTGCAAGTTGTGTCCGATACCTGGGATGTAGGCAGTAACTTCGATAAGGTTGCTCAAACGTACACGAGCGAATTTACGAAGGGCTGAGTTAGGTTTTTTAGGTGTCATTGTTCCAACACGAGTTGCAACACCACGTTTTTGTGGTGAAGAAACGTTTGTTTGAACTTTTTTATGACTGTTGTAACCAACGTTCAAAGCTGGTGATTTAGATTTTTCTACTTTTGATTTACGCGGTTTGCGAACCAATTGGTTAATTGTAGGCATCTACATTCTCCTGTGTTTTTTTATTTTTGGTGATGATACACTTGGTGACAGCTATCATCTGTGTGTACTTTTGCAACATTTGTCAGCACGTCCCTGTACACTCTTGAGAGACCAAAAGTAAAAAGTACCGTCTATTATTGTAACAAAATTTTCCCTTGCTTGTCAAGATATTTTTCTTTTTTATTCTTAATTTTAGCTCTGCTAACTTCTCAAAGTAACTTCCACTTGCCTAACCAAAGTGGAAATTAGTCTAAAACGAATTTTTATGGTGGAATTAAGTGTGAGACTTTCCGTTCCATCATTGAGAAGATGGGAAAAGACCCGTCAACGATTTCAAAAGAAATCAAGCGCAATCGCATCATGCATCCAACATCCATCAAATCTGATTGCACGGATTGCCCACTTCTCAAAAAGCTCCTTATGTCTGTAACAACGCGTTTTTCTCATACTAAAAGCTAGGTTGTGGAAAACTGGAAGTTAGTTTTATATTGAATTGAAATAAGACATGAACAAATCTATTGGGAAAGTCAACTTAATTTCTAGAAATGTTTTAATAGCAACAACGTACTATTCTAGTTTCAATCTGCTATAGAAGTTACCCTTTTCATCTTTTCATTCTCTCAAAAGTCAATCATAAAAGAGGAGAAATCGAAGTTCCTCCTCTTCACTGTTTACTATCGAATCAAGTAAATCAAATCGTTACTCATTCACAATTTTTTCATCAACTTTAGGGTTTAGAGTTGTTCCCCAATGTGTAATTGTACGTTGTTGTACTAGTGGTAAGTCTGTGCGGTTGTAAACTGTACGCCATGGTTCCCATACAAGACCTGTCTTTTCTTGAACCTTGATGCGAAGATTACGGACATTTCCTCTAAATTGAATCTCTGTTTGGAAGCCTGAAGTTCTGTTTTTTCCGTTATCTTCCCATTGACGTGAACGGATTTCTGGATTTCCTTGTTCATCATATGTAATTTCATCCCAATAGATGTAGTAACGCGCAACATAAGCACCCTTATGATGAAGTTTCAAGAAGCCATTTTTGTAAGAAGTAACCTTCGTTTCGATATAGTCTGTACTATTTTGTAAAGTTGCTTGGGCATTATCTTTTAGGAAGGCAGTCTTATATGAGATTGGCACAGCTGGACTTTGAGCGCTAAAGTTAGCTCCTTCTCTGATGAGTTCCTTCAAGTTTTCGACTGTTCCTGTGACAACTTTGGCGGCACCGCTAGCATTACCTCCTACAATTACCGCTGTTACAGAAGTATTCTTCAATAGACGGCTCCATTCAGAATTTGGAGCAATTGTTGCGCCTTTAATAACCGCATTAATAGCTGCTTTTAATTCAGTAGACTTACTTGCTGACTCAAACTTAACATAGATTTGACGTCCGTAAGAAACGTTTGATACATATACAGGTGGAGTTTGTGAATCAACACCTCTTTGTTTTAAATCTTCAGGTGTCACACTCTTGTCAAATACAGCCGCTGGATTGGTCGGTGCATCAAATGTCGCTGTATAGTAGATTTGTTTAAAGTTTACAACTTCAATTTGCTTTTCACCCTTTTGCACAGCCTCAAAGTCAATCTTGAGCGGTGCACCTGCTTTTTCAAAGTCTGCACCAAATTTTGCTTTCAATTGATTCATGCTATAGGCTGTAGTTGATTCATACTGAACACGGGCAGGAACGGAATGGCTAGATGAGTAATTCTTTGTCCATCTTTCAACCAAGGTATTCATCGCAGACTGCATACCACTAGTTGTAGGATCTGCTTCAATTCGGCTGTCAGACTGAATCATACCAGGTAAATCGACGCTGACTGTCCCCTTTGCACGGGCAAGACTAATCAATTCTGGCTGATTTTCTAGCAGATTTTGGTTTGCTTTATACAAGCCACCTAGGAAGACATTTTGATTTCCATTGATGGAAACATCTGCTGTGCCTGTAGAGAGGGTTTTCTTGATTTTTTCTACAACGACAAACTCTCCATTTTGTTCCTTAGCACTTGTGTTGTAGCGATTTTCTAAGGTTTCTCCCTTGCGAATTAAAATATCTAAAGGATTATAAGTTAAGCCAAAAAGGTAGTCTTTCAATGCTGATGTTTGATCTACTACTGGTGCAGTTCTATCCTGTCCAACTTGAGTTGTTGCTGAACGAAATACTTCCACTTCTGCCAAGCTCAATGGGGTATTTTTAGTTTTCAACTCCACTTTTACATAACGAGCGCCTTTGGCTGTGAAGAAAACTTCAAGTTCTGGCTTCCCACTCAAACTATCAAAGTGTTGACGAGCAACTTCTTGTTTTGCTTCATTTAACAAAACAACATCAAAATTAGAAAGACGATTAGCTACATTCCCATCTCCACGATTGTAAAGTTTAACTTTTCCAACATTCTCTGTTTTTCCAAGATCGACTTGCCACCAAGCATTGTCTTCAAAGTTTGTATGCGTTACAGAATGGTGCCCATAGTCACTATCAACATTACCATCCACTGCTCGTGTAGCAGCTCCTCCATAAGCAGTAGAACTTTGACTAGCTTGTTTTCCACGAGCGATGTTTTCTGTCTCAACTGGACGATTCCCTTGCTCTGTAGCCAAAGCTACTCCCTGAGCGCTCAATAAAAAGGCCGCAACAACAGCACTACACACACCGAGTCCACACTTTTTGACAAAGCGATGCAAACGTTTTTCTTGATTCATTCCTTATTCCTCCGTTTTTAAATGAATACGTTTTCCTATTTGTCTATAGTTTATCAAATTTCAAGTAAAAGTCAAGCACAAATCAGCAAAAAAGTCAAGAAAATAAGAAGAAAACGTTTGCTGAATTTTTCTGATATTTTCTTTAGATTTCCAGTAAATACTATAGTTTGGAAACTAGATAAAACTTGAGAAGGGCTAGCTTTTTCTCTTCCTATTTATAGTTTCACTAGATGAACTTTTTAAAGAAATATTAGAGAGCAATTTCTGAATAAAAATAGCTGGGAACATATCCTCTTCCTAATAATACGTCTTGTCTTATGTGACATTTTTATACTCTTCGAAAATCAAATTCAAACCACGTCAACGTCGCCTTGCCGTACTCAAGTACAGCCTGCGGCTAGTTTCCTAGTTTGCTCTTTGATTTTCATTGAGTATTATTTCCATTATTTATACTGATATATAAAATAATACGGAAAACTTCTCAAAAGTAAGAATTTCTTTGACAAACCAAAGAAAACGCTTGCATATTATTTTGCTACATGCTATACTGATATAGAAATTTATTGATTGGAGAATCATTATGAGAAAAACACCATCTCAAACTGAGAAAAAAATGGTCTACAGCATCCGTTCCCTCAAAAATGGAACTGGTTCTGTCCTTATCGGCGCAAGCCTTGTCCTACTTGCTATGGCTACGTCAACTATCTCAGCCAACGAAAGTACACTAACCACTAACGCAAGTAATAGTGAAACCACTACTGCCCTTGCCCAACCTCTTACTGATGCAACAAACATCGCTGGCAAGAACGAAAGCGATTTTTCTTCACCTAATAATGCAAACGCTTCCCTAGAGAAAACAGAAGAAAAACCTGCAACAGAGCCAACAACTCCTGCTGCAACTTCAGCCGATTCAGCACCACAAACCGGACAAGATCGTTCAAATGAGCCAACTACTTCTACTAGTCCAGTAGCAACTGAAACTAAGGCAGAAGAGCCAATCGAAGACAACTACTTCCGTATCCATGTCAAAAAACTTCCTGAAGAAAACAAGGATTCTCAAGGACTATGGACTTGGGATGATGTTGAAAAACCATCTGAAAATTGGCCAAACGGAGCCTTGTCCTTTAAGGATGCCAAAAAAGACGACTACGGCTACTACCTAGATGTCAAATTAAAGGGAGAACAAGCTAAGAAAATTAGCTTTCTCATCAACAATACAGCTGGAAAAAATCTAACCGGCGATAAATCTGTAGAAAAACTGGCACCAAAGATGAATGAGGCTTGGTTAGACCAAGATTACAAGGTCTTCTCTTACGAGCCACAACCTGCAGGAACTGTTCGCGTCAACTACTACCGTACAGATGGCAACTATGACAAGAAATCTCTCTGGTACTGGGGAGATGTGAAAAATCCAAGTAGCGCTCAATGGCCTGACGGAACAGACTTTACTGCTACAGGCAAATACGGCCGCTATATCGACATTCCTCTTAAGGATGCCGCCAAAGAATTTGGATTTTTACTATTAGATGAGAGCAAACAAGGAGACGATGTGAAAATCCGTAAAGAAGATTATAAGTTCACAGATTTGAAAAATCATAGCCAAATTTTCCTAAAAGACGATGACGAATCGATTTACACAAATCCATACTATGTTCATGATATCCGTATGACAGGTGCCCAACACGTAGGCACTTCTAGCATTGAAAGTAGTTTTTCAACACTTGTTGGTGCTAAAAAAGAGGATATCCTCAAGCACTCCAACATCACTAATCACCTAGGAAACAAAGTAACTATCACCGATGTTGCAATCGATGAAGCTGGTAAGAAAGTGACCTACAGCGGAGATTTCTCTGACACAAAACATCCCTATACTGTTAGCTACAATTCCGACCACTTCACTACCAAAACAAGCTGGCGTCTGAAAGATGAGACTTATAGCTATGATGGCAAACTTGGAGCCGATCTCAAAGAAGAAGGAAAACAGGTTGATTTGACCCTCTGGTCACCAAGTGCTGATAAGGTTTCTGTCGTTGTCTACGACAAGAATGACCCTGACAAAGTAGTTGGAACTGTCGCTCTTGAAAAAGGAGAAAGAGGAACTTGGAAACAAACTCTAGATAGCACAAACAAATTAGGAATCACAGATTTCACTGGCTACTATTATCAATACCAAATCGAGCGTCAGGGTAAAACTGTTCTTGCACTCGATCCTTACGCTAAATCCCTCGCTGCTTGGAATAGTGATCTTGCAAAAACAGACGCTTCCCATAAAGTGGCTAAAGCTGCCTTTGTAAATCCAGCCAAACTAGGACCTCAAGACTTAACTTATGGTAAGATTCACAACTTCAAGACTCGTGAAGATGCCGTTATCTACGAAGCTCATGTGCGTGACTTCACTTCAGATTCCGCTATCGCAAAAGACTTGACCAAACCATTTGGTACCTTTGAAGCCTTTATCGAAAAACTAGACTACCTCAAAGACTTGGGTGTAACCCACATCCAGCTCCTTCCAGTCTTGTCTTACTACTTTGTCAATGAATTGAAGAACCATGAACGCTTGTCTGACTATGCTTCAAGCAACAGCAACTACAACTGGGGATATGACCCTCAAAACTACTTCTCATTGACTGGTATGTATTCAAGCGATCCTAAAAATCCAGAAAAACGAATCGCAGAATTTAAAAACCTCATCAACGAAATCCACAAACGTGGCATGGGAGCTATCCTGGATGTAGTGTATAACCATACAGCTAAAGTCGATATCTTCGAAGACCTAGAGCCAAACTACTACCACTTTATGGATGCAGATGGCACACCTCGAACTAGCTTTGGTGGTGGACGTTTAGGAACAACCCACCATATGACCAAACGAATTCTAGTTGACTCTATCAAATATCTAGTTGATACCTACAAAGTGGATGGATTCCGCTTCGATATGATGGGAGACCACGATGCGGCTTCTATCGAAGAAGCTTACAAGGCTGCACGCGCCCTCAATCCAAACCTCATCATGCTTGGTGAAGGTTGGAGAACCTATGCTGGCGATGAAAACATGCCTACTAAAGCTGCTGACCAAGATTGGATGAAACATACCGATACTGTCGCTGTCTTCTCAGATGACATCCGCAACAACCTCAAGTCTGGTTATCCAAACGAAGGTCAACCTGCCTTTATCACAGGTGGCAAGCGTGATGTCAACACTGTCTTCAAAAATCTCATTGCTCAACCAACCAACTTTGAAGCAGACAGCCCTGGAGATGTCATCCAATACATCGCAGCCCATGATAACTTGACCCTCTTTGACATCATTGCCCAGTCTATCAAAAAAGACCCAAGCAAGGCTGAGAACTATGCTGAAATCCACCGTCGTTTGCGACTTGGAAACCTCATGGTCTTGACAGCTCAAGGAACTCCATTTATCCACTCTGGTCAGGAATATGGTCGCACTAAACAATTCCGTGACCCAGCCTACAAGACTCCAGTAGCAGAGGACAAACAACCAAACAAATCTCACTTGTTGCGTGATAAGGACGGGAATCCATTTGACTATCCTTACTTCATCCATGACTCTTACGATTCTAGCGATGCAGTCAACAAGTTTGACTGGACTAAGGCTACAGATGGAAAAGCATATCCTGAAAATGTCAAGAGCCGTGACTATATGAAAGGGTTGATTGCCCTTCGTCAATCTACAGATGCCTTCCGACTTAAGAGTCTCCAAGATATCAAAGACCGTGTACACCTCATCACTGTCCCAGGTCAAAATGGTGTAGAAAAAGAGGATGTAGTAATTGGCTACCAAATTACTGCTCCAAACGGTGATATCTACGCAGTCTTTGTCAATGCGGACGAAAAAGCTCGTGAATTTAATTTGGGAACTGCCTTTGCCCACCTCAGAAATGCTGAAATTTTAGCAGATGAAAACCAAGCAGGGCCAGTCGGAATTACCAACCCTCAAGGACTTGAATGGACTGAAAAAGGCTTGAAATTGAATGCCCTTACAGCTACTGTTCTTCGAGTCTCTCAAAGTGGAACTAGCCATGAGTCAACTGCAGAAGAGAAACCTGACTCAACCCCTTCCAAGCCTGAACATCAAAATGAAGCTTCTCACCCTGCACATCAAGATCCAGCTCCAGAAGCTAAACCTGATTCTACTAAACCATCTGCAACAGTAGCTGATTCAGAAAATAAACCTAGCCAAGCTACAACTGATTCACAAGCTTCACAACCACATAAAGACAATAATACTCAATCACTTCCAGCTACTTCTACACAAGCTATTGTAACTTCCTACACCCCAGCTTATACAAATAAGAAACCGGAAACTCCAAATCAGGCAACTAAAGCTAGTTGGAAACAAGAAAATGGTATCTGGTATCTCCATAAAGCAGATGGTTCTCTAGCTACTGGTTGGGTGAAAGATGGAGATACTTGGTATTATCTAAAAGATGATGGCTCTATGGTAACTGGTTGGGTGAAAGATGGCAATGTTTGGTACTTCCTAAATAGTAACGGCTCTATGTCAACTGGTTGGGTAAAAGATGGAGATACTTGGTACTATCTAGATCCATCAGGAGCTATGAAAGAAAATCAATGGTTTGAAGTTTCTGGCAAATGGTACTATGTTGATTCATCAGGTAAACTTGCAGTTAATACAAGAGTTGAAGGATATTTGGTCAATGAAAACGGTGAATGGGTTAGCTAAAACTGCTACTGTATAACCTTTGCATAGCTAGATATAACTAATCCAAATACAGGAAGCTCAACGATAACAAATTCCTGTTGGCAGGAATCAACCTCCTTGCCCTTCTAGGTCTCGGATTCTTGCTAAAAAACAAAAAAGAGAACTAAAACTCAATGAAAATCAAAGAGCAAACTAGCCGCAGTCTGCTCAAAGCACTGCTTTGAGGTTACAGATGGAAACCGACGTGGTTTGAAGAGATTTTTGAAGAGTATAAACTAGCCCTCCTATAGAACAATCCCCCAAGTCTTAACGCTCGGGGGATTGATTTTTGTACAATATTTATTGTCCTAATAGGCCTGATGAGGATTTTTTATTAAGCCTCTTTCATGGCAAAGTAAGCCCGTACTTTTGGTGCCACTTGTGTGCCGAAGAGTTCAATAGCTCTCAGGACTTGTTCATGAGGCATAGAACCAAGAGGTAGGTGCAACATAAAGCGGTCCAAACCTAAATCCTTAATCATGCGAATCAATTTTTCTGCCACCTGATCTGGATTGCCCACAAACATGGCGCCATTTGGTCCTACTTGCTCTAAATATTGCTCATAACGCAATTCCTGCCAGTGCGGACGGTCTTTAGAAATAGCATCCACCACTTGCTTGGTCGGATGGAAATAATCTTTCACCGCCTGCTCGCCATCCTCAGCAATCCAACCCCAAGAATGAGCCCCAACCTTTAGTTCCTGACTGGCATGGCCCGCTTCGCTCCCAATCTCACGATAAGCCTGAATAAACTTTTTAAAATAACGAGGATTGCCACCGATAATGGCATAGACAATCGGTAGACCTGCCTGAGCAATCTTCACTGTTGATTCGACATGACCACCTGTCGCTATCCACAAGGGTAATTTGTCCTGAACTGGACGAGGATAAACTTCTTTACCAGCAATCGTTTGGGTCAATCGACCTTGCCAGTCTAACTTGGTCTTTTCATTGACTAATTGAAGCAAGTCTAATTTCTCATCAAAAAGGGCTTCGTAGTCTTTCAAATCATATCCAAACAAGGGAAAAGATTCCGTGAAAGAACCCCTTCCAGCCATAATCTCCGCTCGTCCATTTGACAAAGCATCGATAGTGGCATACTGTTGGAACAAACGAATCGGATCCATGCTCGAGAGAATGCTGACTGCGCTGGTCAAACGGATTTTCTTGGTATTGACTGCCCCAGCTGCCAGGATAATCTCTGGGGCTGATACCGCAAAATTCGCTCGATGGTGCTCGCCAATCCCATATACATCCAAACCAACCTTGTCAGCCAGTTCAATCTCCGCCACCAACTGGCGAATGCGTTCGGCATGACTGTAAGTCTGGCCAGTCCCTTCAAGTTCCGTTGTTTCCCCAAATGTTGAAATTCCCAATTCTACCACAGTGATTCTCCTTGTCTACCTCTGTCCTTCATTTTGAAAAATTATTCTAACACTAATCTTGAAGACAATCAACCGATTTGCTCACAAGAAAAAGCCTAGATAACTAGACTTTTTTAGCTTATTCTACCGTTACTGATTTAGCAAGGTTACGTGGTTTGTCCACATCAAGTCCACGGTGAAGGGTTGCAAAGTAAGCGACCAATTGCGTTGGTACAACCATTGAAATTGGTGAGAGGTATGGGTGTACAGTCGTAAGCACGATGTCGTCTGTCTCTTTGGCAACATTCTCTTCTGCGATAGTGAGAACCTTGGCTCCACGGGCTGCGACCTCTTGGATATTTCCACGAGTATGGTTGGCAAGGACTGGATCTGACAAGAGGGCCAAGACAGGTGTTCCTTCTTCAATCAAGGCAATAGTTCCGTGCTTGAGTTCTCCTGCCGCAAAGCCTTCACACTGGATGTAAGAAATCTCTTTGAGTTTAAGGCTTGCTTCCATAGCTACGTAGTAATCTTGACCACGCCCAATATAAAAGGCGTTGCGAGTTGTTTCAAGAAGTTCACGAACCTTGGCTTCAATGGTTTCTTTCTCTGAAAGAGTTGATTCGATAGACTGGGCTACGATTGACAACTCATGCACCAAATCAAAGGCTTGCGCTTTAGTATTACCATTTGCTTCTCCGACTGCTTTTGCAAGGAAGGCAAGGGCTGCGATTTGCGCTGTATAAGCCTTGGTTGAGGCTACGGCAATTTCAGGACCTGCATGAAGGAGCATGGTATGGTTGGCTTCACGAGAAAGAGTTGAACCTGGTACGTTTGTCACTGTCAAGCTTGGGATACCCATTTCATTAGCCTTAACCAAAACCTGACGGCTATCCGCTGTTTCACCAGACTGACTGATAAAGATGAAGAGTGGTTTCTTGCTGAGAAGTGGCATACCATAGCCCCACTCAGATGAAATTCCAAGTTCTACTGGTGTATCTGTCAATTCTTCCAGCATCTTCTTAGAAGCAAATCCTGCGTGGTAAGATGTTCCAGCTGCAAGGATGTAGATGCGGTCTGCGTCTTGAACAGCCTTGATGATAGCTGGGTCTACGACAACTTGACCAGCCTCATCTGTGTAGGCTTGGATGAGTTTACGCATAACCGTTGGTTGCTCATCGATTTCCTTGAGCATGTAGTAAGGGTAAGTTCCCTTACCGATATCTGACAAGTCAAGTTCAGCAGTGTAACTAGCACGCTCACGACTATTGCCATCATAGTCTTGAACTTCCACACTATCAGCCTTGACGATGACCAACTCTTGGTCATGAATTTCCATGTATTGGTTGGTCTCACGAATCATAGCCATGGCGTCTGAGCAGACCATGTTGTAGCCTTGTCCAAGACCAATCAAAAGTGGTGATTTATTCTTAGCCACATAGATGACTTCAGGAGTTTGTGAGTCAACCAAGGCAAAGGCATAAGAACCACGGATGATGTGAAGAGCTTTTTTGAAGGCTTCAAGAACTGACAAGCCATCTTCTTCTGCAAATTTTCCAATCAAGTGAACGGCGATTTCCGTATCTGTTTGCCCTTTGAAGTGGTGACCTGCAAGGTATTCTTCCTTGATTTCAAGGTAGTTCTCAATCACCCCATTGTGAACCAAGACAAAACGTTCTGTCTCAGAGCGGTGTGGGTGAGCATTGTCTTCCGTTGGTTTCCCGTGAGTAGCCCAACGAGTATGTCCGATACCAGTTGTTCCCTCAACTTCAGCTGTCTTGGCAGACAATTCGGCGATACGACCGACAGCCTTGACTAGGTGATTTTCAGCACCACCTAGGACAAAAATTCCCGCAGAATCATAGCCACGGTATTCGAGCTTTTCAAGCCCTTGAATCAAAATATCAGTTGCATTTGTGTTTCCAACAACACCAACAATTCCACACATAGTATATACGACACAGACCAGCTGTGCTTTCTCCTTAAAATTGGTATAGTCTAATTCTTCTTTTATAGAATCAGCAAAAACAGTATATACTTGTTTCTTTCACTTGTCAAGAGCAAAAATTGGTATAGTTCAAATTAAGCTCCTGTAACCAAAAAACTCTGACCAATTAGGATAATCAGTCAGAGTCCTTTTTAAAATCCATTATTATCGCTTAATTCCTTGAACCAGTACCCTGACTTTTTCAGACGACGTTCTTGCGTTTCCAAGTCAAGCTCAACTAGACCATATCGGTTTTTATAGCTATTGAGCCATGACCAACAATCAATAAAGGTCCAGATTAAGTATCCTTTACAGTTGGCTCCATCTTCAATAGCACGGTGAAGTTCACGAAGATGACCTTTTACAAAGTCAATACGGTAATCATCTTGAACCATTCCATTCTCACGGAATTTTTCTTCCCCTTCAACACCCATACCATTCTCTGTCAACATCCACTCAATATTGCCATAATTTTCCTTGATATTTTGGGCGATGTCATAAATCCCTTGCTCATAAATCTCCCAGCCACGATGAGGATTGATTTTACGTCCAGGCATCACATAAGGCTCGTAAAAATGTTCTGGTAAGAGTGGACTCTCTGGATGCTTAGCAAATCGAGGAGCCATAACACGCAAAGGTTGATAGTAGTTGACACCAAGGAAGTCCACTGTATTGTCACGAATGACTTCCAACTCCTCCTCCGTAGCATCAGGCAAGAGACCGTATTCATGTAAGATTTCTACCAACTCCTGTGGATAAGTCCCCAAAACAGACGGATCTAAGAAAGATTGGGCCTGAAAGAGGTCCGCAATATGAGCAGCCTTGACATCAGCAGGATGCTGGCTACGTGGATAAGCCGGTGTCAAGTTGAGGACAATCCCAATCTTGGAGTCTGGCAAAAGTTCATGACAAGCCTTAACCGCCTGACTGCTAGCTAATTGTGTGTGATAGGCTACTTTAACCGCCGCTTCTGCATCCACCTTATGTGGATAATGGGCATCGTAAAAATATCCAAATTCTACTGGAACGATGGGCTCGTTAAAGGTAATCCATTGATCTACTAAATCTCCATAAGTCTCAAAACAAAAACGAGCATAGTCTTCATAGGCTGAGACTGTCGCCTTATTTTCCCAACCATCACCAGCTTCTTGAAGGGCAAAAGGCAGATCAAAATGATAAAGATTGACTAAAAGACGAATTCCCTTAGCCTTAATAGCCTCAAAGACCTTACGATAAAAATCCACACCTTGAGAATTGACTTTTCCACGCCCTTGTGGAAAAATCCGTGACCACTGAATAGAAGTCCGAAAGGCTGTGTGACCAGTTTCTACCAGTAGCTCAATATCCTTTTCCCAGTTTTCATAAAAGGTCGATGTCTTATCTGGACCAATCCCATTATAGTAACGATTTGGCTCCACTTGGTACCAATAATCCCAGAGATTATCTCCCTTACCGTCACCAGCTATACGTCCTTCTGTCTGCGGCCCAGAAGTAGAGGATCCCCAGACAAAATCCTTTGGAAATCTTAGCATACATTTACCTCTTTATCTACTCATTTTTCCCATTATACAGAAAAAACAAGGCAAAAACTAGTTACATTTTTTCCTTGTTTTTCTTCTGATTATAGTTTTTATTTCTTGCTGAGGATTTCAAGCGTTTCAAGCACGTTATCTGCATGAACTTCGATGGTATCACCAGTCGCTTTAATCTTAACTTCTACGATGCCATCGGCCGCTTTTTTACCAACAGTGATACGGATTGGCAATCCAATCAAGTCGCTATCGCTGAACTTAACACCGACACGTTCGTTACGGTCATCTGTCAAGACTTCGTAACCAGCTCCCATCAAGCTTGCTTCAAGCTTTTCTGTCAAGGCTTGCGCTTCTTCATCCTTGACATTGACAGTAATCAAGTGCACATCAAATGGTGCCAATTCTTTAGGGAAATTGATTCCCCAAGCGTAACGGTATTCACCTTTTGGCGTTTTGTTAACAAAGAGACGAGCGTGTTGTTCCATCACTGCTGAAAGGAGGCGGCTGACACCGATACCGTAACATCCCATGATGATTGGCACAGCACGGCCATTTTCATCCAAAACATCTGCTCCCATGCTTGCTGAATAGCGAGTGCCGAGTTTAAAGATGTGACCAATTTCGATACCACGCGCAAAGTTAAGGACACCTTGTCCGTCTGGGGAAATTTCACCCTCACGAACTTCACGGATATCCACATATTCTGCAGTAAAATCACGACCTGGATTCACACCCTTCAAGTGGTAGCCATCTTCGTTAGCACCGACCACTGCATTGCGAACATCTTGCACCTTACGGTCTGCAATAATTTTAATATTCTCTGGCAAACTAACTGGTCCAAGTGAACCAAATCCTGCTTGAACAAGATTCGCCACTTCTTCTTCACTAGCAACGTCAAAGAAATCTGCTCCCAAGTGGTTTTTCAACTTAACTTCGTTAAGCTGGTCATTTCCAACTAGAAGGGCTGCAACAAGCTCACCATCAGCCATGTAGAAGAGGGTTTTAATTGTTTGTTCTTCTGGGACGTTTAGGAAGGTTGCAACTTCATCGATTGATTTAACATCTGGCGTTGCAACACGAGTCACTTCTTCTTCAGCGACAACACGGTTGCTTGGTTTGTACTCGTTTGTTGCCATTTCCAAGTTAGCCGCATAGCTAGACTCACTTGAGTAAGCAATGGTATCTTCACCAGAAACCATCCATTTGAGCAATTCTGCCTTGATTTCTTCTTGCACTTCTGCAGGAATTTCGTCAAATGAGGCAACTGACTTGTCCAAGACAACCCAGCGGTCAAGGTCTGTACGAGCAGGTGTAATGGCCATAAATTCTTGGCTGTCCTTACCACCCATGGCTCCACCGTCACCGATGATAGCCTTGAAATCTAAACCACTACGAGTGAAAATACGCTCATAAGCAGCCTTATACTCATCATAAACACTGTCCAAGCTATCATAGTTAGCGTGGAAACTGTATGCATCCTTCATGATAAACTCACGTGTACGGAGAAGTCCATTACGTGGGCGTTTTTCATCACGATACTTAGGTTGGATTTGGTAAAGGTTGAGTGGCAATTGCTTGTAAGACTTAACAGAATCACGGACAATAGCTGTAAATGTCTCTTCGTGGGTTGGACCTAGGATAAAGTCTGATTTTTCACGATTTTTTAGTTTATAAAGGTCTTCACCGTAGGTTTCATAACGGCCAGATTCACGCCAAAGATCGGCACTAAGAAGAGCTGGAGCCAACATCTCAACAGCCCCAATCTTGTCGAATTCTTGGCGCATGATATTTTTAGCTTTCTCAATAACACGGTTAGCAAGTGGTAAGTATGAATAAACACCTGCTGATACTTGACGAACATAACCAGCACGCAACATAAGAGCGTGACTAATAACTTGAGCATCGCTTGGCATTTCGCGAAGCGTTGGGATAAGCATTTTACTTTGTTTCATAATATTCCTCGATTATCTAAAAAAGAGTCGCATAATGTCATTCCAAGTCACAGCAATCATCAAGACAACCATGATGACCACTCCGGCCAAGGTGACATAGGTTTCAATTTCTTGTTTCAATGGTTTGCGGCGGATGGCTTCTAGGATATTGAGCACAATCTTACCACCATCCAATGCTGGAATCGGAATAAGATTAAAAATCCCAATATTGATGGAAATCATTGCCAAGAAGTACAAGACATTCTCAATTCCATTTTTAGCGGCATCACTACTTGCCTTAAAGATGGCAACAGGTCCACCTAGCTTGTTCAAATCCGGTTGGAAAATCAAATTTTTCAGAGCTGATAAAATTCGTAGGGCCGAGTCAGCAGCAGTTGTAAAACCACCTACAAACATGGATAGAAAATCTGACTTAATCCCCGGTTGAACACCTAGAAGGTAACGGCCTTGACTTTCTTCCGGAGTAACCGTAACTTGTTTGTCACTACCATTTTCAAAAATAGTCACATCCAAGGTCGGGGTCGTCTTATCTTTGGTTTCTGATTCCACAGCCTGGATCAAACTTTCCCAGTTGCTAATCTCATGTGAGCCAATCTTGGTAATCTGAGCCGTTTCTGGCACTCCTACCTTAGCCAAAGCACCTTGGGGCATAATATGGAACTGGTTGGTATCGACATCTCTGACACCACCCTGCATGAAGATTAAAATCCAGAAAACAACGACACCTAAGATAAAGTTGTTCATAGGGCCTGCAAAATTAGTAATGAGTTTCCCCCAGATAGTCGCATTTTGATATTGAACATCTAAAGGTGCAATCCGAACCTCCGTTCCATCTGCTTCCACAACCGTTGCATCGTGATCCACTGCAAATGTTTTTTCTTCTTCCAGAACCAAGCCCTTGATGAAAAGCTTGTCTTCAAAATCAAATTGGGTCACCTGCATAGGGAGGGCCGTTTGATCCAACTTTTTACCAGAAAGATTGATGCGTTTAACCTTACCATCATCAGTAAGTGTCAAACTGACAGGAGTTCCTGTCTTGATTTCAGTTGTATCATCACCCCAACCTGCCATACGAACGTAGCCTCCCAGAGGCAAGATTCGAATAGTGTAGGCTGTCCCATCCTTACCAATGTGAGCAAAGATTTTGGGCCCCATACCGATGGCAAATTCACGCACTAGAATCCCTGATTTCTTGGCAAAGTAGAAGTGTCCGAACTCGTGCACCACCACAATAATCCCGAAAACCAGAATAAAGGTTAAAATTCCGAGCATAGTATTTCCTCCGTCTTTTGATTAAAAGAGTCCAAACAAGTGCATGATTGGAAATACAAGCAACATACTATCGAAACGATCCAAAACACCACCATGTCCAGGGATAAATTTCCCAGAATCCTTGACACCAAAGTGACGCTTGATCGAACTTTCTAGTAAATCACCAAATTGTCCAGCCACACTAAAGAAAATAGCAAAGACCGACATCTTGTAAATTCCATACGGAAGAGCAACTGTACTGTCAACTATCATAAAGATGATGGTTACTAAAATAGCACCTAAAATACCACCCAAGGCACCCTCAAAGGTTTTATTTGGAGAAACGGTCGGAGCTAATTTTCGTTTACCATAGTTCATCCCAACAAGATAGGCACCACTGTCTGTTGCCCAAACAATACACAAGGCTAATAGCGCCTTATCTAAACCTGCAATTCTAGCATCTAATAGAGCATTAAAACCAAAGCCCACATAGAAACTCATAGCAAGAGGGAAAACCGCATCCTCAATCGTATACGACTTGCTAAACACAGTCGTTCCTAACATGATTGAAATCAAAACACTATAGGCAACCACATTCCCATCAACTGGCAAAAAAGTCAGGTAATTCTCCAAGGGAATGGTCAAAGCAAAGGTTGCAAAGAGGGTCAATAGGCCCTCCATCGTCATGGTCTCTAGACCTCTCATCTTCAAAAGTTCATGCATGGCTAGCATGGCTATGATTCCAATTGCTATCTGAAGCAAGAGTCCCCCAATCATTAAAATCGGTAGGAAAATAGCCAGGGCAATCCCTGCAAACAAGGTTCTTTTCTGTAAATCCTGTGTCATATTTCCTCCTAAACTCCTCCAAATCGGCGATGACGACGATTGTAGGCAAGAATGGCTTCCTGCAAGGCCGCCTCGTCAAAATCAGGCCACAAGGTATCCGTAAAATAGAGCTCACTGTAGGCTCCCTGCCATGGAAGGAAATTGCTCAAACGCAATTCTCCACTGGTACGGATAATCAAGTCTGGGTCTCGTAAGTCCTTAGGCAAATGCTGGGTGAAGAGATAGTTGCCAATCAATTCCTCTGTGATGTCACCTGGGTTGATTTTGGCATCTAACACATCCTGAGAAATCAACTTAAGAGCCTGTGTAATCTCAGCACGTCCACCATAGTTGAGGGCAAAATTAAGAATCAAACCTGTGTTGTTCTTAGTCAATTCCTCAGCCTTGGTCAGAGCTTCAAAAGTTTGCTTAGGCAGGCGTTCTGTCTCCCCAATCATTTGAATCTTAACATTATTCGCATGCAATTCCGGGACATAATTATCATAAAACTCTACTGGCAAGTTCATGATAAACTTGACTTCCTGATCTGGACGGGTCCAATTTTCCGTAGAAAAAGCATAGACCGTAATCACCTTAACGCCTAGTTTGTTGGCTGCCTTGGTCACAGTTTGCAATGCTTCCATGCCCGCCTTGTGTCCAAAAACTCGCGGTTGCATACGTTTTTTAGCCCAACGGCCATTGCCATCCATGATGATGCCGATATGAGCAGGAACCTGTGTCGGAACCTCTACTTCCACAGCCTTATCTTTCTTAAAAAATCCAAACATGATCTTATTCCTATTCAAAAATCTATCGTTTCATTATACCATATTTCCCTATTTTCTTCTATCACTAAGCTATTTATACTATTCGAAAATCTCTTCAAACCATGTCAGCTCTATCCGCAACCTCAAAACAGTGTTNNGGCTAGCTTCCTAGTTTGCACTTTGATTTTCATTGAGTATTATTCTTAGGCACCAAGCTCATTTTTCAAAAAAATAAGTCGCCTGATTGGGCGACTCTATTTTTTATAGGGAGATTATTATGAAAAAGTTTTAGGAGTTTAAGTTAAGGTCTTCTTAACTTATGTACTTAGTATACACTTCCTAGCTTAAAGTTTCCTTAAGTATTTTTAAAAATCAAATTTTTCCATTTCGCCCGCCAATTTTTCTTGGATAGACGTGTTCGATAAAGTTCCATTCGGTCTTCATTTTCTAAGAAATGAGGAGTTGGACGAACTTGAAAATTCAAAATATCCTCGAGTCCGTAAGGAGTAAAGAGTTCCAAAGCGGATTCTTCAGTCAAGCGCAGTCCAACAGCCGTACATCGTTCTGGATACTTACTCATAGCATCACGGGAACTGGTATAGGGAGCAGTATGAGGGCTGTGCTGGTGCATATAGACTTGATTTTTCAATTCCCACTGGTACTGAGGAAAGTCCTCTCTCAGCTTTTTCTCTAGGGACAAGGTTTCCTCGTAAGAAATATCTGAATCAAAGAAAATCACATCTACATCTGTTTCACAGTCAAAGGGGGATTTGTCTGACAAGAGATTCCAGATGAAATTTCTGACAGAACCTGCTGCCAACCAGGAATCTTTCAACTCCAAGTTTCGGATGACAGTCAGAATAGCCATCATATCTGGATTTTTTCTAAAAGCTTCTAGAATTTCTTGCTTATTTTTCATTATATTCATAACCTAAGTGATCATATGCTTTAGCAGTCGCTACCCGTCCAGAACGTGTCCTCATGATAAAGCCTTTTTGAATCAAGTAGGGTTCATACATGTCTTCAACTGTCTCACGCTCTTCTGCTATGTTAACAGAAAGAGTTCCTAGACCAACAGGACCACCACCGTACATCTCAATCATGGTGCGAAGGATTTTTTGATCCACATAGTCTAGACCTTCATGGTCAACATCCAGCATGGTCAGAGCCTTAGCGGTAATAAGATCATCGATAACCCCATTCCCCATAATCTGGGCAAAATCGCGCACGCGCTTGAGGAGACGATTGGCAATACGAGGGGTTCCACGACTACGCAAGGCCAACTCAGATGCCGCCTCATGAGTGATTTCCATCTCAAAAATATCTGCTGTCCGCTCAACAATTTCTGTCAAGTCAGCATGGGCATAATACTCCATATGACCTGTGATCCCAAAACGTGCCCGTAGCGGATTGGAAAGCATACCAGCCCGAGTCGTAGCACCAATCAAGGTAAAAGGTGGCAACTCCAAATGAACACTGCGACTGCCTTCACCAGCACCAATCATGATGTCAATGTAGAAGTCCTCCATGGCACTATAAAGCACCTCTTCCACCGACATGGGCAAGCGATGAATCTCGTCAATAAAGAGGACATCCCCAGGCTCTAAGTCATTCAAAATCGCTACCAGATCACCAGCTTTTTCGATAACAGGACCCGACGTCTGCTTGAGATTAACACCCAGTTCGTTTGCAATAACAAAGGCCATGGTCGTCTTCCCCAAACCTGGAGGCCCAAATAAGAGCACATGATCCAGCGCTTCATCCCGCATTTTAGCAGCTTCGATAAAGATTTGAAGCTGATCCTTAACCTTATCCTGCCCAATATATTCACGTAAATACTGAGGACGGAGCGTGCGTTCTACTAACTCCTCATCCCCCATTATCTCATTGTCTAAAATTCTACTCATGGCTCTATTATATCAAAAATCCAAGCCACAAACAAAAAAGCCACCCGATTGGGTGACTCCTAAGTTTAGCATGTATGTGGTATAATATTTTACGACACTGCTACACCGCCTACGAAAGGAGGTGAGATAGCCCATGATGGAATTAGTACTCAAAACTATCATCGGACCAATTGTGGTCGGTGTCGTTCTTCGATTAGTCGATAAATGGCTAAACAAGGACAAATAGTGTCAAAAAAGACCTCAAGCTTATTTGGTCGTGAGCTTGGGGTCTTTTCTAGCCTATGATATAGAACTAGTACTCAATTCCTGTTTATTATCCCATAGTTCACAAAATTTGTCAAAGGTTTATATCTTCATCAATTCAGCTTCTCCAACTTTAGAATCTGTCCAATAAAGTTTATAAGATTAAGTAAAAGTTATCGGAAAATGATGTTTAAAATAGTCCCCAAAAGCCTGAAATAGAGCAAAAAAACTCCACCAGATTGGGTGACTCCCGACTTTAGCACTTATGTGGTATAATATTCTACGGCACTACTACACCGCCTACGAAAGGAGGTGAGATAGCCCATGATGGAACTAATCCTTAAAACTATCATCGGACCGATTGTGGTCGGTGTCATCCTTCGTTTAGTCGATAAATGGCTAAACAAAGATAGATAGTGTCAAAAAAGACCCCAAGCTTATTTGGACGTGAGCTTGGGGTCTTTTCTAGTCCATGATATAGAACTAATCCTTAATTCCTCTCCATTATCCCACAGTTCACAAAATTTGTCAAAACTTTACATCCTCAGCTTCTCAAGCTTTAACCGCTTTACAACAAGACTTTCAAGTTTAAGAGAAAATTAGGGATTCTATCAATTTCATAGAAATTTTGATTTAGTAAACGAATAGACAACCTTACATGTCACTCCTCATTTAATACGCCACTACTGGACAAGCAAAATCATTATTACAGCAGTTTCAGTCCTTCAATTAACAGTCGCTTACAATCAAATTGAGTTTGAAATAGCTGAAGCGACAACAGACCTATTTCTTAGCCATATTCGCTAAAAAATCCCCGCCAAAATCTCAAAAAGTCCCCGCCAATTCCCCGACCAAAATCCGAAAAATATCGAAAAATATCGGAAAATGATGTTTAGAAAACTCTCCAAAAGCCTGAAATAGAGCCAAAAAACTCCACCTGATTGGGTGGAGTTAAGGGAGATTATTATGAAAAAGAAAAGTTTAGGATTTTATTAAATAAAGTTAGGAGGTCTTTATTTAATAACTATATGATACTAGACAAAGCTTAAAACTAGCTTAACTTTTCTCATATTTTACTATTTTACAAAAAAATTCTATTACCATCACCTCACCCCACAAAAAAGTCACCTGATTGGGTGACTTCATTAGGAGATTATGATGAAAAAAAGTTTTAGGATTTCATTAAATAAAGTTAGGAGGTCTTTATTTAATAACTATATAATACTAGACCATCCTTAAACTTTGCTTAAGAAAAACAAGTTTTATTATTTTTCTCGATTCATCCAAGTCATTCCTATACAATTATAGGTGGATAAGATTTCAAAGCCCATAGAACGATAAAATCCCACGTTTTTTTCTGTCTCTTCTGTCACCAGCTGGACTTGATAGGCATCTTTGTAATACTCTAAAGCCTCTTTCATCAAGGCACTACCAATCCCTTGACGCTGATAGCTAGGCAAAACAATCAAATCCTGTACAAAAACTGATGAAAAACCATCTCCAACCAAACGAATCAAG
The DNA here is from genome assembly GCF_013277415.1 of Streptococcus sp. 68. GTDB lineage: Bacteria > Bacillota > Bacilli > Lactobacillales > Streptococcaceae > Streptococcus. The sequence goes on along the minus strand of NZ_VMMX01000010.1, from coordinate 295,530 downwards.
CCCACTACAGCATCACCATCAAGTGCCAGATAAATTACTAATGAATGAGATAAGGCCTGCTCCAGCATCTCTGGTTGATGGGTATAATTTGTCCAACCGACAGCCTGATAGAGATGCAAAACATCCTCTAGCTTGACAATTTCTTGCTTTTTAATAGTAATCATCTCAACACCTCTTAAAGCTCTCTCAAGCTCTTGTACTGCTGTCCATTTTTATCAAAATTTTCAGGAGCTAACCATGTTTCCAAACGAGCTTTGACTTGAGGCCAGTCCTTATCAATCATAGACAACCAATCCGTATCCCTCGTCCGTCCCTTATAAACCACTGCCTGACGGAAGGTTCCTTCATAAATAAAGCCTAAACGTTCCGCTGCTCGTCTGGATGGCAGATTTAAGGCATCGCATTTCCACTCATAACGACGATAGTTCAGCTCCTCAAAGACATAGCGAGCCAGTAAATACTGGGCTTCGGTTCCAATCCGAGTCCCCTTGAGCTCTGGAGAAAAAGTGACAGCTCCCACTTCTATTACTCGGTTATTCTGGTCAATGCGCATGAGAGAAAAAGTTCCCAAAGCCTTACCAGTTGCCTTGTCTACAATCGCATAGTAAAAACGATCCTTACGAGCCAACATCTGGTTTAAAAGGCTAACCAACTCCTCCATATCTGCTACTGGCTCCTGAAAGAAGTAAGTCCACATCTCCCGAGGCGTATCAGGGCCATAAACAGCTAGCAAATCCTCCGCATGTTTTTCTACCGAGAGAGCCTCTATCCGAGCATAACGCCCTTCTAAGAAATCAATAGAAGGCAGTGCACCGGATGTATAACCTTCCATTGACTCCCCAATCATCTGACCATATTCATTTACTGGCATAGCTTTCTCCCTAATTTCAAACTTTATAGTTGCCCATAGTATACCATACTTTCATAAGAAGATTCAAAAAATCCCCCAGATTCTACTCTGAAGGATTCCTATCTTATTTCACAACAATGTTGACAAGCTTGTTCGGTACCGCAATCACTTTCACGATTTCCTTACCGTCAATTTCTGCCTTGACTTTTTCGTCAGCCAGAGCAATTTCTTGCAATTCTTCGCGTGATAGGTCTTTGGCTACCATGAGTTTAGCACGGACTTTTCCTTTGATTTGGACAACGATTTCAATTTCGTCTTCAACTAATTTGCTTTCATCCCAAGTTGGCCAAGCTACATAAGAGATAGATTCTCCTGTTGCTGCAACTCTTTGCCAGAGCTCTTCTGCCAAGTGAGGAGCAAATGGCGCAATCAACTGGATAAAGCCTTTGGCGTAGTCTACATAAAGCTTATCTTCCTTGTTAGCCGCATTGACAAAGACCATAAGTTGGGCAATGGCTGTGTTGAATTTCAATGATTCGATTTGTTCTGTGACAGCTTTGACTGTTTCGTTGTAAACCTTGTCAAGAGCGCCATTGTTTTCCGCAACAATTTCCTTGCTTGTAATCAAACGGTAAACACGGTCAAGGAATTTACGGCTTCCTTCCAGACCTTCTTCTGACCAAGCGATTGAAGCATCAAGTGGTCCCATGAACATTTCATAGACACGAAGGGTATCGGCACCGTATTGTTCCACTACATCGTCTGGGTTGACAACGTTCTTAAGCGATTTAGACATCTTAGCTGGTGCTTGCTCCAACTCCTCTCCTGTTTCCACATGGAAGAAAGAACCGTCACGTTTTTCAACCTTATCGGTTGCCACAAGAGCGCCACGGTGGTCACGGTAGCTTGTTCCCAAAATCATTCCTTGGTTAAAGAGTTTTTGGAATGGTTCCTTAGTCGGAACAACACCGAGGTCATAGAGGAATTTGTGCCAGAAACGAGCGTAAAGCAAGTGAAGAACAGCATGCTCTGCACCACCCACGTAGATATCTACTGGCAACCATTGTTTGAGAAGATCCTCATCGGCCAATTTCTCAGTGTTGTGTGGATCGATATAGCGGAGGTAGTACCAGCTTGAACCTGCCCATTGTGGCATGGTGTTGGTTTCACGACGACCTTTGACACCATCTTCACGAGTCACTTCAAGCCAGTCTGTCAAGTTAGCTAGTGGACTTTCACCAGTCCCTGAAGGACGGATGTCCTTGGTTACTGGCAAGACGAGTGGCAATTCATTTTCAGGAACAGCTGTTGAAGTTCCATCTTCCCAATGAATGATAGGAATTGGCTCTCCCCAGTAACGTTGGCGGCTAAAGAGCCAATCGCGGAGACGGTAGGTAACCTTCTCCTGACCACAGTCGTTTTCTTCCAACCAAGCCACAATCTTAGCAATTGCGTCTTCTTTGTTGAGTCCATCTAGGAAGTCTGAATTAACGTGAAGACCATCTTCTGTGTAAGCAGCTTCTTCAACGTTTCCACCTTCAAGTACTTCGACGATTGGAAGGTCAAATTGTTTGGCAAATTCCCAGTCACGTTGGTCGTGGGCTGGCACAGCCATTACTGCACCTGTACCATAGCTAGCAAGGACGTAGTCCGCAATCCAGATTGGAATTTCTTTGCCATTGACAGGGTTGATGGCATAAGCACCAGTCCAAACCCCTGTTTTTTCTTTAGCAAGGTCTGTACGAGCCAAGTCTGACTTGAGGCTGGCTTGATGTTTGTAGTCTGCTACTGCTTCTGCTTGCTCTGGACTTGTGATAGCGTCAACCAAATCATGTTCAGGAGCCAAAACGGTGAAAGTCGCACCGAAAAGGGTATCAGGACGAGTTGTAAAGACTGTAAATTCCTTGTCTGTTCCTTTTACTTTAAAAGTTACATTAGCACCAGTTGATTTCCCAATCCAGTTGCGTTGCATGTCTTTGATAGACTCTGGCCAGTCCAGGTCATCCAAGTCACTGAGCAAGCGCTCTGCGTAAGCCGTGATTTTGAGCATCCATTGACGCATTGGTTTGCGGACAACTGGATAGCCTCCACGCTCAGAAGTTCCATCAGGAAGGACCTCTTCGTTGGCAATGGCTGTTCCCAATTCCTCAACCCAGTTTACTGGCACTTCCGCTTCATAGGCCAAGCCTTTTTCATAAAGCTTGGTGAAAATCCATTGCGTCCACTTGTAGTAGTCTGGATCTGTTGTGTTGACTTCACGATCCCAGTCGTAAGAGAATCCAAGCGCATTGATTTGGCGTTTGAAGTTAGCAATGTTTTCAGCCGTAAATTCTGCTGGGTCATTACCAGTATCCATAGCGTATTGCTCTGCAGGCAAACCAAAAGCATCCCAACCCATTGGGTGAAGGACATTGTAGCCTTGCGCACGTTTGTAACGACTGAGGATATCGGTTGCAGTATAACCTTCTGGGTGTCCTACGTGCAGACCCGCTCCAGATGGATAAGGGAACATATCAAGAGCATAAAACTTCGGTTTTGATGCATCTGTTCCTGTCTTAAATGTATGATGTTCTGCCCAGTAGCCCTGCCACTTAGGCTCAATTTCTTTATGATTGTAAAAACTCATGGTCTCTCTCCAATTTTGTGATGTTACTATTATACCATTTTTGAGGGAATTTGAAATGTGTTAAAAGAAAAAACTGTATACTGTATTTCATTAATTTTGATGACTCTGATACTCTTCGAAAATCAAATTCAAACCACGTCAACGTCGCCTTGCCGTACTCAAGTACAGCCTGTGGCTAGTTTCCTAGTTTGCTCTTTGATTTTCATTGAGTATGAATTGCTCTATCACCCACTTTTTTATCTTATTGTTATGCGGGAAATCAAAGAGCACAACAAGAAGCTTATCTCTTATAATACAAAATACTAATTTTAGACCGAAGATAAGACTGGAATACTAATTAATGTATTTACAATAAATAGCTGAACAACCTGTATTGCTTTCTGATTTATAAAGAGCTTCGGATACAATACGAGGATCAATAAAAGACTACCATTTGGAAAACAGTAGTCCTTATTGTTTATTTTGAATTTACATAGGCGTCTACAGCGATGATAGCTTGAGCAACATCTGAAGGCGAAATCTTAAACGGCATCTGATGGATTGTCTCACCCTCCATAGTTGCTTGTTTACCAACTTTTATTAAATCATCATATCCAACTTGATCTAAATGCATTTCTTTTAGAGTTGTTGGCATACCAATTTTTTTGTAAAACTCAATATACTTATCAAGTTCTTCTTTAGGTCTATTTTCCAATAAAAGTTGTACCAAAGTTCCATAAGCTACTTTTTCACCATGTGTTAAATGATGAATGTCACCTGTCAATGCAGTAAAACCATTATGAATTGCATGCGCCGCAGCTAATCCTCCACTTTCAAAACCTAGGCCACTCAATAAAGTATTAGCTTCAACAATATTTTCTAATGCTGGTGTCACCACTTTAGCTTCACAAGCTGCCATAGCCTGTAAACCATCTGCAAACAGCGTTTCTTCACATTTCTTCGCAATTGCAACTCCAGCCAACGTTTGCTGTTGTCCTAACATAGTTTTTCCATTTGCCTGCATAACCGCACGCGCCTCAACCCAAGTTGCTAAACCATCTGCAATACCAGACGCTAATAAACGCTTAGGGGCTTGTGAAATAACTTTTGTATCAACCAAAACTAAATCTGGATTTTTAGAATAAAATAGATAATGATCAAATGCACCTTCATCTGTATAAATAACAGATAAAGCAGATACAGGTGCGTCGGTCGATGCAATTGTTGGAGCAATAATAACAGGCTTTTCAATCAAATCTGCAATAGCTTTTGCGCTATCAATCGTCTTTCCCCCACCAAGACCGATAATACTATCACAATTTTCTTTCTCAGCCAAGGCAACAACTCGATTGATTTCATTGTCAGAAGCTTCACCATTAAACTTGGCTAGAACAATATGGAAACCATACCTATGTAGGTAATCTTCAAATCGTTTTCCAACAATATCATAAACCAACTGATCGCATAATAGAATAGGACGATTCCCCAAATCCAATATTGATTTGGCATTTTCGAACAAGGCATTTTCCCCTTGAATATATCTCGAAGGACTAGCAAAAATTCTCATGTTTGTTTCCTTTCTACCTAAATGGAACGACTATGTTGAGTAACAAACCAGTCGTCAGAAAAATCATCAACCGCCTTTTGGATAGATGGCATGGCGAAAGCTGATTCAAAAACATCTGCTCCTGCTGTAACAGCATGCGCACCTGCAGCTAAAGCATTATTTACTTGTGCTACATTTTTAAAGGATGCAGCTAAAATCTTACTAGGAGAGTTCTGTCTATCAATAGCAAGAGCTAATTGACGAATGACAGAATTTGAATCAATGTTCAGATTTTCCATTCTATTATAATATGGAGCTAGGTAATCCGCTCCTGCTTCGATAGCTAATAATCCCTGAATAACTGTATAAATAGCTGTTGCAGTGATATGGTAGCCCTCTTTTTTTAGCACCTTTATTGCATGTAATCCAGCCGGAGTAACAGGTACTTTGATAAATATATCATCTCCTGCTTGTCTACGAATTTCATGAGCATCCTTTAAGATGCCTTCAAAATCTTGAGAAATCACCTGAACATGAATAGAGGGTGCAGAGCCAATCAATTCTCTTACATCTTTGATTCGTTCAAAAAAATTAATAGAACCCTCTCTTTTTGCAATAGTGGGATTTGAAGTTACCCCAGCTAGCGGTAAAATTTCAGACCATTTTTTAATCTCATCTAAATTTAATGTGTCAAGCATAAATTCCATAAAAAGAACCTCTTTATTTTACAATGTATGCTCAGTACGTCCTATAATATCATCTTGGGTTGCCTTAGAAAGAACATTGAAGAATGCAGAGTATCCTGCAACACGAACAATTAAATCTCTGTGTTTTTCAGGATGTTTCTGAGCGTCAATCAACGTCTCTCTGGAAACAACATTGTATTGAATATGGTACCCATGTAAACGATTAAAGAAGGTTCGTAACAAAGCAATTAGTTTTAATTTATCTTCTTCTTTGGCTAACGTTTGAGGATTTACTTTCTGATTTAAGAGAACCCCACCTACGATTTCATCTGTTGGTAATTTTGAAACAGATTTTAAAACAGATGTAGGGCCGTGTTGATCCATATTATGTGATGGTGAACAACCCTCTGCTAACGGTGTACCCGCGTTGCGTCCATCTGGCGTTGCTAATGTTCCACGTCCCTGTCCTACGTTGGCTGAGATAGAAGATGTCCCTGAATAACGAATTCCTCCAATAGGACCTCTTCCATAACGTGTATTAGGATATTTAGCAATTTCATCAACATAAATGTCATAAGCAGCAGTAACCAATTTGTCAGCATAATCATCATCATTACCGTACTTAGGTGCATCATGAATCAACATTTCTTGAATGACCTTACCTTCTTCTCCGGCATAATCTGTTTCCAGTGCATACCAAAGCTGACTTGGGCTTATACGTTCTTCCTCAAATACCAATTTTTTAATTGCAGCTAATGAATCCGACAAATTTGCAATTCCAACTTGCAAACCTGATATATAATCATATACTGCTCCACCTTCTTTAAGGTGTTTTCCACGACCAATACAATCATCAGTCAATGCTGAACATAGAATATCAGGAACTTCTCGTTCCAATGATAAATCAATAGAATTTTCAACAATAACACTCATTCGTGTCAAATATCTTAGTGTTTTATCCCAAGCATTTTCTAATTCAGAAAAGTTCTTCATATCCTTAAAATGACCAAAGCTTGGTGCAAACCGTTTACCCGAAGCCGGATCAATTCCATCATTCATCGTGATAAGTAGAACCTTAGGGAAGTTCATATAACTCATACCTGTGCAACGATAGCCCCATTTCCCTGGAACTGCCGTTTCAACACATCCAATGGCACTGTAATCATAAGCATCATCTTCCAATACTCCTTTTGCAATAAAAGAAGGAATGATAATCTCATCATTATTAAATGCAGGCATACCAAAACCAAGTTTCATCACTTCAATACACTCATTCATGAAACGAGCATCTAAACCTGCATGGTAACGTACAGTTAGATTAGGTTGCGGTAGATGGGTTTGTGCAACTGATTTTAATACCAAATAAGATAATGGGTTAACAGCATCCTTCTTATCTCGAGTCTGTCCACCAATTGTAACATTTTGATATAAAGGACTTCCTGCTGAAGAAAATGTATGTGCTTGACTGCGGACCTTATTAATTGTAATGGTTTTAATCCAAAGATTTGTCAGACGTTCAACAATGCTATCTTCTGTTTCTTTACCACTTTCTAAATCAGCCTTCATATATGGATACATATATTGATCAAAACGGCCATATGAAAGAGAGTGGCCATTAGATTCAATTTGTAAAATACATTGAATAAACCAAACTGATTGAATAGCTTCTGCAAAAGTAGTTGCCGGTTCATATGGGACTCGAGAACAAATATCTGCAATCTCAAGTAATTCTTTCTTACGTTTAGGATTTGCATTTTCGGCTAAACTTTTAGCAAGATCAACAAAGCGATTTGCATATACTTTAATAGCATCGATTACGATAAATATAGAGTCGTAAAAATGATATTTATCAATACTTGCTGGATCTGTTAAATCTAGTGCTGCTTTCGCTTTACGAGCCCGCTCTTCAAAACCTCTTAAACCAAATTGCAACAGTTTCTGATAGTTAACTGCTAAGTGAGCATCTCCAGAGTTCATCTTACCTTCCATACCGAAGAATCCTGTTTCCATATAAACAGACACTTCTTCAGGTAACAAGGCACCAGCTCTCGCACGTAAATTATTATTTTCCCAAAACGGAGCAATACTTCTAAGTTGTTCTTTTGTTTCTTCAGTAATATAGAAAACATCTCCATCACGCTTTTCAAAAAGATCCAACTCATTGAGAACAAATTCTAGCGTATATTCTGGAAAAATAGGAGCATCTTTATTGGAAGAAGCCTGATTTCCCGCAATCATAGATTCTTCTTCGATATAGATAGTCATATTTTCCAAAATTTCTTTGAGCATATAGGCGCGTTTTAGGACATTAGGTTGTTCCTTATATCGATCATAAGCGCGTGTTGCTAGAACTGCTCTTTCAGCATCAATATAAGGTTTTTTATTTAAAACATCTTCTCGATATTTGTTCATCCTTTCAGTAAGGCTGCCAAAATATTCTGTCTTGATTGTTGTTCTTGCTACTTCTTTATTTACCATCGTAAGCACCTTTCTTTCGAAAATATTTTTGTTTCTTTCGAAAATATAATACCTAATTTTTTAGAGAATTTCAAGCTTTTAACTAGAAAAACTCTAACTCCCTAATTTTTAGCACAAATGTGTGAGTTTAACAGTAACACACAAATGCCTCTAAGATTGTTTGATTTCATTTTGGTAAGCTAAACGATCTTGTATCTTAAAGAATGGAAAATAAACCACTGTAGACATCGCCAATACTAATAACTGAGTCACAACACCTTGCCATCCACCAACCATAAATCCTGATATAATAGCTGGGGTGCTCCAAGGTAAGGTAACTCCTGAAAATGGCTGCATGAAACCTGTTGCAATAGCTCCATATACTATAACAGCTGCAAGTACAGGAACAAGAATGAAAGGTACAAACATAACTGGATTCATGACAATCGGAAATCCAAATACAACTGGCTCATTTACGTTAAATATTGCTGGAAAAGCTGCTACTTTCCCTAACGCTTGGTACTGTTTAGATTTTGCTGCAAAAAGCATGGCAACTACAAGACCAAACGTAATTCCTGAACCAGATAGAATTAAAAATGAATCTAAAAACTGTTGAGTAACAATATGTGCTCCATTTTCTAATGATAGATTCCCAGAGGCTAACATAGCTTTATTAGCATCAAGATTAGATAAAAGCAGAGCTGTCACTACTCCATTTACTACCGATTGCCCATGAACACCAAACCACCACAAAAATGATATAAAGAATGCAATTCCAATAGCACCATACAAAGATCCAGTTAAACCTTGCAACGGAACTTGAATAGCAGAATAAATCATTTCTATGAATGTTCCGCCATTAGTCAGTGACTTCGCTAAAATATATACAATCATAGAAAATAAGAAAATTACAAATGCTGGAATCATTGCTTCAAACTGTTTGGCAATAGCTTGTGGAACTTGTTCTGGCATCTTAATAACAATTTTTCTCTTTATAAAGAAGGTATAAATACTTCCTACTACCAAACCTATAATGATAGCACCGATAATTCCTTGACCTCCAAACCAAACTTTACTAATAGCGTCCCCAATCGCCTCACCTTGTTTAGGGATATAAGACGATCTTAGCAAAATAAAGAATGCAGATACAGAAAGAACCCCAGCTGGCAATGCCTCTACTCCGCTATTCTTAGCATAAGAATAGGCAATTGAAAAACAAGAAATTAGACCCATAATAGCAAAAGTTCCTGAATAGACTTGCATAAAAGGCTCTGTCCAATTTGCTCCAAATACACTAGCAATGCTCTTGTTTAATCCTTCAAAGGGTAATTGCCCCATAATTAAGAACAAACTCCCAACTACTGTCAATGGCAAAATTGCTAACATACCATCTTTTAGAGCTATAATACCACGCATATTCACAAACTTCATCATAGGTGCAATGATTTTTTGAACATCTACCTTTGCCATAATAAATCTCCTTTTCTTACCCACTAATTAAAGATAGGGCTAAATCTAATACTTTTTTCCCATCTAACATACCATAGTCCATCATCGGAATAACAGCTATCGGAACATCACACTTATCACAAATTTCTTTTGATTTATCTAATGTATAAGCAATTTGAGGCCCCAACAGTGCAACATCTAGATTTGGGGCATAATCCGCTAATTTAGACTGAGAAAACGCCTCTATTTCTGCCTCAACTCCACTAGATTGAGCTGCAATTTTCATATTATTTACAAGCATACCAGTAGAAAAGCCTGCTGCACAAAACAAACCAATCTTCACCATTATATTTTCCTCCTCTATGTTAATACTCTAGTATTATTTTTTATGAAGTTCTTTTCTCAAACTAATAATTTCTTTGATTAAATTAATCTCCGTCATACTAGTCATGAGATGATCTTGTGAATGAACAAAGAGAGCTGTTATTTCTGTCTTTGTACCAGACGCTTCCTGTGCCAAGAATTTTGTTTGTAGATTATGGGCTTCTAATAAGGCTGCATCAGCTAACTGGATTTCTTCTTCACATCGTTCACATGTACCGTTTTTTATATAATCTAACGCTTTATAAATATGCTGTTTCGCATCGCCAGCATATAAAATTAAACCCATGATAATTTGATCTGGAACAATAATTTCCATAAATTCCTCCTCATTTCACTATGTAAAAAGCTTTTTTCATTTGAAATTTTAAAATTTTCTTTTGTAACTATAGAATACAACTACATAAGAAACTTGTCAATCCAAAAATCAACAAATAAACAATTTTTATTTATATAAGCACAAATGTGCAATTAGCTAAAAAGAAAAAACGATAAACTGATCAGTCTATCATTTTCACTCGCATAAAATATTTCGAAAAGAAAAATCACCATCTTCTTCTAAAACTTTTAAAATTGTATTTTTATCTGTAATCAGATGATTTACTAGATTAGCACGTAAGACAGAAAGAATCGCAGATACTTTCGTATCACCGTAAGCAACAGCTAAACTTTGAGGAATATTTTTTAAATCTTCCAAAGAGATCGCTATCGTTCTTTCCTGTAAGTTCTCATAAACTTCTTTACCTTTTGAATCAAAGAATCGACAACAAATTTCCCCTACAGTTTTAACTTTTGTCAATTCTTTAAAGTCATCCTCTGTAAGCATGTCTAACCATTGATGTTTTCCTTTATTACTAAAATCACCAATCCCAACCACAACTATATCTAAATCTTTCCAACTATTTTTCAAATCTTCAAAATATCTTGATTGCAAAATACCATCTGCTAACAATTTATTTTCTTGCACAATTGTTGCATTCATAAATGTACACTCTCCATGAAATTTTCTAGACATTTCATAAATCAGTGTATTCACATGGTATTTAGCGTGTATGTGACTAGGACCACCTGCTAGAGGATAGAAGTGAACATTTCGGACACTTTTGCTGTGGATTAAATCTACTAAATTACTTAAACTTTTCCCCCAAGAAAAGCCAATTTTCATATTATCATCAATTAAATTCCTAAGGACACCTGCTGCAACTTGAGAAATTCTTTCAGATAAAATTGTTGGATTATCATCAAATTCATTTGGAATAATTTCCAAACTTTCCAGACCATATTTTTCTTTTACATAATTTTCCAACTTAAACATATTGGTATCAAAATTCTCTATTTCAATTTTAACAATTCCTGCATTCCTTGCTTCTGTTAACATTCTACTAATAGAGGTTCTATAAATTCCTAATTTTGCTGCTATTTGTGACTGATTTAAGTTTTCAATATAATACAGATAAGCAATTTTAGAGAGCAGTTTATTCCTATCTTGATTCATACACTTAACCTCTTACGAAACTATCTTAACCATTATCCCAGCATTTTCTAATGTAGCTATATTTTGTTTAGAAAGTTTTTCGTCTGTTATTACTTCATAGACTTGACTTAAAGCAAATCTTCTTACTGTACCCCTTTTATCAAATTTACTTGAGTCAGTTAGCACAATGACTTTATCCGACGCTGCTGAAATATATTGAACTACCTCACTGCGCATTAAATCTTTTCCTGTAAAACCCATCTCTTTATCGTAGCCATCTGTCCCAACAAAAGCTTGACGCACATGAAAAGTCTGTATCATTTCTTTTAATAAAGGTCCTACGGTAACCTGTGAATCTTTCTGAAACTCTCCACCAAGAACAATAACACGACATGAATCATAACCTCTTACAAAATTTGCTATAAAAAATGAATTTGTTACAATAGTGACATTTCTTTTTTGCTTGCAAATTTCCTCAGCAAGTAAAGCACAGGTTGAACCAGATTCTATCATTATTGTTTCATTATCTGATACCAATTTTACTGCTTCTTGAACAATTTTTCTCTTAATTTCATAATTAATTGACAAGCGTACATTTAAGTCATCTCCACTATTTAACACAGCACATCCATGCTCTCTGTGTAATAATCCTTTTGACTCTAATTTATCTAAATCTTTTCTAATCGTTACTTTCGATACATTTAATTTTTCCGATAATGTATTAACATCAATCTTTTCATATTCTGATACTAATTTAATAATTTGTTCCAATCTTTTCATTTTACACCTCCGTTTTATTCTACCAAAATAAAAAGCAAAAAACAACAAATTAAACTTTCGTTCGTAATTGTTTTTCTTTCGTTTTTGTGATAGGATAGAATTATAAAGAGGAGGAACTCTTATGGAAATATCTAAAGGAATTATTTTTAATATTCAACACTTTTCAATTCATGACGGCCCGGGTATTCGTACAACTGTTTTTTTAAAAGGATGTCCTCTGCGCTGTCCATGGTGTTCTAATCCTGAATCTCAAAGAATGAAACCTGAAAAAATGAAAGATGCTCAACGAGAGAAATTCACCTTAGTCGGTGAAGAAAAGACTGTAGAAGAAATTATTACAGAGGTATTAAAAGACAAAGAATTTTACGAAGAATCCGGTGGAGGTTTAACTTTATCAGGAGGTGAAATATTTGCTCAGTTTGAATTTGCTAAAGCCATCTTAAAATCAGCTAAAGAACATCACATACACACTGCCATTGAAACTACTGCCTTTGTTGATCATGAAAAATTTATTGATTTAATTCAATATGTGGATTTTATCTACACAGACCTAAAACATTATAATTCTATAAAACATAAAAAAGTGACTGGGGTTTTTAATCAAATGATTATTAAAAACATTCATTATGCTTTTTCTCAAAATAAAACTATCGTTTTAAGAATCCCAGTTATTCCTAATTTTAACAATAGTTTAGAGGATGCAGAAAAATTCGCTACTCTATTTAACTCATTAAATATCGACCAAGTTCAACTACTCCCTTTTCATCAATTTGGTGAAAACAAATATCGTTTATTAAATCGGAAATATGAAATGGATGGAATCAACGCACTTCATCCTGAAGATCTTATTGATTATCAAAAGGTATTTCTGAACCACCATATTAATTGTTATTTCTAGTTTATTTCCTTGAAATGCTCTAGCTATTTGCAGATAACAAGCATCTATAATACATACTTAACTTTTCAAAAGGTTTAGCTAAAAAATTTTAGCCAAACCTTTTCTATTTTACCTTGCTCTAGAATTTTTAAACTGCTATACTTATAACAGAAAACCCTTCCAAGGAGGTAGCGGATGTCTCATTCCTTTAAAAAATCTCTCCAAAAAGAAATTCTCCATAGAAGCTCTATCGCAGCCTTTGTGACCTCTCTTTTACTACTCATTTTACTTTTTGGTTTTTCCTATTTTTTACAAAAGCAACAACTCTCCAAAGACACGAGACAGATTGTCAAACAAGTTCAAGAGATGAAAGAAGCAAATAATGAGCTCCTGACTACTATGAACTATAAAATGATTCCTGGATTTTTGGATGGCAAACACACAGAGAGAGAAGTTTTTAGCTTATTTTACGAGACAAAAGCTAAATTAAAACTTAGTTCTGACCTCATTATCCTAAGTGATACAGGTGAATTACTATTTAGTACCAATCGAAATCATCAAGAAAGTATTTTATCTCCCTACTATCTAAAACTGCTCATTCAAAATCCTTCTCAAGATAAAGTTACAGAAAAAATTGCACTCTCTTCAGATAAGCAACATTACACACTCTTTATCAAACCACTACTTCAAAACCAACGAGTTAAGGCCTATACTATTACTTTCGTAAATGAGAATGATTTCATCTCAAGTTTCCCAATGATAAATTCTAAATACATCATTACCGATAGCTTTGGAAATATGTTTTCCAACAATACAAATCAGTTTACTCGTTCCACTCTTGAAAAATTTGATGAAAAACTCCTACACTCTCGCACCCACTGGTATGCGAATGAACCGCTTATTGTTCAAAAAGAAAAAGTCGGTGCTATTTTTTCAATCTATACTTTTCAATCCTTTTTTCCCATTCCTAGCTTACTTGGTCTAGCCTCCATTCTCACCTTATGTATATTCTTCCTCTACTTCTGGCAAGCAAGACGAATTGCTCATAAGATTGCTACACACAACGCTGTTCCTATTGAAAGTTTGGTTTACCAACTTCAAGAAATTCCTAAACAAGCAGAAAAAAGGCTTTATCTACAAACAGGTGATGAGTTTGAGTTTATGGCAGAAAAAATCAACAATATGTTGTACGAATTAGATCAACTTCATCAAAAAATGTTGACCATCGAAAAAGAAAAGTGGATTTTTGAAAGAAAAATGCTGGAAGCTCAGTTCAATCCTCATTTTCTCTACAATACACTTGAGACGATTAAAATCACTTCTTTAATGGATGCCGCTCTCACACAAGACCTGATTCAAAACCTCACGCGCATTCTTCGCTACAGTATCACGGATTTAGAAAAAGAAACAACCATTTGCCAAGATTTAAAGATTATAGAGGATTACCTTATTATTCATAAGATTCGTTTTGAGCACTTTTCCTATGATATTGTCTGCCCAGAAACTGTCGATAATCAACCTATTCCTAAACTTTTCTTGCTTCCTCTAGTAGAAAATGCTATAAAATATGGGATGCAATACCGTATTGATCTTCATATTGATATCCAAATTACCTTGGAAGCAGATTCTCTAACTTTTTTAGTCAAGGATAATGCTGGAGGACTCACAAAACAAGAGCGACTCGCTATTTTAGACTCTTTAGAAAGCCCTCATACCCAGCATGGCATCGTTAACAGCTATAAACGATTGAGCAATTTCTTTTCTGATGTCCAGCTAGATTTAGGAGTCAATCGCCGAGGAGAAACTTGGGTCAAATTTATAACGAAAGGACTAACTCATGTTTAAGCTCATTATCGTAGAAGACGAACACCTCATTCGAAAATGGCTAGAGATTGCCGTAGACTACTCTGCCTTAGGTATCCAAGTTGTAGGAACTGCTAGTCACGGTCAAGAGGGAATGAAACTCATCCAAGAAAAAGAACCTCATATTGTCTTAACAGACATCACAATGCCAATTATGGATGCTTTCATGATGTTCGAAGCCACTCGTACCCTTTCTTATGAAAAAGTTATCTTATCAGGTTATAACGATTTTCAAAATGCCAAAAAAGCCATGCAATATGGAGCAGTTGATTTCTTATCCAAACCAATTGATACCAAGGAGTTGACAGAATGTCTTCAAAAAATTGTTTTGCGATTACGAGTTAGCACTTATCAAGAAACTCCTTTTTTAGAAGAATATCAAACTTTACTCACCTCCATCCAACAAATTGATACACAAAACCAAATCATTCAGCAAATTCTTGAATTTGTGCATCAACACTACTACATGCACTTTACCATTTCTACCATTGCAGAGAATCTTGGATACAGTGAAAGCTATCTATATAAGGTTATCAAAGAATACTTCCCAATGACGCTAAATGAATATATCTTACGCTACCGCCTCAAGCAAGCTATAGATAAAATGGCTGAATCTCCCAACTCCCCTCTAAGCGACATCTCTGATCAAGTTGGATTTTCAGACTATAAATATTTTGCTAAAGTATTTAAAAAGTATCTCCATATTTCCCCAAAGGAATTGAAATCACTCGGAAGAATAGTAAAATAAGCTATTCTTCTTTTTGTAGAGAATTTTACTCTAATAGAATAGAATTGTCGGTTTTAAAAACGCTTACATTGTTTTAAAATAAACTTAAATAACACAACGGAGGTATCCATCATGAAAAAGAAATGGATGTATTATGCTGCTTGCGGACTAGCTCTTTTTGGTCTTGCTGCTTGTTCTTCTAATGAATCTGCCGATGGCGGTTCATCTGATAAAGAAGACGGTGGTTCGCTAGTCGTTTATTCACCAAACTCAGAGGGCTTAATTGGAGCAACTATTCCTGCCTTTGAAGAAAAATATGGTATCAAAGTAGAACTGATTCAAGCTGGTACTGGAGAACTTTTCAAAAAACTAGAATCAGAAAAAGAAGCTCCTGTGGCCGATGTTATCTTTGGTGGTTCTTACACACAATATGCTACCCACGGAGAACTCTTTGAAAACTATACTTCAAAAGAAAATGATAATGTTATCAAAGAATATCAAAACACAACTGGCTACTCTACTCCTTATACACTAGATGGTAGTGTTTTAATCGTCAATCCTGATTTAACGAAAGGCATGAACATTGAAGGATATAGCGACCTTCTCAAACCTGAACTAAAAGGAAAAATCGCAACTGCTGACCCAGCAAACTCTTCTAGCGCCTTTGCTCAATTAACAAATATGCTACAAGCTCAAGGTGGTTACAAAGACGATAAAGCATGGTCTTATG
Organism: Streptococcus sp. 68; assembly: GCF_013277415.1. Taxonomy (GTDB): domain Bacteria; phylum Bacillota; class Bacilli; order Lactobacillales; family Streptococcaceae; genus Streptococcus. The sequence continues at coordinate 279,105 of NZ_VMMX01000010.1, read as the reverse complement.
TAAAAGATCTCTTCACACTTATTGATGGTAAAATCGGATCAAGCTCATCTGGTGTCTATAAAGCAGTCGCTGACGGAGAAATGGCTGTTGGTCTCTCTTATGAAGATCCAGCAGTTAAACTCTTAAATGACGGGGCTAATATCAAGGTAGTCTATCCAAAAGAAGGAACCGTCTTCCTACCTGCTAGTGCTGCTATCGTTAAAAAAGCGAAAAATATGGAAAATGCCAAGAAATTTATCGATTTTATTATTTCTCAAGAAGTACAAGATACACTTGGTACAACTACTACTAACCGTCCTGTTCGTAAAAATGCTAAAACAAGTGAAAATATGAAACCAATTGACAAAATCAAAACACTCACTGAAGATTATGATTATGTCATCAAGAATAAATCAGATATTGTTAAGAAATACAACGAAGTCTTTACAGATATCCAATCTAAACAGTAAAAGAGGTTCACTATGAGTGAGATCAAAATTATTAACGCCAAAAAAATCTACCACGATGTCCCTGTTATTGAGAATTTGAACATTACAATTCCAAAAGGAAGTCTCTTTACCCTTCTTGGACCTTCAGGATGTGGGAAAACGACCCTTCTTCGTATGATTGCAGGTTTCAACAGTATCGAAGGTGGAGAATTTTACTTCGATGATACAAAAATCAATAATATGGAACCCAGCAAACGCAATATCGGCATGGTTTTCCAAAACTACGCTATTTTCCCACATTTGACTGTCCGAGACAATGTTGCTTTTGGTCTTAAGCAAAAGAAGGTCCCAAAAGAAGAATTGATTCAACAGACCAACAAGTATCTTGAACTCATGCAAATTGCTCAATATGCGGATCGGAAGCCCGATAAACTCAGTGGTGGACAACAACAACGTGTCGCCTTGGCACGCGCCTTAGCCGTTAATCCAAGTGTTCTCCTCATGGACGAGCCACTTAGTAACCTAGATGCCAAACTTCGCTTGGATATGCGTCAAGCCATTCGAGAAATCCAACACGAAGTGGGAATTACAACCGTCTATGTAACCCATGACCAAGAAGAAGCCATGGCTATTTCAGACCAAATTGCTGTTATGAAAGACGGAGTCATCCAACAAATCGGTCGGCCAAAAGAACTCTATCATAAACCAGCTAATGAGTTTGTAGCAACCTTTATCGGACGCACAAATATTATCCCTGCCACTCTTGAAAAACGGAGCGACGGCGCTTATATAGTCTTTTCAGATGGCTATGCTCTTCGAATGCCAGCTCTTGATCAGGCTGAGGCACAAGCTATTCATGTAAGCATTCGTCCTGAAGAGTTTATCAAAGATGAATCTGGAGATATTGAAGGAACTATTAGCGATAGCGTCTATCTTGGACTAAATACTGAATATTTCATCGAGACAGGCTTTGCCTCAAAAATTCAAGTTAGCGAAGAATCAACTTTTGAAGAAGATCTACAAAAAGGCGATCGTATTCGTCTACGAATCAATACTCAAAAATTAAACGTCTTTTCTGCAGATGGTTCGCAAAACCTGATAAAAGGAGTCAACCATGGAACGTAAAAAACTAAATATTTGGACAGCCTCCTCTTTCTTCATCTTTCTTACCTATCTTGTCTTTCTCGTTTATCCTATCGTTACCGTGCTCAAGCAAGCACTCATACATGAGGGACAATTTTCACTAGCTAATTTTGTCACTTTCTTTAGTAAAGCCTACTACTCTGAGACACTTGTCAACAGTTTCAAGGTTTCCATTACCGCTACTGTCACTTCCTTAGTTGTAGGAACCCTATTAGCTTATCTCTTCTCTATGTATGACTTCAAGGGGAAGAAATTTCTACAAATATTGATTATCATTGCTTCCATGTCAGCTCCTTTCGTGGGAGCCTACTCCTGGATTCTCTTGCTGGGACGAAATGGGGTCATTACTAAATTCCTGACAAATACCCTTCATCTTCCAGCTATCGATATTTATGGATTCAAAGGAATTGTACTTGTCTTTACTCTGCAACTATTCCCACTGGTATTTCTATACGTTGCTGGGACAATGAAAAGTATTGACAATTCTCTACTTGAAGCTGCTGAAAGCATGGGGTCCTTCGGATTTAAGCGTATCGTAACGGTTGTTTTACCTCTCCTAGTTCCAACCTTACTAGCTGCTGCCCTACTTGTATTTATGAGAGCATTCTCAGACTTTGGAACGCCTATGTTAATTGGTGAAGGATATCGGACTTTCCCCGTCTTGATTTATACCCAATTCATTAGCGAAGTTGGAGGAAATTCTGCTTTTGCATCTGCTTTAGCCATTATGGCGATTATCATTGCCTTGGCAATTTTCCTTATCCAAAAACACATTGCAAACCGCTACAGTTTCAGCATGAATTCGCTCCATCCAATTGAGCCTAAAAAAACTACAAAAGGAAAAATGGCTGCCATTTATGCAACAGTTTACGGAATTATCTTTATCTCTGTTTTACCTCAAATCTACTTAATTTATACCTCTTTCCTAAAAACATCAGGTATGGTATTTGTCAAAGGTTATTCTCTAAACAGTTACAAGGTAGCTTTCAATCGTATGGGCTCTGCTATTTTCAATACCATTCGTATCCCTTTGATTGCCTTAGTCCTAGTTGTCCTATTCGCAACATTTATCTCCTACCTAGCCGTTAGAAAACGGAATTTGTTTACAAACTTAATTGACAGCCTCAGTATGGTTCCTTATATTGTACCAGGAACCGTTCTAGGGATTGCCTTCATTTCTTCCTTCAATACTGGTCTATTTGGAAGTGGATTTCTTATGATTACAGGGACTGCTTTCATCTTGATTATGTCTCTATCTGTCAGAAGATTACCTTATACTATTCGTTCATCTGTTGCTAGCTTGCAACAAATAGCACCAAGTATTGAAGAAGCCGCTGAAAGCTTAGGAAGTAGCCGTCTCAATACCTTTGCCAAGATTACAACTCCAATGATGCTATCTGGTATTATTTCTGGAGCCATCTTATCTTGGGTCACAATGATTTCAGAACTCTCTACTTCTATCCTCCTCTACAATGTCAAAACAAGAACAATGACTGTAGCCATTTATACAGAAGTTCTCAGAGGAAATTACGGTGTAGCCGCAGCCTTGTCAACTATCCTGACTGTTCTAACAGTAGGTTCCTTGCTCTTGTTCATGAAAATCTCTAAAAGCAACAGCATTACACTTTAGTTTTCCCCATCAAAAACAGCCGAAAGGATTACCCTCGGCTGTTTTTTCTTATCTTGATATTCTTATCAAATCCCTAGTTCAGAGCAAGCAAGTCTAAACTGATTAAATAGAGGCTTCCTCCATCTTCTCACGTCCTAGTTCCCGGTAACTACGGTCGCCGACAACTTCTACGCTAAACTGGCCGTCCTCATATTCAAGGATCGTCACGCTACCATTATCAAGACCATGTGGATGCATACCATTGATCAGATAAACAATGGTTCCAATAGTCATTCCGTGGCTGACAACGAGGGCATTGCCCCCACCTTGTTCTTCCATTTCTTTGGCAATTGCTTCAAAACCTTCCTTGATTCGGCCACTGAGTTTTTCCCAGCCTTCAGCCCAACCAGCTGTATCGACCTCTACCAAACCCTCAGCCAGTTCAGCATAAGACAATTGGTGAACGTGGTCCACATTAAAGATACGAGGAATAATGCCCATGAAAAGATCACCATCATAAGCTCCGTCAAAGCTACCAAAACACCATTCTCTGATCCGCTTGTCCATTCGATAAGGGATTTTTTCCTGCAAACCAAGTTCATCAAGGATAATTCCCATTGTCTGAATGGTGCGGCCAGAATCACTGGAATAAGCGCGCTCAAACTGCAAACCAGATTCTCGCAAACCGATTCCTAATTCTTGAATCCCTCGCTCACCTTCAGCTGTTAAGGGAGTGTCGCTCCAACCTTGCGCGCGACCAATCGTGTTAAACATGGTCTTGCCATGACGTACCAAATACAATCGTACTTTTACCATTTTCCGTCCTCCGTTTGCTTCTATTATATCATGGATGATAAAACAAAAGCCACCCATACAGGCGACTTTTGCAGGAGATTATTATGAAAAAGTTTAGGAGTTCTATTAAATAAAGATATTAGATGAAAATCAAATTCAAACTAAATCAGTATTATCTGTTTCAAATAATATTAGGAGGTCTTTATTTAATGATTATAGTATACACATCCAACCTTAAATAGAGCTTAAAATTTTCTCCTATTTTCTTAATTTTTAAAACTATGAATTGGTGCTGGGATTTGTCCACCGCGAGAGATGAAATCAACAGACGAAGCTCTATTGACTTTCATTACTGGAGCCGTACCTAATAGGCCACCAAACTCAATCATATCGCCTTCTTTTCCTTTTGGAATGATACGAACAGCTGTTGTTTTCATGTTAATGACACCAATTGCCGCTTCATCTGCAATCATAGCCGCAATGGTTTCAGCAGGTGTATCCTCCGGAATTGCAATCATATCCAAACCAACGGAACAGATAGCCGTCATGGCTTCTAGTTTTTCCAAATTAAGAGAGCCATTTTGCACTGCAGCAATCATCCCCTCATCCTCGGAAACAGGAATAAAGGCACCAGACAAACCACCGACTTGGTTGCAGGCCATAACTCCACCCTTCTTAACTTGGTCGTTCAAGAGAGCCAAGGCAGCCGTCGTTCCATGCGTACCAACTGTCTCTAGCCCCATTTCCTCAAGGACACGTGCTACAGAATCTCCAACCGCAGGAGTTGGCGCCAAACTCAAGTCCACAATACCAAACTCCACACCCAGCCTCTCACTGGCCATTTGACCAACCAATTGACCGATACGAGTGATTTTAAAGGCAGTCTTCTTAACGGTTTCGGCTACTACATCAAAGCTCTGTCCACGAACTTTTTCCAAGGCACGTTTCACCACACCAGGACCAGAAACTCCGACATTGATGATAACATCTGCCTCCCCAACACCATGGAAGGCACCCGCCATAAACGGATTGTCCTCAACAGCATTAGCAAATACAACCAATTTAGCTGCCCCCATATCAGACAGATTTGCCGTTTCCTTGATAATTCGTCCCATATCTGCCACAGCCGTCATATTAATACCAGATTTGGTTGAGCCGATATTGACTGACGAGCAGACCTTGTCCGTTTCGGCCAAAGCGCGAGGAATAGAATTGATGAGAATCTCATCTCCCTTTTGATAACCCTTTTGTACCAAGGCTGAAAAACCACCAATAAAGTCCACACCAATCTCTTTCGCAGCCTTATCAAGCGCTTTTGCCAGAACTATGTAGTCCGTCGCATCTGTCGCTGCCCCAATCAGAGAAATGGGTGTCACCGATACACGCTTATTAACGATTGGAATTCCCAACTCCGCTGCAATTTCATCACCAACAGTCACTAAATTAGCCGCCTTGGTCGTAATCTTTTGATAAATTTTCTCTGCAGCACGATTGATATCTGGATCGATACAGTCCAGAAGGGAAATCCCCATGGTAATAGTTCTGATATCGAAGTTTTGCTCCTCAATCATAGCAATGGTTTCAGTAACTTGTCTAATATCCATATGCACCTCCTAGATATTATACATAGCTTCGAAAATCGCTGCACTCTGAATATTGATTTTCACATTCAAAGTTTGCCCAAAAGTTTCAAACTCATTTCGCAGATAAGTAAAATCCTGCTTTTCATCACTAGAGACAACAGCCATCATCGTGAAATATTCATCCAAGACAGTTTGAGAGATATCATCAATATTCAAACCCAATTCTGCAATTTTACCAGAAACACCTGCAACAATTCCAGATTTATCTTTACCAACAACAGTTATAATCGCTTTCATAAGCAAACTCCAATTCTTCTTTTAATAGGAAACCTGAACATTAAACAGGATTCTTTTCAAATAGTATAGCATAATTCTAACTAAAATACTCAAAAACGCCTGCTTACGAAGTTGTTCTTAAGAAAAAAACAATTTCGTAAACAAGCGTCTACTATCCCAACTTATGATGAGTGTTCCCGCTAGGACCGAAATCCTAGCGGTAGACCAGAGCTAGACTAAGAGCACAAGACTCCATCATCATAACACTCAACAAAATTGATGATTTTATACTAATTCGATGATCGCCATTGGCGCTGCATCACCACGACGTGGTTCAGTTTTAAGGATACGAGTGTATCCACCGTTACGTTCAGCATAACGAGGTGCGATTTCTGAGAACAATTTTTGAAGTGCTGTAGTAGAAGTGTACTTATCAGTTGCTTCATCATAGTTTTCAGATGCGATTTCATTACGTACGAAAGCAGCTGCTTGACGACGTGCATGCAAATCACCACGTTTACCTAGAGTAATCATTTTTTCAACAGTTTTACGGATTTCTTTAGCACGAGCTTCAGTTGTCACGATTGATTCGTTGATCAAAAGGTCAGTTGTCAAATCGCGAAGCATTGCTTTACGTTGTGAGCTAGTGCGTCCTAGTTTACGGTAAGCCATGTATTCCTCCTTTATTTATCTTTTAATCCAAGACCCAAATCAATGAGTTTGAGTTTCACTTCTTCCAAACTCTTGCGTCCAAGATTTCGTACTTTCATCATCTCTGCTTCAGATTTTTCTGTCAAATCATGCACAGTATTGATACCGGCACGTTTCAAACAGTTGTATGAACGCACAGACAAGTCCAGTTCCTCAATCGTACGATCCAAAATACGGTCGTCAGATTCAGTATCAGCTTCTTTCATCACTTCAGTTGACTTAGCAATCTCAGTAAGATTTGTAAACAAATCAAGATGTTCTGTCAAAATACGTGCTGAAAGCCCTAAAGCATCTTCTGGAATAATTGTTCCATTTGTCAAGATTTCAAGGGTTAGTTTGTCAAATCCATCATTGCTACCTACACGAGCAGGTTCCACTTGATAGTTGACTTTTGTAACTGGTGTATAAATAGAATCTACAGCAAGTGTTCCAACTGGTGCATTATCCTTTTTATTTTCATCAGCAGGTACATATCCACGACCACTGTTAACAGTCATAGTCGCTTTTAGGGAAGAACCTTCACCGATTGTAAAGAGATAATGATCTGGATTTACAATTTCAATATCGCTATCTGTCAAAATGTCACCAGCTGTTACTTCAGCAGGACCTTCAACATCCAGTTCGATGATTTTTTCGTCTTCAACGTACGATTTCACTGCAATTCCTTTAATGTTCAGAATGATTTGCATCACGTCTTCACGAACACCTGGAACTGTGTCAAACTCATGTAACACACCATCAATGTTGATAGATGTCACAGCTGCTCCTGGTAGAGAAGCTAGAAGTACACGACGAAGAGAGTTACCAAGAGTTGTACCGTAGCCACGTTCAAGTGGTTCGATTACAAACTTGCCATAATCTTTATTTTCATCAATTTTTGTTATATTTGGTTTTTCAAACTCGATCATTTAGTTACTCCCTCTTAAACGAAAAGCAGTGTAATGCGATGATTATACACGGCGACGTTTTGGAGGACGAGCACCATTGTGTGGCACTGGAGTCACATCACGAATTGCTGTTACTTCAAGACCAGCGGCAGCAAGCGCACGAATAGCTGACTCACGACCAGAACCTGGACCTTTTACAGTAACTTCAACTGATTTAAGACCGTGTTCTTGTGCAGATTTAGCAGCAGCTTCAGAAGCCATTTGAGCAGCGAATGGTGTAGATTTACGAGAACCTTTAAAACCAAGAGCACCAGCTGATGACCAAGCAATTGCATTACCATGCACATCAGTAATCATAACAATAGTGTTATTAAATGTAGCGTGAATATGAGCAATACCAGATTCGATATTCTTTTTCACACGACGTTTACGTGTTGGTTTAGCCAAGACTTTTACCTCCTATATTATTTTTTCTTACCAGCAATCGCAACGGCTTTACCTTTACGAGTGCGAGCGTTGTTTTTAGTGTTTTGTCCACGGACAGGAAGTCCACGACGGTGACGGATACCACGGTATGAACCGATTTCCATCAAACGTTTGATGTTCAAGTTTACTTCACGACGAAGGTCACCTTCAACTTTGATTGCATCCACTTCACGACGGATAGCATCTTCTTGATCTGATGTAAGATCACGTACACGAACATCTTCTGAGATTCCAGCAGCAGCCAAAATTTTCTTAGATGTTGCAAGTCCGATACCATAAACATAAGTCAATGAGATTACTACGCGTTTGTCATTTGGAATGTCAACTCCAGCAATACGAGCCATGTTTTCTCCTTTCTATCTTATCCTTGACGTTGTTTGTGTTTTGGATTTGCTGGGCAAATTACCATAACACGACCATTACGACGAATAACTTTACAGTATTCGCAAATTGGTTTGACCGATGGTCTTACTTTCATTTCTTATCCCTCCAAGTTTTTCGATTATTTAAAGCGGTAAGTGATACGTCCACGTGTCAAGTCATATGGACTCATTTCGACAGTAACACGATCTCCCGCTAAAATACGAATATAGTTTTTACGAATTTTACCAGAAACTGTTGCTAAAATCTGATGTCCATTTTCAAGTTCAACCGTAAACATTGCATTCGGCATTGTATCAACTACTTTGCCTTCAACTTCAATCACATCGTCTTTTGCCACGCAAAAGCACCTCCATAAATTTCGATTCGATGCCTCTAGACACAGAGACAACAATTATAAGTCAGACTATCTCAGTATAACATTTGTAGCGGATTTTTGCAAGTGTGAAAAACGCTTTATTTCAAATTTGTCAATACTTTTTCGATATCTGAGAAGACATCATTGATATCTTGATTACCTTCGATGTCATGAACCAAACCTTTGGCACGGTAGTGAGCAATGATTGGTTCCCCTTGAGCAATATTCACATCCAAACGACGTTTTACTGTCTCAGGTTTATCATCTTCACGTTGGTAATAATCTTCTTCTTTATAGTCAACTGGTGGGTTAAAGACCTTGTGGAAAGTTTCTCCAGTTACGCGGTGGATGATACGGCCACTCAAACGTTCCAAGAGGCTGTCTGGATTCACTTCGATGTTGATAACACCTTCTAGTTCGATGCCAAGTTCAGCCAATGTTTTGTCCAAGACATGAGCTTGTTCGATCGTACGTGGGTAACCATCCAACAAGAATCCTGTTTCTTTAATATCATCTTGTGAAAGACGTTCTTTTACGATCCCATTTGTAACTTCGTCAGGAACCAATTCACCCTTGTCAATGTATGACTTAGCAAGAACACCCATTTCAGTTTGATTTGCCATAGCAGCACGGAACATATCACCTGTTGAGATATGTGCAACATGGAATTGTTCTACGATTTTTGCTGCTTGAGTTCCCTTACCTGCACCAGGTAAGCCCATAATCAAAAGATTCATGATCTGATCTCCTTATTTTATTTTTAAATAGAAGCAAAAAGTCTTTTCACCCCTATTTAAAAACAAAATAGAAGAGGGGAGACCAAACTCTCACTAATGTTAGAGTTAAACCTCCACTCCCTCAGCATTTACTGATTCATACTCAATGAAAATCAAAGAGCAAACTAGGAAGCTAGCCGCAGGTTGCTCAAAGCACTGCTTTGAGGTTGCAGATAAAGCTGACGTGGTTTGAATTTGATTTTCGAAGAGTATCAGTAAATACTTTTATTCTGTTCTATCCATGAAACCAACATACTTACGCTTCAATAGGTAACCTTCCAATTGTTTGATTCCTTCAATACCTGTAGAGATAATGATCAAAAGACTAGTTCCTCCAAAAGCAACTGCTTCTGAAAGTCCGAAAACATCTTTTGCTACGATCGGTAAAATAGAAATCACACCAAGGAAGAGGGAACCAACAGTTGCAAGACGACGAAGAAGTTTAGACATATATTCTTCTGTACCTTTACCAGGACGAACACCGTGGATATAGGCACCGCTCTTTTGTAGGTTCTCTGCCGCTTTTTCAGGATTAATCTGTACAAACGTATAGAAGAATGTAAAGAGAATAATCAATAAAGCATACATGGCAATACCAGTTGGTGAAGTTGTTGCCAGCATTTCTTGTGCTGTTCTTACCCAAGCCCAATCATGACCTGTAGCGCTCAAAAACTGAAGAATAGCCGCAGGCGCTGCAGTAATCGAACTTGCAAAGATAACAGGGATAACTCCAGCAGGGTTTACCTTCAAAGGAAGGTAAGAGCTAGATGGAGCACCTTGTGCAACCTTAGTATATTGGATTGGAATTTTGTATTCTGCTTGTTGAACATAGGTTGTAAAGTAAATGATCAACAGTACAGTAATAATCAAAATGATTACGAAAATGATAGATGAAGTGATACGGCTACTTGGCACGTTCACAAAGTAGTCCACATAGATGCCCTGAATCATCTCTGGAATTGAGGCAACAATCCCGGCAAAGATAATCATGGAAACACCGTTTCCGTATCCCTTATCTGTAATTTGCTCACCCAACCAAGTGACAATCATACTACCAGCTGTTAAGATGATACCAATCGTCAGAAAAACTTGTGGAGTTAAAGCAGTTTTAATCAATTGAGCTCCAGCCAGGGTATTAAAACCAGCTGTAATCCCGATAGATTGCACAAAAGCGAGAACTAGAGCAATATAACGAGTAGCTTGATTCAATTTTCTTCGGCCTACTTCCCCTTGTTTTCCCCACTCTACAAACTTGGGTAAAATATCCATTTGCAAGAGTTGGACAACGATAGAAGCAGTGATATAGGGACTCACTCCTAGGGCAAAAATCGAAAAGTTTTTTAGGGCATTCCCCGACACCAAGCTCAACATGTTTAAGAAGGATAATCCACTTAAAGCATTCAAGCTATTGGCATTCACACCAGGAACTGTAATGCTAGTCCCGATACGAAAGACCAAAACGATAAAAATTGTAAATAAAATTTTTGATCGAACTTGCTTGACTTTAAGAGCTTCTCTTAATAATTTAAAAAACATAGGTCACCTCTCTTAGATGACTTCTACTGAACCACCTTTAGCAGTGATAGCTTCTTCAGCTGATTTAGAGAATTTAGCTGCTTTCACAGTCAATTTCTTAGTCAACTCACCGTTACCAAGAATTTTAATACCTGATTTTTCAGCTTTAACAATTCCTGCTTCGATAAGAACAACTGGAGTAACTTCAGCACCATCTTCAAAGACGTTCAATTGGTCAAGGTTCACAATTGCGTATTCTTTAGCGTTGATGTTAGTGAATCCACGTTTTGGAAGACGACGGAACAATGGAGTTTGTCCACCTTCAAAACCAAGGCGAACTCCGCCACCGCTACGAGCTTTTTGACCTTTTTGACCACGACCAGATGTTTTACCGTTACCTGATGAAGTACCACGACCAACGCGGTTACGTACTTTACGAGAACCTTCTGCAGGTTTCAATTCATGAAGTTTCATTTTTATTTTCTCCTCTTTTGTAAAATGCTAGCGCCGATAAGGGAGAAAAGGTTGTCTCCCCCATCAACTCGCCTATACGACGTCATCATAGATGACTATATCTAGTTTTAGGGGATGGTATAGTGCACATCCCCTAAAAATTCATTAGTTTACTTCTTCAACTGTTACCAAGTGAGATACTGCTGTGATCATACCACGGATAGCAGCGTTATCTTCTTTAATAACAGAGCTGTTCAATTTGCCAAGTCCAAGTGCTACAACAGTTTTACGTTGTGATGGAATGCGTCCGATTGGAGACTTAGTCAAAGTAATTTTAATTTGAGCCATTTTATCCCCTTTCTTATGCCAAATCAGAAACTGAAATACCACGAAGGGCAGCAACTTCTTCAGCGCGTTTCAATTGTTTCAAACCTTCAACAGTTGCACGAACAATGTTGATTGGAGTGTTAGAACCAAGTGATTTAGATGTAATATCTGCCACACCTGCCAATTCCACAACGGCACGAACTGCACCACCAGCGGCAACTCCAGAACCTTCTACAGCAGGTTTCAACAATACTTTAGCTCCACCGAATTCTGAAAGAACTTCGTGTGGGATTGTTGTTCCAACCATAGGAACTTCGATCAAGTTTTTCTTAGCATCATCTACTGCTTTACGGATTGCTTCTGGAACTTCTTGAGCTTTACCAGTACCAAATCCTACGCGACCGTTGTGGTCACCAACAACAACAAGAGCTGCGAAACGAAGACGACGTCCACCTTTAACAACTTTTGTAACACGGTTGACAGCAACTACGCGTTCTTCTAATTCAACTGCATTGTCTTTAAATGCCATTTTCTAGTGTCCTCCTATTAGAATTTCAATCCGTTTTCACGAGCTGCATCAGCCAAAGCTTTCACACGTCCGTGATATAGATATCCACCGCGGTCGAACACCACTTCTGAAATACCTTTAGCGTTTGCACGTTCTGCAACGAGTTTACCGACAGCAACGGCTTGTTCAGTTTTAGTTCCTTTTGAAACTTCTTTGTCAAGAGTTGAAGCACTTGCGAGCGTTACACCCGCTACGTCATCAATCACTTGAGCGTAGATGCCTGTATTAGAACGGAATACGTTCAAACGTGGGCGATCAGCAGTTCCAGAGAGTTTTCCGCGAACGCGACGATGGCGTTTTTGGCGGAGTTTGTTTTTATCTGGTTTTGAAATCACAGTTTTCACCTCTTTAGTTTTAAATCGTGTGCTATGCACAAAGTTGGAAAATAGGTTGGTGGTTGAGAATCAACCACTCAACATTATTTACCTGTTTTACCTTCTTTACGGCGAACGAATTCACCAACGTAACGGATACCTTTACCTTTATATGGTTCTGGTGAACGAAGGCTACGTACGTAAGCAGCTGTTTGACCAACTACTTCTTTTGAAATTCCGCTAACAACGATTGTTGTTGGGTTTGGAAGTTCAAAAGTAATTCCTTCTGGAGCTTCAACTTCGTCTGGATGAGATTTACCAACAGCCAAAACAAGTTTAGATCCTTGAAGTTGTGCACGGTAACCAACCCCGCGCATTTCAAGTTCTTTCTTGAATCCTTCTGATACACCAATAACCATGTTGTTCAAAAGGGCACGAGTAGTTCCGTGGATAGTTTTCATTTCTTTTGAATCGTTTGGACGGTGAAGAGTTACTTCAGTACCTTCCACACGGATTTCAATATCTTTTGAGAACTCACGAGTAAGTTCTCCTTTAGGTCCTTTTACAGTTACAACGTTGTCATTGTTAGTGAGTTCAACACCAGCAGGCAACACGATAACTTTATTACCAATACGTGACATGTTTATTTTCTCCTGTTAAATTGTCAGGCCAGAAAGGCCAGTTTTCACGGGGTTCAGATACTTATTTAGTTCAAGAGCTGAACTGAACACGCTCTAACGAGCTTTGTATCTTGATTTGAGTTCGAGCTAAGAATTTGGTGAAAAAGATAAGTTTGTCTTGGAGCATCGCTCCTGCTACAAACTTCCTATTTTCACTGCATTCTTTTAACGCTCTCACATCATCAATTACCAAACGTAAGCGATAACTTCTCCACCAACATTCTTTTGGCGTGCTTCTTTATCAGTAAGCAAACCTTCAGAAGTTGAAAGGATAGCAATTCCAAGTCCGTTAAGAACTTTTGGAAGGTCTTCACGTTTTTTGTAGACACGAAGTCCTGGTTTAGAAACACGTTTCAAGTTAGTGATAACTTTTTCACCGTTTGGTCCGTATTTAAGGAATACACGGATGATGCCTTGTTTGTCATCTTCGATGATTTCAACGTTTTTTACAAAACCTTCGCGTTTAAGGATTTCAGCAATCCCTTTTTTGATGTTTGATGCAGGTACTTCAAGTACTTCGTGTTTCGCTTGGTTAGCGTTACGAATACGAGTTAGGAAGTCTGCGATTGGGTCAGTCATAACCATTTTGTTTTTCTCCTCTTACTAGTAGTTTGCAAGTTGCACTTGCTAGTTAATACATGATACAAAGAGCGTAACAGCAAGAGCAAAAATAGGCAATTTGATGCAGGAGCGATGCTCCAAAGAAAATTGGTCTTTTTTGCCAAAGCTGTAGCTCGTGTTCAAATTGGCAAGCCCAACTGAACCCGGGCTAAACTCTGTGTGAAAAAGATAAACTTTCCTAGAAACTTCAGTTTCTTCGTCAAGTTTCCTATTTTCACTTAGAGTTTTGACGCCCTTGATATCTTAAATTACCAAGATGCTTTTGTTACACCAGGAATTTGTCCTTTGTAAGCTAATTCACGGAAGCAAACACGGCAAAGTTTAAATTTGCGGTAAACTGAATGTGGACGACCACATTTTTCACAACGAGTATAAGCTTGAGTAGAGAACTTCGCTGGACGTTTGTTCTTAGCAATCATTGATTTTTTAGCCATTAGATTTACCTCCTATATTATTTTGCAAAAGGCATTCCAAGGCCTGTAAGCAATGCACGTGACTCTTCGTCAGTGTTAGCAGTTGTTACGATAACGATGTCAAGACCACGAGTTTTGTCAACGTCATCGAAGTTGATTTCTGGGAAGATCAATTGTTCTTTCACACCAAGTGTGTAGTTTCCGCGTCCATCAAATGATTTTGTTGGAACACCGTGGAAGTCACGTACACGTGGAAGTGAAACTGAAACCAATTTATCCAAGAATTCGTACATACGTTCACCACGAAGGGTAACTTTTGCACCGATCGCAACACCTTCACGAAGACGGAAGCCGGCGATTGATTTTTTAGCTTTAGTGATAAGTGGTTTTTGACCTGAGATAAGTGCCAATTCTTCAGCAGCTTTTTCAAGGCTTTTAGCGTTTGATACAGCTTCACCAACACCCATGTTCAAAACGATCTTATCTACTTTAGGCACAGCCATCACTGATGAGTAGTTGAATTGTTCTGTCAAAGCAGGAACTACTTCATTAAGATATTTTTCTTTTAAACGATTTGCCATTATACTTCTCCTTTCCTTCGTGATTAATCAAGCACTTCGCCTGATTTTTTGTTGTAGCGAACTTTTTTACCGTCTACAAATTTGTAACCAACACGACCAGCTACACCATTTTTGTCCAATACTTGAACATTTGATACGTGGATAGCTGCTTCTTTCTCGATGATACCACCTTGAGGAAGTTCGTTAGTTGGACGTTGGTGTTTCTTAACGATGTTAACACCTTCAACGATAACTTTGTTTACTTTTGGAAGGGCAGTAAGGACAACAGCTTCTGTTCCCTTATCTTTACCAGCGATTACGCGAACTTTGTCGCCTTTTTTTACAAACATTAGGTTTCTCCTTGACTTTTCTTACGCCCATAAGGGCACCCTGGAGGTAAATCCAGGGGACTAGTTTGTTTCTAAAAATTAAAGTACTTCTGGAGCAAGTGACACGATCTTCATGAAGCCACCTTCACGCAATTCACGTGCAACTGGACCAAAGATACGTGTTCCGCGAGGAGTTTTGTCTTCACGGATGATAACTGCTGCATTTTCGTCAAATTTGATGTATGAACCATCAGCACGACGAGCACCTGATTTAGTACGAACGATAACTGCTTTAACAACGTCACCTTTTTTAACCGCACCACCAGGAGTAGCTTGTTTTACAGATGCCACGATAACATCACCGATGTTTGCAAATTTACGTCCTGAACCACCAAGAACTTTGATAGTCAAGATTTCGCGAGCACCGCTGTTGTCTGCGACTTTCAAACGAGTTTCTGTTTGAATCATTTCAGTTTTCTCCTTTCAGGTTTGATTAGATGATGACCGCTTCTTCAACAACTTCTACAAGACGGAAACGTTTTGTAGCTGAAAGCGGGCGAGTTTCCATGATACGTACGATATCGCCTTCTTTGGCAACATTGTTTTCATCATGAGCTTTGTATTTTTTAGAGTAGTTAATACGTTTACCATAGACTGGGTGGTTACGTTTTGTTTCAACTACAACTGTGATTGTCTTGTCCATTTTGTCAGATACAACACGTCCAACAAGAACTTTACGATTATTGCGTTCCATTGAAATTTCTCCTTCCCTAGTCTATTATTTCGCTTCAGATTGAACTGTTTTGATACGAGCGATTTGTTTTTTAACTTCTTTCAAGCGAGCTGTTTGTTCCAATTGACCAGTAGCAGCTTGGAAACGAAGTTCAAACAATTCTTTTTTCAATTCGTTTTCGCGCTTCGCGAGTTCTTCTTGAGAAAGACCACGAAGTTCTTTAACAAATTCTTTTACTTCATTAAGTTTCATGCCTTCTCCTTATTCTGCTTCACGTTTTACGAATTTACATTTAACTGGCAATTTGTGGCTAGCAAGACGAAGCGCTTCGCGTGCAATCTCTTCAGATACACCAGCGATTTCGAACATCACTTTACCACGTTTAACTGGTGCTACCCAACCTTCAGGTGCCCCTTTACCAGATCCCATACGTACACCGATAGCTTTAGCAGTGTATGATTTGTGTGGGAAGATTTTAATCCAAACTTTACCACCACGTTTCATGTAACGAGTCATGGCGATACGAGCAGCTTCGATTTGGCGGTTAGTGATCCAGTGGCTAGTTGTAGCTTGAAGACCGTATTCACCAAATGCTACTTCTTTTCCACCTTTTGCTTCACCGCGCATTTTTCCACGGAATTCACGACGGTGTTTAACACGTTTAGGTACTAACATTGGTTATTTACCTCCTTTAGTGTTTTTGCGAGCTGGAAGAACTTCACCACGGTAGATCCATACTTTAACACCAAGTTTACCGTATGTAGTATCTGCTTCTTCCCAAGCGTAATCGATATCTGCACGAAGTGTGTGAAGTGGAACAGTTCCTTCAGAGTATCCTTCAGCACGGGCGATATCTGCACCGTTCAAACGACCTGATACTTGAGTTTTGATTCCTTTAGCTCCAGCACGCATTGCACGTTGGATTGCTTGTTTTTGTGCACGACGGAAAGCAACACGTTGCTCCAATTGACGAGCAATTCCTTCACCTACAAGGTGAGCATCCAAATCAGGTTGTTTGATTTCGATGATGTTGATGTGTACTTGTTTTCCAGTCAATTTGTTAAGTTTTGCACGGAGTGCATCAACGTTTGCACCACCTTTACCGATAACCATACCTGGTTTAGCAGTGTGAAGTGAAACGTTAACTTTGTTTACTGCGCGTTCGATTTCGATAGTTGAAACTGCTGCGTCAGCAAGTTCTTTTTGAACGAATTTACGGATTGCAAGATCTTCATGAAGGTAATCCGCGTATTCTTTTTCAGCATACCATTTGGCATCCCAATCACGGATGATGCCGACACGCATACCAATTGGATGTACTTTTTGACCCACGATTTTACCTCCTTATTTTTCTGCAACAGCTACAGTGATATGAGCTGTACGTTTGTTGATTGGTGAAGCTGAACCTTTCGCACGTGGACGGAAACGTTTCATAGTTGGTCCTTCGTTTGCGAATGCTTCAGATACTACCAAGTTAGCTTTATCCAAACCAAAGTTGTTTTCAGCGTTAGCTACAGCTGAGTTCAAAACTTTCAAGATGATTTCAGCAGCTTTGTTTGGAGTGAATGTCAAGATTGCGATTGCATCGGCTACGCTTTTACCACGGATGTTATCAAGAACAAGACGTGATTTACGAGGTGAAACACGTACTGTACGAGCCATTGCTTTAGCTGAAGTAATTTCTGCCATTTATGTTCTCCTTATTTTCTACGTGTTTTCTTGTCGTCTGCAGCGTGACCTTTGTAAGTACGAGTTGGTGCAAATTCACCAAGTTTGTGACCTACCATGTCTTCTTGAATGTAAACAGGTACGTGTTTACGTCCGTCATAAACTGCAATAGTGTAACCAATGAAACTTGGGAAGATCGTTGAACGACGTGACCAAGTTTTAATAACTTTTTTCTTTTCGTCGTTAGCTTGAGCTTCAACTTTTTTCATCAAATGCTCATCGACGAAAGGTCCTTTTTTAAGACTGCGTCCCATTTTTATATTTTCTCCTTTAAATGTTGTACCACAGCGGCTTGCGCTCACATGGAGCGCTACCGAGCTGGCGGATTTACTAGTTACTTAAGCGACTAGTTTAATATTATTTCTCGTTGCGACGACGAACGATAAGTTTGTCAGATTTCGCTTTCTTGTTACGAGTTTTAAGACCAAGAGCAGGTTTGCCCCATGGAGTAGATGGTGCTTTACGACCAACTGGTGCTTTACCTTCACCACCACCGTGTGGGTGATCGTTAGGGTTCATTACAGAACCACGAACTGTTGGGCGGATACCTTTCCAACGGCTACGTCCTGCTTTACCAAGGTTTACAAGTCCATGTTGTTCGTTTCCGACAACACCAACTGTAGCACGGCAAGTTCCAATAATCATACGAACTTCACCTGATTGAAGACGAACAAGAACGTATTTACCTTCTTGACCCAATACTTGAGCAGATGCACCAGCAGCACGTACCAATTCACCACCACGACCTGGTTTCAACTCGATGTTGTGGATCAAAGTACCAACCGGGATGTTAGCAAGTGGAAGAGCGTTTCCGACTTTGATATCTGCTTCTGGACCTGAAACGATACGTTGACCAACTTCAAGACCTTTTGGAGCGATGATGTATGCTTTCACACCGTCAGTGTAGTGTACAAGAGCGATGTTTGCAGAACGGTTTGGATCGTACTCGATTGTTTTAACAACTGCTTCAACGTTGTCTTTGTTCCGTTTGAAGTCAACCAAACGGTAGAAACGTTTGTGTCCACCACCTTGGTGACGAACTGTGATACGACCGTTGTTGTTACGACCAGCCTTGCTCTTCAATGCAACAAGCAATGATTTTTCAGGAGTGCTTGTTGTGATTTCAGCGAAATCCAAAGAAGTCATATTACGGCGACCGTTTGTTGTTGGTTTATAAACACGAATTCCCACGATATTTCCTCCTTAGATTATTCAGCTTCAGCAGCAAACAACTCGATTGCTTTAGAATCAGCTGTAAGTGTGATGATAGCTTTTTTAGTTTTGTTAGTAAAACCAGTGTAACGTCCAACACGTTTAGCTTTTGGTTTTACGTTGATTGTGTTAACATTAGCAACTTTAACACCTTCGAAAGCAGCTTCAACAGCTTGCTTGATCAAAAGTTTGTGTGCACGAGTGTCAACTTCAAATACATATTTTCCTGCTTCAAGTTGAGCCATTGAGCTTTCAGTGATGACAGGTTTTTTGATAACATCATACAAATTCATTATGCAAGAACCTCCTCGATTTTAGAGATAGCTGCTTGAGTAACAAGAAGTTTGTCACTATTTGCGATGTCAAGAACACTTGCAGTTGTAGCAGTCGCAACTTTCACGTTTGGAAGGTTACGAGCTGAAAGAGCTGCGAATTCGTTTCCTTCTTCAAGAATAACAAGGACTTTAGAATCGATGCTCAAAGCTGCAAGAACTTTTGCAAATTCAGCAGTTTTTGGAGCTGTAAATTCAAGAGAATCAACGGCTACAAATTTATTTTCAGCAACTTTTTCTGAGTAAACAGATTTAAGCGCAAGGCGACGAACTTTTTGAGGAAGTTTGTACGCATAGCTACGTGGAGTTGGTCCGAAGACGATTCCACCACCACGCCATTGTGGAGAGCGGATAGAACCTTGACGAGCACGTCCAGTTCCTTTTTGACGCCATGGTTTGCGTCCGCCACCTGAAACAGCTGAGCGGTTTTTAACTGCGTGAGTTCCTTGACGAAGGCTAGCACGTTGGCTGATGATCACATCAAACACAACAGATTGGTTTGGTTCGATACCAAAGATTGCATCGTTAAGAACAACTTCGCCCGCTTGTTTACCAGTTTGGTCGAATAATGTTACATTTGCCATTTTGACTGTATTCCCCTTTCCTTATTATTTACCAGCTTTAACTGCTGATTTGATAGTGATAAGAGATTTCTTAGCACCTGGTACGTTACCTTTGATAAGGATAACGTTCTTTTCTGGAACAACTTGTACAACTTCAAGGTTTTGAATTGTTACGCGGTCACCACCCATACGTCCTGCAAGGTTTTTACCTTTGAATACGCGGTTAGGTGCAACAGGTCCCATAGAACCTGGACGACGGTGGTAACGAGAACCGTGAGCCATTGGTCCACGTGATTGTCCGTGGCGTTTGATAACACCTTGGAAACCTTTACCTTTAGAAGTACCAGTTACGTCAACAACGTCTCCGGCTGCGAATGTTTCAACTGTGATTTCAGCACCAACTTCCAAGCCTTCAACGTTTTTGAATTCACGAATGAAGCGCTTAGGAGCCGTGTTAGCTTTCGCTACATGTCCTTTAGCAGGTTTGTTGCTCAATACTTCGCGTTTGTCATCGAAACCAACTTGGATAGCGTTGTATCCGTCTGTTTCAACAGTTTTAACTTGAAGAACAACGTTTGGAGTTGCTTCAATAACTGTTACAGGGATCAATTCGCCAGCTTCAGTGAAGATTTGAGTCATTCCCACTTTTTTCCCTAAGATTCCTTTTGTCATGAGAAAATAGTTCCTTTTCTATATTTTTTATTCAAAAAGTTTTTAACGAGCGTTTTTTATGCTCAAGTCTAAGATACAAAGGGCGTCAAACTCAAAGTGAAAATAGAAAACTGACGCAGTGTCTAGCAGACACTAGGAAGTTTGTCTTTTTCACACCGAGTTTAGCTCGTGTTCAATTAAATTGAAACACCAGCCTCTGCTCTTTTATATTTTAGATTAAAGTTTGATTTCTACGTTTACACCACTTGGAAGATCCAATTTCATCAAAGCATCAACTGTTTTTTGAGTTGGGTTAACGATATCGATCAAACGTTTGTGTGTACGCATTTCAAATTGTTCGCGAGAGTCTTTGTATTTGTGAGTCGCACGAATGATTGTGTAGAGGCTACGTTCAGTTGGAAGTGGGATTGGACCCGCAACTTGTGCACCTGTACGAGTAGCTGATTCTACGATTTTTGCAGCCGCTGTGTCAAGCGTACGGTGTTCGTAAGCTTTCAAACGGATACGGATTTTTTTGTTTGCCATCTTTTTCTCCTTTTCGTCTATTTAAGATAATAGGCTAGCTCCACAAGAAAACCGACGCGGTGTTGCGTGGCAATGCAACCGAGCGTGTCGCAACCTCTTGCATCAAAGCTAAGGCTGTAATTTACAGCACCATAATAGAATAACACAAAGCCCCTGCGATTGCAAGGGATTTGTTGCTGTTTTTTCGTTTTTTTACGATGAAACTGTTTTCCTATTTTTTCTTTTTAAAATTAGGGATTTTCTTCTATATAAACCGACTCCTCTTGACCTCAAATTTATCTTCTGATTGTTTCACTAGAATGTCCGCCTCTGACTCGGTTTCTTTATAGTAGTGTAGATATTGCTCCCGTCTCATCTGATGGCTAACCAATATAAAGGATGCATCGCGATTTCTCACTGTCGTATCTCGATCTAGACGCCTTTTTAATTCGGTCTCCTCATCCGTGTAGAAACAGATGGTTTTGTCAAAGAGTTCCTTTGGCAGAAAGCCAACAGACATCCCTTCGACAATCAGAATTGGCTTTGCTCCAGACAAGACCTCACTAGCCTTCCAAGGTTCTTCAATTGTTAAGACATCCATACCCGCCTGCAATGCGTGAATATCTCTCCGCAAACTCGCCAGTTCATGCGCCACTGGCAGACAGGCTGTCACCTTTTGATTTGGCGCGTCCTTTGGTACAACCAGATGGCGTCCTGAGGTTATATAAGGATCTGTTTCTAGCAAATTTACTGTAGTAGAATCTAAAGCTTGGTACAATTCCTGTGCAAAGGTTGATTTACCTGAAGCTCCATGACCATATATACCCAGTGTCCTGACTTTTCCCGTTTCGATCTCTGAGACTAGTTGGTCTACTAAGTCTTTTCTCTTCATTCTCTCTTCACCTGTTCATAGCTTTCTTTTCCGTCATTAAGTTTGTCCCAAATCACTACTTGCCCACTTTTGAGGGATTTTTGCACATCGATAATTCTTTGGTTTGAAGATCCGCGGAACTGAAGCATAAGATTTCTCTTAGTTCGATCGTATCGTCCATCTACAAGGATGTCAATTAGCGATAAGAGTTCCAGTTTGTCTGGAGTCTCCAGCATCATTTCTTCCCAAGTGTAGCCCGTCCAGGACCAGATGTCCTTGTCTGGCAATTCCTTCCGAATGCGCTTAACGAGTGGCAAGAGAATCCCAGTATTGAGAAAGGGCTCCCCTCCCAGCAAGGTCAATCCTTGAACATAGGGCTGGGCAAGATCTGCCATGATTTGCTCTTCTAATTCTGCTGTGTAGGGAATTCCTGCATTGAAAGACCAAGTCGCAACATTATAACATCCCTCGCAGTGAAACATGCAGCCTGATACATAGAGGGAGTTCCGCACACCTTCTCCATCTACAAAGTTAAAGGCCTTGTAGTCAATGATACGCCCTTGACTGAGTTCCTCGCTTTTCCATTCTTGTGGTTTTGGATTATTCATTCGCTACCTCTATCCAATAACGCTCGACTCCATTACGAACATCCTCAATGAGACCTCCATTTGCTAGAATGACTGCTCTACTAGCAGGATTATTCACGCTACAGGTCACCAGAGTTCTCTTGATGTTCTTTTCCTTAGCAACTTGCAAGCCCTGACGGAGAGTTTCCTTAGCATAACCCTTGCCTCTTTCTGATGGACGAATGGAGTAGCCGATGTGGCCAGCATAATTCAGTAAACCCTCATTCAGTCTCAATCGCAGATTCAAAAATCCTAGAGCATGACCTGCATCATCAAATGATACAAATTGAATAAAAGGAACACGATTTTCAGGCAAGTTTATTCCCATTTCTTTTTGCATATTTGTTTCCAACCACTCTTCATACACAAAGTTCTCTGTATCCCAAAATCCGCCATCATGGGCTGATTGGCTCTTTTCAAACTCTGCCATCATCTCTAAAACTGTTTCTTTATCTGCTAATCTTGGTCTGCGTAATTCCATCCTTACCTCCCACTATGAGAAAAGCGAGAGCTGACTCTCACTTTTATTTCTTCTTATTCTTATTTAAAAATTGTTCTCTGAGGTTGAGCAAGCGTTCTTTCTTACCAGCTCCACCTTTAGAGTGTTTCTCGTGATAACGGGTCACTTGTGCACGCCCCTTATCGTCTAATTGATATTTTCCCATTTCATTTCTTTCTAATTGGTTACTTGGTGGCCAGCTATTTTAATCGTTGAGCCATTCATATGTTTGACACGCGCAGCGATTTCCTTGTGACGCCCATTGACCATCGGTCTCGCTTGAGGATTGCCTAGATAGCCACAAGTCCGTTTAACAACGTCTACTGTTTTTGGGTCGCTATTGCCACAGTTTGGACAAGCAAAGCCCCTCTCAGTTGGTTCAAAATCCCCTTCAAAGTCACACTTATAGCAACGGTCAATTGGTGTATTGGTCCCTAGATAGCCGACACGGTCATAGGCATAGTCCCAGACAGCTTCCAAGGCTTTAGGATTTTGCTGAAGGACTGGATACTCACAATAATGGATGAAACCACCTGACGCACCTGCTTCTGGATAGACTTTCTCAAAGTCTAATTTTTCAAACGGTGTTGGATTTTTACGAACATCATAGTGGAAAGAATTGGTGTAGTATTCCTTGTCTGTAATATCAGGAATAGAGCCAAACTTGTCTGTATCTAGTCGACAGAAACGGTCTGTCAAGCTTTCGGACGGTGTTGAGTAGATAGAGAAATGGTAGCCATATTGGTCAGACCACTCTTCTACACGGCGTTTCATATCACGAATGATATCCAGCGTGAATTCCTTGGCTTCTGGATTGTGTTCCCAGCTGTTACCAAAGAAAACTGTCGCTACTTCGTACAAACCGATATAGCCTAGTGAAACTGTCGCACGACGATTCTTAAAGAGCTGGTCAACATTTTCTTCTTTACCTAGACGATGGCTAAAAGCACCGTACTGATAAAGGATAGGAGCATTGGCTGGCGTCGCCTCTTTAGTGCGTTCGACACGGTAAACCAGAGCATCTTCCGCAATGTTCATACGCTCGTTGAAGATTTCCCAGAACTTATTCATATCGCCCTCAGACTCGAGGGCAATACGAGGAAGGTTGACCGTCACAACACCTAGATTCATCCGACCCGAATTAACTTCTACACCATTCTCGTCTTTCCATCCTTGGAGGAACGAACGGCAACCCATAGGCACCTTAAAAGAACCTGTCAAGTCGACAATCTTATCGTAAGACAAGACGTCTGGGTACATCCGCTTGGTTGCACACTCAAGAGCCAACTGCTTAATGTCGTAGTTGGGAGTTCCTTCTTCCAAGTTAAGACCTCTTTTAAGCGTAAAGATGAGCTTAGGAAAGATGGCTGTACGGTGTTCTGAACCAAGACCCTTGATACGAATGTTTAAAATAGCTTTTTGAATTTCACGCTCAAAACGGCTAGTTCCTAGACCAAAACCTAGCGAGGTAAAAGGTGTTTGTCCATTTGAAGTGAAGAGGGTGTTGATTTCATACTCAAGGGATTGCATAGCATCGTAGATGTCTTTTTGAGTTTTCTTCCAAGCGTAATCTTCCCGTTTTTCAGGCAAGACCCATTCTTCTGCATCTTTGAGGTGTTTTTGGTAGTTCTTCTCTGCATAAGGCGCCAAGACTTCATCGATACGGTCAGCTGAACAACCACCGTACTGGCTAGAAGCCACGTTGGCGATGATTTGGGAAATCTGAGCTGTTGCAGTCTGGATAGACTTGGGACTTTCTACCTCTGCATTTCCAATCTTAAAACCATTTTCCAACATCCCCTTGAAATCAATCAAACAGCAGTTGGTCATCGGTGTATAGGGACTGTAGTCCAAATCGTGATAGTGGATATCCCCCTTTTGGTGAGCATTGGCTACGTGCTTAGGAAGCATTTGGAGTCCAATTGACTTTCCAACAATCCCTGCTGTCAAATCACGTTGGGTGTTGAAGACATCGCTGTCTTTATTGGCATTTTCGTTAACAACCGCCTGGTCTTTGTTGAGAAGTTTATGGATACTAAAGTTGATATCTGTCGCTTTCGAGCGTTCAAAATCCCTCTGTGTCCGATAAGTAATATACTCCTCAGCAAGCGCATATTCTTTGGCTTCAAGCAATTCATGTTCTACGATATTTTGAATTTCGTAAATCTTAACCCCCTGTGGAAAGCGACTATGAATTTCTGTGACAATTCGCTCAGTCAGAGCATTGAGGCGTTTTTCAACCAAGGGTGTCACATCCATAACCTTGTCTGCCGCCTTGTGGAGAGCTTTGTCAATCTTATCCACATCAAATACAACACGTCTCCCATCTCGTTTCTCGACGAAGAGAGTTGGCAAAATTGTAATTTTTTCTTCTAGTGCAATCATATGCATGCTCTTTTCTAAAATATTCTTTCTAAAAAGTATTATACCACTCTAAAAAGAAAAATCAATATCTTGTGTTAAAAATCCTAAAATTTTTAAAAATACACAAGATATTGATTTTGTTATTTGATTTTATAGACTTTAAACTCTGAGTAATCAGTCTTTACTTGTTGGTAATTTTCTTTTAAGAGTGTTTCCACTTCAGACCACACTGGCACCTTATCATTCACCACAATCACCTTAGGTTGTTTTTCTTTCAAGTCATTAAGTAACTTATTCCGATTTTCCTCAGTTGCTGTATAGTGCATCGGAGACAAAATCGCCGATGGCGACAAGCGCTCACTCTTACGATAAAGAGTCGCAGTATCATCCCATGCATAGATAGCATCTTCCGTACTTATCTCCTCTTTCACCAAATCAGCAAGATGATTACGTTCTTGATAAGGTACCGGATAAAGGACAAACTTCATCAAAAAAGGAACAGACAAAAGATAGACAAGCCCTAAAACTGGCAGATATAGATTTCCTTTGAAGAAACGACTCCATAGGCTAACTGGCGTTTCTCTTCGTCTTCTTCTAACACTACGCCCCCTCTGTTGACTCTTAATATTGGTTACCAATAAAAGTAGGAAAACAGGAAAGACGACCATCAAATAGGAAGCGTGCAGAGGCGCTTGTGAAAAGAAAAGCAAAATCAAACCTAAAATTGTCACAAGACTTGCAGGAACCGAAATGACGTATAGTTTAGAGAGTTTAGATTGAAAGAGACCTAAAAAGATACAAACCACAAATCCCAAACCAAGGGACAACAAGCCATAAAAAGCCATATTCTCTAAAATTTTAGAAGTGAAATCAAAGCGAATACTGTCAATAGGATAACGAATACCACTAATGGCATCCCCAAAACTTCCTGTTGCAACACTATAGTAGGCAGTTGGATAAAAGACCAGTGAAAAACCTAAAGCCACTGCAAGAAACTGATAAAGCCCATGTGCAAAGCGTCTATGCCCAAGGTTAAAGACCAACAAGCCTAAACTCACTACAGCAATAAACAGAAGCGATGCCAAGGGAGCAAAGAAAAATCCACCCGCCAAAGCCAGCCCAATCCGTACAAATCCCTTATCATGGCTTGGATTGCTTAGATAAGCCGCAACTAAACTAAAGGCCGCGAATAAGAAAGGAAGCGCTAAAAGAGTCGCATAACCTCCACCAAAAGCAAGACCTGTAACTAGCATGTAAAAAATAGTCACCACTTGTCCAGCTTGGTCTCCTTGCTCTGTCAAGGTGTCCGCTGATCTAAAAAGGAAAAATCCTCCTGCTACCAAGGCTAACCACTCAAAAATGGCAAAGAAAAATCCGCCCTGAGTCACGTAAGTCAGCAAATAATAAAGCAAACCTTGACTTCCATAATAGTCGCTGTAAATCTTCCCTGTCTGATGAAGGGCCCAACCTGCATAAAAATCCTGCACTTCCTGTGCACTCATTAAATCGAGTAATAGCGGTACTCCTAGAGTTATCCCCGTTACAAGCGTACTCCATAGTAAAATTTTTACCAAAGGAAGACGACTTGATTCACGATGATGCGATTCTTGTTCGATTTGGTATTCTAGAGGTTCACGATTCTCCTGATGAACTTCTTCTACTCTACCATACACACTCATATCGTTTCTCCTATTCAATTTATCTGTCTTAGTATATCAAAAAGTCCTAGGATTGTCAGCTTGCGATGGCTGTTTGAGCGATTTTTTGCATAGTTTCACAAAGGTTTCAATTTCTCGAAAGCGGTGTAAATGTGTCTGTTTAAATGACATGATATAATCCAATTCTTTCTGAGTCAGCATCGTCCCTCCTACATCTTCTTATTCGTAAAAGGCAAGAAAAATAGGACTGGTTTGTGTCCTCAGTCCTAGATTTCTTATAAGATTGGAGCGAATAACTGGGCGATTTCTTTTACAAGTTTTTGATACCAGCTCGTTTTGATAGAATGAGGATAGACTTCCTGAGAATCTGCAAATATATTTTGAAAATCTCGGGCGATTTCCATTATAGAAGGAGTTTTATAGAGTAAGACTGCATTTTCATAATGGTGTACCAAGC
Source organism: Streptococcus sp. 68 (assembly GCF_013277415.1). Lineage (GTDB taxonomy): Bacteria > Bacillota > Bacilli > Lactobacillales > Streptococcaceae > Streptococcus. Next base: position 251,673 of record NZ_VMMX01000010.1, on the reverse strand, counting down.
TTCGGTAGTCGAGATTGATTGTCCCCACCACCGCAAAATCTTCGTCTACCAACATCTGCTTACTATGAATAAAACCTGGACTATACTCATAAATTCGAACACCAGCAGAAAGAAGGTCTGGATAAGCGCCTCTTGTGACTAACTGAATGAACTTCTTATCTGGTATGTAAGGGGTGATAATTCGAACATCGACCCCTCTCATAGCAGCATTTTTGATTGTCTCCGTTAAATCATAGTCTATGATCAAATAAGGTGTCGTAATATAGACCGATTCCGTTGCTTGATTGATTAAACTCTGATAAACCTTTTTCCCTACCTGCGTTCGAAAAATTGGCTTGGGTCCACTTCCGTATGGAATGGTTAAACCGTCACTTGGGATAGAATGATTTTCTAAATGATATTGATCAAAATCACTAATCTCTCCTCGATTGATGTACCAAGTGGTTAAAAACAAGCGTGTCAGGGCTTTTACTGCTAGTCCGTCCAAGCGAATTCCACTATCCTTCCAATAACCAAATCTCTCGACGTGGTTAATGTACTCATCGGCTAAGTTAATGCCTCCTGTATAAGCTATCTGACCATCAATAATCAATATTTTTCTATGATCTCTGTTATTATAGGCCACTGTCAAACGAGGAATAACTTTATTGAATTTATGGGCCTCGATGCCCAGCTGACGAAGTCGATGTGCATAATCTCCTGTTAAAGTAGCCATACAGCCAATATCATCATAGAGCAGTTTAACTTCAATGCCTTGAGCGACCTTTTGCTCCAAGATTTCTAGAATACGATTCCACATCAAACCTTCTTCTATAATGTAATATTCCAAGAAGATAAATTTCTCAGCCTTTTTGAGATCTTCTACCATCTTTTTCCACATAGCTTCTCCGTTAGGAAAAAATGTAGAGACAGTTTGATCATAGACATCGGCATTGGTATCCATACTCAACAAGGACTTGATGACGCCATAAGCTGCCTTGTCACTTTCTTTTAATTCCTCTTTTAGTAGCTGGCTATTTGCTTCTTGGAAATGCATGGAGCCTAGCTTCTTCAGTTGTTTGATTTCTTTTTTGGACAATCGCCTCTCACCAAACATCAGATAGAGCAAGGGGCCAAATACTGGCACAAAGGCTACTAATAACCAGGTTACCTTATTCTCAGGAGTCGTATTACGGTTGACTATCGAAATGATTGTGATGATACTCAGTAGAATGAGGACAGTAATCCATAAAATGGGGGCCATGCGCCCTAAATAAAGAAAGAGACCAAAAACCAGACAAAGTTCAAGTAGCATAATCGAAAGACTAAAGCCATACTTGGACATCAATAATTGAAATTTTCTATATTTCATATCCCCTCCTTGATATTTTGAATGCTAAAAACAAGTAATTGATACTAGTATAACTCAGGTATTCGATAGAAGGCAAGTATTTATGATTATTTTCTAGGTAAAAGTAAAAAGACTGGAAAATCCAGCCCTTCTTACTTGCATAGTCTTATTTAGTTAAAACGATTTGATCCGATGGGTCTCTATCCATATCGTCTACGACGATTTGGTTACCGTTTACAGTGTAAATTTTGACATCATCGCCAATAATCATGCGTTGATTTGCTGCATCAAATGTGACCTGTTTGACTTTCTGATCCCCGTCAGATTCGAGCTCAGTCCATGTACCAGTCGTTCCAGTGACCACTAAAGTGATACGGTCTCCGTCATCTTGGCCTGTATAAGTCCCATCAATATCAGTCGGTTGAGCAACAGGTTGGTTCTGTACTGGAGCCGCTTGATTTTGATTACTTCCCGCATTTGCAGTATTGGTATTCTGTTGAGCAGGTTGTTGAGCAGGTTGTTGGACCTGCTGCTTAGCCACAGGCTGTTGAACTGGTTGTGTTCTTTGGGAACAAGCAACTAGCAAAGATACACTCGCTAAAGAAACAATAGAAAGTGCTGCTGTTTTGAATGTCATAATAAATGTCCTTTCTCTTGCCATGCTAGAAAAATAGATTTTCCTTAGCCAGCAATTCATCTAGTATAACAAGTTCAAAAAAGGAGTTCAATTCATCTGCTCATGCCCCAGTAGGTAGCCCCGTACTTCTGAGATAAAATAGAGAGACCCTGTAATGAATAACAAGTCCTGCGTATCTGCTCTTTCTTCAAAACTGCTGATAAATTCTCGGTAAGAAGAAACTATATCGTAACCTGTCACATCCCTTTCGTCCAAAGCTCCCTGATAGTCAAAACCAGTCACCTTGAGTTCCACCTGAGGCAAATTCTCAGTCAGATAAGCCAACATCCCTTGATAATCCTTACGTTTCAAGGCTCCAAATAGGATTTGAGGACGATAGCCTTCCTGCTCTTTTTCTTTGATAAACTCCACCAGGCGAGTCAAGGCAGGAAGGTTATGAGCACCGTCCAAGTAAATCTGAGGACAAATACGCTCCAAACGGCCAGCCCAATGGGTCTTCTCCAAAGCCTTTCTTACAACCTGCTCATCAACAGATTCCTTTCTTTCTCCCATAAAAAGAAGAAAAGTTTGCAACGCCAAGGCTGCATTTTCCTGCTGATAAGCTCCTTCTAAGCCTATTTTCAACTGCGAAATATTTAGTAAAGAACTTGAAAAATCCCCATTCAGCATTGAAAAATCCTGACCTGCCTGATAAAGGTCAACAGCTAAAGATTCGGCTTTTTTCTGACAGACAAGCCTAGCTTCTGGAGGCAATTTCGCAATCACTGCCTTTTTACCAGCCTTAAAAATACCTGCTTTCTGCTCTGCAATTGCTGCTACACTGTCACCCAGAGTCTCCTGATGGTCAAGTCCAATGGAAGTAATGACAGCAAGCTCTCCAGTTACCACATTAGTCGTGTCTAGTAAACCACCAATTCCCACTTCTAGTAAAACCAAATCCACCGCTTGCTCCCTAAAGTAGAGAAAAGCAATCAAGGTCAGCAATTCAAAAAAGGACAACTGATCATGGGTTTGCAGAAGCGTTTTTTCCATCTCCTTGACCTGCTCAGCTAAACGGATAAAGTCTGCGTCTGCTATAGGTTGTCCATTAATGCAGATTCGATCATTAATAGAGACGATATGAGGGGAGGTAAAGGTCGCAACTTTTTTGCCATGCCCCATAAATAACTCCCTCATAAAAGCAATGGTAGAACCTTTCCCATTAGTCCCAGTGACGTGGATAATAGGATAAGACTTCTCGGGATTCCCCAACAAATCCACCGCTTGTTGCATTCGGCCCAAACCTGATCGAAAATTCAAACCAATCCGACTATGGAGCCATTCTTCTACTTCAAACATATACATCTCCTTGACAAAAGTCTAATCAATTATCTAGCAAAATTCCGTAGATAACAAAAAATGAGGTCAGGATTTTCGTCCCGACCTCTTACCTGGTTAGCTAATCACTAGCAACTATGGATATTAACGTGGGCTAAAAACGCCACCCAGATTCACCAGCTCTCTTATTTCAAGGAGCTAGGCTGATACAGTCTCCCAGACTTACTTACGGTCTTTATTTTTAGCGTCAGGCTAAAAACGTCCCCCGGACTTACCAGTTCTCTCTTATTTAAAGGAACTGGGGTAAAAATGTTCACTGAACATTTTTACTCCTCCATAAAGCTGTTGAAGACTTCTTCAATCATGTTCCATTCGTCTTCTGAGTCTTCGGGGATTGGTTGCAATTCGCCTTCTGTTCCATCTTCGTTTTCGATGAATGAGTAAGCTTGGATTTCAACTTGTCCGTCTTCGTCTTCTTCTGCGTTAACTGGTACTAGAAGAACATAGTTTTTACCAAATTCTTCTTTTCCGTCAATGGTCAAAAGGATTTCAAACAAGGTTTCATTTCCTTGCTCATCTACTAGTGTGATTAGTTCACGTTCTTCGTGGTCGTGGTTATGATCGTGTGACATAGCCTCTCCTTTATATTAAAATTTTCTATCTAAATAATTTTGTAAAATCAGCTGAGCTGCTAACTTATCAATGACTTTCTTGCGTTTATTGCGACTGATATCTGCTTGTTCAATCAACATGCGTTCCGCAGCAACTGTTGTCAAGCGTTCATCTTGATAGTCTACTGGTAAACCAAAAAGCTCTTCTAGCTTTGCTCCGTATGCTTGACTAGCTTCCACGCGCGGTCCGCTTGTATTGTTCATGTTTTTAGGCAAGCCCACTACAAATCGTTCCACCTTGTAAGTATCAACCAACTCCTTAACGCGGTCAAAACCAAATTGACCTTGTTCCTCATTGATTTGGATGATTTCAAGTCCTTGAGCTGTAAAACCAAGCGGGTCGCTAATGGCCACCCCTACCGTTTTTGAACCGACGTCCAATCCCATAATTCTCATAGGTTACAGATCGACTCCTTGTCCTTTAAGGTAGTAGCGGACCAATTCCTCAACGATCTCATCACGCTCATACTTACGGATTTGATTTCGTGCATTATTATAACGAGGAACGTAGGCAGGGTCTCCACTCAATACGTAGCCTACGATTTGGTTAATTGGGTTGTAGCCCTTATCGTTCAACGAAGCATAGACATCAGTCAAAGTTTCGCTAATTTCTTTTTTATTGGAATCGTCCAATTTAAAACGTACTGTTTCTTCAGTAAATCCCATTCTAACACCCTCTTTCCTTAGAATAGTACTATTATAGCATAATTCCTTACCTTCTACAATTCAGGCAGTCTATTTATTTGGATTTTCTATTGTTCTGTCGCACCATTTGCCAATCGGTCTGAAATATATTTGCTTGGTTCATTCTTCAAAAGATTTTCTAAACCAATGTTCTTCAAATATTCCAACTGGGAAGCCTTTTTGACGTCCAAAACTTGAAAATCAAAACTAGTCGTTGTTTGAAGTTCCGTTGCACTCAATAGTTTTGTTTCAAGCTTAAAGCCTGCCAATTTACGAGCTTCTATGATGGACTCATCCTTCTCCTCCGCCTCAAGGAGAGCTTTTTGAGTTTCTTCCACACCATGTTGGTCAATATAGGTCTTCAACTCATCTGAGACTGGACGCTTTTGTTGAATGGTTAGGCTCAAAAAAGTCTTGTCTTTATAAGTAATGGTTTGGGTTTGCTGGCTGCCATCATCTGACTTGGGCAAGACCAAAGTCTTTGTTACAACTGTGTTCTTCTCAGCATTTTCAATAACTGGCAATGCCGACTGAAGCGTATCCTTTTCTGTTTTTGTAGCTGGTCCAGTTTCTTTTTTCTGTCCGCAACCAACCAGGACAAAAAGGAAAGCTAGACTAACAAGAACAATTTTTTTCATTTCTTTCTTCTTTCTTTTTGAGATTAAAATAGAATAAGACTGGGAATTGCTCCCAGCCTTGATGTTTATAGAGCTGCACGCAAACGTGCTTCTGCATTTTCTACATTACGGACAGAGCGTGGTAGGAAGGCACGAATATCGTCTTCCTTGTAGCCAACTTGCAGACGTTTTTCATCCACAAGGATTGGGCTCTTTAAAATTCTCGGTGTTTCCATAATCAGATTGAGGACTTCATTGACACTCAAATCTTCAATATCCACTCCAAGGGCTTTGGCATAGCGATTTTTAGACGAAACGATGCTGGCTATTCCGTTATCTGTTTTTGTCAGAATATCCAGTAATTCTTCTCGCGTAATTCCTTCTTTACCAAGATTTTGTTCTTTATAACTTAACTGGTGGGCATTGAGCCAGGTTTTTGCTTTTTTACAGCTAGTACAACTTGAGACTGTATAAATTTTAATCATGTACCTACCCCTTTCGCTACATGTTACTATCAGTTTAGTCTATTATACCATAAAAAACATCCGACTTGCGACCTATTTTTAAATTTTTTTAACTTTTTTCGTCATTTTCGTACTTTTTTCTTGACAAAATGAAATTTACAGCCATTCGTTATATTTCTTGATATAGATTTTTTTCACAATTGTCACACTAATCATATACAAGATAATGATGAAAAGCAAAAAGATGAAATAAATCGGTTTTAAAGGAGTTAGATGAAGTAGGATTGCGAGTGGACTGTAGGGAAGGAAGGTCACAAAGGCTGCAGCCAATAAGGTTGTCACAAGGACTAGCCAAGCTGGACGACTTTGTAAAAAGGGAATTTTGGCTGAACGCAGCATATGGATAACCATGGTCTGTGACCACATGGACTCGATAAACCAACCTGTCTGAAACAAGACAATAAATCCTACGGCAGACTCCGCTCCATGAACATAAACTTGACCTGTTGTCATGGGTACAATGATAAAATAAAGCAAAATAAAGGTCAAAATATCAAAGGCAGAAGAGATAGGTCCCATCCAAATCATGAAACGTGTGATGGACTTGGCTTCCCAGGTATGCGGATTTCTCAAAAAATCTTTATCCACCTTGTCAAAAGGCAAGGCAATACAAGACAAATCATAGACTAGATTTAGGATAATCAAATGAACTGGTGCCATTGGTAAAAATGGCAAAAAGATTCCAGAGACCAATAGGGATAAGATATTTCCAAAATTAGAACTCACTGTCATTTTGATATATTTAGTCATATTGGCATAGACCTTACGCCCTTCAACCAGTCCTTTTTCAAGCACCATGAGATCCTTATCAAGTAGGATAACATCAGCCGTTTCTTTGGCAATATCTACTGCTGTATCAACAGAAATCCCCACATCTGCAACTTTCATAGAAGGAGCATCATTGATCCCATCTCCCATATAGCCTACAGCATGACCATTAGCCTTAAATTGCAAAATAATCCTCGCTTTTTGGTCAGGTGAAAGTTTGGCAAAGACGGTTACCTCCTCCACGGCTTGGGCCAATTCTTGATCACTCATCTGATCAATTTCAGATCCCAACAGCATCTGATTGATATCCAAACCAACCTTTTCACAGACTGCTTGGGTAACTTTTTCGTTGTCTCCCGTCAAAATCTTTGTTTGAACTCCATGTTCTAACAGAGCCTTAATTGCTGGTGCTGCAGATGGTTTAGGAGGGTCTAGGAATGCTAAATAACCAGTTAGAATCATATCCCCTTCGTCATCAACTGTATAGGCATGACCTTCCCTCAAACCTGACTTATAGGCCACTCCCAAGACACGCAAACCTTGTTGATTTAGTTGTCTGACTTCTGCTAAAATTTCTTCTCTAATAACATCTGTCAAAGGAGTAATCACTCCTTGGTATTCCGCATAACTGGAAATCGTCAACATTTCCTCTAGAGCACCCTTGGTTACCAAACTAACAACTTTGTGTTCATCCTTAACGATAACACTCATCCGTCTACGTTCAAAATCAAAGGGAAGCTCATCTATTTTTTGAAAAGTTTGAGCCAGATTTTGCAAGAGGGTGTGTTCTTTGGCTTCCTTTTCAGTCCGTTTGATGATGGCTCTGTCCATCAAATTTTTCAAGCCCGTTTGAAAATAAGAATTGAGATAAGCTCGTCTCAAGACGGTCAAATCCAAGCGTCCGTGGATGTCCAAGGGATATTCAAGGACAATTTCGTCTTGGGTTAGAGTTCCTGTCTTATCTGTACACAAAATATCAATCGCCCCTAAGTCCTGTATGGCATTGAGTTTCTTGATAACCACTTTTTCCTTGGCCATAATGATGGAGCCTTTTGCTAGACTGGCTGTGATAATCATAGGAAGCATCTCAGGTGTCAATCCAACACCAACACTCAAAGCAAATACGCCAGCTTCCAGCCAGTCACCATCTGTTAAACCATTGGACAAGAAAACGATGGGCACCATGACCAACATCAAACGAATCAAGAGCCACGAAATACTATTCATCTCCCGCTCAAACGAAGTAGGCTCGTCATAGGTGTTCAGAGTCTGCTCAATGGCTCCCATCATGGTATCATCACCAACTGCTAAAACCACGGCCTTGGCACTACCAGACAAGACATTGGTTCCCATAAAGGCGAGCGCTTCTGCTTCTAGCAGACTATCAGATTGTTGAACTGTTGCCTTGGTCAAGGCCAATTTTTCAACCGATTCACTTTCACCTGTCAAGCCCGACTGTTGTACAAAGAAATCGCGCGACTCAAATAAAAGAAGATCCGCTGGAATCATGTCTCCAGCACTTAATTTAACCACGTCACCCACTACCAAATCATCGATAGGTACTTCTTGGATTTCTCCTTGACGAATGACAGTCGCTGTGTTGACAATCATTTTTGATAGATTGGTCGCAGCCTTATCACTACGGAGTTCTTGGACAAAGCGTATGCCACCAGAAATGAGGACTAGGACAACGATGATAATGGAAGTTGTCGGATCTTCTTGACCTGGTTTTGCCAACCAGACATTGGTCACCAAGGAAATCACGGCGATGACCAGCAAGATAATTGTAAAAGGATTGATAATGGATTCGTAAATCTTTTTGAGGATACTGTCTTCTTGACCCTTTGTGATGGTATTTTCGCCATAGAGGTTACGATTTTGTTCGACCTGTTCCTCTGTCAAACCGTTTAAACTGGTATGATAAAAAGTTAGACTCTCGTCTAAAGGGACTTGAATAGCTGTTGCTAATCTTTCTTTTGTTGTTTTCATTGGTTTCTCCTATCTGTATGAATGATGTGTTTCATACACAGAGACCAATCACTTTATAAGGGCAGAACGACACAAATCAGCGATTGGCTGTGTATGTGCGGTTCCGGATGGTCGTCAATTTGCATCGTCTATCTCCTTTCTTTGATTTAAACAGTAGAAAATCCCACCATAAAATGGCAGGATTAAAAAACTAGTTATCTGTTTTTTCGTTCAAGCTTTAACTCCATAGGGCAATGTAATGAGCTTAGTCTTGGCCTTCGCGACCAGGACTGTTGACCAACGAGTAGTGTCTCCACTGCTTTGCGGTAGTCATCCGTATCCCTATGGTAGCCTCACCTACCGTTTTCGTTTTTCAGTATAAACCTTTAAAATTTAAAAGTCAATCATTTGAGTCGTTTAACTCTTAAATAACTATCAACTCTTTTGGAGCTAGGGTCAACAATTCACAACCTGTCTCTGTAATCAGAATATCATCCTCGATACGAACGCCATATTTGCCTTCAATATAAATACCCGGCTCGTCTGTCAAAGCCATACCTGCTTTAATAGTTTCTGTAGAAGTCTGGCTAAAGTATGGTTCCTCATGGATATCCAGTCCAATACCGTGTCCGATACCGTGGGTAAAGTAGTCGCCATAGCCTGCCTCGATGATAATATCACGAGGAATTTTGTCAAAGTCACGGAAACCTAAGCCAGCCTTAGCTTGGTCAATCAGAGCTTGGTTGGCTTTCAAAACCGTATTGTAAATCTCTGCCTGCTCGTCGCTAACATGTCCCAGATAGATAGTCCGGGTCATATCGCTGACATAGTGATCATAAAGGCAACCGAAGTCCATGGTAATGGCTTCTCCTAGCTCCACTGGTTTGTGCATAGGATGGGCATGGGGTTTGGAAGAGTTGATACCGCTAGCTAGAATTGTGTCAAAAGACAAGCCAGATGCTCCCAACTCACGCATGCGGAAGTCAAGGAAGTTGGCAATCTCAATTTCAGTCTTTCCTGGCTTAATAAAGTCAAGCGCATCGCGGAAAGCTTGATCTGAGATAGAACAAGCCTTACGAATAGCTGCAATCTCCGCTTCATCCTTAATCATACGAAGACCTTCAACAAACTGAGTTTGTGGAAGCAAGTCAATTCCTTCAAAGGCTGCCTGCATACGGTGGTAATAAGATACTGAAATCTCATCTTCAAAACCAATTCGAGACAAGCCCATGTCCTTAACAATTCCTGCAATGACAGCCAATTCATCACGGTCTGCCACAATCTCAAAGCCACTGGTTTCTTGCTTAGCTGCAATAATATAGCGAGAGTCTGTCACCAAGACCTGACGATCACGGCTGATAAAGACTGTTCCGTTTGAACCCCAAAAACCAGTCAAATAATAGACGTTTTTAAGGTTATTGATGATGATGCCATCTAGTTCTTTTTCTTGCATTTTAGCTAAAAATGCTTGTACACGTTTATTCATGATGTAACTTTCCTTTCAAATAGTGTCCTGTGTAGCTGGCTTCATTGGCCGCTACTTCTTCTGGAGTTCCTGTTGCGATGATGGTTCCACCGCCAACACCGCCCTCAGGACCCAAGTCGATGATATGGTCTGCTGTCTTAATGACATCCAGATTGTGCTCAATGACAAGAACTGTATTTCCATCGTCTACAAAGCGAGCCAAGACTTTAAGCAAGCGAGCGATATCCTCTGTATGGAGTCCTGTCGTCGGCTCATCCAGAATGTAGAAAGATTTTCCTGTCGAGCGTTTGTGGAGTTCGCTAGCCAACTTCATACGCTGAGCTTCTCCTCCAGAAAGGGTCGTAGCGGGTTGCCCTAGCGTTACATAGCCCAGCCCCACATCCTTGATGGTCTGAAGTTTGCGTTGAATCTTGGGAATGTGTTGGAAGAATTCCACCGCATCGTTGACGGTCATATCCAAGACCTGCGAGATATTCTTTTCCTTGTAGTGAACTTCTAGGGTTTCACTGTTGTAACGAGTCCCGTGGCAAACTTCACAGGCAACATAAACATCTGGCAAGAAGTGCATCTCAATCTTGATAATCCCGTCACCTGAGCAAGCTTCACAACGCCCACCCTTGACGTTGAAACTGAAACGCCCCTTCTTGTAGCCTCGAATCTTGGCTTCATTTGTTTGAGCAAAAAGGTCACGTATATCGTCAAAAACTCCTGTATAAGTAGCTGGGTTAGACCTTGGCGTTCGTCCGATTGGACTCTGGTCAATGTCAATCAAGCGGTCGACATGCTCAATCCCTGTAATCGTTTTAAACTTACCAGGTTTGTCTGAATTGCGGTTAAGCTTCTGGGCAATAGCTTTTTTGAGAATGCTATTGATTAGGGTTGATTTCCCTGAGCCTGATACCCCTGTAACGGCGATAAATTTTCCTAGTGGGAAGCGAGCTGTGACATTTTGCAAGTTATTCTCACGCGCACCTGTCACTTCGATAAAACGACCATTTCCCACACGGCGCTCTTCTGGTACTGGAATGGCACGTTTACCTGACAAGTACTGGCCTGTGATAGACTTGCTATTGCGAGCAACCTGCTTGGGCGTACCCGCAGCGACAATCTCTCCACCAAAAACACCGGCACCGGGACCAACGTCAATCAGATAATCAGCCTCACGCATGGTATCTTCGTCGTGTTCCACCACTATGAGGGTATTACCTAAATCACGCATTTTTTTCAGACTGGCAATCAGGCGGTCATTATCCCTCTGATGAAGACCGATTGACGGCTCGTCTAGGATATAGAGGACGCCTGATAGGTTGGAACCAATCTGAGTTGCCAAACGAATACGCTGACTTTCCCCACCTGAAAGGGTTCCTGCCGAACGTGACAGAGTCAGATAATTAAGACCCACGTTATTAAGGAAGGTCAAACGATCCTTGATTTCCTTGAGAATGGGACGAGCAATGATGGCTTCATTTTCAGACAAGGTTAGCTGGCTCACCAAGTCCAAGTGGTCTGCGATAGACAGGTCTGAAATTTCTCCGATATGTGGTCCTTGCTCACCACCTACACGGACAGACAAGGCCTGATCATTGAGACGATAGCCGTGACAAGTTCCGCAGGTCAGCTCATTCATGTAGAGACGCATCTGGGTGCGAGTGTAATCGCTGTTTGTCTCGTGATAACGACGCTTGATATTATTAACAACTCCCTCAAAAGGAATGTCAATATCGCGCACGCCACCAAATTCATTCTCATAGTGGAAATGGAATTCCTTACCATCAGATCCATAGAGAATCAAGTTCTTATCCTCTTCTGACAAGTCCTCAAAAGGCTTATCCATATCCACTCCAAAGGCTGTCATAGCCTGCTCTAGCATGTTTGGATAGTAGTTGGATGAGATAGGATTCCAAGGAGCTAAGGCTCCCTCACGTAAGGTTTTGCTGGCATCTGGTACCACCAAATCAGTATCCACCTCCAGCTTGATACCCAAACCATCACACTCACTACAAGAACCAAAAGGAGCATTGAATGAGAAGAGACGTGGCTCTAACTCTGGAACAGTAAAGCCACAAACTGGACAGGCATAATGCTCAGAGAACAACAACTCAGAGTCGTCCATAGTGTCGATAATGACATAACCTTCTGCAATACGAAGGGCAGCCTCAATGGAATCAAAGAGACGACTACGAATACCCTCCTTGATGACAATACGGTCAACCACGACATCAATATTGTGTTGCCTGCTCTTAGACAACTCTGGCACTTCGGTCACATCATAGACTTCACCATCCGCACGGACACGAACATAACCATCTTTCTGAACCTTCTCGATAACACTCTTATGTCGACCTTTTTTCTTGCGGATGACAGGGGCCAAAATCTGCAAGCGCTGGCGTTCTGGCAACCCCAAAACCTTATCAACGATTTGCTCCACAGAAGAAGCCTTGATAGCTCCATGCCCGTTGATACAGTAAGGCATCCCCACACGCGCGTAGAGGAGACGCAGATAGTCATTGATTTCAGTCGTTGTTCCCACCGTCGAGCGCGGATTTTTACTAGTCGTTTTCTGGTCGATGGAAATAGCTGGGCTGAGACCATCAATAGCATCCACATCAGGCTTCTCCATATTTCCCAAAAACTGACGAGCGTAGGCTGACAAACTCTCCACATAGCGACGTTGTCCCTCCGCATAGAGGGTATCAAAGGCCAGACTGGATTTCCCTGAACCTGACAAGCCTGTCACGACAACCAGCTTGTCTCGCGGAATCTCCACATCAATATTTTTTAAATTATGGGCACGCGCCCCATGAATGACAATTTTATCTTGCATCTTTGTTCTTTCTAGTCCATTATTGCTTACCATTATACCAAAAAAAGTGAGATTCTATTACCCAAAAAGCCGATTTTGTAGTATAATAGTACGGTGTGAAAAAATCTGAAAAATGAGAAAGGATAAGGGATATGAAACAAGTTTTTCTCTCTACAACAACTGAATTTAAAGAGATCGATACGCTTGAACCGGGTACTTGGATCAATCTCGTCAATCCGACTCAAAATGAATCACTCGAAATCGCTAACGCCTTCGATATCGATATTGCCGACCTTCGAGCACCGCTCGATGCGGAAGAAATGTCTCGTATTACGATTGAAGACGAGTATACCCTGATTATCGTTGACGTGCCGGTCACAGAAGAAAGAAATAACCGCACCTACTACGTCACCATCCCGCTTGGTATTATCATCACTGAGGAAACCATTATCACTACGTGTTTGGAACCTCTACCAGTCCTCGATGTCTTTATCAACCGTCGATTGCGTAATTTCTACACCTTCATGCGTTCGCGTTTTATCTTCCAGATTCTTTATCGCAATGCAGAGCTTTACCTAACAGCCCTTCGTTCAATTGACCGTAAGAGTGAACAAATCGAAAGTCAACTGCATCAATCAACTCGTAATGAAGAATTGATTGAGCTCATGGAATTGGAAAAAACCATCGTCTATTTCAAGGCCTCCCTCAAAACAAATGAGCGCGTGATTAAGAAATTGACCAGCTCAACCAGCAATATCAAGAAATACCTTGAGGACGAAGACCTGCTTGAAGATACCCTGATTGAAACCCAACAGGCCATCGAGATGGCAGACATTTATGGAAACGTCTTGCATTCTATGACAGAGACCTTTGCCTCTATCATTTCCAACAACCAGAACAACATCATGAAAACCTTGGCCCTTGTGACCATCGTTATGTCCATCCCAACCATGGTCTTCTCTGCCTACGGGATGAACTTTAAGGATAATGAAATCCCCCTAAACGGAGAGCCAAATGCCTTCTGGTTAATCGTCTTTATCGCCTTTGCTATGAGTGTCTCGCTCACTCTCTATCTCATCCATAAAAAATGGTTCTAAGAGGAGTTCCTATGTCTCAGATTGATCTACAAAAATTAACAAAGAAAAACCAAGAGTTTGTCCACATCGCTACCCAACAATTCATCAAAGATGGGAAAACAGACGCTGAAATCAAAACTATTTTTGAGGAAGTTATTCCCCAAATCCTTGAGGAGCAAGCCAAAGGTACGACTGCTCGCTCCCTCTATGGCGCACCAACTCACTGGGCTCATAGCTTCACTGTCAAAGAGCAGTACGAAAAAGAGCATCCAAAAGAAAATGATGATCCAAAACTCATGATTATGGATTCAGCCCTTTTCATCACTAGCCTCTTCGCCCTCGTCAGCGCCCTCACAACCTTCTTCTCAGCAGATCAGGCTATCGGTTACGGTTTGATTACCCTCCTGCTAGTTGGACTGGTTGGTGGATTTGCCTTCTACTTGATGTACTACTTCGTTTACCAATACTACGGGCCTGATATGGACCGCAGTCAACGTCCACCTTTCTGGAAATCTGTACTAGTTATCCTAGCTTCTATGTTCCTTTGGTTGCTTGTCTTCTTTGCAACAAGCTTCCTACCAGCTAGCCTTAACCCAGTACTTGCTCCATTGCCGCTGGCTATTATCGGAGCATCCCTCCTAGCCCTTCGCTTCTATCTAAAGAAACGCTTGAACATCCGCAGCGCAAGTGCAGGACCAACACGTTATTAAGAAGAATGATAAAAGCAACTGCAGGTGCGGTTGCTTTTTCACTTACTTTTTTGATTTTAAAGTATTCTTCTGACATCCCACATAGCTCTATCTAATCTTTTGTGATAAAATAGGCTCAATCTATTTCTAGGAGGATAAAATATGATTTCTACTATTGGTATTGTTAGTTTATCTAGTGGCATTATCGGAGAGGACTTTGTCAAACACGAAGTGGACCTAGGTGTCCAACGTCTCAAGGACCTGGGACTCAATCCTATCTTTTTGCCCCATTCGCTAAATGGATTAGACTTTATCAAGAACCATCCTGAAGCTCGTGCAGAGGATTTGATTCATGCCTTTTCTGATGATAGCATCGATATGATCCTATGTGCCATCGGTGGAGACGATACCTATCGCTTACTACCTTATCTTTTTGAAAATGACCAACTCCAAAAGGTTATCAAACAAAAAATTTTTCTTGGCTTCTCGGATACAACCATGAACCATCTCATGTTGCATAAACTAGGAATCAAGACTTTTTATGGTCAATCCTTCTTAGCAGACATTTGTGAATTAGACAAAGAAATGCTGACCTATAGCTTTCACTACTTTAAAGAATTGATTGAGACTGGAAGAATTTCAGAAATCCGCCCTAGCAATGTTTGGTATGAGGAACGAACGGATTTTAGTCCCAAGGCTCTGGGGACACATCGTATCAGTCATGCAAATACTGGTTTTGAATTATTGCAAGGAAATGCCCGGTTCGAGGGAAAAATCCTCGGTGGTTGCCTCGAATCCCTCTACGATATCTTTGACAACTCTCGATACGCAGATAGCACGGAGCTCTGCCAAAAATACAAACTTTTCCCTGACTTGTCAGACTGGGAAGGAAAGATCCTCTTGCTAGAGACAAGCGAAGAAAAGCCTGAGCCGGAAGACTTCAAAAAGATGTTGCGGACTTTAAAGGACACTGGCATATTCGCGGTCATCAGTGGACTCCTGGTCGGAAAACCTATGGATGAAACTTTCTATGGCGACTATAAAGAGGCACTATTGGATATTATTGACAGCAATATCCCGATTCTCTATAATCTAAATGTTGGCCACGCAACTCCAAGAGCAATTATCCCCTTTGGCGTCCATGCCCATGTAGATGCACAGGAGCAAGTCATTCGCTTTGACTATAACAAAAAATAAATAGTTTCTCTATTTTTGTGCTTTTGTATTCGTTTTCGTTACAATTTGTATCTGAATTTATTGCATTTCGCTAATTTCTATGTTATCCTTTTGAAGGAGGTGTATATGACAAAACAAAAAATTAATCGAATCGTAGGTTCTATTGGTGCCTTTATTGGAATTATAGTATTTATTGCCTACATACCTCAAATTATCGCTAATTTACAGGGAAATAAAGCTCAACCATTTCAACCTTTATCAGCTGCTATATCTTGCTTAATCTGGGTTATTTATGGATGGACAAAGGAACCTAAGAAGGATTGGATACTAATCATTCCAAATTCAGCTGGTGTTATTTTAGGTGGAATCACTTTTTTGACTTCACTCTAACAAATCTAATAGTATATATAAAAAGCTGGGAAAAGTTTCTCAGCTTTTTTCTATATTCTATTCTCAGATATGCGAGTTACCTGTACACACTAATGACCGCTTTTCCACTCACAATCGTTCTCATGGTCATCAACCAGGCCTGCAGCCTGTAGAAAAGACAAGACGGCGACTGGGCCTGTGAACTTGAAGCCTCGTTTTTTGAGATCTTTGGCTAATTTCTCAGATAAGGGGGTTTTAGCTGGGGCTTGGCGGTAATCGGGAACATCGTTAACGATCGTTTTCCCCTCAACAAAGGACCAAAGATAGGCATCAAAAGAGCCATAGTCTTCCTGTAGTCGTAAAAAGGCTTGGGCGTTAGTGCGTGTAGCAAAAATCTTGGCTCTATTTCGAATGATGGATGGATTATCCAGCAAGGCTTCCAATTCAGTGTCGGTCATCTCTGCGACCGCTTGAATTTGATAGCTATGAAAGGCTTCTCGGAAAGCTTGGCGTTTGTTGAGTACCGTTTCCCAAGACAGGCCTGCCTGATAGGTTTCCATACACAACAACTCAAACAATGCTTGGTCATCATGGAGGGGCTGGCCCCACTCCTCATCATGATAGGCAATGTAGAGCGGATTGGTCATCTTGACCCACGAACAACGTTTTGTCATGCTCTGCTCCTATTTGACCAACATTTTAAGGGCCGACTTGATATAGTTCTCAGCTGTATCTGTCGTTCCTTCAAAGAATTTTTTGATTTTCTTGAGTTCGGTCGCCTTGTAGCCCAGTGCCAACATAGCTTCCATAGCTTCTTCCAATTCTTGGTTTTCAGCGCTGGTTTGCACTGCCACCTTGGCAGGCAGGTCATCTCCTGCAACTACTACCTTGCCTTCCAAGTCCAACACCATCTGTTGGGCTGTTTTCTTGCCAATTTTAGGGAACTTGGTCAAGTAGTTGATGTTCTTGGTTTCAATTGCTTGAACCAAGCCAGCATTGTCATCGGCAGCGATAATAGCAAGAGCTGATACAGGACCAATCCCAGAGACCGAAATCAGACTAAGAAAGAGCTTTTTCTCGTCTTCTGAGCGAAATCCATAAAGCAGATGAGCGTCCTCACGCACAACCTGATGCGCATAAATTTGAGCCTCTTGATTGACCTGACCTGAATAAGCATAGGGATTGGCCACATGCAAAATATAACCGATACCATTGGTTTCAAGAACAATGTATTTAGCAGTGATTTTGGTAATGATTCCTTTTAAATATTCGTACATAGTTTTCCTTTTAGTTTAATATTTCCCCAACTCACGGAGACTGGTGTGATTTTCCTGAATGCGTCGGAACATCTTTTCCATATCCGACTTAGTAAAATGCACCAAAACAGGACGTCCGTGAGGACAGTTGTAGGGATTGTCACATTGAGAAAGTTGATAGAGGAGTTGCCTAGCTGAGTGGTCATCGATACGGTGATTGGCCTTAATAGACCGTTTGCAGGACATCATGATAGCCAGCTCTGCTCGGTATTTCTTGATAGAAACTTCCTTGGTCAAAAGGAGCATGTCACACATTTCATAGATTCCTGACTCAATCTCCTCCTCTGCCATCCAAATAGGATGTTCACGTAGGATAAATTGATTCTCCCCGTACTCTGCTAGAAAGACGCCCACTTCCTCTAAAAGCGCCATTCTTTCCTTGAGCCGAAGGGCATCATCCGCTGGAAATTCAAAGATATAGGGCACTAGGAGTTGCTGCTGGCTCTGGTCAACATTGCCAATGCTTTCACGGTACTCCTCGTACTTAACCCGTTCCTGAGCCGCATGTTGGTCTATGATGTAGAGCCCATCTCGCCCTTGGGCAAAGAGATAGGTTCCATGCATCTGTCCGAAAAATTCCAACTCTGGGAAGCTGGATGATTCTTCTCGCTCCAGCTTGTCATAGGCCTTATCAAGACTCGCAAGGTCTAACTCTGGGTGATCTAGCTGGTCGTAGTTAGCAGGCTTTCTCTCTGCAAAATGCAGTTTAGCTGGCTTGGTCAATTGATCTAAGGTTTCCTTGGCAAACAAAGTCAAGTCTTGCCCTTCCTCAGTCAATTCCACCTGATAATCAGCCACCTCAGCTTGACTAGGTCTTGTAGGCTCAGTTTTCTCATAGTAGAGCGTATTTTCTTTGAGTGGGAGAATAGTTTGCTCCACCTTCTCACGATTGCGCACGGTCGATTTGGCAAGATTTTCCAAGGCATCAGGTATCAAGGTTTGTTCCTTGAGACTATTAGAAATAGCTTCTGAGACCAGCGTCATCAGTTCTTTTTTCTTGGAAATCCGCACCTCTTGCTTGGTTGGATGCACATTGACATCCGCTAGATAGGGGTCGATATGAATGTGAATGACAGCTAGTGGAAAACGGCCTACCATGAGCTTACTTCCGTAACCATCTAAAATAGCACGATTGAGTAAAAAGTTCTTGATATAACGGCCATTGATGAAGAGACTGATATAGTTGCGGTTGGCTCTAGTTAACTCAGGCAAGGACACAAAGCCAGAAATTTCGAAATCAAGGTCAGAATTCTCAATTTCAATCATCTTCTTGGCGCTAGCTAAACCATAAATCCCTGCGATTGCTTGTCGCAGTTGACCAGTCCCTGCTGTTCGCGTCATTTCCTTGCCATCACTGATCAAACTAAAAGAAATCTCAGGATGGGCTAAACCCAGACGATTAACAATATCAATGATATGAGACAACTCTGCTTGCTGGCTCTTCATATACTTGAGGCGGGCAGGTGTGTTGAAAAAGAGGTCCTCCACACAAACCTTGGTTCCCACAGGACTAGTCGCTGGAATGATTTCTTCTACTTCTCCTCCACGAGCGACTAACTTGGTTCCATGACTAGCACTATCCACCGCCGTCAACAAAGTCAAGACACTAACAGACGCAATAGAAGGCAAGGCTTCACCACGAAAACCAAGCGTCCGAATCCGAAAGAGATCTGCTTGATTTTTTATCTTACTGGTCGCATGACGACGCAAGGCCAATTCCACCTCATCGTGAGCAATTCCATGACCATTATCTGTGATTTGAATCTTCTTGAGACCAGCTTCCTCAATCTCAACGATAATCTGACTAGAGCCCGCGTCAATGGCGTTTTCTACCAGCTCCTTAACAACACTAGCTGGACGCTCGATAACCTCTCCAGCTGCAATCTGGTTTGCCAGCACCTCTGGCAATTCAATAATATGAGACATCTTTCAGCCCCTTTCTGTATCTATTTTCCTAGAAATTGATTAGTGCTATTATACCATATTTCAGATAGGACAGAAAAGCTCCACCACATAGGAGCCAAATCCCTCCACATAGACAAAGTACCTTGCCAGGTCTCCTAAAATAGTGTTTAATAAAGATATACAGGAAGTGATCACAACCTTGTATAACTGAAAAGGAGAGAAATTTATGAAAGTAGAACTACAGATTAGTGAAACTTACGAAGAGGAAAAGCTGATTGTTCAAGCACCTCAGCCGACAGATAAAGTCCAGAAAGTCATCGATTTCGCAGAAAATCTTGACCGAAAAGAAACAATCAAAGGAAAAATCGATGATCAGGTCTATCTCGTTGAGATTGGTAAGATACAACGCTTCTATATCGAGAATCGAAAGGTTCTAGCAGAAACCGCGAGTCAGACCTACAACATTGATTTACGGCTCTATCAGGTCCTTGAACTTTTGCCAAGCAATTTTATCCAAATTTCCCAATCAGAAATCATCAATATCAACTCCATCTCTCATCTCAAGCTCACGCCCAACGGTCTAGTAGAAATCTTTCTAAAAAACGAAAGTTTCACCTACTCTTCACGTCGTTACCTAAAAACCATCAAGGAGAAATTAGAACTATGAAAAAACAAGTATTTCACGATGCAGCTGCCGGTGTCCTCATCGGCCTCATCCTCTCTATCATCTTTTCATTCATCTACGCCCCAAACACCTACGCCCCACTAAGTCCCGAGTCTCTGATCGGACAAGTGATGGTGCAACATCAGGTTCACGGTGCCTTGGTCTTGCTCTACTGCACACTTATTTGGGCAGCTATCGGTATTCTCTTCAACTTTGGAAAGCGATTATTCAGCCGTGATTGGAGCTTGCTCCGTGCAACTCTGACTCATTTTTTCCTCATGCTAGTAGGCTTTATCCCACTAGCAACTCTGGCTGGTTGGTTCCCCTTCCACTGGTTCTTCTATCTCCAGCTCATCCTTGAGTTTGCGATTGTCTACCTTATCATTTGGACTATTTCCTATAAAAGAGCATCAAAAAAAGTAGACCATATCAATCAACTCTTGAAGCATAAAAAGTAAGAACCTCATAATAAGCAAATCCGAGAAAGAGACTTCTCGGTTTTTCTTTATCCTGCTGTACCTTACTATCATAGCAGTTATTTTCAGATCTTCTTTGTAAATTTTCTGTAATTTTCTATCTTTTTTCAAAATATTCTTGCATTTTCCCAAAGTTTTTTGTAGAATATAGATTACATATCCAGATTATTCTGAAAATTCAAAAAGGAGTATTTATCATGTCGCAAGCTATTTCCTTAAATCAATCAACCTGGACAAGTAAACTAAAAGCAATGGGGCCTGGAATCCTAATGGCTTCTGCCGCTGTTGGCGGTTCCCACATTGTATCCTCAACTCAAGCTGGCGGTTCTTACGGTTGGTCTCTACTTCTCTTGGTTATCTTAGCCAATGTCTTTAAATATCCATTTTTCCGTTTTGGTGCTGAATACACCGCTGATACTGGAAAGACTTTGGTTGAAGGTTATGCCGAAAAAGGAAAACTCTATCTCTGGATTTTCTTTATCCTAAATGTCTTTTCGGCTATGGTCAACACAGCTGGTGTCGCCATTCTGTGCTCAGCTATCATCGCCAGTGCCTTCCCAATGATTGGACTTAGCATCACTCAGTGGTCCCTCATTCTCGTTGCCATCATTTGGGCTATGCTACTCTTTGGAGGCTACAAACTTTTAGACGGCATGGTCAAATGGATTATGTCTGCTTTGACCATTGCAACTGTTCTTGCAGTTATCATCGCAGCGGTCAAGCATCCAGAATACAGTTCTGATTTTGTCGAGAAGACACCTTGGCAAATGGCAGCTCTGCCCTTCATCGTCTCCCTCCTAGGATGGATGCCAGCTCCTATTGAAATTTCAGCTATCAATTCACTTTGGTCTGCTGAAAAGAAAAAGACCGTCAACTTTAACACAGAGGACGCTCTGTTTGACTTTAACACTGGTTATATTGGAACAGCTATTCTAGCCGTCTTCTTTGTGGCACTGGGAGCACTTATTCAGTATCCTACAGGGCAGGCGGTTGAAGCTGCTTCAGCCAAATACATCTCTCAATTCGTGGGCATGTATGCCTCTGTTCTTGGCGAATGGTCCCGTTACTTGATTACCTTTATTGCTTTCCTCTGTATCTTTGGAACAGTTATCACTGTTATCGATGGCTATTCTCGCGTCAATCAGGAATCTCTCCGACTGCTAATCAGTCAAAAAGAAGACAATCGTAAATCTTTGAACATCTGGATGACCATCACTGCTATCATCGGTATCGTCATTATCAAGTTCTTCGCCGGTCAGGTTTCGACCATGCTCCGCTTTGCCATGATTGGTTCTTTCCTGACAACACCATTCTTCGCTCTTTTGAATTACGCCTTGGTAACGCATGAAAACAAAAATCTTCCTTCTTGGCTCAAACACCTTGCCATTGCAGGATTGATTTTCCTCTTTGGCTTCGCCATCTTCTTTATCTACGCACTCGCAATCGGAAAAGCAGGTTAACTGACAAGCGCGAGATGAAGATAATACTCTTCGCAAATCAAATTCAAACCACGTCAACGTCGCCTTGCCGTACTCAAGTACAGCCTGCGGCTAGTTTCCTAGTTTGCTCTTTGATTTTCATTGAGTATAAGGTTTCATTTCAAGAGAAAATTCAGCAAATATTTCTATGATAAAAAGCATAAGAACAAGGTTTTGAATACCTGAACTTATGCTTTTTTATGTTCTTAAAAACTATTTATACTCAAAAAAAACAGTTGAAAAATCCCAAACGCCTCTTATATTGATTTTAATTCTCCTTTTCCAACTCATACAAATCTGCGATAATAGCTGCGACACGTTTGATGTCTTCCAGCATGCCTCGCATTTCAAAGTCAGCCAATACAGGGAAGCCAAAACGTTGACTGTATTGCTTGGCTGTCAGGCAGTATTGGTTATTAAAGTTACGATTCCCTGAACCAACCACACCAAAACACTTACTAGCATTGTCACCATAGGCGATAAAATCCCCAACGGGTGTCGTCAAAATCTCGACATCTCCATTATCCACGCCATTCCCACCTTCGAGATAGGTCGGCAAAAAAGCGACGTAAGGGTGGTCCATTTCATAGAAATCATGACCTTCCTTGACCAAATCCTTGATATGAATCTTTTGGACTTCAATCCCCTCGTACTGGGACAAGAGATAATCTTTCAAGCGCGTCACAAAACTTTCAGTGTTGCCACTCAAACTAATATAAACTAAAGAAATTGTCTTCATATGTACCTCCATGATTTTATTTTTAATCGAAAAAGAACTACCAAGATTGTATCTTGATAGTTCTTTTTTGTCAATACTTAGGCAAGATTTTCTGCTTCCTCTTCTTCTGCCAAGGCTTTCTGCTGACGCCACATCTTATAGAAGACAAGAGCTAGGAAGAGAACATTGATGACGATATAGAAAATGCTGACAGCTTTTGAACCAATACTCATTGTCAAACGCATGCTCTCATCTTGAACCAACTGCACAGCGTCCTGTAAACCAACATAGCCATAAATCGAACCGATAATAGCTAACAAAACATAGCCAACGTAAGTATAGTTTGCATATTGCAAATTCTTACGAATAAGGAAGACAATCGCTACGACCACTAAAATAGCAGATAGCACAATCAAGGCCATATTAAAAATAGAATGATACGCTTCTGCTACTCCATAGTTGTAATTAAGCTGGTCTTCTAATTGCTGAGCACTGACCCCTGCAACTTGTTTCTGAGCGGCACGAAGAGCTTCTTTGCTAGGTAAGGGACTCAACATTCCAAACAGAGACATTGCTGAAATAAGAGCAGACAAGATTAGCAAGACCCATAGATAAATCGGTTTCTTTTTCATGATAGAACCTCCTAATAATATTATTCATATTATAGCACATTTTGTAAAGGAATACAAATCTTACAGTATCGTTTCTACCTGTTTTCGGTAGGCTTTTGGCGATTTTCCGCACAATTTTCGGAACACTTTATAGAAATATCCAAGGTTACTGTAACCAACAGCATAACAAATATCTTCGATACTGTCACTGGTTGAAAGCAAGAGCTGCTGGGCAGCCTTAATACGTTGTTTGTTTAGTAATTCTGCAAAGGTCGAATCGGTTTCTCGCTTAATCAACTGCCCCAGATAGACAGGATTGATAAAAAGATCCTTACTAATATCCTTGAGAGAAAGTTCTTTCTGATAATCACGCCCAATGACTTCCAGCACACTGACCACATTTTCATTCATACGGTATTGACCGAAAAAGCTGATCAGAGTTTCCTTGATATAAGAAATCAATTCATCGAAGGATTGAATAGCATGAATGGTTTTGACGATATTCGTCATATCATCAGCTTTGAGATGTTCAAACAAGTGGAAAACATCCATGACAAACTGGATAAAAAGCTGTTTGGTAATGGGAACACGCGGTGTATTTTCAAGAACCACCTTCTCCAAGAGGTTTAACTCTTCCACGATTTGATTGAGATTCCCCTGAATGATAACCCTATAAATCGGTTCGTAATAGGCAAAGAGACTCTGAGACTGTTGTAGATTTACAGAACCGTAAAAGAGGGCTTTCTCAGCATTCAGCTTCCAGCGTTCAAATTGTTCTTGATAGGGAGCTTCAAAGGGAGTAACGACTAAACCATCTAGGGCTTGGTCAGAAATGAAAATCTGCCAGTCTTGGCCTAAGACATAGTAGGGAATGGTGAAGGAGCCTTGTTTTTCCTTGGATAGACCTATCCACCAATTCTCCTTACCTCCTAGATAACTAACAAATCCAGCCTCGTCTAAATCTTGACTGAGGGTCTGACTTTTCTTTACTCTCTCACCGAGCTGACCTGCAATCTTTTCCAACAGATTTCCCAATTCTACCTTATCTACTGGCTTAACTAGATAGTCCACAACACTAAGGTTCATGGCCTTTTTGACATAATCAAACTCCTGATAACCTGAAAGCAGGATATAAGCAGCATCTGGTAAAATCTCTTTCATTTCCCGAATCATATCGAGCCCTGTTTTGTCTGGCATATTGACATCTGAAATGATAACATCGACGGGATTTTCCTGCACATATTCTAGGGCTTCATCGGCATGACTGGCTGTTGCGACGACCTCCATATCCCACTTATCAAAGGGGATCAAACGCTTCAGACCTTCTGTCACCATGTACTCATCATCTACTAATAATACTTTATACATCTTCTCCCTTTCTACTCATCTTGAATTGTAATACGATACTGAACACCTGCTTGCTCTGCAGAATCTATAGTAATAGCATATCGATCCCCAAAATAGAGCACAAAACGCTCATGGACATTGACAATCCCGATAGACTGCCTTTGATCACTGTAGCTGGCTTGGTGTTCAAAATGTCTCTGACTTAATTTTTCTCGAATACTTGCCAGTTTTTCAGCCGACATTCCACGGCCATTATCTACCACTAAAATTTCCACAAAACCGTCCTGTTTAAGCGCCTTGATGCTAATCACATTATCTGTCCGTCTGTGGTCAACACCATGCGCGAAATAATTTTCTACCAGAGGTTGTAAGGTAAACTTGGGAATCTTCATATTCTCTAACTCTGGATCTATCTTGAAACCATAGGCAATGGACTTGGGATAGCGAACCATGCAGAGATAGCTGTATTTACGGCAAAATTCTAATTCCTGTTTGAGGAGGGTCTCTCTTTCATCGGAAATATTGTTACGCAAGAGACTACTGAACTCATAAATGATATCTGCCAACTCGTCCTGACTCTGCATAACTGCATACATGCGCAAGAACTCCAGCGTATTATACATAAAATGAGGATTGATTTGCGCCTGCAGTGCTCGCATATTGGCATCTTTTTGACTCAGCTCTAACTGGTAAATATCATGGATATTCTTTTCCAATCGATCCAACATATCATTAGTAGTCTCTGCGATTAGGAGCAATTCCTGATTTTTCTCGGAAATGTCAATCCGACGACCCTCTTCGCCTTGAGCAATGACTTGAATGGAATCCACCAAATCCACTACCTGCTTTTGGTAATTAGCAAAGGTCTGCCTCAAAGTCAGATAAAGAATGACAATAAAGAGAAGGCTCAAGCCCACAATCAAAGCAGAGCTGGTCACCGTTCCTTGTAAAACAAAGTTTTTGGGAACTGCCACCTGAACCTGATAACCATGAGAAGTTAAGCCAACTAGCCAATTTTCACTCTCCTTATCAACTGTCTCACCAATATGAAAAATCTCCGTATCAAAAGGTGAGGTCACTGTTACTGCCATCGGAGTATGACCTCTAGTATTATCAATGGCATGGTATAAAACAGCAGGGTCCAAGGAGATGTAAATCACTCCTAAATCTTGATCTGACACTGGATCTGACACCGGAATGGCAAAACTATTTCCTGCTGGTTTAAAATCCTCAGCCCTGATTTTTTCTCCACTACGTTTGTCTTTAGTAGAAACATATACTTCCTTGTAATCTTGAAAAGCAATGGCCACTCCAGTTACAAAATCATTTCGAACATAGAGGTCATCAACATTTTCATGCAGAGAGACTGATACATAAGGCGAAGCTTTCCGCTCTAATTGCCAGTAAAAATAGTCTGGCATGCTAAGACTAAAGTATTTATAGATTCCCTCAATACGAGCTTGATTTTCAACTAAAGCCTGAGCTATCTGGGTTGACTCTCTATGGTAATATTCAATTTCACTCACTGTTCTAGCAGTTACACGCTGGGCCACTCTCTGAGCTTCCTTTTCCCGTGAATCCCAGTCAGCGTAAGAGAGTAAGATTGCAAAACTCGCAATAATAATCATCATAACTGAACTGTAGGTTCTTAGAAGCGTATGTAGCCAAAACTGCTTCATCCTACTTTGTCGCCAATTTTTCATGGATACTTTCATAGACCGGTTCCAATATATCACTGATAAAGAAATGCCACATCCCAATTCCTACAAAGAAAAGAAGAGCAGGCATATAGTAACCAATTGCCACAAGTAACACTGTCCCAAGGAGAACCTTGGCCACAGCCGCTAAGCTCATAAAGATGCCAATCAAGGATAGTTTGAGACTATTTCGATAAGACAAGTCAAAATAAACTTGTAATTTCAAAGATACTGTATAAGCCAAAAACAGCAGGGCAACTACTAGAACATTCAAAAAGGTCGCAATCAAATGAATAATAGTCTGATGAGGCAATTGCACCAAGAGATACAAGCCATAGACCAAAACTAGATCCACCCCTAAAAAGCTATAGAAAATCAGGTTGCTTGAGACAAAATTTTGCTTATAAAGAGACCACGCCTCCTTCAAACTGTATTCCCGAAAGCTATAACCATGTTCTGCATACAAGCTCATCAAGGTGGCACTAGCCGGCGCTAGACCAAGGATAATCCCTCCTGCTAAAGTTAATAGCCAAAAGAAGGCTGTCGCAATCATCCCTAAAAAGAAACGATTAAAGACAAAGTCTAAAAATCTCCCCATGATATCCTCCTAAAAATAACTATGAAACTATTATATCATATTTCAAGCGTTTTCAAAAACTTCTAGTATCCATTTACAATCCCACCAAACCATGGTAAAATGAGAATTGTGAAAAAATTATCAGGAGATGATTCATGAAAAAATCTATCTTAACTACACTGCTTTTTGCAGTTCTTTACTTCCTCTGCATGGGGATTGGTGTCCTTTTGGGCAATCTCTTTGACCAAACTGGAAACATGTTTTATGCGCCTGCCTTTACTGCCCTTGTCGGCGGTAGCGTCTATATGATCCTAGTCGCAAAAGTTCCGCGCTTTGGAGCCATTACCACTATCGGTCTTGTTATCGCCCTCTTTTTCTTGGGAACTAAACACGGTGCCGGTGCCTTCCTTCCTGGAATTATCTGTGGCCTGCTAGCAGATGGAGTAGCTAGCCTCGGAAAATACAAGGACCAAACAAAGAACTTCCTTTCTTTCATTCTCTTTGCCTTTAGCTCAACTGGTCCAATTCTACTTATGTGGATTGCCCCCAAAGCCTATATGGCAACCCTTCTAGCAAGAGGAAAATCGCAAGAATATATCGACCGTATCATGGTCACGCCAAATCCTGGAACCATCCTTCTATTTATCGCAAGTGTTGTCATCGGAGCCCTAATGGGTGCCTTGATTGGACAAGTCTTGAGTAAAAAATTGGCACAGAAAATCTGATTACTAAAAAAGAGCCACACGGCTCTTTTTTATTTATGGCTCAAGACTTGGTCAAGAAGTCTCCCAAGAATTGATACTCTTCGAAAATCTCTTCAAACCACGTCAACGTCGCCTTGCCGTAGGTATATGTAACTGACTTCGTCAGTCTTATCTCCAACCTCAAAACAGTGTTTTGAGCAACCTGCGGCTAGTTTCCTACTTTGCTCTTTGATTTTCATTGAGTATGAATTTAAAGATAATCAAAATGATAATGATGGTTGCCAAGATAGTTTTATCGTGATTGTAACGGTTAAATCCATAAGCGATGGCCACGTTACCGATACCACCAGCTCCAACCGCACCGGCCATAGCTGTTTCACCAACAAGGGAAATCAAGGTCACAGTCGTCACACGAATCAAATCTGGAAGATCTTCTAGTAAGCCTTAGCTTTCTAGGCTAAAATTTTTTACCCGAAAAACTTCTTTTTTCTAGTGATAAAATCAACCCTATCACACTCACTACCAAAAACACCCACCAACAAAGTCTGATATCTTGTAAAGCTAAGAAGGAAAATACAGACATCCCCAAGGGTAATGTTAGGGAAAAAATCATACTCAAGAGATTATTACTTCTAGCTAATACATCCGCACTCAAATTAGACAATAACAGAGTATCTAATTTAGGCATTGATTTCGACATCAAATACATGACAAAAGCTAAGCAAGCAACACCTACTAGAGGAGAAAAATCTAAAATATTAGCAGTAGCAAGTAATACAAACAAAATTGCATTGAGCGATAGCAAACTTGAAAACGACCATTTCCCAAAATAATCATGGGGAGTTAGGCTACCAAGAATAGCTCCTCCCAAGCTAACACATTCAATTAAAAATAAGGCTTGAGCATAGCTGAAATGATAGATAGTATGGTCTAATAAGTAAAAGTGATAAATACCTCCAACAGCTCCTCCCAAAGTATTCATTACCAAAATGACAAGAATCATTTTAAACAATGATTTATTTTCTCTCTGTCTAAATATATTATCCATGTCCGCATAGATTGCCTTAACTTGTTGAAGCAAACTAATCGACTCATTCTCTACCGTTACAGACAAATGCGTCAATTCTCTTCTATTTTTGAACAAAATGAGAGAAGATAGTAAAAAGAAACCAGCATTCACAATCGCAACAAAAGAAAAATTTTGATTGCTGGTTGTGAGTAGCCACACTCCTAAGGCTTGACCTCCTAGATTTGATAAATAGGAAACAAACTGAGTAAATGAATAAGCTTCATAGAGCTTATCTTCCGAAATATTATGCTGGATAATCGGCATACGAAGGCCTGCTGTATAATCTGATAAAATATCCGAACAGATATTAACCATACAGATAAAAGCAAACGTTACGAAGTTCTGATCATGAATCACACTAGCAATCAAAAGAAATAGTAGACTTTGCACACAACCAACCCAGATAATTGTCCCTGCTTTATTCCGAGTATGATCAGCCTTAATCCCAACATAAAAAGTAAATAGGAAAGGTAAAATCGTAATCATATTCGCCATAAATACAGCTATATTTTTAAAGGGTAGACTCGCAGCATAAACGATAAATACCAGATTATAAATATAAGCTCCACTTGAGCTTAAAAACCTCGATAAGGTCAGTATTCTAAATAAATGATGTTTTAAAAATAGTTTCATAATAGGCCTTTCTCACATTTCAAAGAGTATTCTATTGAATCCAGTATAACAAAAAAAGCGGGACTCCCCACTTTTTTGTAATATATTTTTTCTGAAAATAGGAACTCTAGCTCCTAGATACTGCTATTTATCACTCCATCTACAAATCCATTTATTTTTCATCAGTCGATGTAATGAGAATATATTACAAATCTTCATTTGAGAGCTGATTTGCAAAATAGTTTTCATAGTATCTTGCACCACCTACATACTCTAAATCTTGTAAGATTGTAATGCCCCTCTGGATTTTTTCAAGCCCCTTATTTTCTACTTTAAAACTAGTATCATAATACCCTTTAGCAATCATATAAATGATTTTAAGATAAGCTTGAGATTCTGGTAAATCTCGTTTTTCAATCTGAAAGATAAAATAATCTGCTTTTAATTTATCCTTTTCCTCTATCGCTTTAAAGAGTCCATTAATCAAAATAGTGTCAATACCAACTTTGTTACTAGGTAAAGAGCCTAATAAATCCGTCTTTTGCAACATCTCCCTAGAATATTTAAAATAGAGGGGCAGAGGAAACAAAGTAGAAATCGTTGAAAATAGTTCCAATTCATAATTTCCCCAGATGTCAATAGTAAAAAAATAGTCATAGAGAAAAGTCAGTTCTTCATCCGTTGCTCTTATTTCTGAATCAAAAAATACAAGAAGGCTTTTGATACGAATCATTTGTAAGAGATAGCTTTTTTCACCACTTGATCTATACTTTTGAGTCGTCTCTTCATACAAGGAATGGAGAGAATCAATCCCTTCTCTGTCATATAAATCCCAAAGATTTTCTTGAAAAGCCAAAACCTTTTTCTGAGAAAAGCCACGTACCAAGTACATAAATTCATTCAAATCAGAATGGATGTTATCTAAGGCAGTAATCAATTTTATAGATGACAAGTCTGCTTCTCCACGCTCAAATTTGCTCAGCATGGAATAAGTAAACTCTCCTCCCGTCGCCTCCTGTAGAGATATATTCCGACTCTTTCTCAATTCTTTAAAAACTTCTCCCAGATTTTGCATATTGACTCCCCACAATGCTTAACTCTCTTACTCATAAAAGTAACGGTTGATAGCAACCAGTACAGAGAATTTTAAGTCTTGACTATAACGACAACTCCTATGAATGATGTATAGATTGCCTTGCACTTTTTATTTATGGCTCAATTTCTTGGTCAAGAAATCTCCCAAGAATTGGATTGCAAAGATAATCAAAATGATAATGATGGTTGCCAAGATGGTCACATCGTGATTGTAGCGGTTAAATCCATAAGCGATGGCCACGTTACCGATACCACCAGCTCCAACTGCTCCCGCCATGGCTGTTTCCCCAACAAGGGAAATCAAGGTCACAGTCGTCACGCGGATCAAATCTGGAAGACCTTCTGATAGGTAAACACCTACGATATCCCAAAATGTCGCTCCGCTCGCTTGAGCCGCCTCAATGACACCGCCATCCAGTTCAGCCAAGACAACCTGCACTTGACGGGCAAAGAAGGCAAAGACTGCAAAAGATAGCGGTACGATAGCCGCATTTGGCCCGATACTTGTCCCTACGATTAGGTGTGAGAAGGGTGACAAGACTGCCAAGAGAATGATAAATGGCACCGCACGGAAAATAGAGGTAATTTTGTCTAAAATCCAGAATACGACTTTGTTCTCCAAGACACCACCTGGCGCTGTCAAGACAAGGAAGAGACCTGCTACCAGTCCTAAGAAACCTCCGATGATAAAGGACAGAACTGTCATATAAAGAGTTAGGTAGATGGCTGTTCCCCAGCCTGCTTGACCAGCCCAGCCCATTTTATAGACATTTGGTAAATAGGTTTGAATCAATGATTCCATCTTACTGTCCTCCCTTCAATACTTTTAGTTGTACGCCTGCTTGACGAATGGCTTCTTGGGCACCTGCTAGCGCTGCTTTTTCACCTGACAAGACAACCACAAGCTCACCAACAGGAGTACCATCGAGAATTTCGATATTCCCATAAAGGATATTAGCCGTCACTTGGTAACGCTTGTACAATTCATTCAAAAGTGGCTCGTCTGTTGAAGCCCCTGCATACTTGAGTTGCACCAAGAGACTGTTTTCAGACAAGTGTTCCACGATTTCTTGTTTCTCAATCTTGACCATGGCTTCGTCAATACCTGTAGCTGTTGAGATAAAGTCTTGGGTCAAGGGTTGTTTAGGGTCTGAG
Organism: Streptococcus sp. 68; assembly: GCF_013277415.1. GTDB lineage: Bacteria > Bacillota > Bacilli > Lactobacillales > Streptococcaceae > Streptococcus. The sequence goes on along the minus strand of NZ_VMMX01000010.1, from coordinate 220,134 downwards.
AAGATTTCAAGGACACTACCCTCTTCAATCAAATGTCCGTCCTGCATAACTGCTACACGGTTGGCAATGTCTTTGACAATCTGCATTTCATGCGTAATCAAGACAACAGTCAAGCCTAATTTTTGGTTCAAATCTTGCAACAAAGCCAAAATCTGCTTGGTTGTCTTCGGATCAAGGGCAGAAGTTGACTCGTCTGAAATCAAGATTTTTGGATCATTGGCCAAGGCACGCGCAATGGCCACACGCTGTTTTTGCCCTCCAGATAGTTGTGAAGGGTAGTTTTCAGCACGGTCTGCCAAGCCAACCAAGTCCAACAACTTGGCTACTTTAGCCTTCTTTTCTTCCTTGCTGAGTCCAGAGTGTTTGAGGGCAAAGGCTACATTCTCCTCTGCCGTCTTTTGGCTCATCAGGTTAAAATGCTGGAAAATCATCCCAATATCTTGACGTTTACGACGTAACTGCTCTGCCGTCAAGGTCACCTTGCCATCAAAAATCACATCGTCGTCAATGGTAATTTTCCCTGCAGATGGTTTTTGCAAGAGGTTAATCACCCGAACAAGGGTTGATTTCCCTGCTCCAGAATATCCAACGATTCCGTAGATATCCCCTTCTTGGATATGAATGGTCACATCCTTGACCGCTGTGATGGTTCTCTTCTTCTGATGAAAAGTCACATCGATCTGATCTAACTTGATAATATCTCTACTCATAGCTTCTAATCAGCTCCTCTACTAATTCAATATGGGTGTAATAATCGGCGATTCGCACATTTTCATCTCCACCGTGGTCTCGGCTATTGGCATTTCCTAGACCGAAGGCCACCATTGGCACCTCTAGGGCATCAAAGACCGTATGCATAGGCCCTGTCCCAGCTGTAGTCGGCAAGACTGAAACGCCCTGTGGATAGAATTTCTTAGCCAACTCGATCACATTGAGAATGGCTGGCGCGCTCATATCGCTTCGATAGCTCATCTCTCCCAAGGTATAGTATAATTCTACCCTATCAAAGCCATTTTTGTCTAGCTGTTTCCGAATTTTTTCCAGAACATCATGCGGTTCTAAGCCAGGAACCAGACGAACCTCTAGCTTGGCACTGGCTTCTGCTGGCAAAATCGTTTTAACTCCTTGTCCTTGATAACCTGACTGAATCCCTTCGATATTAAGCGCTGGCTCGAAAAAGAAACGTTTTAGAAAGGCCATCCGCTCTTCCTGTAAGAGAGGCAACTCCAATCCATAAATCCGACTAACTTCCTCTGGGTTTCGTTGACCATAAGTTTCTAGCAAGGCCATTTCTCGTTCATTTGGCTCTTGTACTTCTTCGTACAAACCTTCAACCAAGATACGGCCATCTGCGGCACGAAGAGACTGTAGGGCTTGAAGGAGGTACCAGGGAGCTGATTCCACAACCCCACCATAACTAGAATGGATATCCACATCAGCACTTTTAACCTTGGCATCAAAGGTCACAATCCCCTTATTTCCACCAGAAATTTCCAGCTGTTCCAAGGCATTTTTGGTTCCTTGTTCCCAGACCAATAAATCCGCACCACGGAGTTTATTCGCATGTTTTCCCAGATACTTATCTAGGTCTGTCGAGGCCGATTCCTCCGCACCCTCCATGATAAAACTGATGTTGACAGGCAGGTCATCGTGGTACTGCATGTATTTTCTCAAAGCACTCAAACGAGCTGTGATATGCCCCTTATCATCGTCAACCCCACGCCCATACATGAAGCCATTACGGACCGAAAGCGTAAAGGGATCCTCTGTCCAGACCTGATCCCCGTCCGCTGGCACAGTGTCATAGTGGTTATAGAAAATCAAGGTCTTAGCATCTGGGCGCGAACTCTTGAAATGCGCCATGACAAAGGGAGCCGTATAAGTCTCATCAATCTCCACTTCAGCTCCAACACGCTTGAAAATCTCACCCAGATAGTTTGCGACTTCCTTGAGTCCAACCTGCTGGGCAAAGACCGACTTCTTAGAAATCAAGGTACGCAAAACCTCAAAATAATGCTGGGCTACATGATCCTTTTCAAATTTTTCGATCTGTTCTTGTTCGCTAGGAAAAACCATATTCTCTCTACCTTTCTATGAACTACTCTTCCTGACAATCCATGCTCTATACAAAATCAAGAGGTGGAATTTTCTCTCCCACCTCCCTGTTTCTTATTACCAAACTGGTTGATCCAAACCGTCTGATGTTTCTTCGATAACTTTTTTCACGTCATCTGTGTGGTAAGCTGCGATCACTTTCTTGATAGCATCAGCCTTAGGTGATGTTTCCCAATCTTTTTTCGCAACGATGATGTTGTACCATTGTTTTGAGTTTTCATCAGCTTGTTCTTTGAAAAGTGCTTTCTTGTAGTCCAATTTTGCTTCTGTAACGAAGGTATTGTTTACAACGGCAGCGTCAACTGATGACAATGAACGAGCTGTTTGGCTAGCGTCCAATTCAGTGATTTTCAAGTTCTTTGGATTTTCTTTGATGTTAGCAACTGTTGCAAGAGCAGTTCCAGAAACATCCAATTTAATCAAGCCAGCTGATTGGAGCAAGTAAAGCGCACGGCTTTCGTTTGTAGCATCGTTTGGTACAGCGATTTCTCCGTTTGCTGGGATGTCTTCTACTTTAGTGTACTTGTTGTCACTTCCATTCAAACCTGAGTAAAGGCGGATTGGAGAGATGTAAGTATCAGCAATCGCTACAAGATCTTTTCCGTTTTCTTTGTTCCAGTTGTTCAAGAAGTTGTAGTGTTGGAAAGCGTTCAAGTCTACTTCGCCATCAGCAGTTGCCTTGTTTGGTTGTGAGTAGTCTGTGAACTCTGTAAATTCCAAAGTGATTCCGTCTTTTTTAACCAATTCTTGAACTTTATCCCAACGAGCTTCTTCAGAACCGCTACGGTTGACAGTTGCAATTTTGATAGTTGTTGCATTGTCTGCTTTCTTTTCTGAGTTTCCGCAAGCTGCAAGAGCCAAACCTGCGACTGTAGCAAGGGCTGCTAGGCCAAGCCATTTTTTGATTTTCATGATTCTTTCTCCTTAAAAATAATACCGTACTAGTATCTCATACTTTCTTCAATTGCACAAATTGTTATTAGATAATCAGATATATAGTTTAAAACTATATCCCTAAAAACTGAGAAATCACCCATCTTACTCAGAATGGATGACTTCAAGAAATTATTTAATATCAGCTTCTGCCGGTAGGTAAGTGTCTCCGAAGAATTGTTTAGACAATTTTTCAAGCGTGCCATCTTTGTAGAGTTCTTTAATGCGTTTGTCTACAAATGATTTCAACTCATCTTGACCTTGAGCAAGAAGTGGGTAAACGTAAGGTTGTTGGTCGCTTGGAAGTTCGATAACTTTCAAGTTGTCCAAACCTTGGTTCTTGATAACTGTTTCAACACCAATTTTATCAAAAATCTTATAGTCAAATTGTCCATCGCTCAAACGTACCATGATTTGTTGGAAGTCTGCCTTAGTATAGTTAAGGATAGTTGGGTTGTCCGGGTGTTCAGCGTTGTATGCTTCTAACTGCTTAGCTGATGTAGTGGCTTGAACGACTTCCGTCGATTTTCCACCGATATCAGCGAGAGACTTGATGCTAGAGTCGTCTTTCTTCACTACAAGGACATTAGGGTTTTGGGCAATTGGTGCGGCATAAAGGTATTTCTCCGCACGTTCTTTAGTGTAGCTAAGATTGTTGACAGCCATATTGTAACGGTCAGCGTCAAGACCAGCAAAGACACCTGACCATTCTGTCTTTTCAAACTTGACATCATATTTGTCAGAATCTTTAAAGATAGCGCGAACGACTTCAATCTCGTAACCAGTCAATTCGCCATTTTCTTCATAGATAAATGGTTTTGGCGAGCCATTGGTTGCAACGATGATTTCTTTCTTGCTAGCTGCTTCTCCTTCTTTCTTAGCACCACCTGAGCAAGCTGCTAACACACCTGCAGCAACAAAAGCAAGGGCCGCAAGAGATGAGTATTTAACGATTTTTTTCATGTCATTTCCTCCAAAATAGAATACCTTATAATCTTAACAGAAAAAGACTATTTACGCCATTATATGATATCTATCTCTGTGATAAGTTTTCTTTATGGCTGATTTATACTCAATGAAAATCAAAGAGCAAACTAGGAAGCTAGCCGTAGGTTGCTCAAA
>NZ_VMMX01000010.1:0-215954 GCF_013277415.1 Streptococcus sp. 68 | reverse complement strand
TTCGAAGAGTATTAAAAGACCAAACGCAAGACTGCAATTAAGACCACTCCAAAGAGAACCGTACCGACTAGATTGCGGTAGCGAAAGGCCACCCAAGCCGTTGGAAAGACTGCTAAGAAGTCCAGCCATTTGATTTGAGGAAGGTTCCCAACCTTACCTGTCACTACGCTTGAAAGAATCAAGGCAAAGATAATAGAAACGGGCAAGAACTTCAAAAAACGCTCAACGATTGCAGGCAAACCCTTATACTTGACCAAGATGAAGGGAATCATACGGGGAATCCAAGTCACAAGACCAGAGAAAATAACTGCTAATAAAAGATACTTACTGACCATCTAACACCACCCCCATGCTACAACCAAGTAGCGTCGCAAAGAGAACAGCTAGTGACTGAGACACCACTGTCAAGAGTAAAAAGAAGGACACCGCAACAACTGCTAGAATAATAAGCAGATCGCGGACAGGAATCCGTCTTTGCATAATCTGGAATTGCGAAGCAAAAATGCCGATGAACATCCCAACCAGGGCAAAATCCAATCCAAAGATTTCTGGATTTGGCAGCAGGCCACCCAGAGCCGTTCCGACTACTGTTCCCACAAACCAAGCCACATAGCTGTTGAGATTGTTTCCGTGCATCCACATAGGATTGACCTTGTCTGTATGGGCCAATTCACCCATCAAAACGCCATAAGTCTCATCTGTCAAGAGGCTAGACATACCGATATTTTGCCAGAGACTGGTATGACGGAAATAGGTTGACGCATGCAAGCTCAACAAAAAGAGACGCAAATTGATCAAAAAAACCGTCATAGCAATAGCTGCTACAGGTGCTTGAACCGCAATCAGGGCCAACATGGCAAACTGGGCACTCCCAGCATAAACAAAGAGGCTCATCAAGCCCATCTCTACAGGTGTCACATAGGGCGCACCGATAATTCCACAGGCCAGCCCGATACTGACATAACCAAGGGCCGTTGGCATAGCTGCCTGCGCTCCCTCCCAAAATCCTTTTTCTTTCATCTTTCTCCTCATATTATCTTAATAAATGGGCTGAATCAGTTCCAGCCACAGCATGGACTATTATAACACATTCAGGAAAGAGAAAAAAGTCTGCTGATTGTAGCTATCATAAAAAGACTGGCAATCCAGTCTCAAACATATATTATAGAAATTCTCCGCTAGATACTTTCACGAATATTCAAGAGCATGGCAAAGGCAACTAGAAGAAATAGCAATAAAACAAAGCTAACTGCCAGAGTTCCAAAGCTAGTAGCAATGGTCACCAAAGCTATTGTAAATAAGCTAGGTAAAACAACCGTAATGGCACCGATAGAAGATTGAACTGCTCCCATTGACTCCTCAGGTATTTGTTTAAAGACGACTTCTTGCAATCTAGGAGAGAGAATACCCGCGAAAAAGGCATCCAAGGTACTAAAGATGAGAATCCAATCAAAACGAACTGTGGCAAATCCTACTAGAAGAAGCAACTGGATGACAAGTGAGGCATAGAGAGCTGTTTTTATAGAAATCATATTTTTCAGATAGCCACTTACAAGGCTTCCGACAATCAGGGCTGACAGTTCAAAAGTGGATAGCAAGGCAAGAGATTGACCTGTTTGTAAATTCAAAAAGGGTTGATTTCTCAAAAACAGAGTAGAAACAGGAACTGTAACATTTATCACTGCTTGACTAATAGAAATAATAAACAAAACCAAGAGCACCTTATTCATATTCCATATCAATTTCGATGATTGGAGCAAATGCTGGCAAAAGGATTTTACAGAGAGTCCTTTTTGATAGCTAATCGTTTTTTCTACTTTCAAGAGGTCAGTTTTTATGAATAGGATACCTAAAAATGCGATTAAAAATGTAAGAGCGTTCAGTAAGGAAATAAACTGGATAGATAGAATACCTAGTAAGACTCCTCCTAGAATATTACTGATTGTTTTTACTAAGCTAACAGTTGACTGTTTAAATCCAATAGCTTCTGCCAGATGGTCTTGTCCAATAATTCTAATGAAAATCGGAGTGAGCATGGCGCCTGAAAAATAACTCAATGTGTCAGACAAGAGGTTAATCAGACAAATAAATGCTACTAATACTAAGGAAAAGGACTGCCCTGAAAGTGATAAAGAAACGATAGAGTAAAGCAAAAATTTTGCAAAACTAATGACTGTGTATTTCAAGACACGATGATGTTGAAAATCCGCCAAAACTCCCAGAAAGATTTGTAGAACTTGGGGAAGAGTTTCTGAAATCGTGATGAGTAAAATCGCCAGAGGGGCAAAAGACGCATCTGCCACATAATTCAGGAAGGCCAGATAAAAAATCGTATCCCCAAGTGTTGAAATCCACTGGTTGATGGTTAATTGCCTAAAATCTCTATTTTGAAGAAATACTTTCATCACAACTCCTTTTTAAATTCCAGTTGGAATTTTTATTCCAGTGTATCAAAAACAAGACTTGGTTTGGCATTGAAATCCAAGTCTTGCTCATATATTTTTCATGTTAGATTCATTCATTATATAACCGTTAATACCGTATTTTATAATAAATCATATCTTAAAAATACCAGACCACACTATTCCCTGCTTGTATTTAGCTTCTTTCTTTTGTACAAATTTTGCTAAATCCAACAACTCTGTCGGCGGTTTACCTTTAAATCCCAACAATTCTTTAGAGATGGCAAATGAGAGACGTACAGCTAGCAAATCTTCATTACTACTAGAAAACTGTTTCGCTGTCTCCAGCAATTGCTTCCTAAATTCTTCCGTCAAGCTAATTTCTTTATTATTGTACAGGGAATGAATTAAAATTTGTAACTGACTCTGTTTTCCCATCGTTTACCTCATTTTATCTAGGACGCCAAGTTTCACTTTTAGTCCAACTATTTACAGTATGCTCAGAATTAAACATATACTGTCCGAATTCCCATCTATAAACCGCTTCTGCGACTTAGGATTTGCTTCAAGTGCTTTACAAGGATAGTATAACACAGAAATTGGCTTATTTTAGAAAATCGCATATTTGACATTTTTTCTCACAAAAATATCACATTTGCGATTGTTGACTAATCAATAAGTTCTTTGTATTGCTTCAAACGCAATTCGAAGAGGGCTAGCAATTGTGGATTTTCTAATACTTGCAGAGATTGGATAAAGTGTTCAATCTCTTTTTGATTGCTTCCTTTGGTTTGAAGGAAAATCTGCATTTTCTTTAAAAACTGCCACAATACTTTTTCAAAAACATCATACGGTCGTAACATCCTCTCCAGCTCAGCTTCAAATGAAAATTTCTTCATAGTAATTCAAAACTTTTTACCAAAATCAAATACTCTGAAATTTTCATCTTTTTAAATCCTAGTGTAATAACATCAAAATCTGACCAATGCCATTGTAGACTATATGCAGTCCAATAGGCCAATAAATGGACTTTGTCACTCTAAATAAGACTGCAAATATGAGTCCGCCACCCATATAGAAGACAAAGTCTGTCAATACCCAACCGTGATTACTAATGTGCGAGACCCCAAATAAAACAGCGGAACCAAGTACATCTAGCCCCCATTTCTTTCCTTTTTCCAGAGCAGTCATCACTAATCCACGATAAATCATGTCTTCAAAAATGGGACCTGCAATCACAGGATAAAAAAATACATCAAAAATGCCGTAGCTCCTGTAAAAGTAGGAGCAGCATGTTGATAAGAAATTTCATTTCGAGTAGGTGGGAAAAGAAAAAAGGTGACAAAATTCCAAGCAACAAAAGCAAGCAGAGCTAGGAAGGAATAGAAAAGATAAGATCCTTTAAACTTTCTACTATTGATTTTCTGCCATTTCCCAGACCAAATCATAGCAATAAGAGCAAATAAAACCACAAGAAAATTCAACATCATATCCGACAGATAATAGCCAAAGTCAGATAGCCCAGTAACAAGGTCGCTGCGTAAAACTAGAACACTGAACTTCTGGTCAGCAATGATAAGCAGAACAACTACAATAAAATAGTATTTAGAAATTATCTTTTTCATATTTCATCTTTCTAATATCCAAACACCAATAAGCTCACAATAATTAAAAAGGTATTCCACAAGATGTGAAGTGCCATTGACCAATAAATTGAACGTGTATAACGAAAAAGAATACAGAGTAGCAGACCTGCTCCTGCATAAACGATGAAGTCTGTTAACACCCATCCATATTGTAAAACATGGATGAGACTAAAGAGTGCGGAAGAAATAATGGCATCAATATAGTATTTTTTAAATTTAGATAGGGCTGTCATCAGAAGGCCACGGAAAACTAACTCCTCAACTATCGGAGCAATAAGACTGCCATAGAGAATACGTGTCACAAAATAACTAATTCCCGTCAAATTGGCTACGGCTTCTTTTATAGCACTACTATTTTGTGTGCTGGGAAAGATCCTAGTCGTTATATTTACCCACAAAAACATCAATATAAAGGAAAGAAAGAAGATACCCAGATAGGACCAACGAAACTGAAATCGACCGTAATCTTTCCAACGTTGACTCTTAACAAGAAGCACAGTACTAGCAATTCCTTCAATTACTATCAATAAAATTTGAATCCCATAAAATCCAAAATCTGATAATTGATCCACAAACTCTAATCTCACTACTAAACTAAAAATCAAGTAATAAGACATAAGTACCAAAATGGTTCCTAGGTAAAATTTCGTTTCTCCCCTTTTCATAGTTTCTTCTCCTAAATATTAGTTACGGCGTTTTCCAAACAGTCCTTCAATCAGCCCATTAGTCCAATCAAATGCCCCATAAGGTCTGGGACTAATACCTCTACCTCCCCAAGCAGGCAAAGCACTGCCACCACAACCAATATTTTCACCTGCGCAAACCGTAGTGAAATTTCCACCATAGACCTTCTCCAACTCAGTTTCTGTCAATTCCATTGTTTCTGCAAATTGTAAATTTAACATCTTTTACACTCCTTCAATTATTTTATTTGTAAACCACTTCTGCGACCTAGGATTTGCTTCAAGTGCTTTACAAGGACAGTATAACACGAAAATTAGCTTATTTTAGAAAATCGCATATTTGACATTTTTTCTTGTAGCAATTTCTTATTTGCGATTTTGGTAGATTTGATTATTTCCCTGCTATAATAAAGTTATTACTAATGAGGAGGAAAGTAATTATGAAGAAACAAGTTTTAACATTATTGACAATCATCGCTGAGATTATTATCTTTTTCCCATTTCTAACTAATCGATAAGTTCTTTGTATTGCTGCAAACGTAATTCAAAAAGGGCTATCAATTGTGGATTTTCTAATACTTGCAGAGATTGGAGATAGCTTTCAATCTCTTTTTGATTGCTTCCTTTGGTTTGAAGGAAAATCTTCATTTTCTTTAAAAACTGCCACAATACTTTTTCAAAAACATCGTATGGACGAAGCATGCTCTCTAGCTCAGCTTCAAAAATTGGGATATAAGAGAAAAGTTTACGCTCCATGAGTTCTGATATAATATTCAGAAATCCACTTTTCATATACAGTCTATTATGTACCAACTCTTTAAATTCCTTGGATTTTTCAAGTAAGGAGGTTGATAAAAATATCAAATCTTGGTTGCTCAAGAAGGGCATGGTATTGCAAAAGAGATAGAGTTCAAACCAGGTCCAAGACTCAATAGCATAGAGGTAGGTAGTCAAAAATTCGCTATCCTCCTCTGCTAGCGGATAGCTTTTATCTAAGGAATGGATGGCATCTTTGATTACAATAGCATTCAAACGACGATAGGTCTCTGCCATCTGTTCTTGCTTGACCTCCTCTAATAGTTGCTCTAAACCAGCTATATCTTGGTGGGCAAAGCGATCCACAACCTTTCTACCAATTTGCATATGTAGGGATTCTTGATAATTGTTGAGCTTATGACCAAACTCATCAAAATTCATATTGATCCCTTGGATGGCTAGGATCAACTTATCCGCAGATAGCATAGACTGCCCTAGTTCGAACTTGGATAGCTGAGAAGCTGTTAGTCCACCACAAGCCACATCTGACTGCTTGAGCTTTCTAGCCAAACGTAATTCCTTGTAAAATTCCCCCAATTCCATTTTTTCAATCATCCTACCACCTCCTAGCTTTTGCATATTATATCATTATTTTTATAGTTTTGTCAAAATATTCTGACACTTTGGCGATTAAAAAAGCCAGCCTTAAGCTGACTCCATTTTATTCCATCGTATCAAAAGCAAGACTTGGTTTGGCATTGAGATCCAAGTTTGCAAAGTTTTCTTTGTTCCACTCGCTGACGCTGGCATAGGCAATCATACCTGCATTGTCTCCGCAGAGGCGCAGAGGTGGAATGATAACATTGACATCTGTGATTTCAGTTGCTAGGCGTTCTCTGAGACCTTTATTGGCTGCCACACCACCTGCCACGACTAGGGTTTTAACAGGGTATTTCTCCAAAGCCTTCTTAGTTTTTGCCATAAGAATATCCAATACAGCTGCTTGGAAGGAAGCACACAAATCCTCTGTAGACAGACTTTCTCCCTTTTGCTCGGCATTGTGATGAAGATTGATAAAGGCAGATTTCAAACCTGAGAACGAAAACTCCAGATTATCTTCCTTAATCATGGCACGGGGGAAATCATAAATATCCTGTCCCTGATGAGCTAGCTCGTCAATCTCACGACCGGCAGGATAGGTCAAGCCCATGACACGGCCAACCTTATCATAGGCCTCACCAACCGCGTCATCTCGAGTTTCCCCAACAATCTTGTAGTCACCAGCCTCAGAAACATAAACCAACTCTGTGTGTCCACCGCTGACCAAGAGTGCCAACAAAGGAAACTCCAAAGGCTCCACACTCTGAGCTGCCATGAGGTGACCAGCCATGTGATTAACAGGAATCAGCGGAAGTCCATGTGCCCAAGCAAAGGCCTTAGCAGCTGACAAGCCAACTAGCAAGGCTCCGACCAAGCCTGGTCCATAGGTAACCGCCACAGCTGTCACGTCCTCTTCGGTAATCCCTGCTTCTGCTAGCGCCTCCTCGATGCAGGCTGTAATGACCTCGACATGGTGACGACTGGCTACTTCTGGCACTACGCCCCCAAAACGTTTGTGACTCTCAATTTGACTGGCAATGACATTGGACAAAAGCTCATCGTCGTTTTTCAAGACGGCGACACTGGTCTCATCACAGGATGTCTCAAATGCTAAAATATATCTATCCTTCATCTATTTCTCTCTTCATGATAATGGCATCCTCGACTGGATCATGGTAGTAGGCCTTTCGCTCAGCGATGACCGCCATCTTTTCTTTCTTGTAAAATGCTTGCGCTCGTTGGTTTGACTTTCTGACTTCAAGGAAAATCTCCTTGTCTGTTGGCAATTGAGCAAACAAGGCCGAGGCAATCCCCTGACCCTGATAGGCTCCTTTAACAGCGATTTGCAAGACTTCTGCCTCAAAGATATTTTCCTGCACAGCTAGAAATCCAATCACTTCTGCCCCATCATAAGCTAGAGCATACCAAGTCTGGTCTTGGGACAGGTCTGCTTGGATTTGTTCCAACGTCCAAGGACTGACTGGGTAAACAGCTGCCATGACAGCGTAGATGTCTTGAGCCAAGTCAGGCTGTTGTTGGATTCGTTTGATTTCTATCATAGGCGTTTAATGTAAGACTCACCAGACTCGGTGTGGTTCTTGAGCCAGTTTTCCTCAGCCTCGACTCGTTTGAGGTAATTCGGCACAAAATCATGCAAGGAGTCTGCTTCCTTGTCCCAGGCCCAGAGAGCTAGATTAGCTGCATTTGGCAAGGTTTCTTTGAGATTAGTCCTTGGCAAGTGTTCTTGAATCTGCTCCACAAAGGGGCCAACTTCTCCGACAAAGGTAACTTGACTAGCACCCTTGATTAGCTCAATGACTCGCTCAAAAGGCAGGTGTGCTTCTGGCATGACAGGTTTGGCATTTTCATAAAATCCTGCATAAACATTGTTGCGACGCGCATCCATCAAAGGAACGAACAGACCTTCTTGTTGGTATGGCACCAGAGCCAAGAGACTCGACATACCAACCAACTCAATGTTCAGAGTATGAGCCAGCGTCTTAGCAGTGGCTACCGCGATTCGCAAGCCTGTGTAGCTACCTGGTCCTTCCGCCACCACGATTCGGTCCAAGTCCTTGGGTATCCAATCCAAACTCGCCATCAAAAAATCGATGGCAGGCATGAGGGTAATACTGTGATTTTTCTTGATGTTAATCGTCGTCTCGGCAAGAACCTGCTTATCCTCTAAAATAGCGAGAGAAAGAGCCTTGCTAGACGTATCAAAAGCTAATACTTTCATAACACATTCCTATCTTTTTGTCTGCTTACTATTATACTACAAAAGCTGGCACATGGGAATTTTCTTTATCCCTAAACAAGAGTGCCCTCACTTAACTAAAAATAATTTAAAAAAATGTTCACTTTTCCTTTTCTTTTCCGAATATAAAAGTGAACAAGAAAAAAGGAGGAAAGTTCAATGACAAATTTTGACGTTCTTGACAATCAATTTTTATCCTTATCTGAAAATGAATTATCAGATATTGATGGCGGTCTCGCTCCCTTGGTTATCTTTGGAGTAGCAGTATCTTGGAAAGCTATTGCAGGTGGAACAGCACTTATAGGTTCTGGTTTGGCAGCTGGTTATTTTTTAGGAGGAGATTAATATGATGAAAGATTTGAACAACTATTGTGAAATTTCTAATAAGGAATTGCAAGAAATAAAGGGTGGCTTTGGTGTAGGTGTTGGTATCGCTTTATTTATGGCAGGTTATACCATTGGAAAAGACCTTCGTAAAAAGTTTGGTAAATCATGCTAGATAAGAAACACATTTTTAGAAGGATAAATTTTATTATCTTTATCTCTTATAGTTTGCTCAGCATTCTCAATGATTTAAACATTACTACTATCCCTTTACCAATCGATTTATCTGTTTGTATTGTTTTATTTTTATGCTTCAACTCTATTTTTGAACAGAACAATGACTCCCATAAAAATAATAAGCTCTGAAAATTCCATTGTCATGTCATTTTAGAAAAATGCAAAGACCACCTCATCTTGATAGATGGGGTGGAATTTTCTTTATTCCCAAACAAAAATGCCCCAGCATGAGCAGGGCATCTAAGCATTTAATCCAAAGTAAAATACAAACCAAACGACATAGGTTACGAGGAGGAGAAAAATCGAGTAGAGAGTCACAAAGGTAATTTTCCACAAGAACTTGCTTTGTCGTTGTTCCAGTTTGGCAAATAGAAGATTCCCCGCATAAACGCAAGCAACAAAAACAATAAAAGCTACCAAGCGAGCTCCGATAGCAAAAGCAAATAAGTTATACATAGGGCAACCTCCTTGACTTAAAAACTATATGGAATTATGACAAACAATAAAACTCATTTCCATTATCAAAATAACATATTTTCTTTATTTTTGCAAACGTTTACTAAAGAAGCCGGCCTGTGACTTTCTCGTTTCCGTCTTTTACTAATTTTTCATTTTGTGGTATAATTGAAATAATTGTAACGAATCAAGGTCAATCTAGACACAAAATGGAATGAAATCAAGCAAATCTATGCTAAAAGTTTGGAATAAGCTGACCTGTAAATAGAAAGGAACTATATGATTTACAAAGTTTTTTATCAAGAAACAAAAGAACGTAGCCCACGTCGTGAAACTACACGCGCACTTTACCTAGACATCGATGCCAACTCAGAACTTGAGGGCCGTATCGCTGCTCGCCAACTTGTCGAAGAAAATCGCCCAGAGTACAATATCGAGTATATCGAACTCTTGTCTGACAAATTGCTAGATTACGAAAAAGAAACTGGCGCCTTCGAAATTACGGAGTTCTAATATGGCCTACACTCTTAAACCTGAAGAAGTCGGCGTTTTTGCCATCGGTGGTCTGGGAGAAATCGGGAAAAACACTTACGGGATTGAATACCAAGATGAGATTATCATCGTCGATGCTGGGATTAAATTCCCAGAAGATGACTTGCTGGGTATCGACTACGTTATTCCTGATTACTCTTACATCGTAGACAACATCGACCGCGTCAAGGCTGTCTTAATCACACACGGACACGAGGACCACATCGGTGGGATTCCATTCCTGCTCAAGCAAGCAAATGTCCCTATCTATGCTGGACCGCTTGCCTTGGCTTTGATCCGTGGGAAACTCGAAGAACACGGCCTCTTGCGCAACGCCAAACTTTACGAAATCAACCACAACACTGAGTTGACCTTTAAAAATCTCAAGGCAACTTTCTTTAGAACGACTCACTCTATTCCAGAACCTTTGGGGATTGTCATTCATACTCCTCAAGGGAAAATTGTCTGTACGGGTGACTTCAAGTTTGACTTAACACCAGTTGGTGAACCAGCAGATTTGCACCGTATGGCAGCTCTTGGTGAAGACGGTGTACTCTGTCTCCTGTCTGACTCGACAAATGCAGAAATTCCAACCTTTACCAACTCTGAAAAAGTCGTTGGCCAGTCCATCATGAAGATTATCCAAGGCATAGAGGGACGTATCATCTTTGCATCCTTTGCCTCAAATATCTTCCGTCTCCAGCAAGCAACAGAAGCTGCTGTTAAGACTGGGCGCAAGATCGCTGTCTTTGGTCGTTCTATGGAAAAGGCCATTGTCAACGGAATCGATCTTGGCTACATCAAAGCTCCTAAGGGAACCTTTATCGAGCCAAATGAAATCAAAGACTACCCTGCAGGAGAAATTCTGATCCTCTGTACAGGTAGCCAGGGTGAGCCGATGGCAGCCCTCTCTCGTATCGCCAACGGAACCCACCGTCAGGTACAACTCCAACCAGGTGATACAGTTATCTTCTCTTCAAGTCCAATCCCTGGAAATACGACTAGCGTCAACAAGCTGATCAACATCATTTCTGAAGCTGGTGTCGAAGTTATCCACGGTAAAGTGAATAATATCCATACATCTGGACACGGTGGTCAGCAAGAGCAAAAACTCATGCTCCGCTTGATTAAGCCAAAATACTTCATGCCTGTCCACGGTGAATACCGCATGCAAAAAGTCCACGCTGGACTAGCGGTAGATACTGGTGTTGAGAAGGACAATATCTTTATCATGAGCAATGGTGATGTGCTTGCCCTTACTGCTGACTCAGCTCGTATTGCAGGTCATTTCAACGCCCAAGATATCTATGTCGATGGAAATCGTATCGGTGAAATCGGTGCTGCTGTCCTCAAAGATCGTCGTGATCTATCTGAAGACGGTGTCGTTCTGGCAGTCGCAACTGTTGACTTCAAATCACAGATGATTCTATCTGGTCCAGACATCCTCAGCCGAGGCTTTGTCTACATGAGAGAATCTGGCGACTTGATTCGCCAAAGCCAGCGAATCCTCTTCAATGCCATTCGTATCGCACTGAAAAACAAGGACGCTAGCGTTCAATCTGTCAATGGTGCCATTGTCAACGCTATTCGCCCCTTCCTCTATGAAAATACAGAACGTGAACCGATCATCATCCCTATGATCCTCACACCAGATGAAGAATAAATCATAAAACAGCCCCGATTTTCGGAGCTGTTTTTCTCTATGCTTTCTTTTCTTGATTTTTAGAAATACTACGATTTTTACCTTCCAGATACACCATCAAAATAGAAATATCTGCTGGGTTTACTCCCGAAATACGGCTGGCTTGACCAATAGTTTCTGGATTGATAAGTTTGAACTTCTGGCGAGCTTCTGTCGCGATAGAATCAATATCATCCCAGTCGATATTGGCTGGAATGCGTTTTTCTTCCATGCGTTTCATCTTAGCAACCTGGTCCATGGCTTTGGAAATATAGCCTTCATACTTGATTTCTGTTTCAATCAATTCGATAATCTTGTCATCCAAGTCCTCTGCAGCTGGTCCGATGAAGGCCACCACATCTTGATAAGAAACTTCTGGACGGCGAAGGAATTCCTTGGCTGTCACTGCATCGGTCAACGGCTTGAAGCCCATCTCCTCAACCTTAGCATTGGTTTCTTTGACTGGCTTAAGTTTGATGCTATCTAGTCGCTTCATCTCATTTTCAAATTGATTTTTCTTGATTTCAAAGCGAGCCCAGCGTTCATCATCCACAAGACCAATCTCACGTCCCATCTCCGTCAAACGCATATCAGCATTGTCATGGCGGAGGATGAGGCGGTATTCAGCTCGACTGGTCAAGAGACGGTAGGGTTCAATGGTTCCCTTGGTCACCAAGTCATCAATCATCACTCCGATATAACCGTCACTGCGCTTCAAAATCAACTCAGGCTTGCCTTGGATTTTCAGAGCCGCGTTGATACCAGCGATAATCCCTTGGCCTGCCGCCTCTTCGTAACCTGACGTTCCATTTGTCTGACCAGCAGTGAAAAGTCCTGAGATTTTCTTGGTTTCCAAAGTCGCACGCAACTGGTGAGGCAAGACCATATCATACTCAATGGCATAACCTGTCCGCATCATCTCTGCATTTTCCAAACCTTTGATGGAATGAACCAAGTCACGCTGGACATCCTCAGGCAGACTGGTTGAAAGTCCTTGAACATAGACTTCCTCAGTATTGCGCCCTTCTGGCTCAAGGAAGAGTTGGTGACGTTCCTTGTCCGCAAAGCGCACAATCTTGTCCTCAATCGATGGGCAGTAACGAGGTCCCACTCCCTTGACCACACCTGTAAACATAGGCGCACGGTGGAGGTTATTTTGGATAATCTCATGACTGGTACCATTGGTATAGGTCAACCAGCATGGCACTTGGTCCTTGACATAATCCTCATCACGTGAAGTGTATGAAAAATGATTAGGCGCTTCGTCTCCTGGCTGAATCTCGGTCACGTCATAATTGATAGAAGAAGCCTTGACACGTGGAGGCGTTCCTGTCTTGAAACGACCGATTTCGAGGCCCAATTCCTTGAGATTGTCAGCAAGATTAATAGAAGCCAAGCTGTGGTTAGGACCTGATGAATACTTAAGGTCTCCAATGATAATTTCCCCACGGAGGGCGGTCCCTGTCGTCACGATAACAGCCTTGGCAGCATACTCTTGATGGGTCGCTGTACGAACACCGACAACCTTGCCATCTTCCACCAAAATCTCATCAATCATGGTTTGACGAAGGGTCAGATTTTCTTGATTTTCAACCGTCTTGCGCATTTCCTTGGAGTAAAGCTCCTTGTCAGCCTGCGCACGAAGGGCACGGACAGCTGGCCCCTTCCCTGTGTTGAGCATCTTCATCTGGATGTAAGTCTTGTCAATGGTTTTGGCCATTTCACCACCGAGGGCATCAACTTCACGCACGACAATCCCCTTGGCAGAACCACCGATAGAGGGGTTACAAGGCATGAAAGCCAGCATTTCAATGTTGATGGTCGCAAGCAAGACCTTACAGCCCATACGGCTAGCGGCCAAGGAAGCCTCGACCCCAGCGTGTCCCGCACCAATTACAATAATATCGTATTCTTCAGTAAAATGATAAGTCATATTTCTCTCCTATTCCTCAAGATGGATGTGTCTTAGTTGGCCGTCCCAATCTTGCAGGGCTATTTTTAAAAAGGCTGGAACTAGATTGATACCCTCAAGCTTGTCTATGTCAATCCATTCACAGGGCTGCCTTTTCTCATCTTCCTGCATGGTCAATGGGGCATCTTCAAGCAAGTCCGCCAAATAATGAAACTCGATATTGTGATAGGAAACACCGTCCTGTTCAAAACGATTTTCAACCACAAAAGCTAGCTGCCCAGCTTGAGCTTTGACACCCAGTTCTTCCTTCACTTCACGGACTACCGCGTCTTCCGTGCTTTCATTGACTTGAATCGCACCACCAATTGTGTAATACTTGCCCTTATCTTTGGTGACTAGAAGCTTACGATTTTGGACAATCAAAGCTGTCGCTCGAACACCAAAAACCGTATTTCCTACTTTTGTCCGAAAGTCTTGTTGAGTCATTTTTATCCTTTCCTCTAAACGACACAAAAACAGTCAAAACTCCAAAGAAGTGCAGGACAAAAAAGCCTGCAACATCCATGAGCTTTGACCATCATTTCTATTGCTTTTATTATTGTAGCAAATTGAGAAAATTTGTCAATCTAAATGTACTGACAAACTTGTCCATCGCGGTAGGCATTGTCAATCAAACCACCACCGAGACACTCTTCGCCATCGTAAAAGACAACTGCCTGTCCTGGTGTGATGGCGCGTTGCGGTTCTGCAAAGATAACCTCTGCCTTATCTCCTTTGACATGGACGGTCACCTTAGAATCAGGCTGACGATAGCGGAATTTAGCCGTACATTCGAGCGTAAACTCCTCTGGCATATCACGAGTAAAGTGGATTTGGCTAGCTTCTAGGCTGGTTGACATGAGCGAATCATGGTAGAAACCTTGGCCTACATAGAGAATATTCTTGCTTAGGTCTTTTCCGACAACGAACCAAGGTGCATTGTCACCACCGTGTTGCCCACCGATACCAAGTCCACCACGCTGACCAATCGTATAGTACATAAGACCTGTATGCTCCCCCATATCGCGACCATCCACAGTCATCATGCGACCAGGCTGAGCTGGCAGGTAGTTGCTGAGGAAGTTTTTAAAGTTCTTTTCTCCGATAAAGCAAATCCCTGTCGAGTCTTTCTTCTTGGCAGTTGCAAGGCCTGCTTCTTCTGCTAGTCTGCGAACTTCAGGCTTTTCCAAATGTCCTAGTGGGAACATGGTTTTTTGAAGTTGTTCTTGCGAAAGTTGGCTGAGGAAATAGGTTTGGTCCTTGCCATTGTCCACGCCACGAAGCATGTGAACAATGCCATCCTCATCACGCGCCACTCGAGCATAGTGCCCAGTCGCTACATAGTCTGCCCCCAAGGTCATGGCATAGTCCAAAAAGGCCTTGAATTTGATTTCCTTGTTACACATAACATCTGGATTTGGCGTACGCCCTGCACGGTATTCCGCTAGGAAATACTCAAAAACGCGGTCCCAGTACTCTTTTTCAAAATTGACAGAGTAGTAAGGAATGCCAATCTGGTCTGCCACCGCAGCCACATCCTTGTAATCTTCGGTCGCCGTACAGACGCCGTTTTCGTCTGTGTCGTCCCAGTTCTTCATGAAGATACCGATCACATCGTAGCCCCGCTCCTTGAGCAAAAGAGCCGTCACCGACGAATCAACACCACCACTCATCCCCACGACAACACGTGTTTTAGAGTTATCACTCATGGTAAGTCTCCCATCTATTCGTTTATTTATACCCCTCAAAATTCTATTTACTATGACTTTCAATAGAATTTCTTCGAGTATAGTCATTTCGTTTGCTTTTAATAGTAAAATGGTCTGGGAGACCATTTTAGCCTATCATCTTAAAATAAAAATATGATAGGTAACGAGTCGCAAGCATAACTTGAATTAGCTCAGCTTGCATCTCATTTCGAGTTAACGACGTAATAAAAGATAAACGAAATGACTAGTTCACGATTGAAGGTCGTGTGTGCTTCACGATTGAAGGTCGCTTGAGCAGTATTCATTATAACATGCTTGGTTGGAGAAGACAAGAAAGAGGCTGTCAATAGACCAACCTCTTATTCTAAACCTATCAATCTATCACTTTCTAGCTTCATTCGCTTTCTTAGCTACTGCAATTTGGTATTTCACTTGGTCAAATCCTGTACCTCCCAAGGAATTTCGTCTTTGAACAGCAGTTTTAGGTTGCAAGTAGACATAAATATCCTCGGCAATGAGGGAATGATAGGTTTGTAATTCCTCCAAAGTCCAATCTTGAATATTTTTAGCAGACTTGATAGAATCTAGCACTAATCTTCCCACAACCTCATGAGCTTCTCTAAATGGCAAGCCTTTCCCTGCCAAATAATCTGCTAACTCAGTTGCATTTGAAAAGTCCTTCTCTGTCGACTCTTGCATTTTTTCCTTGTTTACCTGCAAACTAGATAACATACCTGCCAACACATCGAGGGAATTTAAAATCGTTTCGACCGTATCAAACATTCCTTCCTTATCCTCTTGCAAATCCTTATTATAAGCTAAAGGCAAGGACTTCATGACTGTCAACAGTCCAAACAGATTCCCATAGACTCTACCAGTCTTTCCTCGAATCAACTCAGCCATATCTGGATTTTTCTTTTGGGGCATAATAGAGGAACCTGTTGTAAACGTATCTGACAAGGTAATGAATTGGTACTCAAAACTACACCAATTGATCATTTCTTCGCAAAAACGGCTCATATGCATCATGAGTATGCTGGCATTGGATAGAAATTCTAAGATAAAATCGCGGTCACTAACAGCATCCAAAGAATTTGTATAAGGTTGCTTAAACTCCAGCAAATCGCTAGATAATTGGCGATCAATGGGGAAAGTCGTTCCTGCCAAAGCTGCCGCACCTAGAGGGCATAGGTCTGTATGCTGCTGGTTAAATTCAAAACGTTCACTGTCTCTTTGAAACATATTGTAGTAAGCCATCAGGTGGTGGGCAAAACTAATAGGCTGGGCATGTTGCAGATGGGTATAGCCCGGCATGATCGTCTCCACATGATTTTCCGCCAAGTCTAATAAAACACCCTTGAGATGAGTCAGCTTATCTAGGACATGACCTAGTTGCTCCTTGAGATACAAGTGCATATCTGTCGCAACTTGGTCATTTCGAGAACGAGCCGTATGTAACTTCCCTGCAAGGGGACCGATTTTTTCTGTCAGCAACACTTCCATATTCATATGAATATCTTCGTTTGCAATATCAAAGTCAAGTTGGCCTGCCTCTAGCTCTTCTAAAAGCTCTTTCAAGCCTGCTTGAATCTTTTCTGACTCATTCAAACTCAAAATGCCCGTCTGACCCAACATCTGAACGTGGGCTAAAGAACCAATCACGTCAAATTTAGCTAATTTCTGGTCAAAAGATATACTCGCACCAAAGCGCTCTACCCAGTCTTCGACAGTACCTTCAAATCGACCACCCCATAATTTTGTATTCTTAGCCATATCACATCCACCTCTCTATCCAATCGCCCTATTTGGCACTTTTTTGAACCTCAGAATGAACCTTGGTTGGAAGTCCCCACAACTTAATAAAGCCAACAGCCGCATCTTGGTCAAAGGTATCTGCACTAGTATACGTCGCCAAATTTTCATCGTAAAGAGAATTTGGTGATTTCCGAGCCACGACCTGAGCGCTTCCCTTATACAGTTTGACTTTTGCAGTCCCATTGACAACTTTTTGAGTCTCTTTAATATAAGCAATCAAGGCTTGTGTAGCCGGACTAAACCACAAAGCATTATAAATGAGATTTGATAATTCATTTTCTATGATTGGTTTAAAATGAGCCACTTCTCTCACAAGCGTCAAATCCTCAATTTCCTTATGAGCTGTCAGCAGAGTCACTGCCCCTGGGCACTCATAGATTTCTCTTGATTTAATCCCAACCAAGCGATTTTCCACGTGGTCAATCCGTCCGACCCCATGTTTCCCAGATATTTCATTGAGTTTTTGAATCAAATCTGCCAATTTTAACCCTTCTCCATTGAGGGAAACTGGAACACCTTCACTAAACTCAATCTCAATGTATTCTGGCATATCTGGAGCTTGCTCTGGAGAAGTTGTGATGCCAAAGGCTTCTTCTGGAGCCTGATTCCACGGATTTTCCAAAATACCACACTCATTGGCACGTCCCCAAAGATTTTGGTCGACAGAGTAGGGATTGTCAAGGTCAGCAGGAACAGGCACCCCATTTTCCTTGGCATAATGTATTTCTTCCTCCCGAGACCATTTCCATTCACGAACTGGAGCAATCACTTTTAAATTGGGATCCAAGGCTGCAATCGATACTTCAAAACGTACTTGGTCATTCCCCTTACCTGTACAACCATGAGCAATTGTAGTCGCTCCTGTCTGATGCGCTATTTCAACCAATTTTTTAGAAATAAGAGGGCGGCTCAAGGCAGATACCAAGGGATACTTTTGTTCATAATAGGCATGTGACTGAAGAGCCACTAGCACATAATCTGTAGCAAATTCGTCCTTAACATCAATGACATGAGATTCGACTGCTCCAACCTGGAGAGCCTTATCATGGATGAAATCCAAGTCTTTCCCTTCACCCACATCCATACAAACTGCAACAACATCATAGTCTTTCTTTAGCCAGATAATAGCAACTGATGTGTCTAAACCGCCAGAATAGGCCAAAATTACTTTTTCTTTACTCATGTTCTTTTCCTTCTTTCTATTTTTCAATGGATGCTTTAAAGGCATCCTCAATGAGTTTGTCTAATTCTCCAGACTCCTTCAACTTTTGAATGGTTTTATCGACTGCCTCTTTCAATTCCTTGCTATCTTTTTTCATGGCGACCGCGTAGGAATCATCTTGCTCTTTTTCAAAATTGAGGTCTGCGATTGCTAAATCAGGATTATTTTCCACAAATCCCTTGGCAACTGGTTCTTCAAAGATAACGGCATCCACTTGTCCTGATTTTAAATCTGTGATTAAATTCCCATTTTTAGGCAGAGATACGAGGGAAGAATTTTGTAGCAAATCTTTCGCCATCGTCTCTTGAATCGAACCTTTCTGCGCTCCAACCTTTTTCTGCGCCAAGTCGTTTACAGACTGATAAGTGGCCAAGTCAGATTTTTTGACAATGAGTTTATTTTTTGAAGTATAGTAGGGAATTGAAAAATCGAACACCTTGCTCCGTTCATCTGTCTTAGAAACACCAGATATGGCAAGATCGGCTTTTCCTGATTGAACACTAGCCAGTACATTGTCAAAACTCATGGGAGATAGTTCCAATTCGACACCTAGTTCTGTTGCGATAGCCTTGGCTAATTCGATATCTGAACCCACAATCTGATTTTTCCCATCAACCACTTTTTGGTATTCAAATGGAGCAAAATCTGGATTGAGGGCTACAACCAATTTTCCTTTGGACTTGATAGCTTCAATTCCAGCCGATTGATTGTTACTACAAGCAAATAGTAGGGGGAGCATCACTAAACCAAACATCGTCATCAACACCTTCTTCATCTTATTCATAACAAAGCCTCCTTTATGTTTATTCTTTTTAGTTGTATAAATAATACTACTATCCTCATCGTTTGTCAAGCCTAAATTGAAAATTTTTTCAGTTTAAAACAAAAAAACCTAGAAATACTACATAAAAATGTCATTTCTAGGCGTATTTATGCTATTTCTCTCTGGAAAACATGAGTATTCAGTCAGTCAAAAGGAGCTGAACGAACTCATTTCCCCTCGCCCAATTCAATGATCCGATGACATTGTTGGGCTACATAAGCATCGTGGGTCACAATAATAACTGTTTTCCCTTCTCGATTCATCTCTAAGAGAAACTTCAAGACCAAATCTCTATTTTCAGGGTCCAGCGAACCTGTAGGTTCATCGGCTAAAATCAGCTGGCTGGGTTTTAAGATGGCTCTAGCAACTGCAATTCGTTGTTGTTCGCCACCAGACAACTCGGAGACCTTTTGATGCAAAGTAGCTGACAAACCTACTCTCTCTAAAATCTCTTCCACCTTTTTGAGCTTGTCTTTCTTGGACAATTTCACATATTTCAGCGCCAGCATAAGATTGTACTCGACCGTTTCATCATCAATCAGGGCAAAATTTTGAAACAGATAAGAGATATGTTCACGGATTATTGTTTGTGATTTAGCAGAATTGACCGCTAGATTTGTCTGACCAAAAATCTCATACCGTCCGCTATAATCACCATCTATCAAACCTAATAAATTTAACAAGGTCGACTTACCACTACCACTCTTGCCAACAATGGCTACCAAATCCCCCTGATCAATCCTGAGAGACAAGTGATCCAAAATCACTTTTCCCCCAATGATTTTGGTAATATTTTCCAACTCAATCATAAGATGCCCCCTTTCAATAACTCTACTAGACTTCTTTTCTCCATCCTAGAAGCCAAGCCTAGCACAAATAGTATATCCAAACATGTAAAACCTGCAAAAAGTAGGAGTGGCAAGAGCGCATGGGCAAAGAAAATCAAGACTAGAAGAGGCAGACTATAGCCCAGCAAGAGCAGAACGAGGAGAGGACGGTAGCGATCGACCAGTTTCCACCCCATAAACTTCTTGGTAATAATATCCCTGCGCTTCAACAAGAAAGTGGTAACGAGTAAAAAGTAGGAGACAATCATACTGAGAAGAGCAAATAAGGCAAAAAGAACGTTAAAATTACGAACAGAATCCCGATAGGTATCAACCATACCCTCTTGAATTGCTTGAATCGATGAAAATTTTAAATAATTTCCATCTGACAATTTCTCAACTAACTCTGTAATCTCTTTTTGATGTTGAACCGTATTTTCAATTTTAATCGGATTATTTAAGCCAGTTGTTGACAGGGAGGCTTTCTCATCCCACATCATATCAGAATCATTGACCAAGCTAATAATTGGATTGGAGAGATTTTCCTTTCGCTTATCACTATATGGGAAAAATGACCAATCTCCTTCATAATAGGCAATCTCGACATCCATCTCCTCTATCGTTCGTTTTTGCTGCTCTTCATACTTCATCGAATGAAAGGCAATTAACTTCCCCAAGAGCTGATTTTTATCTTCTTCACCTTTCGTACTTGCTGGCATCAAAATAACTTTTTTAATACCGGTATCTGGTAGCTTGAATCCCTTGCTCTTTAGAAAATTGCGATTGGCATAGTAAACATCCACCGTATCTGTTAACTGATATTGCTGAATCTGTTCTGATTGGACAAAATTTTTTACAGGAAGACTGCTACTCTGCACATAGCCCGCCTGCGTTTTTTCTACCAAATCCTGATAAAATCGATAGAAATAATCTGTAGATTTCCCTGACCCTGCTAGCTCTTCTTGCCACAGATTATCATTGAGTTTGAAGGTTTCCAAGGTCAGGTAATTACCTTGACTTACCCACTGTTGCTGATAAGCAAGTTCTTTGTTTTCTTGTTCTAAACTTCTGCCCACCCCAATCAGTAAGGCCGTCAGTAAAATAGTTGTCCCTATTTTCATCACATAATTGAAGATAAGACCAAGTTTGACAGATGAAAAACCTTTCAACATGGAACTGACTGTCATTTTCTGAATCATCAGGTAGGTCAGCCAACTGATGAACAAATACAACTGTAAAAGTAGAAATTGGGATAAGAGTAAACTTGGGAACAAAAGTTTTGGTCTATAGTCCAGCACTAAAAATAGTCCCAAGTCAATGACAAGACTTCCACCCAAGAGAAGATAAAAATTAGTCTTTACAAAACCAGCTAAAATCGCCCTGCTTTGAAAACCAAGTAACTTTTGAACCCCCACTCGTTTCATCTCCATCATCGGCTGATAAACTGTCATTAAAATCACAAGCAAGATTGCCAAGATAAAGATAATGATAGATAGTAACAACTCTTGATTTAGCACTCCAACCTGACTTCGGTAAGTGGGTTCTAATAAAATCGTCTTATCTATCTGGAAAAAATCACTCCACTTTTGTAGAATGGTATCACGATCTATCTCTTTGCTGGAGGTAATCATGTAGCGCCCATTTACAGTATGGGATTTATCCTCAATATAGGATCGAAAGGTCTGGAGTCGAATGAGTTTCACCTTTAAAAAGGTGGGAATGGTTCCTAGATTATTGGGAAGGTCCTGGTTGCTATAGACTCCCTTCTCATTCTTTGAAAAATCAAGAGAAGTCAGACCGAACTCCTGATAGGGGAAGGTTTCCTTATTAAAAACACCAGCCTTGACGGCCTCATCGCCATTATCTACTTTGATAATAGAGACCTTGTCTTGACTTGCAACCTCTTCAAAAAACTGGAGAATCGTTTCTGTCGGTTTAGTGACATCTTTCAAGTACAAGTCAAATGAATAAGTTGTCTTGCCCATCTCCTGAATCCGCACTATTTCTCGTGTAACATTTACATTCAGGACAAAAAACGTAGTACACAGCAAGAGCAAGAGCATACAAAGATGACTGATTTTTTTCATAGAGATACCTCCCGTGAAGAGACGAAAGCGAGATAGGTGCAGGTACTTTTTATTTTTTACTAAATTTTAAATAGGTGTAAATAAATCCTGCACTTATAGCCAGAGTTGTCCACCATTTAAAATCAATATTCAAAAGTGAAAAGATTACAAAACTGATGATTAGCGAGGCTAAAAGATAGACAATGATTAAAATTTTATTTTTCATAGGAATTGCCTTTCTAAATAGATTCTAGTATTTACAGCTCATTTGTAAAGTTTACAATAAGCCACTAGAGCAATCGTCTATCAGAATGTTCTTTTATCTGTTAATAATCCGAGAAAATCTTGTCGTTTCAAGTCGGAGAAATGTTTGGTAGAAAGACTTCCTTTTTGAAGTCCATCATCTCTAACCTGTAAATAATAGCTATGTTGGCTTGTTTTAATTGTCAAAAAATCGCCAAATATAAAAACTCTTTTCCAGTTACGAATCTCAAATTCTTTCATCTCTGATTTTAGAATGCGGATAAGTCCTTGCCGCAAATCACGATGATGCTCACTTGTGAAAGTCATCCCATTCCCAAGATTTCTTATCAGTAGTTCATCTGGAGTCACCATCACCAGCGCTATTTTAGTTAAGAAAATTTCAACTGTTGGTGGTAAAATCGCCAAATCAAACCAGGGATGTAGGTAGCGATAGGCTAAGAAATAATGAGGCTCCTCACCCAATCCTAGTTGTTTATATAAGTCCTTGACCTCACTATCTAACCTCGTTTCAAAAGACACATCCGAATGCGCTTCTTCCTTCTTCTGATTAAAATAACGCATCCAGACTAGGAAACCTATAAAGACTAGGACAAATATTCCTGATAAAAGATATTTTAAATTGTAGTTCATCACTTAACCTCCTGATTCACGCTTCTGCCTAAAACAGAGGCCTATCTATTTTGAAAAAATTTCCATAACAACTTTAAATAAGACTGGTAATATTGTATCAAGCTAGAATTCTTTCTTTTCTAGCTGCATCATAATTCTTTGCTGAATACAAAGTTAAGGGCACTGTATTTGTTAACGCTTACACAATCCCTACTTTACCTATATTATAAATCAACATATATAACCTGTCAAGCAATTAAAGAAAAATATTAAATATTTTCAAGTAGTTTCAGTCTTGAATACAATCAAGTTGAAAGGAATACCGTGTGGTTTTTGAATTTTTGAAGTTTCATAGGTCAGTTTGTTGGATAATGTTATAAGAAAATTCATGCTCATCAATAGAAGGCTTAATTCCCCTACAATTATCTGTTTACCTCTGTTATACATTCTAATTTTCTTTAGTCAGCGCAACATCTTTTTATTTTTTGCTGGATTTTAAGTCTTCAAAATAATACTAAACGAAACTAAAATGAATACTCCTTACTTTTCTTGAGAGTGAAAAAATACAATAAGATGATTGTAGTGATTACCACAAGATACTGACTAATAGACATCGTATTTGAAGCCACAAATACAGGTAAAGAATAAAAAGGAAGAAGTTCAATTGCTTTGATAAACAAATCATTACTAGTATTCATCATAATCGTATTTAATATATTAGGGACAAAGAGTAGTAAAGCTACTAAAATACCAAATACCAAGCCACTTTTCAATTTGTATAAATAGAAAATGTAAGATAATAGAAAATAAACTAGGACTAACAAAATTGTATTGACTACAATGGCTACTATAAAATCTAATCCTAAAGCACCTGGAACACCCAATTTACTTACGATGACTAGTAACACAATACCATTCAAAGCATAAATAATGGAAACTGAGATGGCATATAGAAAATTAGACAAGACGTAAATCATCCGATTTTTCTGTTGATTATAAAATAAACTGATCGTATTGTGGGAAAAATCCCTGCTAATAATTCGGTTAGCATGTATAACAGCCATTAACATACCGAGCATAGCATAAAAGTTTGAAATATGCTTAATACCAAGTGATGTCCCTTGAGTATTTAGAATAAAGAATGTAACCAATATCGGCGGTATAAACGAGATAATCAAACCGAGATATATTACGCCTGATGAATATAAATCCCTTATATTTTCTTTAAGAAAATTCAATTTATTTAATTTCATGATTATAACCTTCCTTTATTTTGAACGATTTAGATAAATATCTTTAAGCGTCTCTTTTTTAGTTTCAAAATCAACTACTTTAATAGAGTTTTCATTAAAAAATTTAAAAAGCTCACTACTTTGAATATTACCAGACATAGTAATTTTCAGTCCCTCTGCCTGAACAATATCCCCAAATTCTTGTTTGGTAATGAAAATGTCTCTATCTGTAGCTGATGAAAAAGCTATCTCAAACAAGCAATTATGACTATCTTTTCCTACTTTTTGAAATGTCAAAAGCCCGTTCTCCAAGAAAAGAACCCTCTCACAAATTTCTTCAATATCTTCTAATTTATGACTCGATATTAAAATTCCCACATTTTCATGTAAAGCTAAATTTTTTAGAACCGCTAAAACTATTTGTGACGATTCAATATCTAAACCATTAGTCGGCTCATCTAAAATCAATATATCAGGTTCCGTAACAAGAGTTAGAAGCAAAGCTAATTTTTGTTTTGTACCCAAAGAATAGGTCTTTACTTTTTTATTAATAGACTGAGTCAAATCTAACTCTTGGATCAAACTTCCAAATCTTTCTTGATTGTAGTCAACACCATATAAATTTGACAAATATTTTAAATTCTCTAAACCTGTTTTAGATAAAAATAATTTTGGTTCTTCGATTAAATACCCAACATTATCACTACTTATAATATTCCCTGAAGTCGGTTGATTATTCTGAACAAGAATTTTCATCAACGTACTCTTACCAACTCCATTTCTCCCTACTAGACCAACAATTTCACCCTTGTTAAGTGCAAAATTTATATCTTTGAGAATGATTGAATGACCATAATGCTTACTTACATTTATAACTTCCATTTTTTATTCCTCCCTGTATTTTGTATCTACAGTATACCTCTTCTTTACTCTATTTTAAAATTAGTTAACTTTTTTCACACATTATTTTAGTTTTCTTTTTTACTATTCCTGTTATTATGATACAATGTTTTTAATTGGATTTTATTATTTGTTAACTTTTTTCACGAAAAGGAGAAAATTATGCGTTATGATTTTGGAAAGGTCTATAAAGAAATACGTGAATCAAAAGGCTTGACTCAAGAAGAGGTCTGTGGAAATGTCCTCTCAAGAACTAGCCTATCAAAGATTGAAAGTGGCAAGGCAACTCCAAAATATGAAAATATGGAATTTCTTCTCCGTCAAATCAATATGAGTTTTGAAGAGTTTGACTACATCTGCCATCTCTATCAGCCGAGCCAACGAACAGAAATCATGCAAACTTATCTCAATATGACTTCTATAATTGGTAGTAGTAGTCTAGTTCATTTTTTTGAAACATGCCAAGACTATCTCAAAACCCACTACGACCTGCCTATAGAAGAAATAAGGGATATGCTGGAAATTGTCATTCATATCCGTCAACATGGTACAGAGCAACTGTCAGACCAAGTAAAACAGACTATCACAAAACTTTGGGAAAAAATTGAAAAACAAGATACATGGTATGAGAGTGACCTGAAAATCCTCAATACCATTCTTTTCAGTTTTCCCATTGAACACCTCCATCTCATCACTGGAAAAATATTGCAACGCTTGGAAATCTATAAAAAC
This sequence comes from Streptococcus sp. 68, assembly GCF_013277415.1. Lineage (GTDB taxonomy): Bacteria > Bacillota > Bacilli > Lactobacillales > Streptococcaceae > Streptococcus. Next base: position 190,231 of record NZ_VMMX01000010.1, on the reverse strand, counting down.
TATCAACATTTATATGACTTGCGAATGACAATCCTACTCAACCTTTCCACACTCTATCTATACAATCAAGATAAAAACATATGCCAACAAATCTGCGATACTTTACTAGAGGATGCCAAGAAAAAGAAAAAATATGATAGCTTGGCTATCGCCTATGTCCGTATCGGGATTTGTAGGGATGACGCTAGACTTATCCAAAAAGGGTTCTCCCTTCTGGAGCTGACCGAGGAAACTTCTATGCTGTCTCATCTCAAAAAAGAAGTGGAGATCTATTATCAATCGAAGAAAAGATAAAAAGTCGAGGGAGTTCCTCGACCTTTTCATATTATTCTGTTCGTTAGTTCTTAATACCAGCCGTTGTTAAGCCAGAAGTTTTTGGCGGCTGTCCATGAACCGTAACGTCCTGCAACGTAGGCATCTGCTACACGTTCTTGGTTTTCAGCTGAGTAGTCACCGTTCAAGTATGAATCTGTCAATTGGTAACGTCCGATGTAACGTCCATTTGTAGCTGTGTAGCTACCGCCTGATTCTTTTTGAGCGATCCATTCTTTAGCTTCTGCTTCAGATCCGCTGACAGTTGAAGCAACTGTTTCTTCTGCTACTGTTTCACTTACTACTGGAGTTTCTTCTGCTACTTCTGTAGTTTCTGTCACTGTAGCTGAAACAGCCTCATCTTGAGCTGCTGGAGCTGCATAAGTCGTTGGCGCTGGTGTTGAAGCAGGCGCTACAGGGCCATCAATAACCAACTCTTGACCAACATAAATCAAATGAATGTTTTCAATGTGGTTGTTTTCTGCTAATTTCTCAACAGTTGTGTTGTGAGTTTCAGCGATTTCTGAAAGTGTATCACCTTCTTTAACAGTGTAAGTTGATGATTCTTGAGCAGATACAAATGATGGAGCAAATACTGCAAACAAGGCAGCTACTCCTGCAAGAGTTGTTTTAATCTTTTTAGTTGTTGATTTCATATTTGAAAATTCTCCTTCTTTCTATAGTTCTATCATACCCTTTAAATATTACCGTTTCTTGACACTTTTATGTAGAAATATTACAAAATTATTTTTTATTTCCCTAAATAATGTGTTTTTTGTCATAAAAGATACTATTTTTATGCTATTTGTAGTGTAAAAAGGTTTTCATCCACAATTAAAGCCAAGACCCTCATTCTTTGATATAATAGAGATAAGAATTTTTATAAGGGGAAACTGATGAAATCACTTCGTTTTCAATCTGTCTTTGATATCATCGGACCAGTTATGATTGGCCCATCTAGTAGCCATACAGCTGGTGCTGTCCGTATTGGGAAGATTGTCTCTTCCATTTTTGATGATACTCCGACAGAAGTCGAATTCCAACTTTTTAACTCATTTGCCAAGACCTATCGTGGTCACGGGACAGACCTAGCCCTTGTTGCAGGTATTTTGGGCATGGATACAGATGATCCTGAAATCCCAAACAGTCTGGAGATTGCCCACAAACGTGGTATCAAGATTGTCTGGACTATTCAAAAAGACAGCAATGCTCCGCATCCTAATACCACTAAAATTACCGTTAAAAATGCCCATAAAACTATCAGTGTGACTGGCATTTCTATCGGGGGAGGGAATATTCAGGTAACCGAACTCAATGGCTTTGCCGTCTCTCTCAATATGAATACACCGACTATCATCATTGTTCATCAAGATATTCCAGGTATGATTGCCCTCGTTACGGAGGCCCTTTCACGCTATGGTATCAATATCGCCCAGATGAATGTCACTCGTGAAAAAGCTGGTGAAAAAGCCATTATGATTATCGAAGTTGACAGTCGCAACTGTGATGAGGCTATCGAAGAAATTCGAAAAATCCCTCATCTCCACAATGTCAATTTCTTTAAATAGGAGGAAGCATGTTTTATTCTATCAAAGAATTGGTCGAGCAGGCAGAACTAGACTTTCAAGGAAATGTCGCAGAACTCATGATTACAACAGAGTTTGAATTGACCGGTCGCGAACGTGAAGAAGTCTTCCTTCTCATGGAACGCAATCTGGAAGTCATGAAAGCCTCTGTCCAACTCGGCCTCAATGAAAATAAATCTCGTAGTGGCCTGACAGGTGGAGATGCTGCCAAATTGGATCACTACATAAAAAACGGAAAAACTCTGTCAGATTATACGATTCTCTCGGCTGCCCGAAATGCCATCGCAGTCAATGAACACAATGCCAAAATGGGCTTGGTCTGTGCCACTCCGACCGCTGGAAGTGCTGGCTGTCTCCCTTCCGTTCTCACTGCTGCTATTGAAAAATTAGACCTCAGCCATGAGCAACAACTGGATTTCCTCTTTGCTGCTGGTGCCTTTGGACTAGTCATCGCAAACAATGCCTCTATCTCAGGTGCTGAGGGTGGGTGTCAAGCTGAAGTTGGTTCAGCCTCTGCTATGAGTGCTGCCGCCTTGACTCTGGCTGCAGGTGGAACACCTTATCAAGCCAGTCAAGCTATTGCCTTTGTCATTAAAAACATGCTGGGCCTCATCTGTGACCCTGTTGCAGGTTTGGTCGAAGTTCCCTGTGTCAAACGCAATGCTATGGGAGCTAGCTTTGCCTTCATCGCAGCTGACATGGCCCTGGCAGGTATCGAATCTAAAATCCCTGTGGATGAAGTTATCGATGCCATGTACCAAGTGGGTTCAAGCATGCCAACTGCCTTTCGTGAAACAGCTGAAGGTGGACTTGCGGCCACCCCTACTGGTCGTCGCCTCCAAAAAGAAATTTTCGGAGAATAAGCTTATCAAATAGGAGAAACCATGACCTCTATCACAGCTATCTTTTTCGATCTGGATGGAACCCTCGTTGACAGTTCTATCGGGATTCACAATGCCTTTACCCATACCTTTAAAGAGCTAGGAGTGCCTAGCCCTGATGCCAAAACGATTCGTGGTTTTATGGGACCGCCTCTCGAAAGTAGTTTTACGACCTGCCTGCCTAAAGAACAAATCTCTGAAGCCGTGCAGATATACCGTTCTTACTACAAGGCAAAAGGCATCCATGAAGCTCAACTCTTTCCTCAGATTGTAGACTTGCTTGAGGAGTTATCGAGCAGTTATCCACTCTACATCACCACTACAAAGAATACTCCAACCGCTCAGGATATGACTAAAAACTTGGGCATCTATCATTTCTTTGATGGCATTTATGGTTCCAGCCCTGAAGCACCCCAGAAGGCAGATGTCATTCGCCAAGCCTTGCAGACACATCAACTAGCACCAGAACAAGCCATCATCATCGGAGATACTAAGTTTGATATGCTAGGAGCTCAAGAAACAGGCATTCAGAAGTTGGCCGTCACTTGGGGATTTGGAGAGCAAGCAGACTTGCTACACTATCAACCAGATTATATCGCCCACAAACCATTAGAGGTTTTGGCGTATTTTCAATAACATAGACTGGGTAACAACTCCATTTCAGAAGAAAATGAGGCAATCTATACATAACAACACGCATATTACCAAGGTTCTTATGAACAACTTGATAATATGCGTTTTTCTTTTTTATTCAACGTGGGTTGTTTGATTGGCAAAGGCGATAATGGCTTGCTTCAACTCATCTCCACTGAGAGTGCGGAACTCTTCAATTTTTTGATTGATGGATTCTAAAGGCATGACATTAACCTTACCAACGAAAATCTTATCCATAACCTGGTTATCAACCAATTCGGTCGAAACCAAGAGTTCTTCGTAGAGTTTTTCACCTGGACGGATTCCAACTTCAACGATTGGAATTTCGCTTTCGGTGTGGCCACTTAGAAGGACCATTTTCTTGGCCAAGTCATAAATCTTGACTGGTTTGCCCATATCAAGGATAAAGACTTCTCCATCTTTAGCATACGCACCAGCATGGATAACCAGACGACTAGCTTCTGGAATGGTCATAAAGTAACGGGTCATGCGGAAGTCTGTCACCGTTACAGGCCCACCTTCAGCAATCTGACGTTCAAAGACTGGAATAACACTACCACGGCTACCAAGAACATTCCCAAAACGAACTGCACAGTAGGTTGATTGGCTACGTTGGTTAAAACCAGTGACAATCAACTCAGCCACACGCTTGGTTGCTCCCATAACATTGGGTGGATTGACCGCCTTATCTGTCGAAATCATAACCATCTTAGGTACTTTGGCTTCATCAACAGCCTTAGCAACATTGTAGGTTCCACGAATATTGTTTTTAAAGGCTTCTTTTGGATTACGCTCCATCATAGGAACGTGCTTGTGGGCAGCCGCATGATAAACAATAGCTGGCTTGTACTGCTCAAAGACTTGCAACAAACGATCATAGTCTTGAATATCGGCAATAACTGGTACATAATCAATCCCTTGGAACTTACGAATCAATTCATGATAAACAAGGTAGATTGAATTTTCACCGTGACCAAGCAAGACGATGCGTTCAGGATTGAAACGACTAACTTGGCGACAGATTTCAGAACCAATTGAACCACCAGCACCTGTAACCAAGATTGTTTTTCCAGTAAGTTCTGCGCCCAGACGCGATTCGTCAAGACGAATTTCCTGACGTCCCAAAAGGTCTGTGATATCAATCTTCTGGAAGCCTCCACCTGCTTGGTGAAGTCCCTGAACAACCGTTTCAACTTTAGGCATCTTGTAACATTTGACACCCAGTTTGTTACACATCTGCAAGATACGTTCATATTCTGACGGGTCAAGCGACGGAATCGCAACGATAACACGCTCTATTTGATGACGTTTGGCTAATTCAGGCAGATCATCATATGAACCCAAAACAGGAATTCCACCAAGTTTTTGGCCCTTTTTCTTAGCATCCTTGTCCAAAATACCAACAAGTTCCAAATCACTGGTTGGATGTTGGTAACTATCCATAAAAAGGGCCCCACCATCACCAGCACCGATCAAGAAGGTCCGACGATGTTCTCCATCACCACTGCCTTTTTTGCGTCTAGAGTAGATTAACTGCCAAGTAATCCGCGGCAATAAAATCAGGAAGGTACTCAACAAGATAAAGAGAATGATGAAACGGATGGAGAAGAGTGGCAAGAAGGCATAGCAGATACTATATGACAAGACACTGCTGGCAGTCACACCAAAAAAGATTTTCATGAAATCCGTAATCTTGCTGTAACGACTGATACTAGCATTCAACCCCCAAAATCCAATCATCAATTGATAGAACAGGAAGGCCAAACTCGTATAGATAATGTAGTCAACAGGTGCTGGGTTAATTAGTCCGTAAAATAAGATATAAGATACAATGATGGAAACCACCATACTGAAAATATCAAATATGCCCCAGAAGACTTGTTTTTGTTGTTTATTTAAAATTTCCACCAGATCAATCACATAATCTGTGAGTTTTTTATTCATAGAAATTTACTCCTCCTTAAAAGAGCCGGATGATTATGCTCAATGAAAATCAAAGAGCAAACTAGGAAACTAGCCGCAGGCTGTACTTGAGTACGGCAAGGCGACGTTGACGCGGTTTGAATTTGATTTTCGAAGAGCATTATATTGTTATTATAACACTTTTTCTAAAGTTTACGATTTGCTACAATCTTTTACTTGCTTTTTCGTAACAGTTTCATAAAAATAAACTGTCTGACAAATCCTGGACAAAGGGCGACTACCATCTGAATCGCAACACTCTTGGCATACTCCATGTAAGAAATTTGCCCTCTCTTCAGCATTCGTTGACGAGCCTGACGATAGAGTTTGAGATAACGCAGTCCTCCACGACGCTCAAACATCCCTGCCCCGACACGAACCTTACACAAGATTTGATCCAAATTTCCAGTCTTGGCTCCTGCAGCAATCATATTGAGCCAGAGGAGGTCATCTTCCATATAAAGCCCATCCTCATAGTTGCCTGCCTTGAGAACCATATCCTTCTTGAACATGACAGTCATGTGGTTAAAGGCACTTCTCATCCTTTGATAAGCTACAATATCTGCATGTTGAGTCGGCACACGACGGTAAGAAACAATCTCATCAGGATTGTCAATAAACTCTGCAATATGTCCACCTAATAGGTCGAGGTTGTCCTTCTCCATTAGCTGAACCTGTTTCTCAAAACGATCTGGAACAGCTATATCATCCGTATCCATACGGGCAATAATATCGTACTGACACTGCAAAACACCCTGTCGAAGAGCCAGACCCAAACCTTGATTCTGCTCAAGAGGACAGCGTTTCACTGGAATTTCAGACTCAGCCTCCACCTGGTCTAACACCTGATAGAGCTCAGGTGTCAAAGGTCCATCCTCAACCAGAACCAACTCGCTCGGTTTCAGGGTCTGATTTTGAACACTCTCAATAGCATCCTTTAAAAATGTCGGATTTTCCTTGATATAGACCGACATCAATACGCTGATTTTTTGCTTTTCAGACACAGTTTTTCTCCAATGTATAGATTTCCTTCCACTATTTTATCATAATTTTCAAGACTTTCCCATTTTTATCTTGAAAGCCAGAAACCTTACTTGACATTATAGTGAAAAAGCCTTAAAATAAGCTGTTATTAAAATCAGCTAGAAGAGGTATTTTATGAAAAAGCAATCACTCTTTTTTGTTCCAGGTATTATCCTGATTGGTGTTTCCTTGCGGACTCCTTTTACTGTTTTACCCATTATTTTGGGAGATATTTCGCAAGGTCTGGGGGTAGAAGTTAGTTCACTTGGTGTCTTGACCAGCCTGCCTCTCCTCATGTTCACCCTCTTCTCGCTATTTTCTACCCGACTGGCTCAGAAAATCGGCTTGGAGCATCTCTTTACCTACAGCCTCTTCTTCTTGACCATTGGCTCACTTATTCGACTAATCAATCTGCCCCTGCTCTATCTAGGAACCTTGATGGTTGGGGCAAGTATCGCAGTCATCAATGTGCTGCTTCCTAGTCTTATTCAGGCCAATCAACCAAAGAAAATTGGTTTTCTGACCACCTTATATGTAACGTCTATGGGGATTGCGACAGCTCTGGCTTCCTATCTGGCTGTGCCTATTACACAAGCCAGTTCTTGGAAAGGACTTATCCTCCTCCTCACCCTACTCTGTCTAGCAACTTTTTTGGTCTGGCTCCCAAATCACCGCTACAATCACAGACTGGCTCCACAAACCAAACAAAAAAGCCAAACAAAGGTCATGCGTAATAAACAGGTCTGGGCAGTGATTGTCTTTGCAGGTTTTCAATCCTTGCTCTTTTACACTGCTATGACCTGGCTACCTACCATGGCTATCCACGCAGGCCTATCCAGCCACGAAGCTGGCTTGCTGACATCTATCTTCTCGCTGATCAGCATTCCTTTTTCAATGACCATCCCAAGCCTGACAACCAGCTTGTCAACTCGCAACCGTCAGCTCATGCTCACTTTGGTTTCACTAGCTGGTGTGGTCGGCATTTCCATGCTCTTTTTACCAGTCGGTAATTTCATTTACTGGCTTGCCATCCATCTCCTCATCGGAACCGCAACCAGCGCCCTCTTCCCCTATCTCATGGTCAACTTTTCACTTAAGACAAGCGCCCCTGAAAAGACTGCCCAATTGTCTGGCTTATCTCAAACAGGAGGCTATATTCTAGCGGCCTTTGGGCCAACCCTCTTTGGTTACAGTTTTGACCTTTTCCACTCTTGGGTACCAGCTGTAGCTGCCCTCTTGCTCGTCGATATTCTGATGACTGTGGCCCTCTTTACAGTGGACAGAGCTGATAAAATCCTCTAAACTTCTAGTTTTTCCTAGAAGTTTTTTATATATAAAAATTTTACACATTTCTCTTGACAGGGCTTTCTTTTAGATGTACAATGTATGTGTAGAAAAATTATATATAAAAATCCTACACATTAGAAAAGGAGGTTTCCCATGTACTTTCCAACATCCTCTGCCTTGATTGAATTTCTCATCTTGGCCGTACTGGAAAAAGGGGATTCTTATGGTTATGAGATTAGCCAAACCATTAAGCTGATCGCTAATATCAAAGAATCCACACTCTATCCCATTCTCAAAAAATTGGAAGGCAATAGCTTTCTGACAACCTATTCTAGAGAGTTCCAAGGTCGCATGCGCAAATACTACTCCTTGACAAATGGTGGTATAGAACAGCTCGTGACCCTAAAAGATGAATGGGCACTCTATACAGACACCATCAATGGCATCATAGAAGGGAGTATCCGCCATGACAAGAACTGAATACCTGACTCAGCTAGAACTCTATCTCAAAAAACTGCCTGAAGCTGACCAAATTGAAGCCATGGACTATTTCAGGGAACTCTTTGATGATGCTGGAGTCGAAGGAGAAGAAGAACTTATCGCTAGCTTGGGAACTCCCAAAGAAGCGGCCCACGAAGTCCTCTCTAATCTTCTCGATAAAAAAATCAATGAGGCACCCGCTCAAAAAAATAACCGACAAATTTTGCATATCGCCTTATTAGCCCTCCTTGCAGCACCCATCGGGATTCCTCTGGGAATCGCCATCCTCGTGACCCTGTTCGCAATCCTTGTGGCAGCCTTGACTGTCATCTTGGCTTTCTTTGCGGTTTCCATACTGGGTATCATCGGCGGATTCCTATTTTTAGTTGAAAGTTTCACTGTCCTAGCCCAAGCCAAACCAGCCTTTATCTTGATTTTTGGTTCTGGTTTACTGGCTATCGGTGCTTCTTCACTAGTCTTACTAGGTATTTCCTATGTAGCCCGCTTCTTCGGTCTACTCATTGTTCGCTTGGTGCAATTTGTTCTTAAAAAAGGAAAGAGAGGTGACCAGCATGCGTAAATTGACAAAAGGATTTCTCATTTTTGGTGTGGTGACTACCGTTATCGGCTTTATCCTGCTTTTTGTAGGGATCCAATCTGACGGGATTAAGAGCCTACTTGCCATGTCCAAGGAGCCTGTCTATGATAGTCGGATGGAAGAGCTGACCTTTGGTAAGGAAGTCGAAAACCTAGAGATTACTCTCCACCAACACGCGCTGACCATCACAGACTCTTTCGATGATCAAATCCACATTTCTTACCATCCATCACTTTCTGCTCACCATGATCTTATCACCAATCAGAACGATAGAACTCTGAGTCTCACTGATAAGAAACTGTCTGAAAGTCCATTTATCTCTTCTGGAATTGATGGGATTCTCCATATTGTAAGTAGTTCATCTAATCGTTTTAATGATGTCATCATCGGACTACCGAAAGGGAGAACTCTAAAAGGGATCAACATCTCAGCCAATCGCGGACAAACCACCATCATAAATGCTAGCCTTGAAAATGCGACCCTCAATACAAACAGCTATATCCTCCGAATTGAAGGAAGCCGTATCAAAAACAGTAAACTCACAACGCCCAATATCGTCAATATCTTTGATACAGATTTTACAGATAGTCAGCTAGAATCAACAGAAAATCACTTCCACGCTGAAAATATCCAAGTCCATGGTAAGGTTGAACTGATTGCCAAAGATTATCTCCGAATCATCCTAGACCAGAAAGAAAGCCAACGAATTAATTGGGACGTCTCAAGTAACTATGGGTCTATCTTCCAATTCACAAGAGAAGAGCCTGAATCAAGAGGCACGGAATTAAGCAACCCTTACAAAACTGAAAAAACCGATGTCAAGAATCAACTCATTGCGAGATCTGATGATGATATTGAGCTAATATCCACACCAAGCAGACGTTGACAAAAACGCTTACATCTGCTACTATGGAAGCATATTTATCTAACTAAAAAGGAGGTTCTACCATGAAACAAGAATGGTTTGAAAGTAATGATTTTGTAAAAACAACAAGCAAGAACAAGCCTGAAGAGCAAGCTCAAGAGGTTGCAGACAAGGCTGAAGAAACGATAGCCGATCTCGATACACCAATTGAAAAAAATACTCAAGTAGAGGAGGAAGTCTCTCAAGCTGAGGTCGAATTGGAAAGCCAGCAAGAAGAGAAAATTGAAACTCCTGAAGGCGGTGAAGCGAGAACAGAAATAGAAGAAAAGAAAGCATCTAATTCTACTGAAGAAGAGCCAGACCTTTCTAAAGAAACAGAAAAAGTCACTATAGCTGAAGAGAGTCCAGAAGCACTTCCTCAGCAAAAAACAACTACGAAAGAGCCACTTCTTCTCAGTAAATCCTTAGAAAGTCCTTATATTCCCGACCAAGCTCCAAAATCTACGGATAGATGGAAAGAGCAAGTGCTTGATTTTTGGTCTTGGCTAGTGGAGGCTCTCAAATCTCCTACAAGCAAGCTTGAAACAAGTAGCACACACAGCTACACAGCCTTTCTCTTGCTCATTCTGTTTTCTGCATCTTCCTTTTTCTTTAGTATCTACCACATCAAACATGCTTACTATGGACATATAGCAACTATGCATAATCACTTCCCTGAACAATTTGCTTCATTAAATCTCTTTTCGATTATCTCTATCCTAGTAGCAACAACACTCTTCTTCTTTTCATTCCTCTTGGGCAGTTTCGTTGTGAGACGATTTATCTACCAAGAAAAGGACTGGACGCTAGAAAAGGTTCTCCAACAATATAGTCAACTCTTGGCAATTCCAATCTTCCTAACTGCCATTGCTAGTTTCTTTGCCTTCTTTGATAGCCTACGATTTTCAGCCCTTTTGTGTGTGATTAGCATTGGAATCATTCTGCTTGCTAGCCTCCATATCATTACGAGACCTAGTCAAGCAAGTGAAACCGACTCCTTCTATCAGTTATTCTTATCTGTCCTTGTGAACGGAGTCATTATCCTCCTCTTCTTTGTAGCTGAAGTGGCACTGATTGGGGATTATCTCCGTATCTTAACCTTTCTTTAAACTTCATACTATTCGAAAATCTCTTCAAACCACGTCAGCTTCGCCTTACCGTAGATATATGTTCCTGACTTTGTCAGTCTTATCTACAANNTTTGATTTTCATTGAGTAGCAATCCTGTCTTCCATGGCAGGATTTTTTATATATCAAAAAGCAAGTCGATTGACCTGCTTCTGCTTTACTCTTCTTGTGCTAATGCTTTAAAATCTTTGTCTAAGATGGGTTGTATTTCTAATTGATTGGCATCTAGTTGGTGGTAAGATTCTGATGGTAATGACTCTAGGAATTTTGCATAGTCCAAGCGAGCGATGGCTTCATAGTCTTCTGGTTTAGAGCCATCTCCTGTAATTTGAACCAAGTCGATTTCCCACTGGACTTCCTTATCCACCAATTGCTCCATATAGGCTACAGGAACAAATGGTTCTCTCGGCAACACTGTCTTGACTCCTTGAGCCAGATGGTAAACGCCATGCACTTGCCCTCCTCCATCCTGATAGAAGGAAACTCTTGCAAAGTAGGCATCTGTCTCTTGAACCGCACGTACACGCGCTTCAAATTGAGCCAAGCCATCTTCCTCTAAAAAGCTTTTCAAATCCTCATGACTAAAGAAAACAGGATTAAAAATTCCTTGGCAAATCGTAAAATGGGCTACAGTGTCTGCTAGATAGGCTTGAATACTTGCCTGGAAATACGCTTCAAAATCAAAACCATCTAGTCCTTCAATCTCAGTTCCTGTATAAGCAAGCAGGGCATCTAAAAACGACTTGATAATCCGCCAGTCTGTCTTCGTTAATAGGTCAGGAAGATCGATACGGTAAGCCTTTTGACCATCAGCATAGCTAACTTTAAAGAGAAATTGTGATTGCCCCACTATCGCACACTCGATATATTCGAGACGGTTAAGAGGCTGACGGAGATAGACTGCATCATAGCTATGTGACTCCAAGCCATCTACCAAGGCCAAGATCGACTTGGCAGTCAAAATCTCCTGTTCTCCTAAAATGCTCTGTTTATTTGGAATAAAAAATGTTTTCGCCATAACTGGGCTCCTTTGAAATCGTTTACATACAGTATACCTTATTTTCCTGAAAGATACAGAAACAAACTTTAGATTTTTGAGTACAAAGCATAGAAAAACAGCCCCTGAGGACTGTTTGATCTTATACAGTAGCTGCTTGATCCAAGCTTTCACCGATAGCGGCTAGGCGCTCGATCACTTCAGCTTGTGTCAATTCATTTTCTGAAACATAGCGGTTACGTGGGTGAACACGGCACTCGTGTGAGCATCCACGAAGGTACTTGTCTTCATTTTCTTCTGACGTCAGGATGCGACGATTACAGAATGGATTTCCACAGTTGACATAACGTTCACATGGTGTTCCATCAAACCAGTCTTTCCCTACGATAGTTGGGTTGACATGGTTGACATCTACGGCGATACGCTCGTCAAAGACGTACATTTTCCCATCCCAAAGCTCACCTTGGACTTCTGGGTCTTTACCGTAAGTTGCGATTCCTCCGTGCAATTGACCAACATCTTTGTAACCTTCACGAACCATCCAGCCTGAGAATTTCTCACAGCGAACGCCACCTGTACAGTAAACCACGACACGCTTGTCCATGAATTTTTCCTTGTTATCACGAACCCATTGTGGCAATTCACGGAAGTTGCGGATGTCTGGTCGGATAGCCCCACGGAAATGTCCTAGGTCGTACTCATAATCGTTACGTGTGTCAAGGACAACGGTATCTTTATCAAGAAGGGCTTCTTTGAACTCTTTTGGAGACAAGTAAGCACCTGTTGTTTCAAGTGGGTTAATGTCATTGTCAAAGTCGTTGTCTTCCAAACCAAGGTGGACAATCTCTTTCTTGTAGCGAACAAACATCTTCTTGAAAGCTTGTTCACTTTCTTCGTCAATTTTGAACCAGAGGTCTTCCATGCCTGGGATGCTGTGAACGTAGTCCATGTATTTTTGAGTTGTTTCATAGTCACCTGAAACTGTTCCGTTAATTCCCTCGTCAGCGACTAGGATACGGCCTTTAAGGCCGATTGATTTACAGAAAGCCAAGTGGTCTGCAGCAAATTGCTCTGCATTTTCAATTGGAGTATAAAGGTAGTAAAGTAAGACACGAATATCTTTTGCCATAAGATTTGTTCTCTTTTCTATTCTTAAATTTTCTAAATTTTTTATTTATCCATACTAGTATACCTGCTTGAGAAAACGAATGCAATTTATTTGACTGGAAATTGCTATATTTCAATTTAGAAAAAAATTTCTTGTACACTACACTTAGTATCAATCATATTTTAAAAAATCCTTGGATTTTCCAAGGATTCATTTTTAAACTTTTTTAGCTTTAGCCATATAGAACAGTTGGAGTAGAATACCAAGGATAGCCATGCCGATAACGATAAAGAAGGCCATTGTATAATCTCCTTGGTTTTCCTGTGCAAGACGTGCTCCTAACTGAGGACCAGCAATAGCAGCTACGCCATAAGCAGTAAACATCCATCCATAGTTTGTCCCTACGTATGTAACTCCCCAGTTTTCAGCAGTAATTCCTGGGAATGAACCGAGGAAGCCTCCAAATGACAAGGCAACCATCATAATTCCAAGGATGGCCAAGATGCTTCCAGGACCTTTGAATAAGGCTGTGAGCAACAAACCAGTAGCAACCGCTCCAAACATGGCAATAACGGTAGGATAGCGACCAATCTTATCAGATACCGTACCCCAGAAGATACGACCAAATGTATTAGCGATAGATACCAGCATAACGAATAGTGTAGCTTCTCCTACAAGTTTATACTGGTCAGAAATTGATGCTGCAGTACCGATAATCATCATTCCACCAGTAGCACCAAGAACGTAAATCAACCATAGAAGCCAGTAATTTCCATCACGAAGCATTTCTTTGTAAGTTTTACCTTCTGGTTGAGCTGTTCCAGCTGCCGACGCTGCTGCAGGAGCTTTTTCCATTACCAATGAAGAAGTGCAAATAACAATTAGAAGAATGATACCCAATACTTTGAATGTTGAGTAAACACCCATAGAAGCAATCAAAGCTTTGGCAACTGGACCGATAATGAGCGGGCCTAACCCGAAACCTGCTGCTGTCAAACCACCAGCTAAACCTTTTTTATCTGGGAACCACTTAGTGGCAACTGAAGTAGATGCTCCATAAGCTGAACCAATACCAAGTCCTAGGACAACCCCGTAAGTGAGGTACAGGACTGGAAGAGAAGTAGCAAATCCAGTAGCAAACATACCAGCACCGAATAGAATACCACCTAGGAATACAAATTTCTTAGGTCCTGCTGAATCAACCTTAGGACCGAAAATAATCATACCAACAGGTACCATTGCAAAAGAAATACTAAAGGCCAAAGAAGTTTGGGCTTGAACCCATCCTTGACTAGCATTGGTTTCTAGCAGCGCCTTTTGAAAGACTGACCAGGCGTAACCAGCACCTAGAGATAGATTCGTTAAAATGGCTGCTGCCAAAATTAACCATCGATTGGGTGTTTTTTTCATTTGAATAACCTCATGTAAAATTTCTTGTTCCTAAAAAGAATAGAGAACAACTTTTATCATTTTTTCACCTACCTCGTTTAAATTGATCATTCTATAAATTTTTAAGTATATAGAACTGTGTAAATGACATACATCTATATACGACTGCTTAAAAATTTGTATCTATAGATCTCTTAAATCAGAACAAGATGAATTTTCACAATGTTAAGCGCTTTCATTGTACTCTTATTATAAGCTACTTTATTCTAAAAATCTACTTAAGAAAAATTAATAAAGATATAAGAAATTTTAATATTTTAATCATCTGTTATCATTTTAATATTGTTTATATCATCTAATTCGGATAATTATCTAAATAAGGTAAAAAACCACTGCCCTCCCCAGACCAACCTGAGGAAAGCAGTGATTCTTATTTTAGGAGTTAGGAATGAATGTAAGGAGCTACATTTGACGTTACTATACTAAAAATCAAAAACAAGGTATAATCTTTATTGAAAACGACCATAAAGATAACCACTTAAACACTAAGTACACCTTCCTACAAGTCATCCTTTACCTCCAATCTCTCTAAAACAAACCATTTTAATAACCAAAACCCGACAACATAGCCAGCCCCTAAGAATATAGCTATAAAAGCTAGCATGGGATTCAGGAAAGAAAAAACCACTACAGATACAAAGGTTAGCACAAAAACATTAAATGCAATGGTGTCAGAAGCCAAGACTAGAATATAGGGTGTCAACCAGTCTAAGATTTTTGAATATGGAAAAAATAAGTGTTTATACATGATACGTTCCTATACAGTATAGAGAGTATAAGCGTAAAGAGATACCCAGATTAATAATTCTATATCCTAACTAAATCCTCTAATGTGGCCATAAAACTGAAGCTGCCGCCCCACCAGCTGCACAAATTAAATAAATCTGCGGAGTTGGGAAGGGGATTGTCTGTGCACAAAGCGAAAGCCCCTCAACTGCACCACCTACTCCACTTAAAAATCTGTCTGCAAGTTGTTTATCACCAGCTGTTATCATTGTTAATTTTTCATCGGATAAAATGATAAAATTATTTACTGATTGTTCCATTCTTTTCACACTTTCTTTGTTAAATTAATTTGGCTAGTAGACAAAAGATAAACTAAGGCATTAAAGACAATGAAAATATTTCCATAAAGTAAAATCAGTCTCTCATCCAAACCAAGATAAAGTTTTACCGCCAAAAAGATGAGCAAAAGAATTTGAAACCATACCGTTTTTCCAAAAATAAATTTAAAGCGTTTTTGAATGTCTGATTCCTTGATTTTTACCGCCAAACCTTTATTAGCAAGAAGGAAAACTCCTGCTTCAAATAAGCCACTGTAGAGAACAATCCACCCAATCGATACATTCGAGATTTTCAAAAATGTACCTAAAAGAATATCCAAAACACTACTCAAGAAAATAATAAGAAATAATCTGTATTTCATATAAATCACCTCCTTTTACTACTATTTCCAATCTACTATATCGCTAAAAGTTTAACTTGCTCTAAAAGCTCCCCAAGCCGCTGTACAAAACTGTGCTCCTAAAACCCCGCCGGCAAGAGTTCCCACAACTGGGATAACACTCCCCAGAGCTGCACCTCCTATTGTACAAATTCCTAATGCTTGAACAACTTCTCCAGCCCCTACTTTATCTCCACCTTCAACACGAGCAAGCATTTCATTATCCATAACAGAAAATTGTGACATCATTTTTGTATCCATGACAAATACTCCTTTTTATTTTTAATTTTTGTCCTGTTGCAACCTTGACAACATCAATATATCATAATTAACTAATATCATTTTTTAAAATCATAAAATGTCTTTTTTTCATCACGAAATGTTTTTAATAAATTTTATCAAAGCCTAAAACTAATATATACTATCATCAACTATAAAAATCGATGGTTCATCTTACTTAATAAAAATTACTGTTCATGACAATATAAATACCATTTACGATTTAACAAGAAGTTTTTTAGCAAAGTTTGGCATAATAGACATATACACTATATGAAAGGAATTGCCAATGACTTCTTATAAACGTACATTTGTTCCTCAAATAGATGCTAGAGACTGTGGTGTTGCTGCCTTAGCCTCGATTGCTAAATTCTATGGTTCAGATTTTTCTCTAGCTCACTTGAGAGAACTTGCAAAGACCAATAAAGAAGGGACGACTGCTCTTGGCATTGTAAAAGCCGCTGATGAAATGGGCTTTGAAACAAGACCTGTTCAAGCAGATAAAACTCTCTTTGATATGAGTGATGTCCCCTATCCTTTTATCGTTCACGTTAACAAAGAAGGAAAACTCCAACATTACTATGTTGTCTATCAAACAAAGAAAGACTATCTGATTATTGGTGATCCTGACTCTTCTGTAAAAATCACCAAAATGTCAAAAGAACGCTTTTTCTCTGAATGGACTGGAGTAGCTATTTTTCTAGCTCCCAAACCCAGCTATCAACCCCATAAAGATAAAAAGAATGGCCTACTAAGCTTCCTTCCTCTGATTTTCAAACAAAAATCTCTCATTGCTTACATTGTTCTCTCAAGCTTATTGGTCACGATTATCAATATAGGTGGTTCTTATTATCTTCAAGGAATCTTGGATGAATACATTCCAAATCAGATGAAATCAACTTTAGGAATCATCTCAGTTGGTCTGGTTATCACCTATATCCTCCAACAAGTCATGAGCTTCTCCAGAGATTATCTCCTAACCGTTCTGAGCCAGAGATTAAGCATTGATGTGATTTTATCCTATATTCGCCATATTTTTGAACTTCCTATGTCTTTCTTTGCGACACGTCGTACAGGAGAAATCATTTCACGGTTCACAGATGCTAACTCTATTATAGATGCCTTGGCTTCTACCATTCTTTCTCTTTTTCTGGATGTTTCTATTCTGATTCTTGTAGGGGGCGTCTTACTGGCACAAAACCCTAATCTCTTCCTTCTTTCTCTTATTTCCATTCCTATATACATGTTCATCATCTTTTCTTTTATGAAGCCTTTCGAAAAAATGAACCATGATGTCATGCAAAGTAATTCTATGGTTAGCTCTGCCATTATCGAAGATATCAACGGGATTGAAACTATAAAGTCGCTCACGAGTGAAGAAAATCGCTATCAAAATATAGACAGCGAATTTGTAGAGTATTTGGAAAAATCCTTTAAACTCAGTAAATATTCTATTTTACAAACGAGTTTAAAGCAGGGAACAAAATTAGTTCTGAATATCCTTATCCTATGGTTTGGCGCTCAATTAGTCATGTCGAGTAAAATTTCTATCGGTCAGCTGATTACCTTTAACACACTTCTTTCTTACTTTACAACTCCTATGGAAAATATTATCAACCTCCAAACCAAACTCCAATCTGCGAAGGTTGCTAATAACCGTTTGAACGAAGTCTATCTAGTCGAATCTGAATTTCAAGTTCAAGAAAATCCTGTTCATTCACATTTTTTGATGGGCGATATTGAATTTGATGACCTTTCTTATAAGTATGGTTTTGGACGAGATACCTTAACAGATATTAATCTCACGATTAAACAAGGAGATAAGGTTAGCCTAGTTGGAGTTAGTGGTTCTGGTAAAACAACTTTAGCCAAAATGATTGTCAATTTCTTTGAACCCTACAAAGGACATATTTCCATCAATCATCAGGATATTAAAAACATTGATAAAAAAGTTTTGCGCCGTCATATCAATTACCTACCTCAACAAGCCTATATCTTTAATGGCTCTATCTTGGAAAATTTAACCTTGGGCGGTAATCATATGATTAGCCAAGAAGATATTCTAAGAGCTTGTGAATTAGCTGAAATCCGTCAAGACATTGAAAGAATGCCTATGGGCTATCAAACTCAGCTCTCTGATGGAGCTGGTCTATCAGGAGGACAAAAGCAACGAATCGCTCTCGCTCGTGCTCTTTTAACTAAAGCTCCTGTTTTAATACTAGATGAAGCTACTAGCGGTCTTGATGTCTTGACTGAGAAAAAAGTTATAGATAATCTTATGTCCCTCACTGATAAAACCATTCTCTTTGTAGCCCATCGTCTCAGTATAGCTGAACGGACTAACCGTGTCATTGTTCTTGACCAGGGGAAAATCATTGAAGTTGGTAGTCATCAAGAGTTAATGCAGACGCAAGGCTTCTACCACCATCTATTCAACAAATAAGGAGAATGTCATGAATCCTAATCTTTTTAGAAGCGTCGAGTTTTATCAGAGACGTTACCATAACTATGCGACAGTGTTAATTATACCTCTTTCATTACTGTTTACTTTCATCTTGATTTTCTCCCTTGTTGCCACAAAAGAAATTACTGTTACTTCCCAAGGGGAAATCACCCCTACAAGTGTCATTGCATCCATTCAATCGACCAGTGATAATCCTATCCTAGCTAATCATTTATTTGCAAATCAAGTAGTTGAAAAAGGTGACTTACTCATCAAATACTCTGAAACAATGGAAGAAAGTCAGAAAACTGCCTTAGAAACTCAATTACACAGACTTGAGAAGCAAAAAGAAGAACTTGGAATTTTGAGACAAAGCTTAGAAAAAGCGACTGATCTTTTTTCTGGCGAGGATGAATTTGGCTACCATAATACCTTTAGGAATTTTACTAAACAAGCTCATGATACTGAGCTAGGTATCTCAAAGACTAACACTGAAGTTTCAAATCAAGCCAATCTTACCAATAGCAGTTCATCAGCCATCGAACAAGAAATCACAAAAGTTCAACAACAAATTGGAGAATATCAAGAGCTGAGAGATGCTATCATAAATAAAAGGGCTCGCTTACCAACTGGCAATCCGCACCAGTCAATTTTGAATCGTTATCTTGTAGCCTCACAAGGACAAACACAAGGAACTGCAGAGGAGCCATTTTTATCTCAAATTAATCAA
Source organism: Streptococcus sp. 68 (assembly GCF_013277415.1). Lineage (GTDB taxonomy): Bacteria > Bacillota > Bacilli > Lactobacillales > Streptococcaceae > Streptococcus. Next base: position 170,966 of record NZ_VMMX01000010.1, on the reverse strand, counting down.
AGTATTGCAGGTCTGGAATCATCTATCGCAAGCCTCAAAATTCAGCAAGCTGGTATCGGAAGTGTAGCAACTTATGATAACAGTTTAGCAACCAAAATTGAAATACTCCGCACTCAGTTTTTACAGACAGCCTCACAGCAACAACTAACCGTGGAGAACCAATTAACAGAATTAAAAGTACAACTAGATCAAGCCACACAGCGCTTAGAAAACAATACCTTAACCGCTCCAAGTAAAGGTATCATTCACTTAAACAGTGAATTTGAAGGTAAAAATAGAATTCCAACTGGTACAGAAATTGCTCAAATATTCCCTGTCATCACAGATACAAGAGAAGTACTAATCACTTACTACGTATCTTCTGACTATCTACCTCTACTAGATAAAGGACAAACTGTAAGATTAAAACTGGAGAAAATTGGAAATCACGGCATTACCATCATCGGCCAACTTCAGACAATTGACCAAACTCCTACCAGAACAGAGCAAGGAAATCTCTTTAAATTAAGCGCTCTTGCAAAACTATCTAATGAGGATAGTAAACTTATCCAATATGGCTTACAAGGTCGCGTCACTAGTGTAACTGCAAAGAAAACATATTTTGATTATTTCAAAGATAAAATTTTAACCCATTCTGATTAATTTTCAGATAACACTCTATAACTATTTATTATCTTATAAAACAGGAGAATCATAACATGGATAAGAAGCAAAACCTAACTTCATTTCAAAAACTAACAACTACTGAACTCAACCAGATTACAGGTGGAGGATGGTGGGAAGAGCTATATGAAACTATAACAACACCATTAAAATTACGGACTACTTTCAAACCATAAAAAATCTATAGAATTATAAAAACGCATAATATCAGATTTCAAAATGACTGATACTATGCGTTTTATCATGAAAAGATTATAGAAGATACAAGTCACCCATCCCCACCTATACTTCTATCTCTAAGACTTGTTTAAATCTAAAATTAGAACTTGTAGTTTTTAGAATGATATTTGGGTATTTTGTCAAAATACTATTAACATTAGACAAACCAACTCCTCTATTCTGCCCTTTAGACGACATTCCTCTCTCAAATATTTTTGTAACATCAATCTCTCTATCTAGGGTCGGATTTTGGATAATTAAAACTTGCTTATTATTTCTCATATCTTCAAAAAAACAAACACTTAGAGGTTCCTCGACAGTGGCGCTTGCAGCGGCCTCTATCGCGTTATCTAACAATATAGAAACAACTGTTAAAAAATCAATTTCCTCAATCTTTTTGATAACGATTGGTTTTTCTATTTCTAAAGAAACTGGCACTAGTAAACTCTGAGCCTCGGATAATTTTGAGATTAATAAACTCTTCAAGGATAAATCCTCTATATTTCTCAATCTCACTACATCAAATTTTGTATCTTTTAAATTTTTCCCTGAGTCTTTCAAGACACTGTCATAAATTTGAGCAACTAAATCAATATCTTTTCGGTCTATCCCTATCTTTAAACTTGTTAAGATATTTGCATAATCATGCCTAAAGCTTCTAACCTCTTGATAAAGTCCTTCTACTTGTTTACTATAGCTCTTAAGATTTTGAAGTTGAATCTCTTTTTGAAGTACTAAATCTTTTTGCAATTCCTCACGTACATTTCTGTCCAGTATATTGACAAAATAGATAAATAAAAAGAAATAGATTGCAGTTATAGCTCCTTGATAATGATTTACAGATAAATTCAGGCTGTTTTTAATGTAACCAATAAAAGGAACCAAGATAAAATAACCCAACATTACAACATTAGCAATCCTCATTATTTGAGCTAAATGTTTATCCAACACTTTACTTCTTAGATAGCTAAAATCATACTGAAAAACTTTTATTATAAGCAAAGATAGGAGACTTGCTAAAATTGAGAAAATGGTAGCATCGTAATAAACATATATTTCTGTTAAACTAGCAAAATTAGGAATAATAAAATCAACAAAGAAATCATAGATAATCGACCAAAATGTGATAGGAAACAGAGCATAAAAAAGTGTCAATATCAGACTGTACTTCTTTTTATCCAACAAAAATGTGTAGATAATAAAAAAGATGGGATAATCTAGTACTGTAATAACAACAGGGATATAGAACGTCTTAATCAAGATTAAAAGTAAAAACTCTAATAAAAAATAGAAAAGCAATAACTCCAAAGATCTCTTTATAGTCAATTGATAGCCATAAATTTTTGCATGAAGAAATAAAAGTATGTAAAAATTCAAAGATACTAACACAAAAGACATTTACTACTCCTTACTATCATGTAAATCTTTAACTATATTCAGCAATTCCCTCATTTTTAACCTAGATACTAGGCAACTTGACCCGTTCTTCAAATAGACTAGTTTTTCTTCCTTATCTATTGAAGAGATATTATAAGGATTCACAATAAAAGAACGATGACACTGAACCAATCTGAGTTCTTGCTTCAATATATCAGAAATTTTACCGTAAAACTCTATTCTTTCTCTCATAGAATAAAGAACTAGCTTATGAGGAATCATTGACGTTTCTATATAAAGCAAATCCGAAAACGGAACCTGAACGAGTGCTTTAGAATTTGTAAACACAAAAGAATCTTCAGTCATTAGTTGATGTTTATTCTTGTGAACATAAGCGATTGCTTTTTCCACACGTTCCCTAAAAGCACTTTCAGGTAATTCCTTATCAATAAAATCTAAAGCTGATACTTGATATTGAAAACTAACAGGCATAAATTCTGAATGAGTTGTTACAAAAACAATGACTGCATTTGGATCTCTATCTCTGATTTCCAAAGCAATATCTAACCCTTTTCTAACATCGTTTTTAATTTCAATATCCAAAAAGAAAAGTTGATGACCTCCACGTTCCATCATATCTTCTAACAATTGATTTGGTTTACCATAAACACCACAGTGCTTTACTTCCCAACAATTCTTCTCTAAAATATCATACACCAGATTTTCCATCCTAGTCTGCTGTATAAAATCATCCTCTAATATAAAGATATTCATTTCTCGTCTCCTTTAGTATTTAACCATCTTTCTTTTACAGTTTTAAAATATCTTCTAGAGCAGCTAATATCCGATACTCTTTCATCCATAAATAAAATAGTCTTCGTTTCATACTTCAATCCTATTACTTTGGATAAGTTAACAAGAAACTTTCTATGACACCTGAACAATTTACCCAGACTCATTTCCTCAACTCTAGCTAGGCTCATATACTTCTCAAATACTCCATCAGCTGTAATAAAAATAACAGCATGTGCCTTCGTAGGATGTGTTGTCACATAGTAAACCTTAGAATGAGGCACTTTAACAACTGCTCTGCCTTGGCTTAAAATATATTCTTGCATATTTTTCCTCCTTACTCTCCTATATCATATCAAAACTAGTATCCTATGATGAAAAAAATCTTTAAAGGTATCTGAGTTATCATAAATGGTTATTTTTCAATATTTCATGCTAACATTTATACAATCTAAGATTTCGACATCTTCTATCGGATGTTTTTGATATGATAGAGCAAGAGGAGAAATATGGATACAATTCAAATTCTACATTTTTCATTATTAGGATATATCATCACAAGTGACATCAATTCTTATATTAAAGAAAACTTATCAACAAAAACGAGAATTATAGTTTCTAGGCGTATCATCTATTCCTATAACACTACTACCTATTTTATCATAAAATCAATGTTTTTATCTTCAGATACAATGTATTCTTATATAGAAGATATACGACTCCGTTCTGAATTTGCCAACATTATCATCATAGGAAGTCACATTGATTATGATAAACTTTTCCGTAGTCATTACAGAATATTCGGTGTCATTGATACAACTAGAAATCATTCTTTACAATCTATACGACAAGAAATTCACTCATATTTAGATGGTATTTATAACAACCTGAAATAAATTAGGTTTGGTAGTCTTTATACATTTCCTCAGCATACATGGCTTCAAAAACTTTCAAAAAACCACTGCCTTCCCCAGATAATCCTGAGGAAAGCAGTGATTCTTATTTTAGGAGTTAGGAATGAATACACGAAATCAATTTAGCTGATTATTTTTTGTTTTTCAAAAATTCATCGTATTGTTTTTGCATTTCGTTCAATACTTTTTCGTAGGCACCTTCAGATTTCAATTTTTCCATCAATTCTGGAATCGCTTTATCTGGGTCTACAGTACCAGTGTTGATAGCTGTATCAAATTGTTGCATTGTGTTAGAAATAGCTGAGATTTCAGATTTCACATTGTCAGTGTTAAAGATAAATCCAAGCGCTGGAGATTCTTTAGCTTCTGCCAATTCTTTCTTAGAATCTGCAATTTGTTGATCTGTAACGTTTTCGTTGATGTAAAGAATCCAGTTGTTACCAGTGTTCCATCCACTCATGTGAGTGTTTCCTTTGTAGCCATCAAGGACTTTAACACGGTTTTCTTTACCTGGAATTTTTTCCCAGTTCTTGCCTTCTGGACCATAAACAAGACCATTCAAGAGTTCTGGGTTAGTGTTCAAGAGGTTCAACACTTCCATTGATTTTTCTTTGTTCTTAGAGTTGTTTGAGATAACAAAGTTAGCAACTTGTGTTGTTTGGTTTTTCTTGATGAAGTTAGTGATTGGTTTGATTTGGATGTCTTTGTTTGCAACACGTGAAAGCAAGCTGTTACCGTAGTCAGCTGGTCCTACTGTTTCTTCACGAACGAACCAAGTATCTTGTTGAAGGTCAAATGAAGTATCGCTTGTTGCTACGTCTTTTGGAATGTATCCAGCTTCATAGAATTTGTGAAGAGTCTTCAAGTGTTCTTTAAAGCGAGGCACTTCGTAACGGTTTACGATCTTAGTAGTGTCCCCTTCAAGGTCGATAACGAATGGAAGTCCATTTGGAACTGGGTAGTCAAAGTTATCAGATGGGATAAAGTTCTTAGTAACCGCAAATGGCACTACATCTGGAGCTTTTTCTTTGATTTGTTTCAAGACTGGCTCAAGTGTTTCGTATGAAGTGACACCTGAAATATCGATACCGTATTTAGCAAGAAGAGTTCCATTGAAGGCGAAGTTTTGAGATGATGCAACGTTGGCTGCAACTGGAACTGCGTAAATTTTACCGTTAATGCTGTTACCTTTGATGTATGCTGGGTCAAGTGCTTTGTAAAGCTCTGCCCCTTCTTTCTTATACAAGTCAGTCAAGTCAGCATAGGCACCTTTTTGAGCATTTACAACATAGTTAGATGCAAAGGCGATATCGTAGTTTTCACCAGATGATGTGATAACTGACATTTTCTTATCATAGTCACCCCATCCAAGATATTGGATATCCAATTTAGCACCAACTTTTTCACCGATGATTTTGTTGGCATTTTCTAGCAATTCATCCAAGTTATCTGGTTTGTCACCGATTTGGTACATTTTGATAACAGTCTTATCACCTGAAGCTGAGTCAGCAGCTTTTTTGTTACCTGAAAGGTTTCCACAAGCAGCAAGACCAGCAGCCAAAGCGACGACGCTAGCAGATGCAAAAGCATATTTTTTCCAGTTTTTCATGACAAAAACTCCTTTTTTTATTTTTAAACTTATAAACAATGTAATGATCTTAACTTCACGCAAGGGAAGTTTGGAAATGAGAAAGGGTATTTCTCGACAAGTACTATTCTTTCACACCACCGATAGTCAAACCTTTTACAAAGTAGCGTTGGAAGAATGGATACAAAATCGCGATTGGAAGGGTTGCAACTACAACCATGGCCATACGTCCTGTTTCTTTTGGTAGAGCAACTCCCAGTTGACCAGATAGACCGACTGCTTTGGCGATGTAATCCATATTTTGTTGGATTTGCATGAGCAAATATTGCAATGGATACAAGTTGTCACTCTTAATGTAAAGAAGGGCATTGAACCAGTCATTCCAGAAACCAAGAGCTGTCAAGAGCGTTATGGTTGCGATACCTGGTAGTGACAATGGCAAACAGATTTGGAAGAAGATCCGGGCCTCACTAGCACCATCGATACGAGCGGATTCTAGAATAGCTTCTGGAATGGTCTTCTTGAAGAAGGATCGCATCAAGATGATGTTAAATGGTGAGAGAAGCATTGGAACAATCAAGGCCCAAACTGTATCCCCAAGTTGAAGCAAACGAGTGACCACGATATAGCCCGGTACCAAACCAGCGTTGAACAACATACTAAGAAGGGCAAAAATCGTAAAGAATCTGCGATACTTAAAGGTTGTCCGCGAGATGGCGTAAGCATAGGTTGTTGTGATAAAAACGTTTGTGATAGTCCCCACCACTGTTACAAAGACTGAGATGAAGAGGGCTTGGAGGATTTTATCCTTAAACTGTGCCAAAAATTCAAAACCGTCTAATCCAAATTGGGATGGGAAGAAGCTATATCCATTTTGGAGGATACTCTTTTCATCTGTCACCGAAATCACGATAACGAATACGAAGGGTAGGATACAAGAGAGGGCTATCAAACCAGAAATGATACTGAAGAAGATATCTGCTTTCTTACTGAAGGAGTGAATGCCGACATTATCAATTTTTTCTTTTTTAATTTTCTTTTCTGCCATATTCTCCTCCTTTCTAGAACAAGGCTGAGTTTGGATCAACTCGTCTTGCAAGTAAGTTTGATAAGATAACCAGAATCAAACCGACAACTGATTGGTAGAGACCTGCCGCTGAAGCCATCCCGATATCTGCTGTCTGAGTCAAGCCGTTATAAACATATACGTCCAAGACGTTGGTTACGTTATAAAGCTGACCAGCATTGTGGGGGATTTGGTAGAAGAGACCAAAGTCTGCACGGAAAATATTTCCGACTGCAAGGATGGTCAATACGGTTACCAATGGTGTCAACTGCGGAATGGTTACATTGCGAATTCGTTGCCATTTGCTAGCTCCGTCCACTGTTGCTGCTTCGTAGTAGGTTGGATCAATTCCCATGATTGTCGCATAGTACATGACACTGCTATATCCAAAGCCTTTCCAAATACCTAGGAAAAGTAGGAGATATGGCCAGATACCCAAGTCAGCGTAGAAATTGATTTCCTTCATTCCGATAGATTCTAGGAAATGGTTGAACACCCCTTTATCGATGTTTAGGAAGGCATCTGTAAAGAAACTGATGATAACCCAAGACAAGAAGTAAGGGAACAACATAGAAGTTTGGAAGACCTTAACCATTTGCTTAGAACGGAGTTCACTGAGGATGATGGCAATCCCTACAGACACAATCAAACCGATAAAGATAAAGCCGAGATTGTAGAGGACAGTATTTCGTGTGATAATAAAGGCGTCTTTTGAACTAAACAAGAATCTGAAGTTATCTAGTCCGACCCATTTACTATTCATGATACTATCTATGAATCCATTACTGGTCATGTGGTAGTCTTTAAAGGCAACCACGTTCCCAAATACTGGAATGTAGAAGAATAGAATCAACCAGAGTGCCCCTGGTAAAACCATCAAGAGAAAGATCCAGTTGTCTCTCAAGGTTTTTGAAAACTTATTCATAATTTCCTCCCTTTTTATTTTGATATCCATCTAAAAATTCCTTTTTAGACTTTTGATAACGATTACATTATTAGTATACTCCTATTTACAGGTTAGGTTAAACTACTAATTATAGAAAAAACTCCACAAATTATGTAGCAGATTTAAAACTTTATCACCACTATCAAACAAATATCCTAAATCAATTGTTTATTTTATCTCTATTAGCCCAGTGATGGCGTCACTCTGTTACCCTGTGCTAGCTCTCTCAAACAAAATTTTAGGAGCAATGAAGCCCACTATTTTTAGAAAACAAGCCTATTATCAAGTTCCTTAGACTTTTGACCATAGGCGTTTTTCTCTTTTTAACGTTTTTTCTCAAAACTCATCATGAGCTCTGTCTAAAAATAAAGGTACTGATTTTCTCAACTTTTTTAGAAAGCTAATACTCTTCGAAAATCTCTTCAAACTACGTCAGCTTCCATCTGCANNTGTTTTGAGCAACCTGCGACTAGCTTCCTAGTTTGCTCTTTGATTTTCATTGAGTATAAGGCAAGGCCAAATCAATTTATAACAATGTTTTTTAGAAGCGATATTGTACTAGTCCAGACTCAGTTCATTATAGTGTCTGATTTCTCCCAGACTGACTCCCTACAAAAAGTGCAAATAAGAAATCTCCAGCTTAGGAACTATCAGTGAGTTCTCGAGTCTGGAAATTTTTCAATATACTTCGTTATTGAACGGTTACGCTGGTTACCAAGTCAGCCGTCAACTTCCTGAAATGCAAAAATCTCCTAGCAGGCTTTCCTACTAGGAGATTTTCTTATGAGAGGTACTTGTTTCAGCTTTGAAAATCGGACTTATCATCTGATAATTATCAAACAATCTACCAATTAAGCTTCTTCGTCTTCTTTACAACGACGTCCTACAAGACCAAGACCAAGTAAGGCACTTGCGGCAGCTGCTACCATAGCTACAGTAGAATCTGCTGTACCTGTATTTGGCAATTCTTTAGATTCTTTAGGCGCATTTGCTTGTGCTGATGCTTCTTGGTTGGCATTCGCTGCTTGAGCAGTAGCTGGAGCTACAGCTGGTGTCTGAACACTTTGATCCTCAGCTGGAGTTACATGGTCAGCTGCTGGAGCAAGTTTCGCCATGAAGTCTTCGATACGTTTCACCATTGCATCCACTTCTGCTTGACTTGCGTTTGCATCGGCAGATACTGTTTTCGCCTCTGATAATAAGTCATTTGCTGCTTTTACAGTTTCTGCATCAAGCTTAGCTGATTCTTGGATGATTAGCTCATCTAGCTGATGAATAGCACTTTCTAACTTGGATTTATTCACTTTTGCTTGAGTGTTCGTCATTCCGTTATCGACAGAAGGGCCGTAGTTTCCACCATTATATGGAGGTATCATATCTTGATTGTTTGGTGAAATCACTTCAACTGGAACTTCAAGTTTTTGTACACTTCCATCCGCTAATCTTAATGTCACTATAGCAATTTTAGTACCGATAGTATTCGTATCAGGCAATTCCATCTTGATGACTGAGATTTCTTCTGGTAAATCTAATTTCGCTAACACATCTGCTTGGGAAAGGGCTGTACCGCGTTCAACTTTCACTACTCCATTGATTAAAGCTTTCAGGGCATCTTCTAGTTTTAATTCTGGAAGATCAGCTACAAGTGCATCTTGATCAACTTGGTATAAGAAGGTTCTGAGTGCTTTATCAAGGTCTGATTGTTTTGTGGAGTTGTCGATTGCTTGCTTAGCTGCGGCTGCGACTTTGTTTACCAACTCTTTTTTCTTATTTTTGTCTTCAAAAGTTAAATCTGTTCTCGCATCGATTTCTTTCAGCTTATCTGCCAGTACTTCTTCAACAGCTTTCTTAAATGCTGCTTTTGCACCTACTGGATCAATCTTTGCAATATTAGCTTTTCCAACTTCCGTTACTTTAGCGACATCGTCTTGACTCATTGCCTTACGAATCGCATCCTTAGCTGTTTCTGCTTCTGATTCTGCGGCTTTTTTGGCAGTAGTTTTTTCTGCTGTCAATAAATCAGTTCTTGCATCAATCGCTTTTGATTTTTCTGCTAAAGCTGTCTCAATTTCTGCTAGTGCTTTCTCTTTTCCTACTGGATTTACTGCTGATATAGCTGTTATTCCTGTTGTTTTAGCTTCATCTACTTCTGCTTGTGTTGTAGCTGATTCAATAGCTTTCTTAGCATCTTCTGCCGCTTTCTTAGCCACTGCTTTGGCTGCTGATTTTTCTGCGTCTGAAAGTTTAGCGTTGCTGTCAATTGCAGTTTCCTTAGCAGATAGGGCTGAGTCTACTGCTGCCTTAGCCTTGTCTTTTCCAACTTCTGCAACTGATGAGATAGCTTGGCTTCCTTCCGTCACTTTGGCATCTACTTCTGCTTGTGTTGTAGCTGATTCAATAGCTTTCTTAACATCTTCTGCCGCTTTCTTAGCTGCTGCTTTGGCTGCTGATTTTTCTGCGTCTGAAAGTTTAGCGTTGCTGTCAATTGCAGTTTCCTTAGCAGATAGGGCTGAGTCTACTGCTGCCTTAGCCTTGTCTTTTCCAACTTCTGCAACTGATGAGATAGCTTGGCTTCCTTCCGTCACTTTGGCATCTACTTCTGCTTGTGTTGTAGCTGATTCAATAGCTTCCACTACAGCAATTGCAGCTTTTGCAACTTCTGCTTTTGCTTTGATTTTTTCTTTTTCTGATAATTTCTCGTTCTTATCAATTGCTTCTAACTTAGCTTCTGTTACTTTTTGGATTTCATCTAATGCTTTTTCTTTTCCTACTGGATTTAGTGCATCTATAGCCTCTTTACCAGTTGTTTTTGCATTATCTACCGCTACTTGCTCTGTTGCAGCATCTATAGCTTTCTTAGCTTCATCTACAACATTCTGAACTTGTTCTTTAACGGCTTGTTTTTCGTCATCAGAAAGTTTCTCGTTACCAGCAATCACTTTTTCTTTAATCGCTTGAGCTGCTTCTAGTTCTGCTTTGGCTGCTTCCTTAGCAATTGCTAATTTACCTGCATTTTTAGCTGCTGTAACATCATCTTCCGTTGTTGCATCATCAATTGCAGCAATTGCTTTATTTGCTTCGTCGGCTATTTTTGCTTTCGCTTCTGCTTTTTTATCAGCTGGCAAATCTACATTCGCTTCAATAGTATCTGTTGCATTCTTAGCTGCTTCTTCGACTTCTTTCTTAACAGCTGATTTATCAATATCTTTTAGAAGTTTTGCTGCTGTTGCTAATTTTGATTTCAACTTGTCAATCTTAGCTTGGAGTCTGTAAGCTTCTAATTCACCAGCATTATCTCCTTTAGCTAATAAATCTTTAGCTGCTTGCTTCGCTGCTTCTAAGTCTGCACTTAATTTGCCAACTTCATCATTATAAGCTTTGATACTATCATTCGTTTTACCAGTTTTGTCTGCTAATTTAAGATCCTCATCAGCATTCGCTAACTCATCTTTTTGGTCTTGAGTTATTTTATCTACTAACGCTTCTTTGACTTTTTCTAACGCTGCTTTCTTAGTGTTAACATTCGCTAGGGCTGTTGCTACTTGTTCTGGTGTCGCATTTGGATCTGCAATTAGTGTTTCTGCATCTTTAACTGCTTGATCTGCCTCCACTTTTGCTGCATCATATTTGTCTGCTGTTTCTTTTGTTTTTCCTGCTGTGACATTTTCTGTTGCGGCTAATGCTTTTAGTGCTTCTTTTGCGTTTGTTAACTCTGTTGTATTTGCTTTGTCTTTTAGTAAGCCTTTTGCTTCTGCTAGTTTTGCTTTTAGCTCTTCTACTTTGGCTAATGCTACTGTTGCGTCTGCTTTTGTCGCATTATTATCTTTAGCTTTTTCTACTAGTTCTGCTGCTTTCGCTTTGGCTTGCGTTAAGTCTGCTTGGATTGCTGCTACAGCTTGATTATATGCTTCGATACTATTTGGTGTTTTAACTCCAGTTAGTGTATTTTCTGCAATTGGTGTTAAGGCTGCGTCTGCTCCTTCTAAGGCTGTTTTTTGCTCGTCTGTTGCTTTTTCTACTAACGCTTCTTTGGCTGTTGCTAGTTTTTCTAGCACTGTATTGACTGCTTCTTGTGCTTCAAGTGCAGCTAATTTAGTTGCATTCACTCCATCTGTTTTGATTTTATCCGCCGCAGCTTTGGCTTGATTTAGTTCTTCTGTTAGTTCTCGTATTTTTTCGTTATACGTATTAATACTGTCTTGAGTTTTTCCTTCCGTACTTGCTTCTACTAGTTTTGCTACAGTTTTTTCTAATTTTGCTTTTTGAGCTTCTGTCGCTGCGGGGACTAAATTCTTTTTAGCTGCTTCTAACGCTGCTCTTTTAACTTTAATATCAGCTAATGCATTTGCTACATCTTCAACTGTTGAATTTTCACTAGCAATTACAGCTTGTGCATCAGTTACCGCTTTATCTGCGGCAGCTTTTGCAGTAGTATAAGCATCTTGACTATCTTTTGTTTGACCTTCTGTCACCCTTGCTGTTGTTTGCTGGTTTATGAAATCATTTAAATCATTTTTAGCCTGTTCTAATTCAGTTGTTTTTCCTTTATCTTTCAATAGGGTAGCTGCTTTATCTAATTCAGCTTTGATTTTATCAACTTCAATTTGAGCATACGTTGCTTCTACTTTACCTGCGTTTACTGTTTTATCTAGTACTGTTTTTGCTTGCTCTTTTGCGGCAGTTAATGCAGCTTCTAATGTTTTATATTTATCCTCATATTCTTTTATACTCTTCGGCGTTTTACCTATCTTATCTGCTTCTTTCAACGCCTCCGAGTCATTTTGTAATTTAGTCTTTTGGTCATCAGACGCTGCAACTACTAAAAGTGCTCTAGCTGCTGTTAATTCTGCTCTTTTAGCCGTTACATTAGCCACAGCTTGGGCTACTTCATCAACAGTTGCTGTATCACTGTCTATAACTGCTTTTGCCTTTTCAGCTTCTTGTTCCGCGGCAGTTTTAGCTTGGTTATAAGCGGCAACGGTTTCTGGAGTCTTACCTGGAGTTGGATCGTCATTTACTAAATCATCTAAAGAAGCTTTTGAACTTGTTAAGGTTGATTTGTCAACTTTCAACTCTGCTTGTTTTTGCAACGTAACATTTAAGATTTTTTTATATTCTGCTGTTGACTTTAATTCTCCAGCTAACAATTGATTGATAGCATCTAATTGATGTTGATAAGCTTGTTGTGTTTCAGGGGTTTTTCCTCTTTTATCTGAATCACGAGTTTCAAGCAGTTTCTCATAAACCTTTTGTAAAAGATTTCTAGCAACATTATTTGTGTCTTGATCAATTGAAAAGTCTAACGATGAAATCGGTAATGCATATTTCAAATCCCAAGCTTGATAACTCATTCCGACTCTGGAATTATCCGCTGAACTAATTCTAACTTTGTACGAATCGACACCTTTTTCTAATTCAATATCTCTACTTGTAAAAGTACCTTCTGTACCATTAGGTAAATTAGCAGGGGTTGCTAAACGTTTTTCTACCTCATCTCTCCCTATATAACCTCTTCGTGTATCACTGGGCTTTGTAGCATCACTTCCTGTATTTGACACTCTAGTTGATACGGCATTTGTTCCGTCTTTTGCTGCTATCACCGTTTTATCTGCATCTTTAACAGATTTATCTGGATAAAACTCAGTGGAATATATTTTCTTCTCCACCCCTTCTTTTATACTAAATACCTCTACTTTATATTTAGCTTTTTTACCATCAATATCTCCTGTATATCCAGGTTTAAAGCTTACCTTTACCCTCGAACCATCTTCAGATGAGTAAGCTTTAAAAGTCTTCTCAATCCCATCAAAACCTTTAACTGCTTTAGCAATTTCAAGTCCTTCATCTTTGTACTTATATGCACTTCCATCAAAAGCTTCTTCATTTGAGTTTGCTCTTGTTCTAGCCTTTGTTAAGAAAAGCATATAGTCTTGCGTCTTATCAAAAGACTGTTCTCTAAGATAGATAGTATCATTCAATAATGAATTAATAGTTTCTATAGGAAATGTTCCATACTTAGTTTTTCTACCAATCGCAAATTTCCCATCTCCGACTGCTTTCCAGCCGCCAAAATCATTAATTTCTTTTACATGACCTACTTCAACATTTTTTTCAGCTCCTAATTTATTAATAGCACCATCTTTTATACTATCATTATTTTGAATTCTTTCCGGTAAATTTAATAATTTTTCTGTTAATTCATCTAATCCTGCTTTTACTCTTGGCGCTGTGTAAGTCTGATTCGCAGCTGGATCAGTATCAGTTGTTGCCCCATCCGTACGGAATGGATTATTTCTATCTAGGGCTTGTCTATTACGTGGATCATGTTGTCCTGAGTTTGCGATAGAGTTGGTTCCTGTAGCTTTCTCAGTATTGCTAGCTTTCTTACCGACAGTCGCTTTTCCTTCTGTGGTATCTAGTTTAGGACTTTCCACTTGGGCTTTAGGCTTACTACGTAAACCGCTGCTCGCTGTCATAAAGAGTCTTCTATAAGCTTTTGTCAACTCGTCTTGACTTGTGGCTGTTGTTAGGGCAAGTTTTGCTAATTCTAAATGTTCTTTAAGGGTTGCGACACTTTCATCTGTCTTAGTCGCATAGCTACCTGAGGCTAATTTAGCATCAATTTCTGCTACGTAATCTTCCAGCTGTTTTTTATCCAAGTCAGATGTAGCTTTTTCTTCTGCTTTTTCTGTTGCTGAAGCAGTCGATGATGCTACTGGCGCTGGAGTGGCAGCAGTAGATGTTTCTTCTTTCTCTTTTGAAACAGTAGGTGATTCGACTGATGATGCGCTTGCATCAGTAGATGTTGGAGTAGTTGTTTCTTCTTGATCTTTCGGAGCAGTAGTCTCACTGCCACCAGAATTTCCATCCAACTGACTGACTACTGGAGTCGCCCCGTAGGTTCCATTCTGGACATCTGGGTCTTTCAGTGGTGAGTCTTGTCTTCCCTCATTAGTTGGGGTTACACCTTGCTCTGTAGCAGACACTGTCCCATTTCCTGGAAACATGAACAAGGCTGCTACTGCAACACTAGCAGCTCCAAAACTAACCTTACGAATCGAAAACCGCAAGCGTTTTTCTCTATCTTCATTACCTTTATAAAACATATATCATTTTGCTCCTTTTCCGATAATTATCGGTTAATATATAATGGAAGGACAAATAAAAAGCCCCCCCCCTAAAATTTTTATGTAAATTTTAGACTGGCATAATTCATTATACTCTTTTTTGTTTTATAAATCAAATGTTATGAACTAAGCTTGATATGATGCATCTTAGCCAATTCTTCTGTTTCACGCGAAACACCCTGCGCCAGGCAAGGTGTTCTTGCTTTTATACTCAATGAAAATCAAAGAGCAAACTAGGAAGCTAGCCGCAGGTTACTCAAAACACTGTTTTGAGGTTGCAAATGGAAGCTGACGTGGTTTGAAGAGATTTTCGAAGAATATTAAACCCCCAATTATTCATATCTCACACTAACCAAACAATTCAAAAACCACCAGAAGAGCCTTAAAATACTGCCCTTCTGGTGATTTTCATTGATAGCTGAGTCTCGAAGAAGGTAGAGTTTAAATTGAAACTACTATCATACAAAACTCTTTGATCCTATTTATTTTATCACAATTTTGATTTATAGTTCTCCGAATACCTTTTAAATGTGAAAGCATTTCATTGGAGCTTTGAAAAATACATACACTGTTTTTATTCGTATGTTAACTTGATAGAATCTTTGTCTTCAAGCATTTTTTTAATGTTAACGACAGGCAATATGAAGTTGGGGAACTCATTACCCCGAGTAATCATATCAGATACGATAGGCCGAATATAGGACCAAAGAATTGCTAAACCATTCTCTTTAAGAAAAGTTTCAAAATCAATATCAAATTCTGTCTCGTCATATATAAATGAAAATTCTCCAACAATATCTACAATAAGCTCAAAAGCAGAATCATCTGAATCTATATTTCCTTGCTTTGTTATCAAGTTAACATAAGCAAGGTTTTCAGATTTTCTTATTAAAATCTGTGCAGACAATTCAGGCTGTAAATTAATAGTACTATTTGTTTGGTCAAAACTAGGATTTCTTCGATACGATACTTCATTTAAAAAGTAATCTTTAAATTGTAAAGAGGACATTAAGCTGCCACCTCACTATTTTCTTTTGTTGTAATTAAGTTTTCAGAATCTATTGGTAAATATGAAAAACATGACTTCTTGTTTTTTATATTATATTCAGGCATTGCATTTACTTTAGTTACAGAATTCAAATCATCAAACTCTTTTTGATTATTTAATTGAGGAGTAAAATGGATTTCATCTTTATATTTTTTAAGACTTCCTGATATATTCAAATCATAATCAAATTCATTGTTTACTGAATAAATTTTGTTGGCCTTAATATTTTCAACTAATTCTTGGAACATTGGAGAATCCATCAAAGAAAATTCTTCAGTTCCTAAAAAGTTTGACAATAAACTCATAAAAGCCTCCTTATTTATAAAATGTTTGTAATACAATTTAAATCACGGATACAAATTTCCTCTCCATTCTTTCCGTCAATTACTGGTAAAGATGGAATAGCAGTATATGTTTTGGACTGCACTGCTTCATAATTCTTCCCATGCTGAGACGCTAAATCAAGCAACAGTTCAATAATTAATCCTTGATTTTGGTTAAGAAGAGTAGCTCTATTTTTGGCTCCGCTACCTGAAATACCTGCAATCTCACGTTCAATTTGAATAGATGCCGCTTGTCGATATTCCTCTAATAACCTTTGGTTTTTTGGGTTATCTAAAATAAAAATCTTATCTATAGATTTTAGGGTGATTTTAGCATGAATTAACTCAGGCCTAACCCCAGGTTTGCTTAGTTCAAATGACTTATACTTTGCGACATAAGCAGAAGCAATCGTTTTACCAGTATCTTTGTTAAAAGGTAGAAAAAAGTAAATACCATTACCCAAATCGTTCGGATGTCTCTGTTTATGAATACCAGGTTTATATTTCTCATAAGAAAACCCAGCAGATAGAATCTTTTCTTTCCTTTTATTGGTGGTGCCGTGCCACCCACTATATTGTAGCATAGAACCTCCTGATGAAGCTACTAGCTTAATTATACTGTTAAAGCTTAGATAATTCAACTATTACGGGCTTTTTTGAAAAAATTCTAGCGATTTCCAGAACGTAACTGAGCATTAAGACAATAACTACCTCACCTTATCATGCCGAAATTATCGGATTTTATCAGAATTAAAACCCCATAAAATCGGGCTTTTTTGAAGAATAGAGTGAATTGGAACTAGAACAGTACACTTCGACTACTAAAACATTGCTAGAAATTAATTTGACTTTCCTAATCAATTTGTTCAAATCTTATTTCAATCTACTATAAAAAAACACAAGCCTAAGCCTGCGGAAACATTATCTATTCTAAATAGTCTTTTTCTGTTATGACTCTTAATCTAGTAGAATAATTCTGGAATGTTGAGAATTTAAAGCGTTTAGGATCTTCAAGTTTGTTTCTATCGTTCATTTCTAAAGCACGGTTATAGTCTATAATAGCTTTCACTAACTTATTGATTATAGTTTTATCATTATCCATTACTTTATAATAATCTTCGACTTTCCGAAGGCGAAAAGTGGTATTTAGTAAATAACTTTTATCTTCTAAAATCAATGTTTTACCAATATCTAATCCTTCAACATATCCTTCTTTTGCTGAATTTCTAAGCTTATACTTCAATTGATACTTTTTAGGAATGTAACTTCTAAATGGAATCAAGAAAGTTAGCCCCTGTATTTTGACAACAGTTACCGCAAATCCCCTTCCTTTATTCATTACTTCCTTCGTCTTAAAGTCATAGTCCATCGCTTGAATAAGGTCGTAATCCTTGCACATTTTTAAATCAATTTGACCTAATTTTAATTTTTTGCTTTTCATTTCTATTCCCTAGATAAAAAGCTCACTAAAAAGTGAGCAACATTTCCAATGAGATACTTCTGTTGACGAGCGCGTCTCTCCGCCCCCTCATTGCCTCACGAAAAGGCTAGACGAATCGAAAGGAGGTGAGTTTTCCTGTTTTCAATTCTACTTATTCTTACACATTTTTTTAATTTTGTCAAACAAAAAAACGCAAGCCTAAGCCTGCGGTGAGTGTAATCTATTTTGAAATTTTTAAATAAAAAAGGAGCATTTAAGCCCCTCCTTTGAAATAACGGATCCTTTGGCTGGTCGGTGTACCCAGCATCTCAGATACCCTTTTGCAAGGTGTGGCAGGAACCTTTCTGCCCTCAAATGTCTTTCGTTAATGTTATTCTAGCACTATCTAATTTTTTGTCAAGTTTTCTCAATCTACCAGACTTGATACGTATTAGCTACACCCTCAACAAACTTAAAAAAGTTCTCTTATCTGAAACCATCACAAAAAAACACTTGTTTTACTAATTTTAAGTGTACCACAATACCTCCAATTGCTAATCGATAGAATTGCTCTTAGGAAACATTCCCTTTCTGCTATTCTAGCATAAGTTTGTCTAACTGTGGCATTTGAAACTAGATAATTCTTCTGTTTCACGCGAAACACCCTGCGCCAAGCAAGGTGTTCTTGTATTTATACTCAATGAAAATCAAAGAGCAAACTAAGAAGCTAGCCGCAGGTTACTCAAAACACTGTTTTGAGGTTGCAGATGGAAGCTGACGTGGTTTGAAGAGATTTTCGAAGAGTATTAAGTTGTATAAATCGTTGAAGCTGTCGCAATGGTATGCCATTGGTTGGCTGTTGTAGCTGAGAAGCCCTTGTCTGCGTAGAAGTCGTTAAATGGCAGAATTTCTACTTCCAGCTCGTCGATGCGGTCAATCTGACCAGCCAGATAAGCCTCGATGCGGCTTTCTGCTCGCTTGATGCGTTGCAAGAGTCCGCCCATACGGATGTCAACTGTATCCAAGCCAAAGACCTTGTTTTCTTTCAGCCATTGGTGGCTAAAGAGGGCATGGAAGTGTTCGATCGCGCTTCTGAGTTCTGGTAATTCTTGTCTGGCGATTTCTTGCAGACTTTCTTTATCATCCGCTTGATAGACCTGACGAATACGTCGTCCCACATCCACTTTGCTATTTAAAATCTGGTTCAACTGGGCCTGAGTTTCAAAGAGGTAGGCATAGTTGCCAGCTTTTTCTTTAATGTCAGCAAGCGCCTCAGCAGCCTGAGCGAAGTGCGGTTTGTCCTGTTCAGGTGTCATGTGTCGGTCAAGGATCGGACAGAGAACATCCTGATAAAAGACATAGCGGTTAGGATTGATCCCACTGAGATTGCCTGGTAGATCTGGCAAGAGGTTGGCTAGGTCAATCTGCATGAAATCCTCAACTGATAAACCTGTATTGGTCTGAAAGTGAGCAGACAAACGGTCTAGGTCATTGCGATAGCTTAGTTCGGCCCAAATTTGCAAGCTTGGGAGAATAGAAAACTGGGCAGTTTCACCACCATTGTCTCCCCAACCAGTTACGATGACTTCTTTAATCTGATTGGCACGGCAGGCTTTATTAGCCTCGATAGCCACTAGACGGCTAAAATGGTTGTGAGGTGTAAATCCAATCCACTTCCAAGCACCTCCTGCGAAGGCAAGATCATGGCTAATCTTGTGGTGGTTGCGGAAATTGCGATTGTATTTTTCCTCGCTATCCTGATAATAGTCCCAGTAAACCAGAGTCACACGGTCTTTGAGACGGTCTAGGTAGACACGAGTTTCCTCTGGAATTTCCACATCACGGTCGTACTGGCCATCCGCTGACATAAGTTTAAAGAACATATCGCTCCACATCTGGCAGTGAAAACCATATTTGTCAGCAATATCCAGCACGCGCTCCAAGTGTTGACACATTAGGAGACTACGATCCACCACACCGTTCAATATCAAATAACGTCCCAAGCCAACCAAGTGGGCTTCGTCCATCCCGATATTGACCTTGCGAGTTTGTAGTTTAGATAGAGTAGCAAACATGCCATCAATCAGGTTATAAACCTTTTCTTCGCCAATGAGAAGAATATCCTCCACATCACGAAGCTCCTGGACTTCTTTGACACCCCATTTGACGAAGGCTGACAAGTGGGCCAAGGTCTGGATACAAGGCACAAAAGTCATGTCAAACTGCTGGGCATAGGCTTCGATTTCCTGTAATTCCTCTGCTGAATAAGCTCCACGGAAATAGCCAAAGTAAGGCTGCCCCTCAATCTGGTAAGTGTCTTCCATGTAAAGTTCAAAGGTTGAATAGCCCATGAGAGCTAAGAGTTCAATCATCTGCTTGGCAGAAGCGACATTCAGCACCGCATTGCGCGAACAGTCAGCCATATAGGCTAAATCTTCGTAAGCTGCTTGTTCCTCAATCTCTACCTTGTCACCTTCTGCTAGAGCTGTTGCCAACAAGGACAAGGCACGATAAAGTTGGTGAGGTTTGCGGTAGGTCAATTGATAGTGACCATCCTCACCCTTGATAGAGATAGAAGCTTGATCAGACTGAGTGACTAACACCTCAACATCTGGTAAAGAAATATGCTTTGTCAGCAAGTCGATAGCCTGAGTTTGTTTGGGACTAAGTCCTGTAAATCTTACCATTGATTTTCCTCCTGTAGCCAGTTGACAAGGGCACCGTAGAGATTAGCATCTGCATGATAGGTGCAGGCTTGGATAACGGGTGCGACCGTATATTCTTCGTAGGTATCGACAAAGTCTTCAACAGCTTCCTTGACACCTTGGATAAAATCTGGATTTTGACTGATAGAACCTCCCAGACTAATGACATCTGGATCAATCAGATACTGGATATTGAGCAAGCCTTGCGCCAAATTGCGGTTCATGCGCTCAATGGCTTCTTGGCAAATGGCATTCCCAGCTGCAGCTTCTTGGTAAATCTTGCGACCGTCCCAATCAGTCTGACCAGATTTTTCAATCACGTAGCGAACCATATTCCCAGTTGACGCTAGTTGCGACCAGTTGTTGAGCTTTTCAGCAGGGGCAAGGGTGGTCATGTAGCCAAATTCTCCACCCAGACCGTGGCGACCTCGATGAAGTCTGCCATTGATAATCATAGCTCCGCCAATCCCTGTTCCAATCACGACACAGGCTGCATTTTCAAGTTCTGGATGAGCCAGTAATTCACTGAGTCCAACGCAGTTGGCATCATTTTCCAGATGGACAGGAATCTGATAAGAACTAAGCGCCTCATACCAAGAAAAGCCGTGAATGTAGGGCACCGCACTGAAGCCATCAATCACACCTGTCTCTTGATTGACCGCACCTGGAACGCTCATAGCAATCCCACTGTAATCCTGATCTGACAAGCGCTGGTCTAGCCACGCTAGTAAATCCTCCAAACTTTCAGGCGTTGGAATGCTTGTCTTATCTAGTATTTTCCCATCAGGAGTCAGACTAGCAAACTTAATCCCAGTCCCTCCGATATCAATCGTTGCAATGGTCATTGTTTTTACCATAAAAAGGGGCAAATCAGCAGTTAGTTCTTACCTTTTCGCCCCTCCTTTCTTTTGATGTTTACTTTTTGAAATTAAATTTCTTCTTTTTTAATCAATTCTGTACGAATCTCTTGTGGAGCCAATAGTCCTGAATGAACTGGGTATGGTCGTTCAAGTAGGTCCAGGAAGAGATGTTGACTTTCCGGTACACGCACATTTTCACTACACATATTGTAGTAACGAAGTACATAGCCTTCTTCATTTTCAGCTACCTTAAAGGCTGTTGGACAGATTTGCGGTATGCTGAGAACAGAATGGCTCAAGAGGCTACCAGTCGCAGCCACGCTTCCTTCTTGTCTAGCAAGCTGAAGGCTGGTAAATGGTGTCTGCAAGGCTTTAGCACGACGATAGGCTGAGAAGCGTTCTTGGGCTTGGTGGCATTCAAGCGCAAACTCAACTTCAAACTCACGCAAGCATTGAGCTTCTGGTGTTGGGAAATAACCCCAGTCACCTAGCTCACCTGATGCACGCAAAATAGTCACTGCAATGGTGTCGTCTCCAAGGATTTCATATTCATTCAATCCCTTGTTGGATACAGTCACCCCTTTTTCATCGTCATACAGACTAACAAAGGCTTGTTGGTGTTGAGGATTTTCAGGATTTTCCCATGAAGCTGCTGGTTTGTTTGGTCGTGTCACCACCTCATAGATGCTTTCAGAATCATTGCTTGGACGCGTGTTGTGAGTCTTAACCAAAAGACGGATACGGTGGTCTTTGGCAGTGTTAGTAAAGCGAGTCTTGCAACGGATTTGTGGATTATCAACGAAGACAGTCATCTCTGTTTCAAGAGGAATGCTTGTCAATTCTTCTGAACGTCCAGCTTCACGCTTCATAAACTCGATGATACCTTTTTGCTCTTCTTCTAGCTTTTCATCTGCACTGACAGGCACGGTCAATTCATGTTTGAGCAAAATCTTAGCGTAGCGAGCTGTGTTTTCCAAGACCTCGTAGCCCTTAAGCTCTGCATAGATTGGCTCTGTTCCTTTTGGTTGGAAATAGATATACTCGTTTCCGATGTCACCACGGTCTTCGAAGCGGATAAAATCTTCATAGGCTTCGTGAGTTGTCTTGTCATAGACTGTGATATTGTCATCTACACTCACCGTTACAAATGGCGTATCAATCACTCCGTTTTGGTAAATGCCTTCGCGGTGTTCTTGTTCTCCTTCCAGCAATTGGAAAGTTGTCCAAGAAAGTGGCGCTAGGTGAACTGGAATGGTTACGCGCACTTGTCGAGCGATACGAGCTTGGCGAAACTTATCTTTTGGTAAATCGTACTCAAAATTAGCTCCGAGATCTTCGATTTTAGCCTCTACAGGACGCCCATCCAAGTCCTCCACACGGTAGCTTGGCAAGGTAAGAGCTGCCATCTTCTTATAGCCTTCTGTTGGATGCAATTCCTTGAAATCACAAGTCGCAACATCAATCACTGTGCTGACAGTATCAACCTTATCATGCAAACCTGTGTTAATAACCGTAAAGAGATAGTCACTTTGAGCCTTAGCTGTAGCGATTTTGCCCTTCCATTCGTTAAGAAGATTGGTCTTAACAAAGTTTCCTACCTGATTGACCTTGGCAAAACGGGTTTCCATCTCACGGTGAACTTCGTCCACGCTACAGCCACAGATGCTATCATGCGGCGCATTCTGCAAAAGTGTTTTCCAAGCATAGGTCAACTGGTCCTTGTGGTTATGACCCCCAGTGATAATCGTCAAGGGTTCTACCACTTGCTCTAGGAGGTTGCTATTTTCTTGGAAAGATTGTTTGAGATAAATACGAGATGAAGAAGTGTTGGCAAGTGTGTACCAACCATCAGTTTCCTGACTGGTCAACTCGCCTGTAACCGTTGATAACTGCTCTGGTAGAGCACCTTCCACGGCTTGGACATACTCATCAAAAGAACTATGAAGAAAGGTTACATCTGGGAAGAGTTCATTTGCCACACGAATGGCTTCACTCAAATTTTTCTGGACAGGTTGATGGTCACAGCCGTTCATCATCAACCACTGGTTGGTCGAAGCGTAGGCACGCACGTCTGCCAGTTTTTGTTTCCAGAAGGTCAAGGCCTCATCTTTATCAACTGGAATTTCATTCCCATTACTATACCAGTTGGCAAAGAGGATACCGAGGACACGACTACCATCCGCACCCTGCCAGTACATTTCTGAAAACTGGGAAGTAAACTGCTCATCTTCGAGGACTTGGTTATCAAATCCAATCGGTTTCACACCACGCCCAAAGGCTGCCACGTGAATACCTGATTTTTGAAGAATTTGAGGCGCTTGTCCCATATTTCCAAAGGTATCTGGGAAGTAACCAATCTGGGTTGATTTGCCCCATTTTGCACATTCTGCTTGACCAATCAAGGTATTGCGGACGTTGGCTTCACTTGAAATCAAGTAGTCATCTTGCAAGATGTAAAAAGGACCAATTTTAAGTTTGCCTTCGTCGATGTATCGTTGGACTTTGTCGCGATTTTCAGGGCGAATTTGCAAGTAGTCATCAAGGACAATAGTTTGTCCATCTAAATGGAAACTCTTGAACTCAGGATCATTTTCAAAAAGATCAAAGAGATTGTCAAACAATTCCACCAACTGCATACGGTGGCTTTCAAAAGGCAAGTACCACTCACGGTCCCAGTGACTATGTGAGATAATATGTACGACAACATTTTCCATGAAGTAAAACCTCATTCTAAATTAAATTTTTAATGTTTTAAATGTAAATTTGTGATTCTGACAAGAATCGGTGAAACTAAAGCGCACTCCTTAGCGGATATCCAAGTAATCCAAGACCAATTCACAGAACATCATGTTGGCCCAAGAGAACCATTCACGAGAATAGAGAGTTGGGTCGTCCACGTGGAAGCTTTCGTGCATAACACCTGTGCCCCCATCGCAAGCAACCAGCTGATCTAGCAAGAATTTCTTCTCTGCCTTATCCCTTGTTGTCAAGCCTTGGATAGACAGAGCAATGGGCCAGATATAGCGATAGAAGGTATGAGAACTTCCGAGACCGCTAGCGTATTCTCCTTGGTAGAAGTAGGGATTTTCAGGGCTCAGAATGGTACGACGAGTGGCTTGATACACTTCATCGTCAATATCGCAATAGCCCAGATAAGGCGCAGCCAACAAACTTGGTACGTTTGGATCATCCATGATGCTGGCATTTCCTAGACCATCCACTTCGAAGGCATAAATCTTTTCGCCCTTGCTGTTGCTTGTATAGGCGTAATTTTCGATTCCTTCTTGGATTTCAGCACGAAGACGCTTAGCATCAGCAATAATGCTCTCGCTATCAGCTAGTTTTAATGCTGCAAAGATTTCTTGCACATAACCCAAGACTACTACAGCAAACATATTGGACGGAATCAAGTAACTATACTGACAGCAATCATCACTCGGACGAAAGGCTGACCAAGTCATACCTGTCACTGCAAAATCAGGTCCAAAGCCATCATTTACCAGTGTATCTTCCTTACGATCGGTATCTCGGACAAAACGATAAGGAGAGTTCTTGTGGTCTTGTTCCATTGTCCAAAGATGGAGAATTTCCTTAGTCGCTGCGACAAAAGTCTCATCAAACTGACTAGTCTCGTCAGTCTCTTTCCAGAGGAGATAAGCCAGCTGCAAAGGATAGCAAAGCGAGTCCACCTCATACTTGCGTTCCCAAATCCAGCCATTAAGGTCTGTATGGTCAGTCTCGTGGTGCCCCTTCCAGTTTTCCTCAATGTTGAAGGAATTGGCATAAGGATCCTTGAGTATCAAGGTCATCTGACGTTTGACCAAACCTGCAATGGTCTGACGCAGGAGGGCATCTCTTTTAGCCACATGCAAGTAGGGTCTGAGTTGAGCTGTCGAATCCCGAAGCCACATAGCAGGAATATCACCAGTCAAAACAAAAGTTGAACCATCTTCTAGGATTTCAACCGTATTATCCAAGGTGTCGGTGTAGCAACGCTCAAAAACATCCACCCACTCTGGATGGTCCTTAGCCCGCTCTGCCACTTCATCTAGCCATTCTCTAACAATTTCTTTTGAATAAATCATCGTGCAGTATCCTCTTTCAAACAAGTTTCATTTTCAGTATATAGCTTTTGAGACAGAAAATACATACACAAATGATAGTCATTTTTCTACAAAATAGTTATCTTTGAAACTCCTTTTCTAAAGGTTATCTTTTTCTGATATAATGTAGAAAAACAGCTAAAGGAAAGACTATGAAACCACTACTTGAAACCATCGATACCCGCTTTGGAACTGCCAGCAAGCATGCCTTTTCTCGGGGAAATACCCTGCCATACACAGGCGTGCCTTTTGGGATGAATTACTTTGTGCCCCAGACCAGTGACCAGGAGGGAGCTTGGTTTTTCGATCCACATCTACCTATCTTTCAGGGGATTCGTTTAACCCACCAGCCCAGTCCTTGGATTGGCGACTACTCTTGGCTCCTTCTGACACCTGTCACCGGTCAACTGGGTGGAGACAGCCTCTTCCATCATCAGTCTTCCTATGATATGGATAAGGCCTCTTTCCAACCTCATTATCTGAAGATTTTCTCCCTGCGCTATCAGATTGAAAGCCAGCTCACACCGACTTGCTACGGTGCTTCTATTCGTTTGGAACAAAAGCAAGGCAAAGCCCTCTCCCTCTATCTTCACGCAGCAGATGAACTGACCGTGGAGCAAGTAGATAAGCGAACTCTTGCCCTGCGACAAGAAGGTAAAACTGAAACCAACAAAAATCCACTAACGATGTTCACTGCCCTGCAAATGAACACGGATATTCTTGCTATCAGCCAAGAAGGTGGTGACTGGCGAATTGACCTGGCAGATAGTCATGCTGAAATTCAGCTAGCGACTTCTTTCATCTCTCACTCTCAGGCTCTGCTTAATCTACCTCAAGAAGATTTTGATAACTGTAAAACAAATGCCCAAGCGGATTGGAAAAATCTCCTCCATCGTTTTGACGTTATAGAGACAGGAGAGACTGACCGAACCTTCTTTGACCACTGTCTCTACAGACTCTTCCTCTTTCCTCAGACTTTTTATGAGGTTGATGAATCAGGGCAAGCCATCCATATGGATCTGGCTACTGGAACTGTCAAGCCTGGTGTCCTCTTTAGCAACAATGGTTTCTGGGATACCTTCCGCACCACCTTCCCCCTCTTTGCCCTTATCATACCAGAGTATTATCGTTTCTTTTTAGAAGGTTTTCTCAATAGCTACCGCGATACTGGTTTCCTTCCAAAATGGCTGGCTCCAGATGAACGGGGTATGATGCCAGGTACCCTTTTAGACGGCATTATCGCAGATAGCGCCTGCAAGGACATGGCCCCCGACCTAGAAGTAGAACTCTTCCAAGCCATGCTCGAAACAGCCAACAAGTCCGACCCTCTCGGTATCAATGGTCGTCACGGACTAGCCCAATACCAAGAACTTGGCTACCTCTCTACCGACCACCACGAAAGCGTCAGCCACACTCTTGACTATGCCTATAGCGACTTTTGTATCGCCAGCTGTGCCAAAAAACTTGGTCAGAATGACATCGCTGAAACCTACAAGACTGCTTCACAAAATTACCGCCATCTATTTGATGCTGAGACAGGTTACATACGAGCACGAGACAATCGAGGCAACTTTCGCCCTGACTTCTCTCCTTATAGTTGGGGACGTGATTATGCCGAATGTTCAGCCATCCAAGCAACTTTAGGCGTTCTCCACGACATCCCAGGCTTGATTCAGCTTATGGGTGGAAAAGAAGCCTTAAGCAACTATCTTTTGAAAGCCTGTCAAGATGCTCCCCTCTTTGAGACAACAGGCTATGGTTACGAGATTCACGAAATGAGCGAAATGGCTACTGCTCCTTTTGGACAACTCGCTATTTCCAACCAGCCTAGTTTCCACATTCCTTATCTCTTCCGCTACAGCAATTACCCTGACTACACTGCCCTTCTTATCAAGACCTTACGTCAGAAAGCCTTTCACCCAAGTTGGCAAGCCTATCCTGGAGATGAAGACAATGGCAGTCTCTCCGCTTGGTACATCTGGTCAGCTCTCGGATTTTATCCTACCTGTCCAGGAAAACTAAGCTATGATCTCGGAATCCCTCTCTTTGACCACCTCCGAGTCTACCTGGCTAAAGAAGATAAATGGCTAGATATTCATACTGAGCAAAACCACAGCCACTTCAACTTTGTCAAAGAATGCCGACTGGACAAAAACCTAGTATCAACTATTCAACACCAAGACCTCCTAAAAGCTGAGCAACTAACCTTTACACTTAGCTGGTTGCCAAGTCACTCATCCACTTCCTGAAATGCAAAAATCTCCTAGCAGACTTTCCTGCTAGGAGATTTTCTTATGAGAGGTACTTGTTTGATACTCAATGAAAATCAAAGAGCAAACTAGGAAGCTAGCCGTAGACTGTACTTGAGTACGTCAAGGCGAAGCTAACGCGGTTTGAATTTGATTTTCGAAGAGTTTAAGCTTTGAAAATCGGATTTATTATTCGATAATTATCAAACAATCTACCAATTAAGCTTCTTCGTCTTCTTTACGACGACGGCCTGCAAGACCAAGACCAAGTAAGGCACTTGCGGCAGCTGCTACCATAGCTACAGTAGAATCTGCTGTACCTGTATTTGGCAATTCTTTAGCTGCTTTACGCGCGTTTGCTGCTGCTTGGTTGGCATTCGCTGCTTGAGCAGTAGCTGGAGCTACATCTGATGTTTGAGCAGCTTGGTCCTTAGCTGGGCTTGTAGGGTCAGTTGATGGAGCCACTTTCGCCATAAAGTCTTCGATACGTTTCACCATTGCATCCACTTCATCTTGGCTTGCTTTCGGATCTGCAAATACTTTCTTAGCGTCTGCCAATAAGTCAGTCGCTTCTTTTGCAGTTTCTGCATCAAGCTTAGCTGATTCTTGGATGAACAATTCATCTAATTGATGGATAGCACCTTCCAACTTCGCTTTATCCACTTTTGCGTCAGTGTTAGTAGCTCCGTTATTACCAGAAGTTCCGTTACCGTTACCACTGTTATTGCCTCCACCATTTGATGGTACATATGGACGTTGTTTGAACGCATCATCTCTTGGAATTGCTAATACTTGACCTTCTTTGGTTACAATCGTTACATTTCCTTCTTCGTCAATGTTAACCACTAAATCAGTCTTACCATCTTTAGTAACTTTCATATTACCATCTTTGTCGATTGTAATTGTT
The DNA here is from genome assembly GCF_013277415.1 of Streptococcus sp. 68. Taxonomy (GTDB): domain Bacteria; phylum Bacillota; class Bacilli; order Lactobacillales; family Streptococcaceae; genus Streptococcus. Next base: position 142,659 of record NZ_VMMX01000010.1, on the reverse strand, counting down.
ACGTTAGAATCTTTAGATGTGTAAACTGTGTTTCCATCTTTATCTGTTGATTTAATGTAAGCATCAAGATCAAATTCTTCTACATCAGTGATAGCACCTAGAACTTTGAATTGGAATTTCGCTTTTTCTGCAGGAGTAATATTAGCAAGGTTTGCTACCGTTACTTTACTCAAGTCGAAATCAAGATTATTACCACCGTTTTTAGCTTTCGCTTCTTCTGCATTCTTCACTAGTTGTTCTTTAGAAATTGTTGCTGTAGAACCGTCTGGCATTGTGACTGTCGCGTTTCCTTTACCGTCCACTACCACAGTTGATCCTGGGTTGACTGCTTCAATTGCTTTCTTAACAGCTGCTTTTTCAGTATCTGTTAAGCTATCTTTGTTTCCAACTAATGTACGGATAGCTGGTGTTTTCACTTTAGCAGTCTTAGCTTCGTCAGCAAATTTTTCTGCTGGGATGACTAAGTCTGAAGCTGGGATGTTAAGAACTGTTCCGTCACCTTTGGTTACTGTTGCGTTTCCTTTATCGTCTACGACTACAGTTGAATCTGGGTTGACTGCTTCAACAGCTTTCTTAACAGCTTCTTTCTCTTTGTCTGTAAGTTTAGTTGAATCTGCTACTACAGTCTTAGCTGCTGGTGTGTTCGCATCGTTACCACCATTAGCTTTATTAGCATCGTCTTCTACTTTAACTAAGTCTGTTGATGGGATAACTGAAACATTACCATCTTTCACTACTGTTGCATTTCCTTTTTCGTCTACTACAACAGTTGCGCCTGGATTTGCTGCTTTAACTTTATCTTCGATGGCTTTCTTCTCAGCTTCAGTTAAGGCATTTGGATTTGCGACTTTTGTCTTAGAGGCTGGTGTAACTGCATTGTCTTTAGCTTTTCCATCGTTCACATCTTTTTCAGATTTTGTTAAATCTGATGCTGGGATAACTGCTGTATTTCCGTTTGGAAGAGTTACTGTCGCATTTCCTTGGTCGTCTACGACTACAGTTGAACCTGGATTGACGGCTGCTACTTTAGCTGCAATTGCATCTTTCTCATCTTGTGTTAATGAGTCTGGATTTGCAACTTTTGTCTTAGAAGCTGGTTTAACAATGTCATTTCCTGCGTTTGGTGCTTTTTCTGCATCTGCATTCTTCGTTAAGTCTGCCGCTGGAATGACCGCTGTCTTACCTTCTGGTGTTGTTACTGTTGCGTTTCCTTGGTCATCCACTACAACTTCAGCACCTGGATTTACTGCTTTAACTTTAGCAACAATTGCATCTTTTTCGTCTTTTGTTAACGATTCTGGATTTGCTACTACAGTTTTATCTGCTGGTTTAACGATGTCATTTCCTGCGTTTGGTTTAGCTGCGTCTGCTGCTGATTTAGTTAAGTCCGCTGCTGGAATTACAACTGGTTTTCCATCTTTAGGTGTAACTGTTGCATTTCCTTGGTCGTCTACTACTACAGTCGCATCTGAATTTACTGCTTTAACTTTAGCAACAATTGCATCTTTCTCATCTTGTGTTAATGAGTCTGGATTTGCTACTACAGTCTTATCGGCTGGTTTAACTACGTCGTTTCCTGCGTTTGGCTCTTTAGCTGAATCTGCTGTCTTAGTTAAATCTTTCGCTGGAATGACTGCTACTTTACCATCTTTAGTTGTTACTGTTGCGTTTCCTTTGTCGTCTACTGCTACAGTTGCACCTGGATTTACAGCTTTAACTTTGTCTTCGATTGCTTTCTTAGATGCTTCTAAGTCATTTGGATCCAAGACTGTCTTATCGGCTGGTGTGTTGACATCGTTTCCTGCGTTTGGCTTAGCTACGTCTGCTGCTGTTTTCACTAAATCTTTCGCTGGGATAACCACGGTCTTACCATCTTTAGTTGTTACTGTTGCATTTCCTTGGTCATCAACAACTACAGTTTTAGCTTCTGGATTTACTTCTGCTACTTTAGTTGCGATTGCATCTTGCTCGTCTTTTGTTAATGATTCTGGATCTTCTACAACTGTCTTGTCAGCTGGTTTAACTACGTCGTTTCCTGCGTTTGGTTCTTTAGCTGAATCTGCTGTCTTAGTTAATGCCGCCGCTGGAATGACCGCTGTCTTACCATTCACTGTTACTGTTGCGTTTCCTTTGTCGTCTACTGCTACAGTTGCACCAGGGTTAACTTCTGCTACTTTAGCTGCGATTGCTTTTTTATCATCTTCTGTTAATGGTTTAGTAGAATCAACCGCTACTTTATCAGCTGGTGTGTTGACATTGTTTCCTGCATTTGGTTTCGCTGCTTCTTCTGCTGATTTCACTAAATCAGCTGCTGGAATTGTTGCAACTTCTCCATCTTTAGTTGTTACCGTTGCATTTCCTTTATCGTCAAATGCCACCTTAGCTTCTGGATTTACCGCTTTGATTGCTTCTGTAATCTTAGCTTTATCTTGGTCTGATAAATGATCTGGATCACTTACAACTACTTTATCAGCTGGTGTGTTAACTTTGTTTCCTGCATTTGGTTGTTTAGCTTCTTCTGGACTTGTTACTAAATCTGCCGCTGGAATTGTTGCTGTTTCCGTATTACCATCTTTATCTTCTATAGTTACCGTTGCATTTCCTTTATCATCTACGAAGATCGCTTTTGCATCTGGATTAACTTCTTTAATCTTAGCTTCAATCGCTTTTTTCTCTTCTTGAGATAATGGTTTAGTTGGATCAGCTACTACTACTTTATCAGCTGGTTTGTTAATGTTATTTCCAGCTTTTGCATTTTTAGCTTCTTCTGCAGTTTTCACTAAATCTTTTGCTGGAATTACAAAGCTTCTACCATCTTCTGTAGTTATCGTTGCATTTCCATTGTCATCAACAACAACCGTTGAACCTGGGTTCACTTCCTCAACAGCTTTCTTAATAGCTTCTTTATCCACGTTAGCTGGATCTGTTACTAATACCTTATCAACAGGTTTCTTAATTAAATCTTGTTTCTCAGGTTTTAATAGATCTGCTTTTGGTTTCGCTAAAGCTTCTACAGGGATTGTTGCGATGTCTCCATTTGCATTCTTAACAGTCGCATTTCCTTTTGCGTCAAATACTACTGTTGCTCCTGGGTTAACTTCTAAAATGTTTTTCTCAATTTCTTGAATATCTTCCGCTGTTAATTTATCTCTATCTTTCACTAACACTCTGTCTGCTGGTGAATTGATTTTATTTCCTGCATTCACTTTATCTTTATCAGCGTCAGTCTTCGTTAAATCAGCTACTGGAATTGTTGCAGTTTTACCTTCTGGTGTTGTTACTGTCGCATTTCCTTTGTCATCTACGAATACTGTTGCTCCTGGATTTATACGTTGAACTTTAGCAGCGATTTTCGCTTTAACATCATCCGTAATTTGTCCATCTTTAACAAACACTCGATCTGCTGGTTTGTTGATAAGGTTACCTGCTTTTGCATCGCTTAATACTTCATCATTAGTTTTCACTAAATCATCCGCTGCGATTACAGCTGTCTTACCATCTTTAGTTGTTACTGTCGCATTTCCTTTTTCATCAACTACTACAGTTGCATCTGGGTTAACTTCTGCAACTTTAGCTTTAATAGCATCTAAATCTGCTTTAGTTAAGGCATCTTTATCAGCAACTACTGTTTGATCGATAGGTTTCTTAACCGCATCTTGTTTCGCTGCATTTTCCAAGTCTTCTTTAGCATTTGATTTCACTAAATCACTTACAGGGATTGTTGCTGTAGCTGTAGTACCGTCTTGATTTGCTACTGTTACTGTTGCATTTCCTGCTTCGTCGAATACAACTTTAGTCCCTTCAGGGTTTACCGCTTGAATCGCTGCAGTAATCTTAGCTTTTTCAGCATCAGTTAATTCAGCTGGATTTGCTACTACTGTTCTTTCAGCTGGAGTATTTACTTTGTTTCCTGCTGATGGAGTTTCTTTAGCTGCTGGATCTTTCAATAAGTCTTCAACTGGGATTGTTGCTGTCTTACCGTCTGGTGTTGTGACTGTTGCGTTTCCTTTGTCGTCAACGAATACAGTTGCACCTGGGTTTACTGCTTCAACCGCTTTTTGGATTTTAGCTTTAACTTCATCTTTCTTATCTCCAGTTAAATCTGCTGGTGTTGCTGAAACTTTATCCGCTGGTTTGTTGATGTTATTCCCTGCATTTGGACCATCAACTTCTTGGGCAGTTTTCACTAGGTCAGATGCTGGGATTACTTCAGTTTTACCTTCTGGTGTTGTGACTGTTGCATTTCCTTTTTCATCTACAACTACTGTTGTATTTTCTGGATTTACTTTTTCTACAGCTGCTTTGATTGCATCTTTTTCAGCTTGAGTTAATTTACCTGCTTTCTTAACAAGTGTTTTATCTGCTGGTTTCTTAACTGCATCTTGCTTGTCTGGGTTCCTTAAGTCAGCTGCATCTTTTGCTAAATCAGATGCTGGAATTGTTGCCACAGCTCCATCTTTCGTTGTTACTGTTGCGTTTCCTTTTTCGTCAAATGCAACTGTTGCACCTGGGTTAACTTTCAGGATTTCTGCTTTGATCTTATCTTCATCAGCCTTGATATTAGCAGGATCTGTTACAACAACCTTAGTTGCTGGAGTGTTTACTTTGTTTCCTGCATTTACTTCATCTTTAGCTGCTGGATCTTTTACTAAGTCTTCAACAGGAATTGTTGCTGTTTTACCATCTGGAGTAGATACTGTTGCATTTCCTTTGTCGTCAACGAATACTTTAGCATCTGGGTTAACTGCTTTAACTTTAGCTTCGATTGCTTTAATGTCTTCAGGAGTTAACGCATCTTTGTTTGCAGGTACTTTATCAGCTGGTTTGTTTACGTTGTTTCCTGCTTTAGCATCTTTAGCTTCTTCTGGAGATTTCACTAAGTCAGTTACTGGAATTGTTGCTGTTTGTCCATCTGGTGTAACTACAGTTGCGTTTCCTTTGTCGTCTACTACTACTGTTGCACCTGGGTTTACTGCTTGAACTTTAGCTTTGATTGCTTCAATATTTTCAGGAGTTAAGGCATCTTTATCAGCAACTACTTTGTCTGCTGGTTTGTTGATGTTGTTTCCTGCTTTAGCAGTTTCTTTGTCAGCTTCTTTCTTCACTAAGTCAGCTTTTGGAATAACGACAGTTTTACCTTCTGGTGTTGTTACTGTTGCGTTTCCTTTGTCATCAACTACTACAGTAGAATCTGGATTTACTGCTTCTACAGCTGCTTTAATAGCATCTTTAGCGGCACTTAAATCTGCATTTGGATCATCTACTAAAGCTGGATCCACTACTACTTTGTCTGCTGGTTTGTTGACAGCATCTTGTTTCGCTGGATCCGCTAAGTCAGCTTTAGCTTTTACTAAATCGCTCGCTGGGATTGTTGCCACAGCTCCGTCTTTCGTTGTTACTGTTGCATTTCCTTTTTCATCTACAACAACTGTTGCATCTGGATTTACTGCTTGAATTTTAGCTTTAATAGCGTCTGTAACTTCTTGTGGTAATGGTGCATCTGTACTGTCCACCACTACTCTATCAGCTGGAGTGTTTACTTGGTTTCCACCGTTAACATTCTCTTTATCCGCATCTGATTTGACTAAATCTGCCACTGGAATTGTTGCAGTTTTACCATCTTTAGTTGTTACAGTCGCATTTCCTTGGTCATCGACTACTACTGTAGCATCTGGGTTCACTGCTTCAACTGCTGCTTTAATTCTAGCAAGTTCAGGGTCTGTTAATTGCGTACTATCAGCAACACGTACTCTGTCAGCTGGGTTGTTGATGTTGTTACCAGCTTTGGCAGTTGATGTTTCATTAGGTTTTTTAATTAAATCATCTGCGTCAATAACTGCTGTTTTACCTGCTGGTGTTGTTACAACTGCATTTCCTTGGTCGTCTACTACTACAACTGCACCTGGGTTTACTGCTTCTACTTTCGCCTTAATCACGTCTTTTACTTTAGTACGTTCTTCTGGGCTTAATGCTGCAATATCTTCTACAACTGTTTGAGCATTCGGTTTATTGATGTCATCTCCACCGTTTGCTTTCTTAGCGTCTTCTTCTGTCTTGAATAAGTCACCTGCTGGAATTGTCGCAATTGTTCCGTCTTTAAGAACTACTGTTGCATTTCCTTCATCGTCATATTTAACAGCTTTAACTTTTTCGTCGCCACCATTTAATTTTTTCAGTTTTTCAGTTACTTCAGCTTGTGCTGCCGGGTCTGTCGCTAGTCCAACTTTTTTATCTGCTGGCTTACGAACACCTGCATTACCTGAATCAGGATTTGCTGCATCAGCTAAAGTACGCACCAATTCTTTGGCTGTAAATCCTGCTGTATTTCCTTCTGGTGTTGAAACCGTTACTGTACCATTGTCATCAATTGTCACAACAGCATTAGGATTTACTTCACGAACAGCTTTTTTGATGTTTTCTTTATCTGCATCTGTCAAACTTTCAGGATTTCCAACAATCACTTTATCCGTTGGACGGTTGATGTTGTTGCCACCACCTGCAGTATCTAAAGCATTTACATCTTTTGTTAGGTCTGTTTGTTTTAATGTTTCAGGTGCTTGCTTCCCTGGTAAGGTTACTTCAGCACTTCCATCATCCTTAACAACTACCGTCGTTCCAGGAGGGTTTACTGCTTTAATAGCATCTTCTAGTTTTTTCCGTTCATCCTCATTTAAGGCTGTTGGATTTTCAGCAATTACCTTGTTCGCTGGTAAACGAGCAGAGTTGATGGCTTTAATCGCTGCTTCTGCTGATTTCTTAGCGTTATCAACATCGGCATTTTTCTTAGCACCATCGATTGCCTCTTCCGAAGCTTTCTTAACAGCATCTACCTCAGCTTGAAGTTTTGCTCTAGCTTCTTCAGTCAAGGCTGCGTCTTGAGCAATTTCTTGCTTTTTAGCAGCGGCTGTAGTTTCTACCGCTGTTTTAGCTGCTGGTTTTTTAGCAGCAGGTTTAGTAACACCCTCTACCTGTGTTTTTCCAGTATCGCCTGCTGTATCGATTTTACCTTGCTCTTGTGTAGCTGCTTCAGGCGTTTCTGCATTATCATTTTTATCCTTAATTTCAGCTTTCTTAGCATCAGCAAGTTTTTTAGCTTCTGCCTTCGCTTCTGCCTTTTCTTCCTCTGTTAGGTCCGTGCGGGCATCCATTTCTGCTTCTTTAGCTTTTAAAGCTTCATCGATTTTGTCTAATGCTGCTTGTTTACCGATTGGGTTGATTTTAGCAACTTCTTTGGTTCCTTCAGCTTGTTTTTCATTTACAGTAGTTTGAGCTGCTGTTGCCGCAGCTGCTGTTTCTGCTGTTGCTGGTTGTTTTTCGATTTCAGCAAGGGCGGCGGCTGCCTTGTCTTCAGCATCTTTTTTAGCTTTTTCCTTCTCGGCTTGTGTTAAGCTATCATTGTTCGCAATAGCATCCTTCTTAGCTTCCAAAGTCTTAGCGATTTCTTCTTTAGCTTTTTCTTTACCGATTGGATTTACTTTCGCTACAGCACCAGTACCTTCATCTTTACCTGCAGTTATATCTGCTGCATTTGTTGCGTCATCGATTTTTTCTAACGCTGCTGCTTTATCTTTTTCTACATCAGCAATAGCTTTATCTTTTTCAGCTTGTGATAAGTTATCATTACCATTGATAGCTGCGATTTGATCTGTTGCTTTGTTAGTAACTGCATCGATTGCTGGTTGTTTATCTAATTTCACAACTTTATCGACAGGGATAGTATCTTTAGAACCATCTTGGTAAGTTACTACTAAGTTTTCACCGTCTTGAACAAGATCTCTTACAACCTTCTTAGCATTTTCTGCTTCGACTGCTTTTCCTTTTTTATCTTCTAAGTTCTTATCTTCATTTTTCTTAGAGTATTCTAATGGAAGACTTTCTTTAATCTTAGCTAATTCAGCCTCTGGAATATGAGCGATATCTGTTACCACTGTCTTATCAGCATCAGCTACTTCTCTAATGTCATATTTTTTCGTTTGAGATTTTAATACGATACTGAATGAACCTGGGTCAGTTGCATATGAAGAACCTTTAGCAACATTATGGATTTCTTTACCATCTGTGTCAGTTGCTGTTGCGTAACGAGTGACTAAACGATATTCATCATTATCACCTTTAGGGAATTTAGCCGCGTCAAGTTTAGGTGTCTCTTTCGTTACCTTACCACCAATTTTCACAATTGCAGGATTTTCAGCTGTCGCTACTGTTTCTGCAGTAATTGGCGTTAAAGTCATATCATATTCGTTATCTAAAACTGCAGGATTCGCAGTTGCACTTAAATCATTGTTTCCACCTTTTTTAACTGTTGCAGATTTAATCTTACCTAAATCATCTGTATATTTAATATCGATATTGATATCTTCATTAGCATAAATATAGACATCTTTTTTACCATTTGCAGTTGTAGAGTAAGGGATTGTTACTTCTGGAGCATTGTTCGTACGTGCAAAATCAGTCAATGGTCTAGTGTCTGTTGAACCATCTTTATAGGTTACAACTACATTGTTATCAACTTTTTTAATGCTTGTGATACGGTCTGCTTGATTTTCTACAGCTTGACCTTTTTTATCAGCTAGACGAGCATCGATGTTATTTTTAGAGTATTCAATCTTAATCTTATCTTTGATTTTATTAAATTCTGCTTCACTCACATCTGACGCGTCATCCACTGCTACTTTATCAGCTTCTGCTGGTGTTTGGATGTCATACTTTTGAGTTTGAGGTTTAAGCATAACTCTAAGTGACATGTTATTAGCAGTTTCTTTTCCAGACCCTACAAATTCTTTTCCTTCAGAATCGACTACTTTTAAGTAACGCCATCCTAAAGCTACGCCTGGAGGGTTCTCTCCTTTGGTTGCAGCCTCTAATTTAGCTTGTGTAAATGACCCTTCTGGAGCTGGGGTACCTGAGTATGTAATAACTGCTGGCTTAGCTTCTGTGGCTGTTGTTTCAGAAGAAATAACATTAGCTGTATATCCATATTGTGTATTGACTTTATCTGTTTCACCTGCTACAGGTTTAAACGGATTACTTCCCCATTGTAATAAAGTCGCACTTTTAATCTTATCCGCATCGTCTTTAATTTTGATGTCGAATGAGTTTTCTTCTGCTCCATACACATAGATTTCTCTTTTTGGTGCATCAGAGAATGGGAACTCTACTGTCGGATCTAGATCTGTACGTGCCACATCAGAAATTGAAGCTGTGTCTGTTGAATCATCGTTATAGGTTACAGTGATAGTTTGTCCATTTACGTCAATACTTTTCACTACAGAAGCTTGATTATCTAAATCTTGACCTTTTTTAGATTCAAATCTAGCATCTTGGCTTGTTTTAGAATATCCAATTTTGATTTGGTCTTTAATTTTCTGAATATCAGTTTCCGTTAAGTTGTTAATATCTGAAACAGCAATTTTATTCGCATTGTTTTCTGGTTGTTGGATGTTGTATTTATATGTTTGAGGTTTAACGACAACATAAAGAGCGCCTGGTTTGTCATCTCTTTCATCTATCGCTCTTAAACCATTCCCTGCTTTATCTGTCGCCTTAACATAACGCCAACCTAGATTTAATCCTGTAGTTCTAGCATCTTCTAATTGTTTTTGATTTAATGTACCACCAGGAAGACCTGTATAATGAATAACAGCTGGATTAGACTCACTCGCTGGAGTTTCTGTTGAAAAGACATTTGCTTTATAACCAAATTCCACGTCAAGTATATCTGTTTCACCTGAAACAGCAGTAAATGGCTGATTACCTCCTCGTACAATAGTGGCATTTGCAACAACTCCAGAATTATCTTTGATTTTTATATCAAACCCTTCTGATTCTCCACCATATACATATACATTCCTACCCTCGGAATATGGTATTTCTGCCACTGGACCTTCCGTATCAGTCGCTTCTGTTCTAAACGGATTATCTTTACTAATCTCTTTCTCATTACGTGGGTCGTTTGAACCTGTGTTTTCGATTGCGTTAGATTCTGATTTTTTCTCAGTGTTTTCGGCTTTTTTACCTACAGTTGGTTGTCCGTTAGTAGTGTCTACTTTCGGAGCGTCTTTTGAATCTTTTGGTTTGTTTTTTAACCCTGAACTAACAAACGTCACTAGTTTCTGATAAGCCTTTGTCAATTCATCTTGACTAGTTGCAGAAGCGAGTGTAGACTCAGCAGAAGCCAATTCACCATTCAAAAGAGCAAGGCTCTCCTCTGTTTTATTAGCATACTTACCTGCAGAAAGTTTTGATTTAACTTCTGAAATGTAGTTTTCAAGTTGCTTTTTGTCCAAAGCTGGAGTTGTTACTTCTGGTGCAGCTGGTTTTGCTGGTTCTTCTACAACTGGTTGTGCTGCTGGAGTTGATGGGGCATCAGAAGCTGGTGCTACTACCGAAGCACTTTCTGCTTCTTGTGGTCCCTCATGTTCAGAGGCTAGCCCTGGAGCTGCTAGAGATGTCTCTTGTTTGCTTAGCTCATTAGCTGATACAGCTCCATTTCCCAAGAACATGAACAGGGCAGCAACTGCTACACTGGCTGCTCCAAAACTATATTTACGGATTGAGTAACGTGTGACCTTTTCACGGTGCAAGCGTTCAACACGACTCATAGGCGATTTTTTCTCCACTTATTGTGTTCTCCTTAAAAATATTTTTTTATGTCCATATCTACATGCAAAGATTCCTCGCCATGGGCGAGGTTTTGCATATGATACTTTACTTCTTCATTGTACATGATAAGTGATATATATGCAAACTAAATGCTCATCAAATTTACTAAAAAAAAAAAACATTTTCAGACAATTTTCACAATTTGTTCGTTTTTATAACCAAAATTATGAATTTTTTAACTTTAAAATCAGGAAAATATTTTGGTTTTCTGCATGTTATTATATTGTGTTAAAACCTGAAATTCGGAAATGAATTTGGATAAAATCTTTTTATTTTGAAAAGCAGATAACTTTGATACCTAAAAGGAACTATTCTACTATTTTTAAACAAAACATTCGTAAAATAAATATACAAAAATTTTTAGGTTTTTAGCTTTTTTTCTTCCAAAAAAGAGAACCTATCAGTTAAATGCCCAGATTCTCTAATAGCTTTCTAGCAGAGCCCAACAGAACCAGACCCTATCTCTCATATGCACTATTCTCTTAAAATTCAAAGGCTAAACACGCCAGAGGCGCCTCACCGTAGAAATATGATTGACTTCCACATCCTAATTACGACCTAAAAGTGTTAGCAGTCTCTTGATCGTCTGCCTGTTGCAACTAACAACTAAAGCTAAAATAAAACATGCTACCTCATTTTGGCAACATGTCATCTGTTCCTATTTACAGCAATGCCTCAAACTCAGCGACAGTCATGCCTAATTGCTGACTGGCAATCTCAGGTGTCAGAAGACCTTGACGAACTAGATTTGCTAACATCGCGAAACCACCTTCAGCTCGACCACGCTCCTCCGCTTGTTCCAAGGCATAGTCCTGTGCTAACAAGGCTTGTTCTTCACGCATACGTAGTTGACTAAACATTTTCCTGTCCTCCTCGGACCAGCTCTTGTAGTCTAGCAGTTGGTCTGCTTGGCTGATAGCTCGCTCAGGTTGTTGGGTAAAGGGCTTGTTGCCGAAAAACTCTAACCACGGCTTGCGAACCTCATCTTTGCTGGTTTCTCTGTATTTTTTTAATTCCAAGAATGCCATCTTGACTAGATGGTTTTCCTGTCCGTTATTTGTGATAGTTAAGACCTCACCTGTCGTATCCTCTCGCATACTAAAGCTATGAAAAGCTAAGTCATCTGAAAAGTAATTGCTGTCCACGATTGCGATAGCGTATACTGGTGCGATGTGTTTATAGCTCTGGTGAGTATCACCTTCGCGTTGGCGAATTTTTTCAAGGTTTTGATTGACCTGACTGCACAGGTAAGCCCATAAACGATTAATGAAAAAATTCTGATGATGTACTTGTATTTCAATAATTACTTGCGTTCCATTATCCAACTCCGCCAAGACATCTATACTAGTGTAAAAATCCTGAGCTGAGTAAGGTAGGGAAGGCAAGACATGAATATTACTTCCCTCCAAAATGGTCACATTTTTTGCTGGTAAATCCAGCATATCGCGAATAAATTGACAAGTGATTTCTGGGTTACTAAAAATCTTCTTAGCAACCAAGTCGTTGGTTGGGCTAATGCCCGGATGTCTTAGAATCATCCTTTTCCTCCTTTTATTATACCACAGTTTTAAATCTAGGTTTGCTAGATTTACTGCTACTATCTATTTATTCGGAAAAGAAATGAATTATAAAGATATTTTATCTCGTTTCAACTAAAATATGAGCTTGATCCATCAGTTGTCCATCAACAGTCAGATTTAGATAAAAATCTAAAGTCTTATCAGCAGCAAAATACAGGGTTGGTATGCTCAAGTCTTTTTTGCTTTCCCCTGCTTGGAATTGAAGGACTTGAATCTCATCCTGATAGGCGACACCATGGACACCTGTCCCCGGTTGAATCGAAATCTTAGCCTCCAAAGGAGTGTCACTTTCGCTACGTTCAACCCTAAAATGAAGAGTCTCTCCCTTTGCTACAGCTAGACTTTTTTCTACAAATGCTAGTCCCTGAACAACTTCTTTTTGTGATAAGCTAGGAGTTTTATAGAGGGAAATCTTGGTCAATACAGGCATAGATTGTGCCTCGGTAATTATCACGCGCACCTTCTGTGCCTCTACTAGCGGACCTCGCAAGAGACGCTTATGACCAACGGTAAAGCCCATGCCAAATTCTTGCCAGACACCATCCACCTCTACTTGCACATGAAAAGCAGCGATTCGTTGCCCCAGCTTCAAATCTTCTCTTAACTCAAGCACATCGAAAGTTTTAGGCGCCCCTAAGTCTAGTTCTAGCTGGATGGGCAAGTCTGCAGCGCTTGCCCAAGAGCTAGTTTCAAGGCCGTCTGTCAAATGGCGACAAGCAAAGTCTGCGGAAAGAGCAGGACCAGATACCTCAGCTCCCAGAGCCAAATCTTCTTTATAGAGCTCATTGCGATAGGCCGCAAATTCATAGAGGCGTTCAATATCCTTTGCATCAAATAGCCCAGCTTGATTCGGCGGAATATTAAGCAAGAGTGGAGTTCCCCGACCCACCGAGTGAAAGTAGATTTCGATCAACTCCTCAAGTGACTTAGGATCCTGCTCTTCATGGTAAAACCAACCCGGCCGGATGGAAACATCTGCCTCACCGATTGAAAAAATAGTGCCTGAAGAATCTCCATGCTGAAGATAATCCAGCTCTGCTTCTGTTCCTAGTTTGTCAGGATTCACCTTTTGCCACAGTGGATCACCTGCATACCCTCGTTCATTGCCAATCCAGCGTATACTGGTGCCTTCTGTTGAAAAAATTAAGCAATCTCCCTGTAGTTCACGAATGGTTTCAAACCATTTTTCAAATTCATAATTGACCTTTTGAGCGCCCTCTCCTCTGGCACCATCCATCCAGACCTCAGCAAATTTCCCTCCATTTCCATAGGCAGGATTTGATAAGATTTCCTTCAGCTGAGCCAGATAATAGGCATTATAGTCCGCTTCTCGGTCCACATGATAGAGAGGACTGTGGGCATCCCAGGGTGATAGGTAAACCCCCATATCCATATCAAACTCTGTGGCAGCTTGGGATACTTCAAGGAGCAAGTCTCCCTCTCCATTCCTCCAAGGACTGGCCTTGACCGAATAATCTGTGTGAACTGTCGGATAAAGGACAAAGCCATCGTGGTGTTTGACCACCAAAATCAACTTCTTAAAGCCCGTTTCCTTGAGCACGCGAACCCATTCACGCGCGTCTAACCTTGTCGAGTTAAAGCGTTCAGGATCCTCCTGACCTGTCCCCCATTCCTGGTCATAAAAGGTATTGGGCCCAAAATGTATAAATGCTGCTAGTTCATCCTCTAAATAAGCTAGCTGGGCCTGACTAGGCAAGGGGCCATGCGGTTTTATTTCTCTTACCATATTACTTCCTATCTACATTTTTCTTTACTTTTTTGGCATGTACTTGCAATTCTGTTAACGCTAGAGGACTGCTCAAGCCTTCAAATCGAAGACGAAGGGCATAAGTCTCCACCTTGTCAAATTCAAAACGAAGCTCCTCATCCTTGTCGCTTGACACTTTTCGGATAGCTGATACAGGGCACCAATTCTCCTCTTGCTTGAGCAGGGAATCCTTATCCAAATGGTTGGGAGTCCGAGGCAAGCTAGGTTCATTCCCCACATAATAATCAATAAAGGCCGGCTCAACAGCCACATATTCTTGATTCTCAACATAATACAAGGTCAGGTTATCCACAAATCGTGGTTTTAAAATCCCTGCATCTCCAAAAAGAATGCCGACACTAGCTTGCTCTGACTTGGCAATCCAAGTATTGGCTGTCGATTTCTTCCGAGTAATAACCTTGTCATTGAGATATGAGGCTGGGTGATTCGGCTCTGAATGGGAAGCAAAGACCAGAGGCAGGTTAGACCCTGTCCATTGATTGGAAATAACTTCCCCATCTACACTGGCACCTGTCACATGAATGGTGACTGTTGCTGGCAACTCACAGCCCGCTACCTGTCCTGTGAGAACGCATTCTCCTACCTGAGCATAGACTTGAGAATCAAGCTCATCCCAAGTCACCTTGGCCGTATCTCGTCTACCATCTGATAAGACTAGCTTAACTCTGTCTGGTAAGTGTGGGGCTTCCTTAACAAGCGTCCAGACCCTTTCAGGCTCAATAGCGCAAATCCCTTGAACACAAACCTGAGCCGAAGCCTTTAGATCCAGCCCCTCAAGCTGACCAGATACCATAAATTCATGAAATTTTTCCAAATCTTCTTTAGGAATTTCCTCCCAGACAACCTTGACTCGTTTTGCATCGCCTGACTCATAGTCCACCAAGACCGAGGACGGAAGCTGTGGATAAGTTCCCTTAGCTGTATACAAGCGAAGTGGTCGCACAGAAACTGCCTGCCCTAGTGAGGTATTTTCTGCGACCTGCAAGTGAGTTTGATAGGTTTTCCCTTGATAAATGGCACGGATAGCCAAGTCACCTGCAGACATGCAATGAAGCACTCCCTGCTTGATAATGGCGTGGGCACTGCCACTCGTCTCCCAAATCACTTCACTATTCCCCACCTTGTTCACAGGGTTATCCACAGTTTGTGGATAAAGTCCAATGGCTGAGGAATCCCCTTCTTGTAATCCTGCCTGCTTGTTCACTCGAATCTCAAACAAGCGCTGATTTTTCACTGGCTGGCAATCAAAAGCCTCTCCCACTAAGAGATCAAAACTTGCTGGCTCTAGTCCTCTGGCACTGGCCTTTACTCTTACTTGGCCTGCCTGCTCCAAGCTCTGAACCAAAAGGACACCTCTGCCATGAAAGGCTTTCCTCTGAAACCGACCATTTTTCTGGGCTTGGTAACGTTCACGACTGGCCTGCCTGCCATTATCCACACCTACAATGCGAGCAGGGCCTTCAATTTCAAAATGAAGCTGATTGGAAGCAGTCGGCACCCAATTTCCAGCTTGGTCCAATACATCAAAATAAAGATAGAGGAGATCTTGCCCATCTGGCTCCAGTTGTGTTTTCTCGGCATGTAACCCGATTTTGGCTGGCTTACCTGCAGTCACTACCCTATCTTCTGCCACAATCTGACCTTGATGATCATAGGCTACAACATGCAATTCTCCTGGTTGATAAGCCAAGCGCCATTCGAGATAGAGTTGGTCAGAACCTTGTCCCTCTTGGTATTTTCTGCCATCTGAAGTCCATTTTTCCTGAAAAGTCTTCCTGCCTTGAGATTTTCCATTGAGAAATAGCTCTACAGAACCAGCATTTGAATACACTCGAACAGGGATATCCCCATACTTATCCACAACTTGTTGATAACTCTTGTGGATTTCCCAATTCCAGTGGGGCAGGATATGAACCATGGGATGCTGATTTACGTCCACCCACTGACTTTGATAGAGATAATAATCATTTTTAGGAATCCCTGCTGTGTCCACAAGCCCAAAATAGGAACTCTTGACAGGCGTATCATTTTGGTTGTGCCAAGGAGTCGGCTCACCGATATAGTCCACTCCTGTCCAGATAAACTGACCTGCATAGTCTAGCCGATTTCTATCTGCTATCCAAGAAGCCGTCGCTGTCTTCCCCCAAGGAACCCGATCATTGCCATAGTCTGACTGTTCAAAATTCCGCACGCGGCGATTATCCCCAACCCATTCCTTAGCTGGGCGAAAATAGCTATCACGCGTTCGGGTAGCCGATGAGGTTTCAGACCCGTAAAGTCGCCACTTGGGATGTCTTTTACGAATCCTATCAATATTATCTTCCGAGTAATTCAAGCCTACCACATCCAGCAAATCAGCAATCTTTTCATGACCTCCAGAACCATCTCCAAAGCGGAACTGGTCCATTCCCATGGTCACAAAACGGCTATCATCAATCTCATTGACCCTTTCCAGCAAGCGTTTAATAGTTTTCAATGAATGGGCATCGCCATTTGCTTCGCTGACTTCATTTCCCAAGGACCACATAAAAATCGCTGGATTGTTCTTGCCACGCTCAATCATAGTGCGCAAGTCGTAATCTGACCAGAAATCGCCTGCTTTCGCTTCTGGATGAGTCGCTTCTTCCTCAAAAAAGCGACCATAGTCATATTCTTTCTTGCCTCCATACCAGGTATCAAATGCTTCTTCTTGAATAAGTAGCCCCATTTTAGCAGCCACATCTAGCAAGATACTACTAGCTGGATTATGGGTGATTCGAATCGCATTGACGCCCATTTCCTTCATCTGGCGCAATCGTCTCTCGGCAGCTGACCTGTTTTCCACAGCTCCCAGAGATCCATAGTCATGGTGCAGACAAACTCCATGAATCTTCAACCAGCGACCATTTAGAAAGAAGCCCTTATCCGCTTGCCAATCTATATAGCGGTAACCAAAGCTCTCCTCTTCTTCATCAACCAAAATGCCATTTTTATAAAGGCGAGTCTTCAACTGATAGAGATGAGGATGGTCAATATCCCAAAGCAAAGGTTGGAAAATTGATATGGCTTGTTGGAAAGAATATTTGTCCCCAGACTCAATCACTAGAGAGTCTGTCGCCTGCCAGTCTGACAGCTGTTGTCCATCATACCAGATACTCTGTTCTAAATATACCGACACAGACTGAGGCCCATCATTTGAAACTTTACTTTCAAGCTGAGTTTCCACCCATCCATCTCTTTGCTCCTTGAGCTTGGGACTTTCTATCTTAATCCCATATAAATCCAGATGCACCAAATCTCTAATCAATAATTTTACTTCTCGGTAAACACCACTGCCCGAATACCAACGACTGCTAGGTTGCTTATTTTCCACAAAAACCGCAAGCTGGTTGGCTGTCCCATCGTTTCTTAGATAAGAGGTGATATCATAAGAAAAGGGTGTATAGCCATTGGGATAATAGCCCAGCACTTGCCCGTTAATATAGACTTGGGCATTCATGTAAACCCCGTCAAACAACAAACGCACCGATACAAGACTGGCATCTTCTTCCAAGTAAAACTGCGTCCGGTACCAAGCCTGACCCCCATTTAACTGACCACCCTCATTTTGCGCTGGCGAATAATGGTCAAAATCATTGTAAATACTCCAGTCATGTGGCACTTGAATGGCCTGCCAATTTCCCCTCTGAAAATCCGGTGCCAAGGCCTCTTCCTTCCCCATCTCTTGGCTAAAAAACCAGTGATTTCGTAAAACTTCTTCTCTTCTCATACAAGCATTCCTCTTTAAACGACTCGATTTACTTGACTATAGCACAAAACAAAAGCGCTTTCAAGACTTCCTCTATCACTCCCTAAATCCTCAGAAAAGATTCTATAATTTGTGGAGGAGGATTTTAATCCTCAAAGCTACAAGGGTAATGCAAAAAGAGCCTGTTGCCAAGCTCTTTGGTCTATTATTTCTTCTCAGCACGGAGGGCTGACAAGATTTGTGTACGGATATCATCCACACCATTTGGCGTATTTGGTAAAAAGATGGTTTGATTTCCTTTAGAGGCAAAAGTATTCAAGGTATCCAAATACTGGTTGGTCAAGAGGATGGACATGATTTGTTCTTCTGTCATGCCAACATTGGCTTCCTTGAGTTCGGTGATAGACTCTGCTAAGCCATCCACAATTGCCTTACGTTGTTGGGCAATCCCCACACCATGAAGGCGGTCTTTTTCTGCTTCGGCTTCAGCTGCAGTGACAATTTTAATTTTATCGGCTTCTGCCAATTCTTGCGCTGCGACCCGCTTGCGTTGCGCTGCATTGATTTCATTCATGGATTGCTTAACTTCTGCATCAGGTTCGACCTTGGTAATCAAGGTTTTCACAATAATATAGCCGTAAGTGGTCATTTCTTCTGCTACTTGGTGTTGAACTTCAAGGGCAATCTCATCTTTTTTCTCAAACAATTCATCCAAGGTTAATTTTGGAACAGAAGAGCGAAGGGCGTCTTCGATATAAGATTTAATCTGAGATTCTGGACGCATGAGTTTATAGTAGGCATCTGTCACGCTCTGCTCATTGACACGGTACTGAGTCGCCACATTCATCATAACGAACACATTGTCCTTGGTCTTAGTCTCAACCACAATATCGCTTTGCAACAAGCGCAACTGAATGCGTGCTGCAATCGAGTCAATCCCAAAAGGCAAGCGAATGTGAATACCGCTATTGGCAACCTTTTGGTATTTCCCAAAGCGTTCAATAATCGCCACCGACTGCTGACGAACCACATAAACCGTACTCAGTGTGACTATCACCAATAGGAGCACACAAACAATCAGAAAAATCATGAAAAATATTGCCATGATGGAACCTCCACAAGTATTTTTCTAGTATTATAGCACATTTAAAGAAGGCTGTACCGTTTTTACTGCGATTTTTCCTGAAATGTCAATAATTAGAGGTGAATTGTCACATTGTCGTCAAATCTCTTGCTAAAACAACTCTTTATAAAAAGCAATCGTTTCTTCTAAGGTTGGCATAAATGGATTTCCTGGTGCGCAGGCATCAATCAAGGCGTTCTTAGAAAGGTATTCAAAGTCGAAATCTTTTTCTTCAATACCAAGTTCAGTCAATTTCTTAGGAATACCTACTGTCTCAGAAAGCTTCTCAATCTCAGCAATTGCATAATCGGCACATTCTTGATCTGATTTACCTTCTACATGAAGGCCCAAGGCTTTAGCAACATTGCGAAAAGCTTCTGGTACACGTTTAGCATTTTCACGTTCTATAACTGGTAGTAGCATGGCACAGCACACGCCATGAGGCAAGTTATATACTGCGCCGAGTTGGTGAGCCATTGAGTGAACATACCCCAGACCTGCATTGTTAAAACTCATACCACCAAGGAAGATGGCATTGACCATACCTTCACGCGCTTCAATATCGTGTCCATTTGCTACAGCGCGAGGAAGGTATTCCTTGATAAGTTCAATAGCACCAATAGACAGTTTCTTGGTCACATCATAAGCACCAGGTGTTACCAAAGCTTCAACTGCGTGGGTCAGAGCATCCATACCTGTCGCTGCAGTCAAAGCTTGAGGTTTTGAAATCATCAATTCAGGGTCATTGATAGAGATAAGAGCAAGGCTATTCTTGTCAACCATTACCATCTTAACCTTGCGTTCTTCATCGGTAATCACATAGTTAATGGTAATTTCTGCTGATGTACCTGCAGTAGTATTGATAGCTACAACAGGAAGGCCTTTTTTAGCAGACTTATGAAGCCCTTCATAATCCTGTGGTTTTCCACCATTTGTAGCCATGATAGAGATACAACTAGCTGCATCCTGTGGAGACCCCCCACCAAGACTGATGATAAAATCACATCCATGTTCTTCCAAAGCAGCTACCCCATCTGTGACATTCTTACAAGTAGGGTTTGGCTCCACATCGCTAAAGATGACATATTCGATTCCTTCTGTATCCAGTGGTTTTAAAACCTTAGGTAAAATGTCACTTCCTTCGATGAACTTATCTGTCACCAAAAGTGCCTTTTTATAGCCAAGTTCCTTGATATAAGGACCCACTTCATTTACAACACCTTTACCAATAAGGTTGACTGCCGGAACATAAAATGTAGCCATATAATTTTCCTCCTGCGCCTTCGCGCTATCTATTTAACATCATTATATTACTTTTTGTATTCGTTTTCAATTATTTGTGAATTATTTAACAAATCTTTTTAAAAGGAGTGGATTTTGACTATTATTTATGAGATCCTTTTCCATCAGCAAACAAAACAAGTAGAACAGATTTTGAAATTATAATATACGAGGGCTTGCGAAAACCCTCTGTCTTCGCCCCTCAATTTAATAAAGGAAGTGTTACATATGCCAGAAACTTTACTTACAGTATTTCTAGCTTCGTTGCTTATCAACGTACTATATGAGCTTTTAAAGCCGTGGACAAAGAAACGAAACAAGTAATGGGTAATCCTTTAAGAGAGTAACAAAAAACATCATTACAGTGAACCGCACTCCAATAGTTCAAGCATTAAGCAATGTTGATGATCTGAATGTAGTGTGGTATAATATTTTTGTCATCGGTTACCGATTACGTTCCTATGGGTTCGTGAGAGGAGGTGAAACTAATGAGCCTTATCATAGAGCTCGCTCTTACTATTATAGCGGATGTTATAGCTGGAATTATCTTGTATTTCGTCTGCAGATGGCTAGATAGTAAGTAGTAGACCGAGTGACTAGCCTATCAACACCCGTTAAATCGCTAAGATACGTCAAAAAAGCCCTTAACTATGGCAGTAGTTAGGGGCTTTGGTGTTCTAATGAACCTTATCAATTAACTATATTCTAGCATATAAGTCCTAATATTTCAAGCATTAAGCAATGTTGATGATATAAATTTAATGTGATATACTATTTTTGTCATCGGTTACCGATTACGTTCCTTACGGTTCGTGAGAGGAGGTGAAACTAATGAACCTTGCCCCAGAGCTCGTTCTTACTATTGTAGCGGACGTCATAGCAGGAATTATCTTGTATTTCGTCTGCAAATGGCTAGATGGTAAGAAGTAGACCGAATGACTAGCCTGTAAACACCCGTTAAATCGCTAAGATACGTCAAAAAATCCCTTAACTACTGCAATAGTTAAGGGATTTGGTGTTCTAATGAACCTTGCCTATCGATTTTATTCTAACATACAGGTCCAGATATTTCAAGAGTTTTATTTATTATTTAAAATTCCTTAGTTCTGAAAGGTATTTGATTTTTCATCAATTCATTTAAAAATACTATACAAATTTCTTACATTTTCCATAAGTGTGATATAATGGACTCAATAAGATAACTTGTGAAGGATAAACGCTGGGTCCCAGAATGGGGTAGACTGAAAGGTTGAGCATTCCTATGTGCCTGGGGTTATCTTTTTATTTTGATTTTTTAAGGCTCTCTACAAAGTTTAGAGGGTCTTTTTCTATTCCTGTAGAATATACCAAAACACCCCTTAACTATGGCAGTAGTTAGGGGGTAGTATTCTAATGAACCTTATCCGATAAAATTATTCTAACATACAGATCCAGATATTTCAAGAGTTTTATTTATTTTTTAAAGTTCTGGAAAGGTCTATAATAAAATTAGTCATCTAGTATCAAAAAACCGACTAGCTCCTATGAACTAGTCGGTTTCTCATCAATGCGCCAACATTTCTTGGGCGATTTCTTGTCCAGATAGATTATCTGGGTAATAGGTTGGCCAGTTGTCCATTTCTTCAAATAGAGCTTCTTGGCTTGTGCCTCCAAAGAAGATATGGAAATGTTCTGCCTTAACTGGGGCAATATTGTGGTCACTAAACTGAACATACTTGAACTGTCCAGCGTCCGCATCCGTTGCTTCAAAGAGGAAGCGCACGCCACGATTGCCTTTCTTGTAAGTCAAGATTTTCTTACCCACATACTTGTAAGTGTATTTCTTGCTTTGTCCACCTTGAACAAATTCCATAGTATTATCAGTAATGTTAATCTTAGTGACATCTGTCTGATAGCCTTTTGTATAGTAGGCCTTGTACTCAGCCTGAGTCATCTTACCAGTCAACTTAGCCTTGTAGTCAAAGACTTGGTCAAACGTGCCATCTTCAAGGAAAGGATAAACTGATTGCCAGTTACCTGCATAGTCACTCAAGGTGCGGTCCTTGACATCTGCATCCTCAAAGTAACCATTTTGAACTGTCTTGGTATCCTCTGCCTTTTCAGGTTCGATAGCTGGACCTTCTTGGTCTGTTGTTTGTTTCAAAGCCTTGAGGTTTTTCTCCATGATAGAGATATAATTTTCTCCCGCCTTGGTATCTTCTTCTGTCAGACTTTCTAAAGGATTAAGGACATCTGTTTTGACACCTGCCTCTTTTGAAAGTGTGTTAGCAAGGGCTTGTGAAGCATTTTCCTCAAAGTAGATATAGGCAATTTTATTTTTCTTGACATACTCTGTCAATTCTGCCAAGCGAGCTGCTGATGGCTCTGCATCTGGAGAGAGGCCTGAGATTGCGACTTGTTTGAGCCCATAGTCTAAGGCAAGGTAGTTAAAGGCTGCGTGTTGCGTTACAAAGCTCTTTTGTTTGGCTTGAGACAAGCCTTCTGCATAAGACTTATCCAAGGCTTGCAATTTTTCGATATAGGCAGCAGCATTCTTCTCAAAGGTCTCTTTTTTATCCGGATAATCTGCTGATAAGCTGTCACGGATGTGCTCTACTAGTTTAATGGCACGAACTGGTGATAACCAAACATGGGGGTCAAACTCATGGTGATGGCCTTCTTCTCCATGGTCATGGTCTCCCTCTTCTTCCTCGCCACCTGGCAAAAGCAACATATCACCTGTCGCCTTGATGGTTTTCACCTTTTTCTTATCCAAAGTATCTAGCAATTTAGGGACCCATGTTTCCATGTTTTCATTTTCATAAACGAAGGTATCTGCGTCTTGGATTTTGGCAACTGCCTTGGCAGACGGTTCGTATTCATGGGGTTCTGTACCAGCACCGATGAGGAGTTCTACATTAGCAGTATCTCCTGCGACTTGCTTGGTAAATTCATAGACAGGGTAAAAGGTTGTCACAATATTTAGTTTGCCATCTGCCTGCTTTTGATTGGAACAAGCCACTAAAAACAAGGCACATAGACTGGCTAGTAATAAGCTAATTTTTTTCATCTTAGTCTCCTATTTGATAAAACGTCTTACTAAACTAATTAGCAAGAAAACAGTTACAAAAATAATGGTAATACTTGCGCTTGCAGGTGTTTCTGCATAGTAGGAAATGTAGAGTCCTGCCACCATTCCCAAAAAGCCAATCGCACTGGCAAGCAGCATAACCGATTTAAAGTTTTTCCCCAGACGCAGGGCAATACTAGCTGGCAAGACCATAATGGTCGATACCAGAAGAGCTCCTGCTGCAGGAATCATAAGGGCAATGGCAACCCCCGTAACCATGTTAAAAAGAATGGACATGGTACGAACTGGCAAGCCATCCACAAAGGCCGTATCCTCATCAAAGGTCAAAATGTACATCGGACGAAGGAAGAGGAAGGTCAAAATCAAAACAACCGCCGCAATGACAAAAAGGGAAATGACCTGTTCTTCGCTGATAGTCACGATGGAACCAAAAAGATACTGGTCCAAACTCATAGAACTAGAAGTTTTGCCCTTGCTCATAACAATCAGAGAAACAGCCAGACCCGTTGACATGAGGATTGCTGTCCCGATTTCCATAAAACTCTTGTAAACCGTACGGAGATACTCCAGAAAGACCGCCGCAATCAAGACAATAGCAATCGTAGAAATAGTCGGAGAAATCCCTAGTACCAGACCAAATGCTACACCTGAAAGCGAGACGTGGCTGAGGGTATCACTCATCAAACTCTGACGGCGCAAGATAAGGAAGGTCCCCAATACCGGCGAGAAAAGACTCATGGCAATAACGGCCAGAAAGGCACGTTGCATAAAGTCATAAGATAACAAACTAAGCATGGCCCACCTCCTGATCATTCTCATGAACGTTGAAACAACGCCATGGCGAGTCTTGGTTACGGACTAGATGAATATTGCGGTCCGCATAGTCCTTAACTTCTTCAGGGTCATGAGTAATCATCAAAACAGCCTTGCCATGATGATGGGCGCTGTGGTGCATGAGTTCGTAAAATTCGTTTTTACTTCCTGCATCCATCCCCGTTGTCGGCTCATCTAGGATAAACACATCTGGATCCGAAGCAAACATACGCGCAATCACCGCTCGCTGCTTTTGTCCTCCAGATAGAGACCCCAAGCGTTTGTCTCGGTGTTCCCACATGCCAACTGAGTCCAAACTGGCCTTGATATGCTCCTCATCATGAGCATTCAAACGACGGAACCAGCCTTTTCGCGGATAGCGACCCGACTTGACAAATTCGTAAACCGTACTTGGAAAACCTGCATTAAAACTAGCAATCTGTTGAGGAAGGTAAGCTATTCTCAATTTCTTACCCTGCGTATTTGTCTTTGAAATGGTTACCTTACCAATGCGTGGTTGGAGAATTCCAAGACTGGCCTTGATGAGTGTCGTCTTAGCTGCTCCATTTTCCCCTGTCAAGGTAACAAATTCCCCACTATCAACACTATAATTGATATGTTCAAGAACGGGCTCCTTATCATAATAGAAGGATAAATCCTCTACCGTAATGTATCTCATTATTTGATTTCTCCTACTAAAGCAGTCAAAAACCGCTGAATCACTTTTTGTTCATTTGGAGTAAACTGAGTCGCCACTTGTTCATAGGTTAAAAGTGTATGCTCATGGTGGTGATGATGCTCCTCAGCGATTGGACGAGCCAAATCAGTCAACTGATAAAAAATCACACGCGCATCTTTAGGATCCTTGGATGTTTCCAACATCCCTTCCTTGACCAAAGACTTAATGGCCTTGGTAACTGCAGCCTGACTGACATTGAGACGACGGGCCAATTCTGAATTTGTTAAAGATTCCTCTGACAAAAGCATGAGGATATGCTCCTGAGTATTGGTCAGGGCCACCTCGCTAGTGCAATGACCTATTAGGATTTCATGCTGATTTTCAGCTCTTAAAATAACCTCATTTAAAAATGTGTCGATTTCCTGTGCAAGCTGTCTCATGTATTACTCCTTTCCCATCCCTTCTTCTCTATTTCTAAGAGAAAACCAATTTATTAACCGGTCATTTACTGGTTCATTATATCATAATCTAAAAAAGAGTCAAGAAAAAACGTAAAAATCAGCTTCATTCTTGAACTCTTCTATATTATGATCTATTGAAATTCCTTGACATCTCCATCGTATGTCGCCCAGTCTTTGCTGAAAAAGCGCTCATTCAGATGGTAAGTCGGAGCTGGTGTGGGATTGGATAGGAAAGGATCAACTGCCTTGTCAAAAGCCAACCAGCCCAACCAACCAAGGTGAATGGTGTCCTTCATAAAGAAAGGCTCCCCACCGTCCTTAGAAAAATCTGCTATATTGGTAAAACCTTGACTTTCTAACTGGTAGCGAATCTTCTGCACCGTTTGTTGGTACATGTCCTCTCGTAAACCAGCGTAGTCCATCCATTTTTTATTAACAGGTGGAATGATAAAAATCGGGTTTACCTTAGATTTAGAAAACTGTGTTAAAACCAACTGCAAGTCATTATACTCTGGCGACTTGAGATAGGTAAAGCTTTTCTGAGAGTCCTTTAATTTCTTCAAATCTTTCTTGATCTGCGTATTATAGAAATAATTTTCCATTCCCAGATCATTATTGGAAGTATTCTTTTCAGCATCTGCTTTAACAATATCTTCTATAGTTTGATAAGAAAACTGGTCTGGCAAGGTCTTTAAATACTTAACGACATATTTATCATAATTGACATAGCCTCTAACTGAAAACTGACCAAAAAAGGAAGCTTGGCGTTCATTAAACCGAGCCAATAATTCAATCATTTCATTGTCTGCCGTCGACAATTCTTCTTTACTTGCCAACTTCTGAACTAAATCCTTCATAGCTACGTTTGGGAACTGCTGCAGTAAGCGAGTCGCTGCATATTGACTAGCCTGATCTCCAGATTGATGTTCCAGAAAACTGGTCAACTGGTCTCCATTAAAATACTGCTGGAAAGCTGCTGGCTCATAGCCATTTTTACTGAACCACTGAGGTGAGATAACATACACAACTTGTTTATTCTCCAGTTGTGGCAACATCTGTTGCATTCCAAAATACTGGTTAAGCGATGCAGCTCCCCTCTGTCCTAAAAGATAAGGACGGTAGGAGCGATTGTATTTCTCAGCTAATACCGCAGGATGAGCACCGTCAAAACGAAGCCATTCACTAGAGCCAAAGAAGGGAACAAAACGCATATTTGGATCAGATAGTGCTCTGACCTTTTGACTTCGCTCCTTAAAACTATCGATAGTAGTAGCCACTGCTGAACGCTTTTCAGCTCCTAGATTATGACGCATCTCAGTAGGATAAAAGAAAATGAGCAGAAAAACCAACAAACCAGCTATCAAGACCGGTCCGAAGATCATCCATAAGCGTTTAAGCATTTTGTAGCTCCACAATACCAGCTATGATTTTATTAGCTGTATTCCAGTCATCACGACCAAACTCTGTTACAGGGACACGAATGTCAAAACGGTTTTCAATCTCCACAATCAATTCAACCGTTCCCATACTATCCAAGACACCTGCATCAAAAAGATCTTCATCCATCATGTCAGAAACATCTTCCATAAACAACTCATCAATAATTTCGATAACTTCTGATTTGATATCCATATTTTACTTCCTTTTATTTTTTAAACCATAGATCATTCAAGAATCCAGAAAAGATTAAGAATGACAGCATGACGACATGGAAGGTGATAACCATGCCAAGCAACTGAATCCAGCGATTCTCAGGTAGAGCAGCTTTCCCTGCTTTTTTCCGTTCCTTATTAAGCGTTTTTTTCTTACGAATCCAAGCGTCATTAATGACCAAGCCCAGTCCATGAAAGAGGCCATAGGCGATATAATACCAGGTCACTCCATGCCAAAATCCCATAACCAGCATATTTACAATGTAGGCCACACTTGAGGTTACATTACGATTTTTAAAGACCTTCTTTCTGGTCAATACCATCACCATTCGCATAAAGACAAAGTCACGGAACCAGAAAGAGAGACTCATATGCCAGCGATTCCAAAATTCCTTTAAATCCCTTGATAAAAAGGGCTTGTTAAAGTTGATAGGGCTACGGATTCCCATTAAGTTTGAGATGGCCAAGGCAAACATAGAGTAACCTGCAAAGTCAAAAAAGAGCTCCAGACCAAAGGTATACATAACTGCCAAGGCATAGAGGTTAAAGAAACCACCTGACTGCAAGGCTAGATTCTTCAGAGGAGGGAGTAAGGTCTCTCCTAAAACATGAGCTAGGATAAACTTATACAAAAATCCCCACATGATATAGCGAACAGATTCATCCAGCATATCCATCAACTCATCTCGCTCAGGAATGGCCTGATAATTTTCATTAAAACGCTTAAAGCGATCGATTGGACCACTTGAAAAAGTCGGCATGAAGAGAAGGAAACGAAGGAATTCCCAGAGGGTAAAATCCTTAATCACTCCATCTCTCAGCTCGATGATAATCCCAACCGAACGAAAGGTCAGATAAGAAATTCCCAAAAATCCAAGCAAAGACTGCGTTCCATTGATAGCTGGCTGCACCTTGACAAAGATAATCGGAAGTAAGGACAGAAAACTAACTAAGTAGAAGACCCACTTGCCATCCTTGCTTTTTCGATAATGCTTGTAGAAAAGCAGGAGCACTATTTCCCAGCAAAGGTAAATACCCAAGGCAGCCAGTTGATTGGTCTTTCCACCCACCAACATGGTGACGATAAAGAAGAGGCTAACCAGCACTTCATACCAGGCAAAGCGTTTCTTGAAAAAGAGGCCAATAAAGATGGGTAAGGTTGCAGCAATCACATAGACAAAATACTGAGGATTGCCGTATGGCTCTAAATGAGGAAGCTGTTGAAAGAACTCCATCATCTCTTATTCACCTCGTTAATCAATCCTTTAATATCAATCTTTCCATTGGGAGTCAATGGCAAACTGTCTCGGTAAAGGAATTTAGACGGCATCATGTAGGACATCATGATGTCTATCAGGTCTTCCTTGATAGCCTTGGTAATATCGATATCACGCTCAAACTGCTCACGAACACCGTCTTTTAAGATGACATAGGCCAGTAGATTTTGTACCTTGTGATCCTTGTTATAACGTGGTACTGCGACAGCAGATTCGATATAACGAGACTTATTAAGATTTTGAGAGACATCTTCTAACTCAATGCGGTAACCGTTGAACTTAATCTGGAAGTCCATGCGTCCGCCGTAGAGAAGTAAGCCCTCATCTGTCATGGTTCCCACATCGCCTGTGTGATAGGCTGGCAGACCTTCAAATTCAAAGAAGGCTTCCGCTGTTTTTTCAGGATTGTTCATATAACCTTTTGAAACAGCTGGCCCAGAAACAATGATTTCTCCCTGTTCACCATTTGGCAGTTTATTGCCTTCCTCATCAATAATAAAGGTTGGAGAATCAGCCTTGGTATAGCCGATTGGTAGGCGTTTGAGAGTCGCTAACATCTCGTCTGTCACGGAAACTGCTGACAGGGCTACTGTCGCTTCTGTTGGGCCGTAGGCATTGATAATACGGGCATGTGGGAAACGCTCACGCAATTTTTGAGCCGTTTTAACCGTCAATTCTTCTCCATCAAAGTAGAAATGCGTGATTCCAGGCATTTTCTGACTATTGAAGTCTTCTGACAACATGGCCATATCCGCAAAAGAAGGCGTTGATGTCCAGATAGCGATTGGCAATGAAAAGATGGTCGCAAAGAGTTGCTTAAAGTCCTGAGTAATAGCTGAAGGAAGAGCGAAAAGCGTACCACCAAGTGCCAAGGTCGGTGCCCAGTACATGACAGACAGGTCAAATGAATAAGGTGGTTGAGCCAGCATTTGCGGACGACTTGGCGTCACAAATTCCTTGTCCATAATCATCCAGTTGGTAAAGCTGAGGAGGTTATCATGGGAAATCTGCACTCCCTTTGGCTTACCAGTCGTACCAGAAGTAAAGATAATGTAGTAGTTATCATCGCCCTTGACTGGATGTGTGATCTCATAGCTAGTCCCTTGGGCAAAGGCTTCTTGAACCTGAGCTAGAGTCATCATCGGTGTAGAAACCTGCTCCAATGGAAAGTCTGAGATGGCAATAATCAAGCTTGGCTCTGCTACTTCTAAAATAGCTGAAACTCGCTCCAAAGCCGAATGACTATCAATTGGAATGTAGGCATGTCCTGACTTAGTCAAGGCTACAAAAGTTGCCAACATTTCATATTCTTGGCCACCAAAAACGACCACAGGAGACTTCTTAGGCAAGCCTAGTTGGTCAATGGCTGCAGCCAAACTATCCGAATCAGCCTTTAAATCTCCATAAGTGTGTTCCTGCCCCAAAACATTGTAAACAGGATAGTTAGGCTGTGTCTGAGCAAAATGCTCAATGGTTTCAATCATATCTACTATTGGTTTATTTGACACAATAGGAATTCTCCTTCAAGTTAAAATTCATTATAGATAAAGCTTCCTTGACCCTGGCCAAGATAGCTAAAGAAGTAAAGCAGCCCTAGAAAGATAAGAAAATACAAGGCTGTCCGACCAAGAAAGAGGTACAATTCTTTTCTCTGTTTCATCAAGAAAAACCATTCATTTCTGTAATTTTTGCTAAATAAGATAGACTCTTACTATAGTATTTTTCTACTATTGTACCACTTTATAGACTAGTTTTTCAATTGTTTACCGTACATTTTCACTAGATTTCAGTTTATTTTAAGAATTATGCGGTTTTTCTATGTATATTTCAAATAGAGTGATCCTGGGCAAAAACTCCATTTCAGGAGACAATGAAGGGAATCTTTCCATAATAAAACGCACAATATCAAGTTTTTCAACACCTGATACTATGCGCTTTTCTAATTTTTCAAGACTTTTTAACCAGTCTCTTATTTAAAATAATCTCGTCTGATATAAATTAAAATAGCTTCTATCATCAGACAAATGGCTGATAGCCAAAAACTGATGCTAATACCAAAACTCTCAGTAATATAGCTCATTAGCAAAACAAACACTGAAAATGCTAGTGTCGAAATCACTTCAAGAACGGAATAGACATTAACCAAGTTATTTTCCTCTACTGTTTCCTGAAGAAATACACTTTCAGGAACTTCTTTTAGTTGCGATAACATACCAACTAAAGCTGAAAATAATAAAAAAATCTGTGCGTTTGGAAAATATAGAATAGTCAGTGTCACTATTGCCATAGCTACAAGCGGAAAAAGAATACTTTCCCATTTAGCAGCAAGGAACTTTTCAGATAGCCTAAAAGCAATTAAGCCACTAATTATAATACCAATAGAGTATGCTGTATTAGAATATCCCCAGTAACTTTCCGTTTTATTTAATAACTCAGTTACAAAAACAAGTATAATGGAAGAAACCCAAATCGTATTTGAGAAAATTTCCAATAAATTTGCTGATACAAAAAGTCTTAATCTAGGATCTCTAGCAACTAACTTCCAACCTTTGAGCAAAATTTCAAGATTAGTTTCTGACTCTAACACCTCCACTTCAGCGTTAGGAAGAAATAACATCAGAAAGCTAGAAATTATATACAACATTAAAATGATAAACGTGGTAGGTAAAAGACCAATTGTTGCAAACAAGAGTCCACCTAATCCCCAACCCACTAACTGAACAGCTTCACCACTCATTGATAAGGCTGAATTAGCCTTACCCAAATCGGTCGCATAGCGTGGCACAATAGCATAGGAAACAGGTGCTGCAAAACCATCTAATATTGAAATTGCCACAACAAATAGATAGGTTACCAAAGGCGCTACGGATTGCATTACGGTAAACATTCCTACCAGTATCGCCAATAATATAGTCTTTCCAAATTGGGATAAAGATAAAACTCTATTTAGCGCTATCCTTTTAGTAACTAAAGGAACTAAAAGACTCGCAACAAAAGAGGATATCCCTATTAAAATGGGAACTAATGACGTGGCAATTACTGATTTTGAAATAATGTATATGTTAGCAATGATTGTTACTCTAAAGAAAATATCTGCTAAATTTGCAAACAATTGAGAGACTAACAACTTGACAAATGAATTAGACATGTAGCGCTCCTATAACATAAAAATATTTAACTGATAAATGGTATAGTAGACTTTGTTTGATAACTATTTGACACAAGATTAGGTGGTCAGAAATTGAATTTTTAACATTCCAACTTAGCCATAGTTTTTAGTTCTCACATCTTTAAATCAGCTAAAACAATCCATAATATAACACATATATTATGGCTAGCAAGATGCCGAACAAGTCTATTTATTTTATTCTATATTTTCCCAAATCAATTACTTGATTATAAACCGTTTCTGAATCAATATGATGAGCAACTTCAATCAAAATGATAGGCAACTGCAAAAGTAACTGGCGCACTTGATATGCATTGTCCTTGTCTAAGGATGATGTAACCTCATCCGCCAACACAATGTCTTTTTTCCGAAGCAGACAGCGAACTAATTCAAGTCGTAAACGTTGCCCACCTGAAATGTTTTCTCCATTATTTATCAGTTGATAATCCAAGATATTAGTGATTTCATTCGTTAAGCCAACTTGTTCTAGGCAACAGAGTAATTCTTTATCTGAAATCTCCTGTCCTAATGTTAAATTTTCTCGAATTGTCCCATGTCTGAAAAATGGATTCTGAGAGATATAAGCGACATTCCCTTGATAATGAGTAAATTCTCGACCTGATTTATCACGTACGATAATTCTACCACTATTCGGACTTATCTTTCCTGCTACCAACTGTAGGAGAGTTGACTTTCCGGTACCACTAGCTCCCTTTATTAAAACTTTACTTGGCTTGGTTAATCTAAGTGACAAATCATAAAAGAGCACTTGCTCTCCAACCTGTTTTGAAACACCCTCCAAAACTAGCTCAGCTAAAGATTCGACTGTCGGATATGATGTTTCTAAACAAGATTCTTCCAATAATGAAAATATTTTTTCTTTCACTGTTTGCGATCGCTGTATATCAGATATGCTATACATAATTCTTTGAATAGGTCCGCTAAGATTCATTGTAGCTATATACATAGAGACCAAACTAGCTGTTGTTAACTCTATACCGCTCTTTTGTAATAAAAGACCAAGTGCAAGAGGTAGTACCTGACTAAGGAATTCTAAAGGACCATTGAAAAAATAAACGACATTGCTAGTCCATTCATTTTTCCAACGAGCGTTCTCGTAACACTCGTTGTTTTTTCTCATCTTAGCAAGGTTTTCTTTACTAGCGCCATAAAAATATATCGTATCTGCTCCCTTAAAAAAATCTCCTACAGATAGATGAAAAGCTTTTTGCATTTCCGAAAAATTTGCACCACTTTTCATTAAATGATTATTCATTACCCATTGAGGTAATGGTCGAAGAAAAGAGAACACGATAAAAACAATACCAAGCCAAAAATTTTGCACCAAAATAAAAACAATCGTTGTACAAAGTATAAAAACTCTTCCAACTATCATATCCAGGGGTAAAAAGAAGCGATTATAGAGCAGTTCCATATCTTGTGTAACAATTGAAACTTTTTCATCATATACAACATTTTCCTTCAAAAATAGTTTCTTGATAAGCTGATCTTTTAAACGAATTTGTAGATGACGCTGCAGATTATTACTGACAAAATTTGCTAGCAACATCGTGCTATAAAAAAACAGGTGCAAACACAGTCCATATAAAACAAAGTATGAAATTGTACCAATTGTAAGTTGCTCTTCACGAATATTCAATAGCTTATCCAATAACAATGGCTTTATTAGAGCCATCCCACTATTCAAAAGCACTCCTATTAAAAAATAGATAAAAATATTAGTTTTAATGTATTTTAGAAATTTCATAAATAAGCCTATCTAAAAGAAAGCGAATAGATATAAAAGCCTCAGTCTAAAAGTTATAAACAAATTAACTCCAACTGAGACTATACAATAATTTAATTAACCTATATATGATGCTGTTTATTAAGAGTGATTACCTCCTGAACTAGACTAACTAAATTTCGATTTATATTTTAAAAATCAATCTAAAACTCATTTCCATCTTCATCGCAATAATGATCACGGAGTACAAGTATATCAAGTTGAGTAGTACTCTTATTTTCAATTACAATCATCTTTTCACCCCCTCTCTTATTGCATCAAGATAATCACAATATTCCTTATTTAACATAAATAATTCTAGATTTTTATCAATTTTCTTTTTTATTTGATTGCATAATGTTCTTTGCTTATTACTTCTATGTTTGGGCGGACAAAATCCTGATTTACAAATTAAAACAATAGGACACTGCTTACAATCTGAATCCATGTTTAAGTGCCATTTATCAAACTTTTCCTTATTAAACTTAGCATGTACACTTCCAAATATATTAGAATTAGAATACAAGGCAACCGTACAAGTTTGAATTACACCCTTTACATTAATAGTATAGTGATTTTTTCTATTTGCATAACAGTTGAACAAATTTGTTATTATACCTCTAGCAGCAGGAACATTATAACCTTTTTTTATGGCAAACTTTGATAATTCAAAACTAGCATCTGAATTAGGTAATGTCACTTTATAATTTTGGGCACGCTCCCCACAACCCCAACTACCTACATTATAAAAATAAAATCTAAATCGTTTATCATGCTTAAAATATTTCCCATCTGAATCTAAAAAAATCTTAACATTATTAAAATTTTCTTTCGATATATTAAATCTTAAATTACAATAAAAATTCAAATTTGAATTTTGTAAACCTTTGATATTCTCGAGTATTTTGATATATGATCCCTTTCCATTACGCAACACTCTTTGAAAATTATGACTTTCCTCATCTCCATCAATTGTTATCTGAAAATTATTAACGCGATAGTCTAGAATTAACTGATGAATCATTCGTTCATTAAGCAAATATCCATTAGTTGTTATACTAGCAGAATAATCAAGTCCATTTTGAGAACAAATACTAATAAATTTTTTTGAAAGATTCTTTATCGTTTTTAGCCCTAATAAAGGCTCTCCTCCAAACCATGATACATGTAAAGATTTAAACATAGATTCAGATAATAGTTTTTCTGTAAATTCAACTATCGCAATCTCTGTTTCTTTACTCATTTTTATATTTTCAAATTTTTCATAACAATATTTACATCTAAAATTACAGTCTCCATGTGTTAAAATTGTAAATTCTAACGTCTCCGTTTCACTATTTTTAACATAATCTATTGTATTCTCGAATTCATTTTCTTCTTGAAAATAATTATACTTATTCAAATAATTTTCATATTGTTCCTTAATCTCTAAATCATTTTCCATAACATCTTGTAAATCATTTGTAATGAAAAAAGAATGATTATTTTTACTATTGAAAAATAATTCTCCTGTTTCACTTTTCTTTCTTAAAATATATGGAGATAGAACTTGCATATTAAATACCTCAAAATTCATAATTATGGTGACAACTTCGAAAAATCCTATCGCTCAAATACAATGAACTGATAAAACAACTGTAATTGAAATTTCTAAAGACAATTCTACCAAAATATTATTTCGAGATACTTCCTTTCCCATATCTGCACACTACCCTTTATCTGCTAAAATTTTTTCTAAATGTCCCTCATAATTCTTTGCCAAATGGTTACTTCCCGCTAATTTCATTGCTCCAATACACTTCCTCATTTCAATAATTGCTTTACAATCCGTCTCTTTTTTATAGCGATATAGATATTGGGCATACTGGAATACCAACCGTTCATAAATTTCAGTTTCAGTGAAAAAGCATTGGTTTAGTCGTTTTTCAAAATACAAAGCATCAAGCAATTTTCCTCTTTCAATACATGTGATATATCCGTTCAATAGCATAGATGAAATCAATCGTCTATTATTAGGAATTTCTTTATAAAAATCAGAACGTCTAGACATCTCTCTAGCCAAAACCATAAAGACATCGTGTTTTAGGACATCTAAAGTATTTGAAAAAATCAATAATTCATAGTATCCCCAGTATTCAACACTAAAGAGATAGTCAGTTAGATAAGATAAATCATCACCAGAATAATAAGCTTCTCCAGATAAATCTTGTAAACGAATTTTTAATAAAATAATGTTAAGCTTATGAAATTTCTCTTGTTTAGAATCTGACTCCATCTGAGAATAAAGTAGTTTTTTCAACCCATCAACATCATGATTTGATACAAAATGCCTAATCTTTGATAAGAGTTCATTCAGTTCATCACGATGAAAATCATGAACAGCATACATAAATTCATCAATAGGCATGTTAATTTCATCCAAAATAGCCATAAATTTTGAAATGGTTAAATCAGTCTCTCCCTTTTCAAAACGTGAGAGCTGTGATTTTGATATACCAGCTTTTTCGACATCTTTTAAGCGAAACCCTCTAGATTCTCGAAACTTTTTAAAAATTTCTCCAAATTTTTTCATAATATCTCTCCAACAAGCATATACGGGAACAATTTTTGATTTTTAATATTTTAGCATAAAATAGAAGAAAACAAAAGTGAGGTATTTCACATGAAAAAACAAAAACTATTGCCTTTATTATTCCTAATTTTAGGAGGAATTATGATTATCGTTGTTGGCTAGTACTAAGAAGTTAGTTATTAGAATACTTACATCTTCAATCGAAAAAGAGACTGGGAAAAAGTCTTAAAAATCAGAAAAACGCATCATATCAGGTGTTGAAAAACTTGATACTATGCGTTTTATTGTGAGAAGATTTACTTCATTTTTTGCTGAAATTGGGCTCTTGCTCAAGCTCTTATCAACATAATTGTTTTCTAGATTAGAAAAGTGAGAATACAAGCACGGCCAAGGCTGCACCGATAACAGGTCCCACAACAGGAATCCAGGCATAAGACCAGTCTCCGTCTCCCTTGTTTGGAATTGGCAAGATGCTGTGCATGATACGAGGTCCAAGGTCACGCGCAGGGTTCAAGGCATAGCCTGTTGTCCCACCTAGTGATAGACCGATACCGACAATCAAAGTCCCCACTGCGAAGGTTCCGATTCCTGCTTGAAAATCGTAAAGACCCAAAGCAAAGATTGTCAACACCAAAACAAAGGTTCCTAGGATTTCACTGATCAAGTTAGAAACTGTATCCTTGATGGCTGGCCCAGTACTGAAGGTTGCTAGGATATTACCTGCATTTTCTTCTGCCTCATAATGCGGTTTGAATTGCAACCAAACCAAAATCTGACCGAGCATAGCCCCTGCGAACTGAGCTAGGATGTAAGGGAAAACGGAAGCCCAAGGCAAACCACCTTTCAAGGCCACACCGATGGTCACAGCTGGGTTTAAATGAGCTGGACTGAGCTTGCCAGATACAAATACTGCAACCGCAACTGCAATCCCCCACCCCATGGTAATCACAATCCAACCTGCACTGTTGCTCTTGGTTTTAGGAAGAACTACACCTGCAACAACACCATTTCCTAGAAGAATCAGGATTAAAGTCCCCAAAAATTCTCCAAATAATTCATTCATCATCTTTCTATCTCCATTAAAAAGGGAGGGAGGGTAGACTAGGAGTCCTGCCCTCCACCTCTTTTATTTTTTCTTAATTTTTTAATTCTGCTAAATCATTATTAGCAAGAGCTACTTCTACATCAGCACGGTAAGTTGCTTTTTCTTCTTCTGTCCAGTCATAGAATCGTCCCATTTCATCCAAAACTGGCTCAACGATGCTGTCCAAACTATCACGCATAAAGAGCATGTGGTTGGTACGACGAAGAAGGAAGTCAACTGGGCTAAGAGCCAACTCATTGCGCATTGCATAGTGAAGTGACAAAGTGTCCGCCAAGCTGAGTCCTGGCGCTTGTTCCAAGCTGTGAGCAAGAGCAAAGACTTTCGGTGCATTTGAACCATAGAGATTTGCTAGGTAATGAGCTTCCTTGCTATCCAAACCACGTGACACTCCAAGTTGCGCAAAGGCTTCGATTTCTGAGTCCACATTTGCTGGGTTCAATTCCCCACCTGAAACAGGGTAAGTCTTAGAGTTGATGAGTTTAAAGCTACGGTCAAATTCTGCTTTGAGGATGTCAACCACGCGCTCCATAGCTCCTTCAGCCATCTTACGGTAGTCTGTGATTTTACCACCAGCAAGAGTCAACAGACCATTATCATCACGGTCCAAGCTCGAACCACGAGAAACTGCAGATGGATCCAAATGTTTCTCAGAGGTACTGCTTTCAAGCTTGCTGACAGCAGCCTCTACATCTTCACGCGTTTTTTCTTTAGAGAGATAAGATTCAACAGTCGCAATCAAGTTATTAAAGCTTTCGTCACTGATTGTACCGTTATTTCCTCCATTGTAGTCAGAAGCGCTATTGCCTGCAATCAATGGACGAAGACCTGCCCAACTGCTTTCAATATCATCAATGGTGATGTTGGCTTCTGGGAAGCGGTTGTTGACAATGCCAAGCAAATAATCTACATCTTCCTGAGTCACTTTCGGATGTTCCAAATCCCCTGTGTAGTCTGTATCAGTTGTACCAAAGTAAGTCTTGTTTTCACGTGGGAGGACAAAGACCATACGGCCATCACCCAAACCTGTATCAAAGTAAACTGGCTGTGAAACCTTGATTTTGCTTGAATCCACTACCAAGTGAACTCCCTTAGTTGGACGCATTTGTGAGAATTGTGTTCCCTTATTAGACAAATTGCGTACTTTGTCGCTCCAAGGACCTGTTGTGTTGATAACCAGACGAGCCTTGATTTCAAAGACTTGGTCTGTCAACAAATCACGGGCTACAATACCTGTAATCTTGCCACTTTCGTCAAAGAGGAAGCCTTCTGCCTTCACGTGGTTGGCAATGAGGGCACCGTCTTGGTTGGCACGTTTGATGTTTTCAATCACGAGACGTGCATCGTTGTTACGGAAGTCAAGGTAAACCCCACCTCCTACCAAACCTTCTTTCTTCAAATTTGGCTGGCGTTCCAAGACTTCTTCCTTACTCAAAACCTTGTTAGCAGCTGGTGTGTTGTTAACTCCTGCCAAAAGATCGTACAAGTCCATAGCTACTTTAAGACGGAAAAGGCTAAAAGTAGCTCCATCTTCGTCGTAAACTGGCAAGAGCATTGGATCTGGTTTTGGAATGTGTGGAGCAATTTGTTGTACCACTGCACGTTCAGAAACTGTATCTGATACCACTTCTACATCAAATTGCTTAAGGTAACGTAGTCCTCCGTGAACCAATTTTGTTGAACGGCTGGATGT
The DNA here is from genome assembly GCF_013277415.1 of Streptococcus sp. 68. Classification (GTDB taxonomy): domain Bacteria; phylum Bacillota; class Bacilli; order Lactobacillales; family Streptococcaceae; genus Streptococcus. The sequence goes on along the minus strand of NZ_VMMX01000010.1, from coordinate 104,223 downwards.
TCCTTCTGCGAAGTCCTGCATTTCAATCAAACCAGTATCTAGACCACTAGCTGCTGCCTGTAAAGCTACACCAGCCCCTGTGATTCCTCCACCGATAATCAAGAGGTCCAAGGTACGTTCCTGCATTTTTTGAATTGATAATTCACGTGTTTTCTTTGAAAATTCCATATTTACACACTTTCTAACTAAGTCGCTTTATTCTTCCAGTATTAGTCGTCTACTTCCGCAAAGACTTGGGTTGCTTTCACAGCTTTCTTCCAGCCCTTGTAGAGTTGTTCCTTGCGAGATTCGTTCATAGATGGCTCAAAGAGTTCTCCTGTCTCGTTCAAGAGTTTCAACTCATCCAAGTCTTTCCAGTAACCTACTGACAAACCTGCTAGGAAGGCTGCCCCTAGAGCTGTTGTTTCCAAGTTTTTGGCGCGTGCGATATCGATTCCCAAAATATCAGCTTGGAACTGCATGAGGAAGTTGTTCATAGCTGCACCACCGTCTACTTTCAAGACTTGGATAGCTGTTTGAGCATCCACTTGCATCGTATCGATAATATCACGCACTTGATAAGCTATAGATTGCAAGGTTGCCTTGATAAAGTCTTCTTTACTTGTTCCACGAGTCAAACCAAAGACAGAACCGCGAGCATTTTGGTTCCAGTATGGAGCACCTAGACCTGTAAAGGCAGGAACGACATAAACTTCATCATTGTTGTGAGAATCACGAGCGTATTTTTCAGATTCTGGTGAATTTTCAACCATGCGAAGACCGTCACGAAGCCACTGAATAGCACTTCCTGCGATAAAGATTGAACCTTCCAAGGCATAGTAAACCTTGCCGTTGATTCCGTAACCAATCGTTGTCAAGAGGTTATTTTCAGACAACTGCATCTCTTCCCCAGTATTCATGATGATGAAAGAACCTGTTCCATAAGTATTTTTAACCATACCAGGTTCAAAGGCCAACTGTCCAAAGAGGGCTGCTTGTTGGTCCCCAGCCATACCTGAGATTGGAACTTCTCCACCATAGAAATGGAATGGCGCTGTCTTACCGTAAATTTCAGAGTTAGAACGAACTTCTGGCAGCATAGCCTTAGGAATGTTGAGAATTTCCAAAATCTCATCATCCCATTTGAGTTCTTTAATGTTATAAAGCATGGTACGAGCTGCATTTGAGTAATCCGTCACGTGAGCCGCACCGTCAGTCAATTTCCAAACCAACCAAGTATCGATGGTACCAAAGAGCAATTCACCCTTTTCTGCTCGCTCTTGAGCTCCTTCTACATGGTCTAAAATCCAACGAACCTTGGTAGCAGAAAAGTAAGCATCGATGATCAAACCAGTTTTTTCATGGAATTTTTCTACATAACCTTGACTTTTTAGTTGTTCAGCCAAAGGAGCTGTCTGGCGTGACTGCCAAACGATAGCGTTGTAGATAGGAAGCCCTGTTTTCTTATCCCAGACAACAGTTGTTTCACGCTGGTTAGTAATCCCGATTGCTTCGATTTGATTTGGCTTGACACCACTTTCGATGAAAGCTCCCGCAATAACTGACTGGACGGAATTCCAAATTTCATTGGCATTGTGTTCAACCCAACCTGCCTGAGGGAAAATCTGGGTAAACTCTTTTTGACTCGAGCTAACCTTTTCTCCTTTTTTGTTGAAAATGATGGCACGAGAACTTGTAGTTCCCTGGTCAATGGCCATAATGTATTTTTCTTGTGACATGTGCTGTCCTCCTGATAAAGATCTTGAGGATGTTTCCTCTTTACACTAACTAGTATACAAAATGAAGCGCTTTCTTGTTCATCAACTTTTTTTAATTTTTTAAAAAATGTGAGTAGATTGTGTGAATTTCACAAAAAAGACCTGGAACAACCAAGCCTTTTAAGTGAATAATAACTGACGAATCCCTGCCAAATCTTCCATATCCAAGTCGTTTTTTAAATAATAGACTGGGGTCTGTTCTTTCTTATGAATGGGGTTATTGGTAACCAGTAAATCATAATGCCGAGTTCGGTCATAGGCCTCAATGGTAATAAAACGGTTGTATTCCAAATACCGTTTCAAAATGGCTGCCATCCTTGAAAAGACAAGAAAACCAGATGTCAAATCCAGACCAATCCGCATATGCTGGCCACCGTTTTCAGCCATATATTCGATTAACTGGAGCCATTCCCAGAAAATTTTCTTATCTAAGTCTGTCCCCTGATGAAAAGCAGGTAGAGCATGAAAAATCTCTTCTGCTGTCTCTTTAAAATCATGTTCCATCAGCAAATAGGGATGACGATTCTCCAACTGGTACTTGTAGCGATCCTGTAAAATATAGCCCTTATAGAGATAGACTTGAGCACAAAGCTGACTGAGTTCATAGGTGACATGGTCCTCTGTATAACCGCCCAGCAACTCCTCCTTTTTCATTTCTTGAATCAATTGCGTCAGTAAATCTACCAACTGCCCTCCAAAACCAAGGATATACTCCATAGTATGAAGAGGAAGAATACGATGAGATAGGAGGAAAGAGAAGAAAATCATCATCTCACCATCCTCAGTCCCCAAAGGAATGTGTTGCCCAGCAAAAAAGGACGGAGCCTTTCTCAGCAAACGAAGGTAGAAAATATTGTCAAAATACCCTCGCATTTTCTCTTCTATGACTTGAAACTGACAGGCATTGACACGGAGACGTTGTTGACTGATATGAGCCCAGAGAACCAAGTCCAATTTCTGCCCCAAAGACAAACTCGCACCGCAGATTTCTTCTAAACTAGCAATTTCCTGCTTTCTCTCTGGTTTCTGCATGTGACCTTCCCACTCCTGACTCGACCAGACCTTGCGGAAAAGACAGAAATAGAAATAGCGAATCTGATGCTCTGGACCTCGCCAACGTCCATTTTGGATAGATAAGTCAAATTCTGACAAAATCTGATTTAAACTAGCCAAGTGGCGACCAAGCGTAGCCTCACTAATCATCAATTCTTGAACCAGCTGATGGGCTAAAAACTGTTGGTGGTAGAGAAGATAAACCAAAATCTGGTATTTAACAGCATTCTCCAAAAACAAGCTCCGAATATCTCTCCCCTTGGTAGCTGCACCGATCGATAGACGCAGATTTTCATCTTCTAAGTGAATAGTCAGCTCTAAGCCACTATCCAAAGCCTTGTCATTGAGTAGGGTGACATATTTGGTTAGGGTTGCTTTTGAAAATCCTGTTTCCTCCATTACAGCCTTGACGGTCGTCTGAGACTCTTGTAATAGAAAGGAAAGGATTGAAAATTGGCCAGATTCGGCCTTTTCCATCAAATCTCCTAAATACATTTGTTACCCCTTTCATTTTCTACCTTAAGCATAGCATAAATCTTACAAATGCTGAAATAATCTGTTTCTCTTTTTATTTTCATGCTGATTTCATGGTCCATTATCCTAAAAATCAGCAAACACACGGCTCCCCCTTTGGGCATTTTTATGCTAAAATAGTAGCTATGGATAAAATTATTAAAACAATATCAGAAAGCGGAGCCTTTCGTGCTTTTGTCCTTGACAGCACAGAAACCGTCCGCACTGCTCAAGAAAAACACCAAACCCAAGCTAGCTCAACTGTAGCGCTTGGTCGAACTCTTATCGCTAGCCAGATTCTCGCAGCCAATGAAAAAGGAAATACCAAACTAACAGTAAAGGTACTGGGCTCTAGCTCTCTAGGTGCTATCATCACCGTCGCTGATACCAAGGGGAATGTCAAAGGTTACGTTCAAAATCCTGGTGTTGACATCAAAAAGACCGCAACTGGTGAAGTTCTAGTCGGACCTTTTGTTGGAAATGGTCAATTCCTCGTTATCACAGACTACGGTACTGGAAATCCTTACAACTCTATGACTCCCCTCATTTCTGGGGAAATCGGTGAAGACCTTGCCTTTTACCTGACTGAAAGCCAACAAACCCCTTCTGCAGTCGGCCTCAATGTCCTTTTGGACGAAGAAGACAAGGTCAAGGTTGCTGGTGGTTTCCTAGTTCAAGTCTTGCCGGGAGCCAAGGAAGAAGAGATTGCTCGCTTTGAAAAACGCATCCAAGAAATGCCAGCTATCTCAACCCTTCTGGAAAGTGAAGACCATATCGAAGCCCTCCTCAAGGCTATCTACGGTGACGAGGCCTACAAGCGTCTTTCTGAAGAAGAAATCCGTTTCCAATGTGACTGTAGCCATGAACGCTTTATGAACGCTCTTGCTAGCCTTCCAAGCTCAGACTTACAGGAAATGAAAGAGGAAGACCACGGGGCAGAAATCACTTGTCAATTCTGCCAAACTACCTATAACTTTGATGAAAACGACCTGGAGGAACTCATTCGTGACAAATCTTAATACACCTTTTATGATTGGCAATGTTGAGATTCCCAATCGTACCGTTTTAGCACCCATGGCTGGTGTCACCAACTCAGCCTTTCGCACTATCGCAAAAGAGCTCGGAGCTGGACTCGTTGTAATGGAAATGGTCTCTGACAAGGGAATCCAATACAACAATGAAAAAACCCTGCACATGCTTCATATCGATGAAGGCGAAAACCCAGTCTCTATCCAACTTTTTGGTAGCGATGAAGACAGCCTAGCACGCGCAGCAGAATTCATCCAAGAAAACACCAAGACCGATATTGTGGATATCAACATGGGCTGCCCAGTTAACAAAATCGTGAAGAACGAAGCTGGCGCTATGTGGCTCAAGGATCCAGATAAGATCTACTCTATCATCAACAAGGTTCAATCTGTCCTTGATATCCCCCTTACTGTCAAAATGCGTACCGGATGGGCTGATCCATCTCTGGCAGTAGAAAATGCCCTCGCCGCTGAAGCTGCAGGTGTTTCTGCCCTCGCTATGCATGGCCGTACCCGTGAACAAATGTATACAGGTCATGCAGACCTTGAGACCTTGCACAACGTAGCTCAAGCTTTGACCAAGATTCCATTTATCGCCAACGGTGACATCCGTACAGTTCAAGAAGCCAAACAACGTATCGAAGAAGTCGGTGCTGACGCAGTCATGATTGGCCGAGCTGCCATGGGAAATCCTTACCTCTTCAACCAAATCAACCATTACTTTGAAACAGGAGAAATCCTACCTGATTTGACCTTTGAAGACAAGATGAAGATCGCCTACGAACACTTGAAACGCTTGATTAACCTCAAAGGAGAAAACGTCGCAGTTCGTGAATTCCGTGGACTCGCTCCTCACTACCTTCGTGGAACATCTGGTGCAGCTAAACTCCGTGGAGCCATTTCACAAGCTAGCACCCTAGCAGAGATTGAAGCCCTCTTGCAATTGGATAAAGCATAAAATGGTTCATACTGCTCTACTGATTATCGATATGCAAAAAGCATTTGATAACCCTATCTGGGGAGAACGGAACAACCCTCAAGCTGAACAACAAGCATTGAGGATACTGGCATACTTTCGTAAACACGCTCTTCCAGTCTTACATGTTCAACACATATCTGACAATCCCCAGTCACAATTTCATAACAAACAAAATCAGGTGTTTAAAAGTGGATTTGAACCAGTTGCTTCAGAACCTGTCTTTCAAAAAACGGTTAATAGCGCCTTTATTGGAACAAATCTTGAAGCCTATTTACGAAAAAATCAGATTTGTCATTTAGTCGTTGTTGGTTTGACCCTGCCTCATTGTGTATCTACTACGACACGAATGGCAGCAAATCTTGGTTTTGAAGTCACTTTACTAGCAGATGCTACTGCCAGTTTTACCCTATCTAACAAAAACGGTCAAGTCATCTCTCCTGAGACTATCCATGAGATTAATCTCCTTTCTCTACAAGATGAGTTTGCTCAAATTCTTACTACAGAAGAATTTTTAACCCAAGTACAAGTATAAAATAAGAGTCTGGGACAAAAGTCTAGCCTTAAATATAAAAAGCGAACAAAACGAGTTATCTGACACTCAGAATTCTGTCTTGTTCGCTTTTTTGTCTAATCTATCGATTTTTAAAATTTATAATAAAGAATTCCTAAAATCAAAATCTTTTTGTCCCAGACTCTTTTATTTCAATCGATAGGTTTTTCTTGGTTTCTTTTTAGGTACTCGTTTGAGTCCGACTTCTTCTACATATTCTCCATATTTTACGAGAAAGTTATTGCTGACGATTGGACGACCGGGGTTGATAAGATTGACCAGTTCAGTCCCTTCGTATACAGTGAACTCCTCCTCTAGCAGATAAAGGAAGGTCGGATTCCAGTCAAGTCGACCTTGGATTCGTTTGATGGATTCTTGGATAATGGCATAATGGTCAAAAGCGAAGGCTTGCTCCTCCAACTCTACTCCCTCTAAGAAGCACTTGCCCGTCTGAAAATCGACATCTACGAAAACGACATCCTTGGCATCGTCTCCTGCTTGAACAAGTTCTAATGCACGACTAGGCAAATAAACCAAGTGGGCAATGGTCACTGTCCAGCCCCGTGGGTCACGGCCGGGAGTCGATACGGTCATCAATTGCTCGATTTTTTCCAAAGGAAGATCGAGATTGACTTCTTCTCTCACCTCACGCTGACAGGCATGCGCAGCGTCTTCGCCCTTGTCCATAAATCCTCCAACCAGAGCCAAACAATTTTGATAAGGGTGAGCCTTGCGTCGAATTAATAAGAGCTTGATCTTTCCTTCGACAAAGCAGTAGGCTACCATATCCACCGTCACACTTGGTTTTTCGTATTGAGGGAGTTCCTGCTTGTAGTACCAATCTAAAAACTCTTCCTGACTGGCATGGATTTCAAAATATTCTCTCTCTGTCATCCCAGCTGGAATCATCGTGTCCGCCATTTTATGCCTCCTTACGAACTGCCTTGGTCCATTGGTACCAACCTACTAGACTATTGAGAGTGTAAACCCAGTACATCCCTTGGATATGGATCTTTTCACCCCACCAGAGATAGATACTAAAGAGATTGGTTGCAATCCAGAAAATCCATTGCTCACGGTAAAGACGTGTCATCAAGAGCTGACCAACACCATTGGTCGCATCGGTAACACTATCACAGAAAGGGCGAGCACTATGGATACTTTGGTAAGCTAAGCCCATACCAATCCAAATGATAGCAGTCAAGGCTAAGTACTTGAGCCAGTCAAGCACAGATAATTTCTTGGCTTCAAAGTGAGATTCTTCTGCTTTTCCTTGGTCATTAATACGGTTGGACAGCCAAGCATAGAGGCCAATCGGCTGCATGACAAAGAAGTAAACTGTCGTCAAAACTTCGCCATAAAAAGTCGCATTCATGGCCAAAACCAAATAGATAGCAGAGTTAATGGCCCCAAAGAGATAATTGCTTGCACGCCCTTCTGCTACCAAGATAACACAGACAATCCCAGTCCAAGATGCAAACAAGCTCATCCAGTCATGACTTTCTGTATTTTGCGTGAATTCCAAGATCAAGGGAACACTTGACAGGACGATGAGATACAACCACTGGAAAAGACTACGGCCGACAAAGAGATCTTTCCAGAGCAAGTGCATGATTCCTGCAAAACCAATCTTGCGGGCTTCCGCATGGACATTTTTAAAGTTTTCGATAAATTGTGTGATTTTTTCAGTTAGTTTTTTCATAATTTTCTCCTAATCTGCTTGATAAATGGCATCAATAGCCTCTTTTGCAGTTTCATAATTTCCTAGATAATCCTCTGCTAGATAAACTAGTGGAATATTTGCTAAGTAGCGCTCCCTCATCTGATCCAAATGCTGGGAAAAACTATGACGAATATGGTCTTCTGCTATAGTCATATCTCTAAATCCGTCATTGACATAGGAGCCGACAGGCTGCACAAAGAGAATCAAGTCCCATTTCTCCTTAGCCAATATCGAGACAAAGAGATTATCAAAAGTCTCTCCCGATAAGTCCCCTTGATCCTCAGTCTCCATGTAATAATCATAGTAGCCCTTGGTTACTAAGGAGTTGGTGTCTGCTACCACCAGTCCCCTATTGGCATTACTGTCAATTAACTTAGAGGTCTGGTCATACTGCCCCAACAGGATATAATAGTAATCTTTTGGAGTCAATTCATCGTCGCGGACATTGTTTTTGATCTGGTATTCACGCGCGTATTCCAGACTAACGGGTGCATCGTAATACCTAGCCAAATCCTTGGCCAAAGTTGTCTTCCCATTGCTAGCACTTCCCATAATCAACACTTTCTTTGTAAACTGACGTCGGAAGGGTTGAGCAATATATTTCCAATATTTGCTTGGATTTTCTCGAATCATAGTCGCTGAGATACCAAACTTTCTTTCTTGCAAGACAGTCTCAAAGCCACGATTAGACAATTCTTGCTGGTAGTCTGCTTCTCCCACAAAGAAAATTAGTTCTTGCTGGTTTTTATCATAGGAAATCTCCGCTAACATTTGGTCCAACCACTCCTGCCAACCCATAGGGTAACGAGGAAGATTGATTTCATCTAACTTGCAGACAGAGGTCAACTCGTCATCACGAAAGGCCTCTCGGATATAGCGAAATCTTTTTTGAAGCGTTAAGCCTACCTGTTCCCCTCTGTCTCCCTCATAGCCTGAAACGACAACCCAAACCTGGTCACACTGCCGCTTTGCACACTGGATCAGATCGATATGCCCTTGATGAAGCGGAGCAAAGGTTCCAAATACCACTGCTGTTTTCTTTTTCATAAATGCATTGCCTTTTTATAATTTTCGATATTTTCATTGTCTATGTTTTTATTATAAACTATATTTTTATTTCGTCAATAGATTTTTATTATTTTTATACTTAAACAAAGTATAAATTTCTAATTATCTTTTTATATTTTCTTAAATGCTCGTAAAGCCTTATTCTATGTGCTTTCGAGTATTTTTACTGTAGGAAGATACTTCACGTTTCTTTGCATATTTCCTCATGTCTTAGCTGTCAGAAGTGGTAAATAAGTAGTAAATTCATTTGTACTACTAAGCAACAAGACGCTCCTGTTGCTTCTCTTTATTCAAGCGTTTCATTTCTGCCATTGCAGAATCGAATGTTGCATGTGCGTAATAGTTCAGCGTCATGGCTATATTAGCATGTCCCATAATGTACTGTAATGCCTTTGGATTCATTCCTGCATTTGCATAGTTGGTACAGAATGTATGTCGCAAACTATGTGGAGTGATGTGTGGCAATTTATCCTCGTTATACTTATTGTATTTCTTAACAAGACCTTTCATCATGCCGTTGTAATCACTTGCCACTTTTGGATAGTTCTTTCTATTAAGAAAGAGGAAATCACTATATCCATCAATCTCAACACGCTTATCATTCTTTCGATTCGCTAACACTCGCTTAAATGCTTGATAGGCTTCTTCAACCATAGGAACTTGACGTTCGCCACTTTTGGTCTTTGGTGTTTCAATGTAGTACCCAATTTCAGTATCTCTCAATAGCTGATGGTCTATATTGACAAGACGATTCTCAAAATCTAAATCTGGAAGTGTCAAACCACCAAACTCTGAAATACGAAGACCTGTTTTTAAGAGTATCAGAATTTCATCATAATTTTTGCTGTAGGTTTTATCAGCTTTTGCAAAGGCTAACAGTTTTTCTTCCTGTTCTTCTGTTAGTACGGTCTTAGGGACAGTATCATCATCAAGAACTGCTTTCAGTTGAAAGTCAAATGGATTCTTCCGAACACAATCATCTTGTATAGCAATATAGAATGAAGCCTTTAAAGAACGTTTGTAGTTATTGATGGTTTGATAAGCATAACCATTTTCACTCATTCTAATAGCCCATTCTTTAGCGTCTGATGGCTTAATACTGTCAATACTTCTTACACCTAACTTGTCTTTCTTCAAAATATCCATAAGATATTTGCGTCCAGTTTCAGTGTTTTTTCTAACCTTTGGTCTTTGAGCGTTCTGTTTTGCGTAAAGCTGGCAGAGTGTCATTTTCTTTCCTACAACATCAATACCATCATGAATGTCTTTCTGTAACTCTGCGATTTTCTCTCTAAGTGAGATACAATCACGCTTTCCTGCTGGTACTAGGTCTGTAGCCACAAGTTTCCACGAGTAAACAAATTGCGGTTCTCCAAATGAATCTATATATTTGTATAAGTATCTTCCGTCTTTTCGTTGGCTCTCTCCAGTCTTTAAGATTCGACCTTTATTGTCACGTCTTTTTTCTGACATGGCATTTGCTCCTTTCCTTTATGGAAAGAGCCTTGATACGACTTAATACTATTTTATCATATACAAGACCCTTTGGCGACGCTAGATTGCGTCCAATGTATCTATAATTTTTTCAAATTGTTTTCGTTTAATCTGAATACGATTGCCATTCATAATCAGCCAATTTGCATTTTTATTTTCCTCTGCCAAGCGTCGTAGCTTGTTTTCGCCAATACGAAAATATTTTGACGCTTCTTCAATGGTTAGGGTATAACGTTCCCAAATAGGAATGTCAGTCTGCTTCATAAAATCCTCCTTTCCAAATCACTTATTTGGATTTCATAAAAGTTGTTTTACCAGCAATCGAACAGCTTTAGCAAAGCTCACGGGAGTTCCACCCCTGCATGGTTCTCATGTAGCCATACTCATTGCCTGCGACGGTTTTATCACGCTCGGACTATTGACTGTATGGGAGTATCATTATCACGATAAGAATGTCGTTGCAGGCAATCCTGCTAAAGATTGCTTCTCGGATCACTAACATGAATCGCTCGCTATCTTTATAAGATAGGTCATGGCGGTTAGTTCCGTTGGCTCTTTTCTTATCGAAACGTATTCGATTACTTTTATTCAGTTTTCAAAGAACAATGGCTCGTTAGCCTATCAAAACACATTGAAAGCTCAATATGCTTTGGTGGAATAACAAACCTCCCTGTTCGGGAAGCGTGGAATGGTTTAGCACGCTTCCACGAAAGGAGAGAGGATATTACTTAATTTCAAATGACAAAATCTTTGTAATCAGTCTGGTTTCCATTCTTCCACGTAAGACTTCATCAACGACCATACTTTGATTGCCATATTCATCTTTCATAAGTCGTAGGGAACGCTTCGTTATGTACCCTCTGTAATGATGTAGAATCTGGTTAATCGCTTCGGTATCGCCATCTGTTGCCTTTACAATGAGAGGAAAGGGAATCATAGGATATTGTGTTTTCATTCTTCAAATTCCTCCATAAACTTTTTAATTAAGGCTAGTCCACTGGTTCTATGCCGATAGACAGTAGAACGGTTCAATTTCAACAGGTCTGCAATTTCTGAATCGCTCATGTCCATAAAGTAAAACAGCAGTAGAATTTCACGTTTCTTGTCTGGCAACTCACGTAATGCTTCACTCAACAAATCATTTTCAACGCCTACTGATAACCCATTGAGTGTAAAAATCTGAAAGTCAGTTGAATAGTTATCTGTTGTCGCAAACTGGCTAACAAGATAATCGCCAACATCCGAAAAGGACACCTCACGCTTTGCAATCCTTGAAAGATAAAGCATATAATTCTTTCGCTCGTCTTCCATAGCACGTTTACAGATATAGTCAAACTGATTTTCTATTGTGGTCTGAAAAGAAGATGGTTTCATGTTTCTCACCCCCTTTCTGTCTAGGAAAGGAAGTGAGCCTTGCTCGTTTATCTCCTTTCACTCTTAGTCCCAATGTGAAAGGGGGATTTGTTGCATTACTGATAAATAAACTTTGTAAAAAAGTTCTGAATAGCCAAAAAAGCATATAAACAGATTTATTTCTCTGTTTACATGCTTCTGTTATTCTATCTATATGATTTATAAAACCACATTGGTGGACGTACTTATCTATTGCAGATAGACGACTTTTTTTGACAAGAACCCAATGTAAGGAAATTTATTGTATATGATGTACTTCATGGCGACGTTGACCTCCAACAAACCGCCATTTGGAAGTAATATACAATATTTTAACAGCGTAAATAGCACTACCATATAACGGTTTTTTTTATTGGCGTTTAGTAGTGCTTTTTATTAAATATAAACCTATAAACCATATAACACGTTTTTCTATACCTGTTTTTAATTCAGTAGGAACAATAAAATGTATAGAGGTGGTCTACTATGCGTAAAAAAGAAGATAAATATGATTTTAGAGCCTTTGGTTTAGCCATTAAAGAAGCTCGATTGAAACGAGGTTTAACTCGTGAACAAGTGGGAGCATTGATTGAAATTGACCCACGGTACTTAACTAATATTGAAAATAAAGGGCAACACCCCAGCATACAAGTTCTTTATGACCTTGTATCGTTACTTCATGTTTCCGTTGATGAATTTTTCTTACCTGGGGTCCCGAGCGCTTAGTGGGAATTTGTATCGATAAGGGGTACAAATTCCCACTAAACCAATGTTTCAAGGCCTATTTATTTTTTATATTCAATTCTCTTAAGTGTTTAGGAATAGATAACAAGTCAAATTTATACTCTCCAAGAAAAGTGATATGCTCCCAATTAATAGGAGATACATGCTTCATATACTTAGTTACTTCGGGATCTATTTTGACGAGATAATTATAAGCTGCTTGTAAGTAGACGGCGTTCCATATACTTATTGCATTTATTAACACATTAAGCGCACTAGCACTTTGAAGTTGTCGGCGAATATCGCGCTCCATAAATTTTCCGCGTCGCCCAAAAAATAGTTCTCTAGCTAAAGCATTAATCGCTTCTGTCTTATTTAGTCCATGAGTGATCCTTCGCCGTAGCTCACTATCTGTAATATAATCTATCATAAAAATGCTCTTTTCAATGCGACCTAGTTCTCTCAGTGCAAGAGCTACTCTATTCTTACGTGCGTATGAGCCTAGCTTTCCTAATAGTAAAGAACTAGATACTTTTCCTGTTTGAATCGAATAGGCGATTCGTTTAATTTCATCATAGTTTTCTTCAATAATTTTTACATTGATTTTTCCGCTTATATCTTCTGATAAGTTAGGGTAGTAGGAAGGTGATTTGATAGAAAATAATTGTGATTTTTTTATATTTCTGATGCGAGGTTCAAAATCAAAGCCTAGTAATGCGGTCATTCCAAACACCTGATCAGAATACCCATTTGTATCAGTAAAATGTTCCTCAATATCTAGATCTGTTTCATGATAAAGTAGGCCATCAAGGGTATGAGTAGCTTCCCTTGTATTAGTTGAAGCAACCTCGATATGATGAGTCGTATGCCTATCATTTATTGATCGAATCATTGTAGCTCCTTTTTCCATACTTTTGTAATGTGGATTAACATCGGATTTTAGAGCTGAGACGCCCACTGGGACGCGCATTCCGTCTGAAGCAGTGGTTTTTCCTTCACCCCAAAAGTCTGCAACAGGAAGCTTTAACTGATAATTAACCAAAACAGATTGAGCACGAGTCAGAGCTTCTTTATAAAAGCGCCATTGTTTGGCATTGGCTAACTGAGAATAAGAAATTCCAGGAGTTGATTGGGCCATTTTTTCAAGACCAATATTCATCCCTAAACCCAGCAAAGCAGCAAAAATAATTTTTCTTTCTTGTTCACTCGGCGGTTTCCCTGTAGAATCATGACTAAATTCTTGTGAAAAGTTGGTCCAACTGTCCACCTCAATTAAAAGATCACTAAGCCTTATCTTAGGAATTATTGAATAAAGTTTTTTTCTATATATTTCTGCTTCGCTAGGTGTAACTTTTTCCAACTTTTTAAGGTTTGCTCTTGAAATTCTCTTATCAACTGTCGAATAAAATTGAAGCTGTAAATCTAAAATTATTTCCCGATCCTTTAAATAGTCCTCAAACGTGTCTGGAATAGTTTCTGAATCAATACAAGCAGATAAATCAACTAAGTAATCATCAATATTTCGATGGATCATACTTCCTTCAACTGAAATATCTCCTGATCGAATATTGTTCTTTAGCTCGGTGAAAGCTACTAACTCATAGTAAGACCGATCTATTTTCCCCTCTTCTGGCCGAACAAGGCTTTTCCATTTTTTACTCACAAAATCAGTAGAAGTATCTGCCGGTATTTTTCTTTTACCACTATTGTGTAAATCAGTTAGTTGAGTTAGGGCCATGAGGACTGGATTTGCTGCCGGAGTTGCTTTGAACGAAAGGGTCCTCAATAACATTGGCGTGTATCTTCGGAGGTAATTAGCTTTATTTCGAACCATTTCTAAATAGCCATGATTTTTATTACCTGTAATTTTTTTAGCTTCTTCTCCATCTTGTACTAAATCTTCCCAAGGCATGATTCGTTCAATTTCGTCAAAAGGATTACTATCATTATCTTTTGCAAAGTGAAGAGCATCAATTAAAGAAGCATAATGTTCCAATTTTTTAGTAGCCAATTTTCCTTTTTCTTTTAACTGTTCTTGTGAATCACGTGTCCCTTTGCGTTTAATACTTGCTAAAATGCGGTCATTAATCTCAATCAGTTGATCGATCAGATATTGATGATGATTGACTAAAAAAGCAATAAGTAAAGAGTATCTTTTTTCAAGCTCAAAACGGGAGAAGTCATATGCATCATAATTTTCCCCTAGTCTAGCTAGCTGAAGAAACCTGTTCCGATTAATATGGGAGACATTAATTGTCCCGAGTCCCATGGAAGCAATCACTTCCACTTTTTTACAAATACTCATAAAGCTTTCTGGATTTGCCTTACCTGGAATGTCTTTTAGCCAAGCGAGTTTAGTTATTTTCGTCTCTTCATAAATTTGAAACAAACTCTCTAGTTTTTCAATTTGTATATCTGTTAATGAACAGAGTAATATTGAAAATAAGTTGTTTTCTGCTTTATCTCGACAGCGGCTTATAATGTCTTCAAGTGTAGCTATAGATGGAAAAATAATTCTTTTTCGAGTTAAGAAATCAATTGTTTTTTTCATTAGATAGATAGAGTCATCATTTTCTAAAGCTAGTTCAATTAAATATTCTATTAACTGTTTTTGTGTATTAGCACTACCGAATCGATGATAGTTGAATACTTCTAAGATCTCGTTGAAGTGATTTGCACGTGTATTTCTATGATCATATGAATTTAAATCAATTGCATCAAGATGGAGCTGTCGACTCACATAAGAAGTTAGTCTGGTTGATTTAATCGGCCAATTACTTAAAGAACACCCAGGATACCGGGCCAAACAAAGTTGTATCGCAAATCCTAGTTTATTGACCTTTCCACGGTGTTGATTAATAACCTCCAGATCATAATCAGAAAAACTAAAATACGCTTTAAAATCCTCTTCTGATAAGTGGTCTACAGAAAGAAGTTGTTCACGCTGTGAAGTAGTTAAAATTCTTTTCATAGCCATATCTTAAGCATTCCTTTTATTGAGGTAACGGTAAAAGGTTGTTTTGCTTAATTTAGAGGCATCAAGAATTTGACGAATAGAATACTCTTTGCTGTCATACATTTTTAAAGCTAAATCAATTGATAGCTTACCTTTACTTGGACGGCCCCCTTTTTTTCCTCGGACTCTGGCTGCCTTAAGACCAGAGTTAGTTCGTTCAATAATAATATCCCGTTCCAGTTCTGCTAAACTAGCCATAACTCGGAAAAAGAATCTTCCCATAGACGTTGAAGTATCTACGTTATCTTGAATAGATATAAAATTGACACTAAGTTCTTCAAATAATTCAGAAAGTTCAATCAAATGTTTAGTTGATCGTGAAATTCGATCTAACTTGTAAATGACAACAGAATCTCCTTCACGTAGTAGGTTGATCATTTCTTCTAATTGCGGTCGGTCTTTTTTCGCACCAGTTACTTTTTCTTGAAATAATTTATCAATTCCATAATGAGTAAGTGCATCAATTTGTAAACTAAGATTTTGATCATCCGTACTCACTCGAGCATAGCCAAAAATCATAAAAAAACCTCCTTAATTTTATAATTTAAATGTACCATAACTCATTAAGTATAACTATATAGGAACTATGAAAAAGGAACGGATTTTGGTACTTGATTTACTTAAAAAACATTTAGAAAAAGCAGGAAAATGAAAAGGTACCATAAACGGTCGTTTATGGTACCATTCAAATTTATCCTTATTGTACAAAATAACAGCGAAATTTTTAAATCTATTCCTTATCGATACAAATTCCCCGTAGGCGCTAGGGACCTCTTTAGCTCCTTGGAAGCTGTCAGTAGTATACCTAATAATTTATCTACATTCCCTTTAGTAACGTGTAACTTTCCAAATTTACAAAAGCGACTCATAGAATTATTTCCTCCCGTTAAATAATAGATAACTATTAAAAATAGACAATACTTGCTCATAAGTAACGGTACTTAAATTGTTTACTTTGGCGTGTTTCATTGCTTGATGAAACTGATTTTTAGTAAACAGTTGACGATATTCTCGATTGACCCATTTTGAAACAAAGTACGTATATAGCTTCCAATATTTATCTGGAACATCTGTGGTATGGCGGGTAAGTTTTATTAAGACACTGTTTACTTTTGGTTTAGGATGAAAGCATTCCGCTGGCAGCTTAAGCAATTGCTGAATCGAGACTTGAGTGTGCAAGAGCAACCCTAGTGTTCGGTGAATATCCAAGGTACGCTTGTAGAATCCTTCTTCAACAATCAGATAGATGTCAGACGCATGGCTTTCAAAAACCACTTTTTTAATAATTTGTGTGCTTAAATGGTAAGGAATATTCCCAACAATTTTATACCTCTGTTTGTTAGGGAATTGAAACTGTAGAATATCTTGGTGAATTAAAGTGACACGAATGTTCAGTTTTAATTTTTCTGACGATAAGTTGAATAGATGACTGTCTAATTCAATAGACGTTACCTGTTTACTTATTTTAGCCAGTTTCGTCGTTAAATGCCCTTTACCTGTTCCAATTTCGTAAACGGTATCGGTTTCTTTTAAATTCAATTGTTTTATTATTTGGTTGAGTACTTTTTCACTCGTTAAAAAGTTTTGAGAATATTTTATATTTTTGTTCATGTAATCACTCCTGAAGTGATTACATCTATAAATAAATACAGAAGTTAAACGATTTGTTTGTAATTTTAGTTATCTGTTTAAAAAGTCATAAGATTAGTCACTGGTAGGAATTAATCTAACGTATTTATTTATCTGCGTAATCACTGTTTTTAGTCTGTTTCAAAACAGTAGATGTTTTATCTACATTACGCATTTGGAATACCAACATGACGAATCCCTCCTTCTTAATTACAAATTTTTAGCATCTAATTTAACTTCAATTCCTATTATACAAAATTTTAAGATAATGCACAATCAACACACTCTTAAGTTTGCTTCTAAGTCTTATTTCCATAACTTTAGGGTTAACCATACGCAAGACCAATCACTCTCGGACAATACTCATGATTTTAATGATAAAATCCATGTTAAACCCATAGATAAGAAATACACCTGCAATAACCGTTACCTGTTTGTGCCAATTTAAAAATGCACCACTTTTTTATAATTAAAACGGTTGAAAACTGTACCACTAATAACTCACAATAGAGAGATGTCACCGTCAAGTTAAATGTACAAAATAACAGCGAAATTTTTAAATCTATTTCTTATCGATACAAATTCCTCGTAGGCGCTCGGGACCCCTACCTGCTAATAACTTGGTAAAAAGCACCCGACGATTACAGATAGAGAAATACATGGATAGCTTTACAGACAAAGAACTATCCTTAATGGAATCTTTAGCCAGCGGTATCAACGAAGCAAGAAACATCGAAGACTAATTAAAAGAATCCATACATAACGGAAAGAGCCGATAAAATGAGATTGTATTAATCTCATTTTATCGGCTCTGCGTCTTTGCGTCTGGCTCTGTAATCACAGTTACTTTGAACTGCTTTATTTCAATTAAATTTTCTTGTCTGCATTTCGGACAATAGAGGGGGAATTTTTTTAATTCAGTATCTTCCCTTATCTTTAATCGTGTTTTATTTCCACATACAGGACACAATATCCACTTGTAGTTTATAATAACTATCTCCTCCTTTACACTTTAATTCAAATCTTTATTAAAAAATATTTCATCTTATTTAACAAGAAACCATATTTATATAACAACATAAAATACACTAAGTTATTTTATTGAACATATATCGTACTTTATCTATCCGACTATTTGGACGACGGGGCTGGCAAACAGGTTCACCGGTAGTAACATGGTACCCTTTTAACTCTGTTAAACAAACACTACGTCCATTTGTAAAGAAAGTTAAATCACTACGATATTCTTGAATACACCGAGCAGGGATTTCTCCACTAAGAATGACCTCATTATTTTTCAATTGAGTGTCTACGATGTTCGCACAATATTTAGGAGCATCGTTGTATGCTCGTGAAAGATATTCCTGTGGCGCATAAATTTTAAAACTAAGATATGGCTCTAACAATTCTGTTCCAGCTTTTTTTAAGACTTGTTCCAATACAATAGGAGCAAGCATCCGAAAATCTGCTGGAGTACTAACAGGGCTATAGTATAAACCGTACTTAAAACAGATTTTACAATCCGTCACATTCCAACCATATAATCCTTGTTCGCAACCATAGCGTATCCCTTCCATAACTGCATTTTGAAATGATTGATTTAAGTATCCAAGAGAAACCGAGCTCTCATACTGCATTCCACTTCCCAACGGAAGCGGTGATACAGATAAACCAATGGAAGCCCAGAAAGGATTTGGCGGCACTTCGATGTGAATGGTATATTCTGCATTTTTTAACGGTCTCTCCATATAAATGACTGTAGGCTCTTTTAGTTCTATCTCCACATGATACTTTTCTTGCAACAGTGCACTAATCACTTCCATTTGTACTTTCCCTAAGAAAGAAAGTATGATTTCATGTGTCGCAGAATCCACATAATATCGCAGAAGCGGGTCACTGTCGGAGATTTCTAAAAGTGCATCAAGTAACATTTCCCTTTGTTGAGGTTTGCTCGGTTCAACAGTCGTTTGCAGCAGAGGGAGGGGATTTTCAATTCTCTCTCTCTGTGGCAATAGCTTTGTATCTCCAAGAACACTATTTAACTTCAAAAACTCATTCTGCAAAATAACAATTTCCCCGGAATAAGCCTTATCGATTTTACATAATTCACCATTTATTGAAGTATACATTTCTGTAATTTTTATTTTTTCCTTTTCCGATATTCTAACCGAATCTCGCAAATGCAGTACGCCACTATAAAGACGTATATATGCAAGACGCTGTCTTTTTTCCGAATACTCAATTTTGAAAACTTTTCCGCAAAGTTCAGACTGACCTCGATGTGTTGATGAATAAAATTTATTAGTAATAACTTCTATAAGGTTATCAATCCCTATATTGTTTTTTGCACTTCCGTGATAAACAGGGAACAGAGAACAATTCTGAAATCTTATGCTTTCCTCTTGTTCGAGTTCTAATGCTTCCAATAATTTACCGGACATATATTTCTCTAAAAGGTCATCGTTTCCCTCTATTACCGTATCCCATTGTTCAGATTCGGTAAAGTTCGTCACACACATATTAGGATACAGTTCTACCTTCTGTTTGATTACAATTTCGGCAGAAAGTTTCTCTTTAATATCCTGATAAACCGTTGATAAATCAATTCCATTTTGGTCAATCTTATTGATAAAAAAGATTGTGGGAATCCCCATTTTCCTAAGTGCATGAAACAATATACGAGTTTGTGCTTGTACGCCATCTTTTGCAGAAATCAGTAGAATTGCCCCATCTAAAACTGATAATGAACGATATACTTCTGCTAAGAAATCCATATGTCCTGGCGTGTCTATGATGTTCACCTTCGTATTTTCCCACTGAAAAGAGGTTATTCCTGTCTGAATTGTAATTCCTCTCTGACGTTCTAAAAGCGTATTATCCGTCCTCGTTGTACCTTTGTCCACGCTTCCTAATTCTGTAATCGCTCCACTGTTATATAATAAGCTTTCTGTTAAGGTAGTTTTTCCTGCATCAACATGAGCTAAAACTCCAATATTAATAATTTTCATGTGATTTTCCTCCATTCAAAAACCCAAAAGGGCATAAAAATCCCAGTGATAAATACTTTTATCACTGGGATTTTTATGCATAACCATAGGCATACAAAGCATACAGATATTCTCCGGATACTTTAGAATCACATGATAAAGGTATTCTTAAACTGGGTACAAAAAACTAAGCCCTCCTAAAAAAGGACATCCAATTATTTGTTCCCACTATCAAATTGACAGTTTATTTAAGAATACCTTGCCGCATATTTATTAACTCCTTTTAAATAGATACTTAAATAATAGCACATAAGAGCATATTTGTAAAGGAATCTCCAATTTTTTATCAAAGAGAGTACGTGATTACAAAATAGCTGTAATAATGTACCAATATTTGTTATTCTATAATCTTCCAATTACTCCCGTTCTTTTCAAGTACCAAATCAAATTGAGATACCTGCGTTGCTTTGGTCTGCTGGTCGATATACTCCACTGTCAGCGATACCGTGACTTGATTATCCTTACGATTGTGAATAGGATTTACCAGTTCTTGAAAGATGTACTCTTTTCCGATTGGTTTTAATATCCCGTCATTCACATAGTAGGAAAGTTCACTGGCTGTCGCTGTAGGATAGAGCTTGAAGAACGTCGTTAAAAACTCATTGATTTCATTGGTTGTAATGGAATCAACCGTCCCCTCACTTTCAATGGCTTTTGGTTTATAACTTGATTTCTTAGGTATGTTGGTAATGGTCGGATTCTTAACCAGTACCATATTTCCAGAACCATCTACATAGACACTCACTATATAAGCAGAGTGGACGGTCTTTGTATTTTCTCCCTCTGTAATGAGCTGGTCTACACTGTAGGTTACATTAAACTCATTGTCGCCAGTTGGCTCTACCGTCCATATCTGAAATCCTCTTACAGAAGACGATACAGGAATATCTTTGCGTACTGTATCAACATTGAGAGCTTGAAGTTCATCTGTCAGATAGCCTTTTAGACTTTCCATTCGATTATCAATGGACTTATCGGATTGCTCCCATGAATAGTAGACTTTCGCAAAGTTCTCTACAAAATTTTCTACATGATGAGTATCAACGTATTCCTTTTCTATGATAGTTGTTTCGTGAATAGTATGAGTATCTATAGCTGTAAAGTGCTTGAATATCGCAAAGCTGAAACTAAGCCCTAAAAGTACCCACAAGGCAATCACAACCTTTTTATGAGGATTGACCTTATAGTAGACACGAGGTTTCTTTTCCTTTGGTATCTGTTTTTCTTTATTCTGATTTTTTCTAAATTTCATCATTAAATCTTCCTTTCTCATTGTTTGATTCGTCCTGCTCCCACTAAATGCTGTTGCCAGTAGGGGCTTGTTAAGTCGGCATAACCGATTGGGTCGCCTGCATGAAACATACGGTTATTGCCAAGGTATATCCCAACATGAGTAATATAAGAGCCAGCGTTATAGGTAGAATGAAAGAAAACCAAATCGCCAGCTTGTGCTTCCGATAGTGGGATATGCTGGGTCACATCATATTGCTGTTGTGCGGTTCGTGGTAAGTTAATTCCAGCTTTTCCATACGTCCATTGTGTCAGTCCGCTACAATCAAAAGAAGTAGTCGGGGAAGCTCCACCGTAAACGTATCGCCAGCCCTCATATTTCAGTGCTTCGTCCATGATGGCTTGTACCGTATCATCATCAAACTCTGTTGTGACAAGATACTGCGTTACCAGTTGCACATAAAACATATTGCCATAGTTGTATCGCCAGCCCCCATTGATAGGTATGGCTATGGGATTGGGGTAAGACACTTTTTCGCCACCTGAATACTCTTTTGAGAAACTTTGAGCCAGTTCAAAGGTATATTTATTTCCACGATTAGCCACATACCCTAAGAAACCACCACCATAATTGTAGGACTGGATAACCGATTCTAAATCTACACTGAGCCTTTCGCTACTGGCTAATAATTCACTGAAATACTTCACACCTTGCTTAATGGATTCTTCTGTACTCAATGAATTAGGTGGAAGACCGAGGGATTCCGAGGACTGCATAACATCTTCCGCAGTACCGCCCGATTCCACCTGTATAATCGCAAGAAGTATGTTGACATATTCTTCAACGCCATATTCTTTGGCATATTTTTCTACCATAGGCTTATGAGCCAGCACTTCTGCGGAAACATTCACACCTCCATAATGAATATTGGAAATTCCGCTGTCCTGTTCATCTGAAAATAAAATGGCAACAAACAGAAGCAGTGAGAAGACCATCAAGAATAATCCAGAACCACCAATCACTAAAGTTTTCAACTTCATGGTTTCTTACCGACTTTCTTAATGGTAGCGGTTTTGATTGGTGGTCTACTTCTTGTATTTTGTAGTGGTACTCTTTGAACAGTAGACGGACGTTCTTTTGTGATTGGACGTTGTGAAGTTCTATCTGCTGTAGTGGTTGAAGTTGCTGGCTTTTGAACGGTTTTTTCTTGAACGGTATTGCCTTGGCGTTCCACTTTTGGACTTGAAAAATCGGACTTAACTGCTGGACGCTCTTGTTTGGCTTGTTGAGATTCCTTATATGAAGTCTGAATATTAGACTGTTTTGAGGTCTGTTCATCATGATATTGTTCTTGTCTTGTAGTCGGTCTTTCATGAACAGAAGAAGCAGGCTGTTTTTTCTGTTTGACCTGTTCCATTTCAGAGCGACGCTTCGCAATGGTTTTTCGCCTTTGTTCCTGCTGTTCCTTGCGTCCACTGGCTCTGTCCGCTTTGGTTTGAGAAATACTACTGGTTAAATCACGGACATTCTCTTTTACTTTGGATTTTCCTTGATATACTGCATATCTTGCATTGGTCGGCAAATCTTTAACCTGTTCTTTCAAACCACTAGCAGTGTCTACCATTCTGTCTTTGGTATCAGCTACTGTACCGATGGTTTGACCGATACGTTTTCCAAGTGTTGATTTTTCCTTTCCGTCTGGTCGGGAGTGATCTGCTTGTGTCCTTGCAGAACTCCCCGAACCCGACTGTCCTTTTTTACCTGTAACAATGGCAGACCCAGCCCCTAGAGTAGTCATGGAACGTCCAAGTTTCCGCTGTAGACGGTGCATGTGAGCGTGCATAAGCATACGAGGTTTTCTCATCACACGACTTCCCACACTTTGAGAATCGTTACTCTGTAGAGAAAACATACTCATTAAATCGCCCAGCTTGAAGTAGATTCCTGCAAAGGTCACAATCTGTAGAAAAGCAATCAAAAAGAACGGATAACCAGCCGATAAGGTATAGAGCATGGTTGAAATACTAAATGCTGTCGTAATAATCAATGTGATTCCAGCTCGTGTCAAAATGGTATTAAAGAGCTTTGTTATGGCTCGTTTTGACATACCATCAAATGATGGAATCATGCTTAAAATAAAGCTCACAGGCAGAAACATAGCATAGATGATAAAAAGTACCTGCGAGAAAATCATGATTCCTGTTAATAGGAATACAAATATGGAAATCCCAATATTGAAGACAAATAGGAAGAAGACTGTACCTAAACGGTTAATGGTCTTTGTAATGGTTAGATTGGTATTGCTTCTGTCTTCAATTTCTTCCGCAACAATTTTTTCTCTGTCTTCGCCATTGTTGGAATCTGGGCTGGTGGAGAGCAGGCTTTCCACACGGTCAATACCGATACTTTCAATGTCTGAACTGTTGTATTGAAGCAGTAGCCACGGTTGCTGAACCTGTATGGAAAACAGGCTATCTCTGATTAAGTCCACGCTGTCCTTGCCTTGACTATCGGAATGGGGCATGACAATCTTCGTGCCAAGTGATAAACTGGCATTACTGATGTCTGATGAAAAGTCATTGATTTTTTTAATGTAGTCGGGAGCGTAGGCAATAAAGGAAGCCGATAGGATAAACACCAGCACAAAATTCATAATGGCATGAATTGCCTTTGTGGTTTCTCTCTTTATCAGTCCCGTATAGGCAACATAAACCCCAAGAACCAAAATCAAGAGTAAGAGGAATCCAACATAGAAACCCTCTGTTGAAAATCCGTTTGCACTCACACCAGCTAAGGTCTGCATATTCTTACCAATGGAATCTGCTGTAGCGGAAATGAAGTCTAAGGAATAGGCTTCCTGTACTAAGTAACCTGTCGCATTGGAAACATACAAACTGATTGTCCAAATAAAATTGGTAATGGCATATAGTCCATACATGACCTGTTTTCCAATCCCGTCCGACCAGTTCCACGGAAGCCAGCCCCAGCTATTATCCACATAAAAATCCAGTTGATAGTTTTCAAGTGGGTATCGGCTGTATTCATTTGCCACATTGACCGTATCATCTACCAAGCCCGCAGCTTGAACCACCGTTCCCAGCATGGCTAAAAGAAAAATGGCAATCACAAGTGTGAAAGCCACTGTCATTGCCACTTTACCTAGACGTTTCAGCGTCCAGTTTGATTTTATTCTGTTTACTATTGATGGTTTCACATTTACACCTCTTTTCGCACAGGTGGTCTGGTATCAAAGGCATGGAGCAGTTCTTCAAATACAGGGTGGAACTGTATCACACCGACACGACCATATAAATCACTGATAAGGCATTGCCCGTTTTCCAAATCACGCAATCGCTTCTGATTGTTTTCGTCCTCTGGGTCTACACCAAAAAAGGCTAAGGTCTTTTTAATCTCGTTAAGGTCAGTGGAACGAAATGCAAATTTTAAGCCGAGGTTATTTTTCAGTTTTTCATCTAAGAGGTCGTCTGTATTTTGGGTCACGAAATATACCCCAGCGTTCATAGCACGACCAGCCCGAACCAGCTTCATAGATAGTGTTTTTCCTTGTGCTACCTGTAAAAAGCTCCATGCTTCGTCTAAATCTACAATCTTGAAAATGCTTCGGTCTGTATGGATAAAGTCTAAAGCAAAGGTACTAATGACAATCAGCATAGCAACGGATAAAAGCTCCATAGTGGTATATTCCTCAAAGGAAGTTTCCTTGTCGGGAAGTACCAAGTCCGCAACCTGTATAATGTTCAGTTGTTTTTCTAAGCTGATAGACTGCTCCACATAACCATTACTGAATAATAAATGTGCAAAGTCATAGTCTGTAAAACTTTCGATATGGTCGGCTATACTGGTACTTAGTGGCGTATTCTCAACCCGTAATTCCTCAATCACTTTCATCAACCCTCGTACTTCACTATTGGTTACTGCACGAATGGCTTTTCTAAGGATTGGGAAGCGTTCCCCATCACGAGAGGAAATCCCCGTAAGGAATGTCAGAATATCAATAGCCAGTGATTCAGAATCTTTGGGATTTTTCATAATCACATAAGGGTCAAGTAAGCCTTTGTTTTTCTCATCAGAAGTCAGAGTGACGATATTGATTTCATGGGAAATCTCTGGCAAGGTTTCTTTCCATCTGCCACGTTCTGCTTTTGGGTCTACAATCACTGCTTGTGCCCCATAAAGCACCGCATAATAGACGATAAGGTTATTCGCAAAGGATTTACCACCACCCAGCGAACCAACAAAAGCCGACGCTAACGCATTGGTTACTGAACCCTTAACCCCTTGACTGGCAAGAGCAGGTTTCAGATAGACATTGCGTCCAGTATCTAAGCTGTAGCCAACATAAATCCCCTTATTTTCCCCCAGCATTTGAGTAGCACCAAAACCTAAACCAGCGAGGAAATCAGAGGTCACGTATTGAATATAATCATTCATATAACGCTTGCTGGCAGGTAAAAATTCTTCATGTAAGCCGAGCATATCCCCAAATGGTCGTACCAGTTTTACGCTTAAATCGTCATAAAAATCTTTCACTTCATTACAACGACGTTTGAGTTCGTCAAGATCATTTGCTGATACCCTTACCACATAAGACAGCTTGTACATAGATTCCTTGCTTTGGTCTAAATTGGTTTCCAGCTCATTCACACTTTCCAGAGCTTCCGCCACATTGGAGCTGGTTTCATTATCACTTTGCCAAGCGTGGTTATCCAAGTCTTTCAGTTCTTTCTTTTTATTGCGGACAGTAGATAGGGCTTTACGATTCGCTACAATTTCCACATTCATTGACGTATCAATCGGGAATGTAAATTGCTGTTGCTGGTAGTAGAAGATTTCAGAGGACGGGAAGTCCAGTTCTCCGACAATGCTGTTAATGGTAAAGTAAGCTACATAGACGGTTTCATCTTCCTGCTGGATTTTCAAATATCGCTGTTTTTCTTCCACCAAACAGCGAGTAGGCTTAATCAAGTCATAGTATTTAATCAGCGTTTCATTATCCAGCTTTTTCTTTGATAGATGGTACTCATACTCTTCATAGGCAGTTCCTGTCTGTCCGTAAAGGTGTTCAATCAGATAGCCGAAGTCGTCCTTATCTAACCTGCGGATTTTGAAACGACGAGAGATTTTATTTTCTAAGAGCTTTTCCATCTTCTGAAAACGCAGGATTTCATCATTACTCATACTAACAAAATCGCCCATCAGCTTATGGTTCACATCATAGACAAAATCAGACAAAGCATTTTTTGCTTCAACGGTAAGACTTTTCATAGAAAACTCCTGATCGTTGAGAAGCAACTTAAAGCCGATAAAGAAACGGTAGTTCACTTGATTTTCGCCAATCATGGATATTAAAGCGTCTGTCTGTTGGTCGATTTTGTCATAGGCAACCGCTTTGAGCTTGCCAGTGACTTCATTTTTGGAACGCTCTTGTGCAGAACGTATGCTGGATTCTGTACTGATTTGTAAAGCATGAATTTTGCCATCACGATTTTGTGCGATAAGCTGTCTGAAAGAATCATGCACTTGTATTTTCTGTTCTGGACTTAGAAATGAGTAATTGTAAGGAACAAGCTCATAGTAAGCATAACATTCCCCGTCTTTATTCCAGACGAGATTGTTTTCAATGTATTTAATTGGATATGCCATAAAATTCACTCCTAACTGCTGTAATGGCTTCTTGTGGCTGGTTTCTGCCAAGCGTTACTTTTTTTCCTGCATAGGTCAGCTTTGGTCGCAGTGCATAAGCAATGACAGACTTCAAAAATCCATAAGGCTTTTTACCATCAAAAGTTTTTGTAGACATAAACCATGTGAAAGCCACAGGAATCCCAAAGTATTTGAGAAATGCTCCCTCTATCATGGAAAGAGGGGGCAAGTTGCCAAGTATCATCACTGCAAAGAGTGACACGACAAACCATGTCATTTGCGTAAAGGTTATGGGAAACGGAAGTCTAAAATCATTGATAGAATACAGTACCTTTTCCACAGACCAGATACTGGTATAGCTTCGTATTTTCTTCATGTAATCAATCCTTTCATAAAAAATAGGGGTAGCTGATTGAGCCACCCCGTAAAATAGAAAATCTGCCAGTAGTAATGTACCGACAGATTTAATAGACGATTTCAAAAATCCCATGATTGGTTGAGATAAACGTTCCTGAAAGGTCTAAATCCCGACCATAGGCTTGATAATCAATATAGTTTTGAAGACTAGCTGGTACTTCGCCTAAAGCACCCGTTTCTTCAATGTAGTAGCGTGCCACGTCATACATATCATCACAATCGGAATGAATGATAATATCCTCTTGATGTTCGCTTAGTTCTTCAATGCTTGAAAAATGAGTGAGCAGAGCAGATAGCTCCGATTGTAATTCTTCGGGTAATTCCGATACCATTTCCCATAGTCGATTGAGTTCGCCAATGGAAGTGTATTCGTCAACCGTAAAGGGTAACTCGTAGTCATGAATGGCGTATTCCTCATATTCATCATTCAAGCCGATTTTCTCTTTGACTTCCTCAAAGTCAATGGGAAAGGTAAACCACGCACCGACCAATTCGCCCTCATTGTATTTGCCTAAATTCGCAATATAGACTTGCATATCGTCCATATATTCACGTCCTTTCTTTGTAGAGATTCAAAAATCCCTACCGCACTTCGTTTGGTGTACCATTCCTTTGCGGAACATAAGAAAACCACTTATATTCCACAAAAGAACGGTTTTATTTAAGCACCAATAATGCGATTGAATAGCTCTAGTAAAATGTCTTTTACTCCAGCAGCGTTGAAGACTAAGCCAACCGCAATAATCGCAATAATTAAAAAGCCAATCAGTTTGCTAAACTCACGCTTGAAGCCAAGATACAAGCCAATCACAACGATTGCTAAAAGCACCAGTGATTGAGCGTTTGATAGAAACCAGTTATAAAGGTTTTGTCCAAAATTCATAAAAATGTTCTCCTCTCTATATTCAATGAATTTGTATTTGAGTTATTTTTTTGTTGTTATCACGTCCTGTTCTTTTACTGACTGTTGCTTCAAAATCTGCTTGTGTCGGTCTGTCAGTTTCGCATGGTCGAGAATGTCTTTTACAACCTGCGTCTGGTTGATTTCATCAAGTTTAATCGCAACCTTTAAGGTCGGGGCAACTTGATGAGATAGCCAGTTCAGCGTCCTTTGGAAGGAGTAAGGCTCTGGTTTTGTGGTTAGTTTTAATCGTTCACGATTGTTCCCAATAAACCAAGCCCATTCTTCATTCAGTTTCCAATCAGAACGAGGTTTGGAATCGTCTTTATCTACAAAACGGATATACCGATTGATAATTTTAAAGGCGGTATGCTCTGGATTGTCATAGACGAGTAAATCACGGACTGCATAATAGGCACGCTCATTTTTCAATCGAATCTCAAAACGGTTTTTTACTTCTGCGTCTTCAATGGGAATATCATTTTTCTTGTACTGCTCGTAGTCCTTTTCATAGATACAGAAATAAACTTCACTTTGTAATGAACCGATATAGAGGGTGTTTCCCATACATTCCTTTTCCTCTTTGCGTACCAGTTCGCCACTGCGATAGCTTTTAAAACTGCGGAAGACGGAGATACATTCTTCCTGTTGGCACTTTTCAGTGAGTACAGGGATATTCAAAATCCCTGTCTTATCGTTAATGGCAAGGTCAAGGCGTTTCATCACACCGCCAGCCACCAAAACGTCCATAAAGAACTCATACCAGCTTCTTTGTTGTGCCAGAAGATAGCTTTCAAATTGTCTGCACCCACGACCTTTCAATTCCACCAGAACTCCTTTGTCCAGTTCATGGGAGCAAAGGACGAATATGTCGCCTAAAGCATAATGCTCTGAATAAGAATAGAAACCATAGTCCTCATGAAGAAAATAGGACAGTTTCAGTTGTAAGATGTTTTCGACCACCTGCTGTACGTCTGTTGTCGGAAAGCGAATCCTTACATAATCAAACAGCATTTCAAGGGGAGCGTCGGGATTGAAGCGTTCCAGAGCTTCCCAAAGGGACTGCTGTAAATCCTCTGATGGCTTGACTTTTCCTGTTTCAATATCGCTTAGATACTGCCTTGTAATACCAGTCGCAACAGCTAAACGGTTTTGAGATAGTCCATAAGCCAAGCGTTTTTCTTTTAAATGCTGTAACCAAGTTTGTTCATTCAGTAAAAATCCCTCCAATCAAAAAGGCGTATGTCAACTTTTAAAGCCCATTTGACATACGCTGAAATTTTGTAAATCCCTTGTAACCAAAGGATTTTCTAATGTTTTTTTGACTGTTTCCTGTCGATTTGTACCCCCCTGTTAGATACGGGGGGTTAAGTGCTGGCGTGGCTATTGCCACACCAGCCAGCAAGATCAGTCCACACCTGCGACTTCCGCTTCGCACGTCGCCTGCGTGGACTGTCTGCTGTTGGATAACTTTTTAATTTCCTCCAAGAAATCATATCCTTTTGGTACAAGGGGAGTATAAAACTCTGATATGACACTTGTTCCTACATCAACATAGCCACGACCTTTGATTCGCTTTAAGAAGAAATCCTTTTGTACGTCACTGCCAAACATCATGCCATAGCCCATTTCAGACATACGACCTAAAGCCACTCTGAAATTAAACTGATCACGGATTCCGTCGCCTAAATATTTTGCGTCTGGACGTTGACAAGCCAGTATTAGAAAGAAGCCAGCTTGACGACCTAACATGACAATCTGTTTCAGCTTATTCATAACTGCGGTGTTTTCTTTTGTTCCCAGCATTTCCATGAAAGCGACGTATTCATCAAAGATTAAGAAGTGTGCCGGGAGACCTAAGTAAGCATAATTTTTGCCAGTCTTATAGTTCTTCATCTGCTTCATTTCCTCACTACGTTTCATCATTTCTTCATAGAATGTTTCAATGCAAGAAAGCAAGTCTTCTTTTCTATAGTAGACATTTGCCATCACAGAACCTAAGTCCGCAAGGTCAGCATTTTTCGGGTCAAGAATATACAGTTTTGAATCTGTATGAAGCAAGGCTTCAATCAGTGTCAGTATAAAGTAAGTTTTACCGCCACCTGTACCACCAGCAATCAACATATGAGGGAGCTTATCATATTCCCACCATACGTTTTTCATTAAGCGAAGTTTACCATCTTTAGCTTCTACTTCATCAATAGAAATACGACTGGCTATGGTGTCATAGAGCAAAGTATATTCCACATAGGAATCCTTTAACTCTTTATCCGTCAGCTCACAGTACAAGCCACTCTCTAATTTCTTTTCCAAGTGTAAGAGTTGGTCTTGATATTTTCCCAGCGTGATTTCCACCCGTATCTGTATCAAGCCATTTTTAAGTCGATAATACATTTTAGGGAAGTAGGTTATCTTTTCCTTTGTACGACCAGCACTATCTTTAAAGAAACCCTCTGTTTTGACCTGTTCAGATTCATACCACTTGTTTTCAAGTATCATCTTTGCCAGTTTTTGACGGTGGTAAAGTTGTTTAACCGTATCATAGCGAACCCGTTTGAATACAAACGCTACCAGCAAGCAGATAAGAATTGCGACACTGAAACTGATAATTAAATAGGGAATGTCAATCTTATCTGCTTGTGATAGGTTAAAATCCTGCCAGTTGATCTGCTGGATTGTCTTCACATGAAACAGTCCGACAACCAGCAGGAAAACAGGCAGGAGTGACGCTATCGTAAAATGAAAGACTAAATCTTTACCAGATGGGCGAATCCTTTTACCACGCTGTTTCATGCGAAAAAGTCTCCTTTCTACCTAGCGACTATTTGTCTTGTGTCGGTTCTTTCTTTGCTTGTGGTTGAGCTTTGAATGAACTAGAATCCTTTGTCAGCACAATATCGTCTGCCTTGATATACCAGTCAACATCTGCTCCTTGATAGGTGGCAGTAGCAACGGTGTCCGCAATGGGATTGATAAGTTCCACCCGTGCGTTATAATCAAACTCTTTCAAAGGCACGCTGGCAGGAATACTTACTTGAATCATGCGTCCTTGTCCTTTGGATTTTAAGTCATAGGTACGTTCCTTGATTTCATCTGAAACCGACCCGTCTTCATTTTGGATTCTCACTTCACGACGTAGAGCAGAGAATTTCAATTCTCCAAAAGTCGTGTCTTTATCTAATACAATGCCATTTGCTAATCTCATCATTTTTCCTCTCTTTCTTTATTCTTTTATCATGTCGTCAGCATGTAAAAGGTAATTTGTAAAACCACGAGTGCCGATTTTGTAGCCCTCTGCGGTAATACGTGGATTGACTAACTTCACACGTTCCTCAAAGCCGAAATGTTTTTCGCCAGCTTCAGCAGGAAGCACCACCACAATATCATCTGCTCTTTGAACATCAGAATAGAGATTATAGCTTCTTGATAAGACAGTTAGCCGTCCGTTGATTCTTCGCTGAACGACTTTATCCTCGCCAGCAAATTCTAAATTGCCGAATGTTTTTTCCATGTTGGGAATCACAAATTTAAGTTCCATATTTTTACCTATCCTTTCTTTTTTATTGGCTGAATGAATGTTTGATGGTCTTAAAGAGTGGGGAACGACCTTTTGATTCTTGATTTTTTGTTTTCATAAGTTCACTTCCTTTCAAAATCGGGTAAAAAAATAGACACCTCATTTTTTGAAGTGTCTACCTATTAAATATTCAAATTTTATTGGAAGTATCTTTATATCTTCACTTTTCAAGGATAAATCGTCGTATCAAAGCTCATTCATAAGTAGTAAATTAGTAGTAAATTGAGTGGTTTTGACCTTGATAAAGTGTGATAAGTCCAGTTTTTATGCGGATAACTAGATTTTTATGCTATTTTTTATAAAAAAGTAGCAAAAAAGAGAATCAAGATTTCTCCTGATTCTCCATTTTTATGCAATATCAAATTTTAACTGGCCTGCTTTGACACCAATCTTAAGTGTGCTGCCTGCCTCTAATTCTCCATTGAGAAGAAGTTCTGCTAACTTGTCTTCCACTTCTGTTTGTAGGGTTCTGCGAAGTGGACGAGCTCCCATCTCTGGGTCATATCCTTGATTGGCCAACAATTTCAGTGCGGAAGTTTGTAATTTCAAGTCAATACCTTTTTCAGCCAAACTTGCCACTAAAGGTTTAACCATAATCTTCACCACTTCCTGCATATGGTCACTAGACAGGCTATGGAAGACCACCTTTTCATCAATACGGTTAATAAACTCAGGTCTATAAGCTTTTTTCAGCTCTTCAAACATGCGTTTTTCCATATTTTCCTGATCAAAACGAATATCCTTAGCCCCAAATCCGACAGTCTTGTCATCACGAAGGGCTGTCGCACCAAGGTTTGACGTCATGATGATAATGGTATTTGAAAAGTCAACCTTGCGGCCCTTGCTATCGGTCAAGACACCATCATCCAAGACCTGCAAGAGAACATTAAAGATGTCTGGGTGGGCCTTCTCTACTTCGTCAAAGAGGAGAACGGAATAGGGTTTGTTGCGAACCTTCTCGGTCAACTCCCCACCTTCTTCATAACCCACATAGCCCGGAGGAGCTCCATTGAGACGGCTGGCTGCAAATTTCTCCATATACTCACTCATATCAAAGCGGATAAGGGCTGATTCGTCATCAAAAAGAACTTCTGCCAGAGCCTTAGCCAATTCGGTCTTACCAACACCTGTAGGCCCTAAGAACATAAAGGAACCAATCGGACGCTTATGACTGCGAATCCCTGACTGGTTGCGACGAATCGCACGGCTAATGCTTGAAACTGCTTGATCTTGACCGATGACACGTTTGTGCAGTTCAGCTTCAAGATTCAGGTACTTCTTAGCATCCGTTTGAGTCAGTTTTTGAACTGGAATACCTGACAAGCGACTCAAGGTGGTCAAAATATCAGACTCTGTCACCAAATCTTTATAGACAGGCACTTCCTCTTCTTTAGTAATTAGTTGAGCAGCTTGTTTCCACTTACCATCCATCAAGGCCTTGTCAGCTGGAGTCAAACCTGAATCGTCTGCTTTTATATTTTTAGTTTTATTTTGCACTGTTGCCGCTGCTTCATCCAAAAGATCGATAGCAGAGTCTGGCAAGTGACGACTGGTTAAGTAGCGATGCGCCATCTTAACCGCTGTTTCAACCGCTTCATCTGTGATTTGTACACGGTGATGTTTCTCATAAGTCGCCTTCAAACCTTGTAAAATGGTCATGCTATCTGCCACACTTGGTTCTTCAATCGTCACTTTGGCGAATCGACGAGAAAGGGCCGCATCTTTTTCGATGTGTTTTTGGTATTCTTCTTGAGTGGTGGCACCAACCGTTCTCAAAGTTCCACGCGCCAAGGCTGGCTTCAAGATATTGGCCGCATCCAGAGTTGAGTCAATCCCACTACCAGAACCCATGATAGTGTGAAGTTCATCGATAAAGAGGATGACTTGACCATCTTCTTCAATATCCTTGATGATATTGTTCATGCGTTCTTCAAAGTCACCACGGAAGCGTGTCCCTGCAACGACATTCATCAAATCAAGCTCTAACACGCGCATCTTAGCCATTTCCGCAGGTACATCCCCACTAGCAATTCGCTGGGCAAGACCAAGCGCCAGAGCAGTTTTTCCGACACCAGCATCCCCAACCAAGACAGGATTGTTCTTGGTCTTACGGCTCAAGATTTGAATCATACGCGAGATTTCCTTATCCCGACCGATGACTGGTTCTAACTTGCCAGAACGCGCTTGCTCTGTCAAATCGTGCGTATAGTCCTCGAGACCACCACTAGGAGTCTGCGGCATGCCCATCATATTGGCCATGGAATTTTGCTTGTCAGCTACTGTACGATGGCGTTGGCGTAGAGCCTTGAGATCTTCTCGAGTCCAGCCTACTCGTTCTTCTAGATTGCGACGAAGGGCAGCAATCTTGACCTGATCTTTCTTGTCTTCATAAGAAAAACCAGCCCTCTCCAAGATACGAGTCGCCAAGGCATTGCCATCATGCAAAATCGCATAGAGGACGTGCTCCGTCCCTAGCACCTTAGCATGGACCACTGACGCTACATACTCTGCTTCGTCAAAAAGAACCTGCAAACGATGGGAGAACGGCAATTCCGTAAAGGTTTCATCCTGGCTATAGTCCGTTTCAGTCAGTTCCAAAGCCACCTCTTCTAAACGGTCCATCTCATATGGATAATCATTTAAAGTTGCCCCTGCCACACTATAACTGTGATTGGACATGGCAATCAACAAGTGCCAAGACTCTAGGTAACGAGCTCCAAAATGGCCAGCAACCATGTAGGCACTTTCGATACATTCATTCAATGCTTTTGAATAGTTCATCTTACTTCCCTTTTCTATCTACCTCTTGTATGACCTGTCGTAGCATATTAGCTCGAAGGACTGGAGCTTCTTCTCCTAGAACGCGATCCAAAGCTACTGATACTAGCAAATTCATCTCCTGCTTGGTCATCAATTCCTGCTCAACCAAAAGCTGTAGAATATCCTCATAAATTTCTTGACTGACCCGCTCACCAATCGAGTAAAGCAGCTCCCGGAGCATTTCATGATGACTAGAAAACTCAATCCGTCCTATACGAATGTAGCCTCCGCCACCACGCTTACTTTCAACTAAGTAGCCTCTACTTTCCGTAAAGCGTGTCTTGATCACATAGTTAATCTGACTAGGAACAACCTGAAAAGTATCTGCCAACTGACTCCGTTGCAACTCCACAATTCCAGATTGATCTAAAATCGCCTTGATGTAGGCCTCAATATGATCCGATGTATTTTTAAATCTCATTACAAACCCACCTCTCTCTTTAAACCTTGACTATCTTTGACTATTATACCGAAATTTTCTCATTTTTAAAAGAAAAAGGGCGCTGGTAAAGGATAATCTTCACCAACTCCCTATTTTTCTACTTATCCAAGCCTAATTCTACCAAGATTTGACGTTTGTAGGCAATCTTTTGGACTTCCTTGTCCTCTTCTTCAGACCAATCTAGTTTAATTTCTGAAACAATCTGCCCAGGGCGATTTTTCAAAATATAGATGCGGTCGCTGAGATTAAGGGCCTCCTCGATACTGTGAGTAATAATCAAGGTTGTTAGCTGCAACTGCTTGTGAATTTCAAGATACCAAGCATGGAGTTCCATCTTGGTCATCTCATCCAAAGCGCTAAAGGCCTCATCCAAGAGAAAGAGCTTGTGCCCGAAAAGGTAAGTTCGAAGCAAGGCTACACGCTGACGCATCCCACCACTGAGTTCATGAGGGTATTTATCTCTTACAGCTGTCAACTGGAAGGTCGCAAGAATTTCATCCGCGCGGGCAATGGCTTCCGCCTTATCCACTTTTTGAATCAAGAGAGGAAGAATGATATTACCAAGCACCGTCTTGTGCTCCAAGAGCAGATCCTTTTGCAACATATAACTCACGCGCCCCTTGGGATTTTCTTCACCATCAAGGACAATTCTCCCTGACTGAACTTCTAAAATCCCCGCAATTAAGTTGAAAAGCGTAGTCTTACCAACACCACTTGGGCCTAGGATGGAAACCACTTCGCCTGAAGTCATCTGCAGGTTGATGTCCTCTAAAATCCTCTCTTGACCATAGGCATAACTGACGTGTTCTAGTCTAATTTCTGTCATTATTTCACAAATTCGTTGGTGAAGCCTTTGTCTGTCAAGTCTTCTTTAAGGATACCATTTTCTTTATCCCATTTGTAGAAGGCATTCCAGCGAGCTGCATCAAATTGACCCCATTTTTCCTTGTCGCTTGCGTATTCTTTTGACAAGTATTTTTGAGATTCGATAACAAAGTCACGTTTTTCCTTGAGTTCAGGTGCATTTTTGATGAGGATATCAGCTGCTTCTTCTGGATGCTCCATAGCATATTGGTAGCCTTTTTTGATAGCTTGGATGACTTTACGAGCTTCTTCTTTGTTATCTTTCAAATAGTCGTTGTTTGCGATGATGACTGGTGAATAGTAGTCAAATTCTTTAACGTAGTCTTTCAAGTACATGAAATTAGCATCTACACCTTGAGATTTGGCAAGGATACCATCCCAACCGTAGTAAATCCAAGCAGCGTCAAAGACGCCATTGGCAATCGGTGTGATCGAGTTTGAGTCGTTGTTTGGTACTTTTTCAACCTTCTCAAAGTCTCCGCCTTGTGATTCTACCAAGGTTTTCAACATAGCAAGTTCAGTTGGGTCATTCCAAGTTCCGTATTTCTTACCAACCAAGTCCTTTGGACTGCTTACATTATCAGATTTACGAGAGATGATTCCTGATGTATTGTGTTCTACGATAGCTGCAACGGCAGTGATTCCTGCTCCTTTTTCCAATTTTTTAGCCATGTAGTCTTGGAAATACACTGCAAATGGTGCCTTACCATTGATAACCAAGTCAGATGAGCTTTCTTCTGGTGGCAATTTCAAATCAACATCGACTCCAGCTTCTTTGAAATAACCTTTTTCCTTGGCAACATAAAGCCCTGTGTGGTTAGTATTTGGTGTCCAGTCTAGGATAAAGTCGATCTTCTTGAGTTCTGCTTCTTTGTTGTCCTTAGAAGCAGTTCCTTGACCACAGGCCACAAGCACAACAGCTACAAGAGCTGTTACAAGCGTTAAAAACACTTTCCATGTTTTCTTCATTTTGATTTCCTCTTTTCTTTTTCAGAAACATTCTTATTCTACGAACGTTTCCATTTAATAACATATTTTTCACTAATATCGACCAACTTCATACCAAGAAGACTGATAACCGATACCAGAATAATAATAGCGAACATGGTATCATACTGAAACAGTTTCTTGGACTGAATCATGTAGACACCTAACCCCTCAAAGCCTCCCAACCACTCAGATACCACTGTTGTGATAAAGGCGTAGGAGACACTGACCCTCAGACCTGCATAAAAGTAAGGCAGACTGACTGGAATTTTAAAATGCCACAGGATTTGCCAAGGCTTGGCCCGCATCAAACTAAACAAGGTCAGCATATCCTTGTCACAATGCCTAAAGCCGTCCAAAATACTGACGATGATAGGAAAAGTTGTCGTCAAGATAATCAAGACAATCTTGGGCAGAATCCCATAACCTAGCCACAAGACCAGAATAGGAGCTATGGCAATGGTCGGAATGGTCTGAACGACCACCATCATAGGGTAAATCAGGTCATTGAGCCAAGTCAAACTATCCATAAGTACAGCCATGAGACAGGCAATCAAGACTCCCAAAATCAGTCCCAATAAAGCCACTCTCAAGGTCGCCCAGCTATGGTACCAGAGAAATTCTCTATCACGAACAAAGGCCTGAAGAATTTCAAAAGGTGTCGGCAGGATAAACTTGGGGAGAAGTTTAAGAAAACCTGCTAACTGCCAGATTGACAAGACCCCCAGAAAGCCCAATAGACTAATGTGTCGTCTCAGTATACTTTTCAAGTTTCTCATCAATACTTAAAATCTCTCCTACATTTATTTTGACATTGGCAAAGACATTATCTGCCTCCTGCCCTGCCACTTCCAGCGCTTCTTTGAGAATGCGCATGAGCTCATCAAACTCCCCTTCCAAGACCGTTTCAAATGGTGTCACCACTATGGTCACTTCTTGAGCTTGTAGATAAGCAATGACTTGATCGATAACAGCAATCCGATCAATCCCCTGTGCTAGGGGTAAAACTTGCAAGGCGATGCTTGCTTTCATAAAAACCTCCTCTTCTCGTTTTCCTTTGACAAAAAGAAAAACCTTTACCATATATGGAAAAGGTCAAGAATAGACTAAGTATCGTTCCCTCCGCTGGCATTACCCAGATCAGGTGCGGTCGAAGTTTAACACTTCCTCTCAGACTGTACACAGACTCCCATATATTATATGGATATATGATAGCGCAAATTAAGAAAAATGTCAAGGAAACTGCTTACAGAAAAGAGCAGGAAACATTTCCTACTCCAATTTTCTATACTCGTTCTCCATCACTGTTTACTCTGTAGCCATCCACCGCCGTATTAACAGCTAAGACACCTGAAGAGTAAGAATAATACCACTTACCAGAAACTTGATACCAGCCTGTTTTCATTGCCCCTGAACTATCCAGATAATACCACGAGCCATTTTCCTTTAACCAGCCTGTCTGCATTTCACCAGATGATTTCAAATAATACCAGCTAGAACCATCTTTCAACCATCCCGTTGATTTAGACCCATTTGATTTAAAATGATACCAACTACCATTTATTTTCTTCCAACCGACAGTCGATCCATTATTTGAGCTATAATTAGAGCTATTCCCTGATTGGTTCTGATAATTTTGTGAAGAAGTCACTCCCTCTAGCTGGATATAACGACGACTTCCGTTATAAGCTGTATAACTCAACCACTTGTATCCATCTTTTTCGAGAATTTGATCATAATGAACCTTCTCCCCAGGATAATAGTAATCAATCGCAGTTGCGCTAGCTAGTGGCTGATTTTTGATAGCAGACTTAGACTTGAAATAATGTGTTCCTCCTGTTGAAACTGAGGTTTGACTATTCCCAACACTGCCACCAGCTAAATCTTTAAAATGAATAAATCCTGTCATCGTATTTGCTTTTATAATTCGTTTATTATAGGCTTCTGTATAACCATAGTTATATTCCTCGATCTCAATCTGATCTCCCATTACATTTGACACCCAGGCAACATGCCCATAAGTTCCTGCAGTAGACCAAGCAATAGAGCCAATCGCTGGTCTATTATCGACACGATAACCTTCACGACGAGCACGATAGCCCCATTCATTCGCATTTCCATAAGCCCTTGGAATCTCAAAACCATTGACATTACTCAAACGAAAGGCTGCAAAAGAAGTACACTGACGAGAATACATGCGCCACTGATCAATCTCCTGGCTCCCATTTTTATAATAAACAGGATAATCATCTCCACGCGCAATCGATCCATTTCCTCCAGAATAGGCATATACACTATCACTCGCTGCTAACATCAATCCTACTACTAAAAAAGGAACAACCTTTTTAGCTGATTTTCTGAAAGAAAACCTTGTCTCTGTTACTTTAAACGGTAAAATTTTCATTCTTCCTCCTTGAAAATAATATAAATCGAAGATTACCTTCACTTAAACTATTCGGAGAAAAAAGAAAAAGTGAGAAAATTTCTCACTTTAGTCCAGATAATGAATTAGATTTTTTTCTGTAAGGATATCTGAGTAAGTAAAGGATTCAACGTAAACATTAGCCTGTTTATCTCCTTCCACATTCCCAAATTCCACAATAAATAGGGATGGATAAACTTCAATTAACTTACCCAATCTATTTTTTTGACGCTTACGCCCATTTTCCAAGGTCATTTCAATTACATGACCCTCATGTGCCTTGATTTCCTCTTTGATTTTTTTCATCTTAGCTACATCTGTAAATGCATCTGTCATTTTATGCCTCCCTTTTTGAGATACTTGAAAATTTATTGTATTCTTTTTGGAAAATCAATTCCACTGTTCCACGAGCTCCACTACGGTTTTTCTCGATAATAACTTCCACCTTATTATTTGGGATACCGTCCTCTTCTTCACCACCACGCTCATAGTAATCGTCACGATAGAGAAAAGCTACGATATCAGCATCTTGCTCAATAGACCCAGATTCACGAATATCAGACAAGACTGGTCTTTTATCCTGACGTTGTTCTACACCACGAGAAAGCTGACTTAGAGCAATTACAGGAACTTTCAGTTCCTTAGCTAAAATTTTCAACTGACGTGAAATTTCTGAAACTTCTTGTTGACGATTTTCCCGACCAGTTCCCGTGATAAGCTGCAAATAGTCTATCAAAATCAAACCAAGATTGCCCGTTTCTTGAGCCAATTTACGAGAACGAGAACGAATCTCTGTAATTCGAATCCCTGGCGTATCATCAATATAGATACTTGCATTAGCTAGATTACCCTGAGCAATGGTATATTTTTGCCACTCCTCATCAGTCAATTGACCCGTACGGATAGAATGAGATTCCACCAAACCTTCTGCAGCTAACATACGGTCCACTAGACTTTCCGCACCCATTTCCAGTGAGAAAATAGCTACCGTCTTGTCCAACTTAGTCCCAATATTCTGAGCAATATTCAAGGCAAAGGCTGTCTTACCAACCGCCGGACGAGCTGCTAAGATAATCAACTCCTCCTCATGAAGACCAGTCGTCATATGATCTAAATCACGATAGCCTGTCGCAATACCTGTAATATCGGTCGTTTGTTGCGAGCGAGCTTCCAGATTTCCAAAGTTGATATTCAACACATCTCGAATGTTCTTAAATCCACTTCGATTAGCATTTTCACTGACATCAATCAAGCCTTTTTCTGCCTGAGCAATGATTTCATCAGCTGGTTGCGAAGCCTCGTAAGCTTGATTGACAGACTCTGTCAACTTGGAGATTAATCGCCGTAGCATTGCTTTTTCTGCAACAATCTTAGCATAGTACTCCGCATTAGCAGAAGTTGGCACAGAATTGACAATCTCAACCAAGTAAGACAAGCCACCAATATTCTGTAAATCCCCTTGATTATCAAGAATGGTGCGAACAGTTGTTGCATCTATGGCATCACCACGATCGGATAAATCGACCATGGCTTGGAAAATCAAACGATGGGCATACTTAAAAAAGTCCCGAGACTCAATGTATTCTCGCACAAAAACAAGTTTACTCTCATCAATAAAGATAGCCCCTAAAACGGATTGCTCAGCTAAGATATCTTGAGGTTGTACTCGTAACTCTTCTACTTCTGCCATCAGACTTCCCTTCCTTTTACAATCTTGTCAAGAAGGTGTAAATTTATCCTTCTTTCACACGAAGATTGATTACACTTGTGATATCTTGATAGATTTTCACTGGCACATCAATCAAACCAACTGCTCGAATCGGAGCTTGTACTTGGATATGACGTTTATCAATCTTAATTCCAAATTGCTTTTGCAATTCTTCTGCAATCTTCTTATTGGTAATAGAACCAAAGGTACGGCCATCTGGACCAACTTTTTCAACAAATTCTACAACCGTTTCTTCTGCTTCAAGTTGGGCTTTAATTGCTTTTGCTTCTGCAATCATCTCAGCGTGAGCTTTCTCTTCGGATTTTTGTTTACCACGAAGTTCACCTACAGCTTGAGCAGTCGCTTCTTTGGCTAGGTTCTTTTTGATAAGAAAGTTTTGCGCATACCCTGTTGGTACTTCCTTAATTTCGCCTTTTTTACCTTTTCCTTTAACATCTGCTAAAAAGATTACTTTCATTCTTCTTTCTCCTTTTCCTTTATTTCATTTAATACAATTTCTGTCAGTTTTTCACCTGCTTCTGACAAGGTTAAATCTTTAATTTGAGCTGCTGCCAAATTAAAGTGACCTCCACCGCCTAACTCTTCCATAATCCGTTGCACATTCAGTTTACTACGACTCCGAGCTGAGATGGATATAAAGCCTTGTGTATTTTTCGCAAGAACAAAACTCGCTTCAATACCTGACATAGCTAACATGGCATCTGCTGCCTTACTAATAACAACTGTATCATAGCATTTCGTGTCCTTAGCCTCTGCTATTAGTACATCTGAACCTAATTTACGCCCCTGTAAAATCAGTTCATTGACCTCACGATATTCTTCAAAATCTGTCGCAGCGATTTCCTGGATAGCAATACTATCGCTTCCGCGCGTTCTGAGATAGCTAGCAACATCAAATGTCCGACTGGTAACTCGCGAGGTGAAATTTTTAGTATCCAACATCAT
Source organism: Streptococcus sp. 68 (assembly GCF_013277415.1). Taxonomy (GTDB): domain Bacteria; phylum Bacillota; class Bacilli; order Lactobacillales; family Streptococcaceae; genus Streptococcus. Next base: position 62,252 of record NZ_VMMX01000010.1, on the reverse strand, counting down.
ACCAGCCATTAAGACACTTGCTTGCATACGACTCAAACGATTTTTCTTAGAATTCTGGAACTGAATCAATTCTGTTACCAACTCGCTGGCACTGCTTGCACCACTTTCGATATAAGTAATAACTGCATTGTCTGGGAAATCCTGATCCCTTCTATGGTGGTCAATGACGATGGTTTGGGTAAATAAATCATAAAATTCTTTTGATAATGTTAAGGCTGTCTTTGAATGGTCTACAAGAATCAACAAAGAACGATTGGTCACCATCCCCATTGCATCCTTAACAGACAACAACTTCGTAACTCCTTCTTTTTCTAAAAATGAAACAGCTCGTTCAATATCTGGAGACATTTGTTCTTCATCATAAAGAGCATAGCTATTTTCAATCACATTGCTGGCGAACAACTGCATACCTACAGCAGAGCCCAAAGCATCCATATCTAAATTTCTATGCCCAACTACAAACACTTGATCCACACTACGAATCTTATCAGATATGGCTGTCATCATTGATCGAGTACGGGTACGAGTGCGCTTGATAGACGCAGCCGACCCACCGCCAAAGTAGACTGGATTTTTCGTTTCATCATTCTCCTTGACAACCACCTGGTCGCCACCACGTACTTCAGCCAAGTTCAAGTTGAGCAAAGCAACTTTCCCTATCTCATCATGATTTCCATCGCCATAAGAAAATCCCATACTTAAGGTCAAGGGCAACTGTCTCTGTTTCGACTCTTCTCTGAAAGCATCAATAACAGAAAATTTATCATTCATCAAGCCCTCAAGCACCGTATAGTCCGTAAATAGATAAAATCGATCCATACTTACCCGACGAGAAAACATCATGTATTTTTCTGAAAACTCTGATATAAAATTAGCTACAAAACTATTGATTTGACTAATATCTGACTCAGAAGTTGCATCCTCCAAATCATCATAATTATCCACAGAGACAATCCCAATCACTGGTCGACTCGTTACTAATTCATCTGTTATGGCTTGCTCCCTGGATACATCTACAAAATACAAAACACCGGAAGAAGCATCCATATGAACAGCATAACGCTTCTCACCCAGCTTGGCATAAGTAGACGGATTTCCTACTGAAGCCTTGATAATCGTTTGAACAGCTTCCAAATCAAAATCACCATCTTCCTTGGTCAAAATCAATTCAGCATAGGGATTAAACCACTCAACCTCTCCAGAAGATAAATTCAATTTCATAACACCTACAGGCATCTGTTCCAATAGAGATGTCAAACTTTCTTCCGCTTGGTGGTTTACATACTGTATCTGTTCTACATCACTCCTTGTATAATGCACTCTCAGTTTCTTAAATAAAAAAACATAGCCTCCTACAAAAAGAAACAAAATTAAAAGCGTCAACAGATTATTATTAACAAAAATAATGAAAGTGGATAAGACTCCAAACGCAATCAATCCTACTAGAATAGGAAAGAATGGACTTACATAAAATTTTTTCATTCCAAACCTCTTGGCACCCATTATACCATAATCCCCCTCAAAAAGCGACTTTTAAAGAAGTTTATGGCTATTAGCATTAACAGTTTAGCTGTGAGTTTATACATTCAATCTCTATTTCTTCTTGATTTGAACATAAAAAATAGAGGAAGAAGTAGTCATCCTCTATTTTCTTCATTAACGATAGTTTCTTTAACTAAAAGAGACTATTCTCCAACTTCTATCTGAAGACCTTTCAATCTTTCTTGTGCTTGGCTTACAATAGACTCTATAATAAACTTACAAGGTTTGATTTCTTTGACTAACCCCGCAATCTGACCACTCATCATTGAACCATTTTCTGTATCTCCTTCATAAACCGCTTTAGAAAGAGATCCGATAGTAATTTCCTCTAATTCCTCACGGTTAGTTCCTTTTTGCTCTAATTCAATATAATGATCAGTCATGGCATTTCGGATGCAACGAACTGGTGCCCCAGCAATCCGTCCAGTAACAGCAGTTGCCGTGTCATTTGCCTCCAAAACTGCTTCTTTGTACTCTGTAGCAATCGGACACTCATCTGAAGCTAGAAAAACAGTTCCCATCTGCACACCTGCTGCTCCTAAAGCAATGGCTGCAGCTAGTCCTCTACCATCCGCAATTCCTCCTGCTGCGATAACAGGAATCGTAACAGCATCTACAATTTGCGGGATAAGGGCCATAGTGTTACTTTCTCCGATGTGACCACCTGCTTCTGAACCTTCTGCAATAACAGCATCAACTCCGAGTTCTTGCATTTTTTGAGCATGTTTCACACTAGCAATAACTGGAATAACCTTAATTCCAGCTTCCTTCAAATAAGGCATGACATGTTTTGGTGTTCCCGCCCCAGTTGTAACAACAGGCACTTTTTCTTCGATAATAACTGTAACAATATCTTTGATATTCTTCATCATCAACATAATATTGACACCAAAAGGCTTATCTGTCAACTTTCTTAACTCACGAATTTCTTCACGTAACTGTTCTCCAGTCATCCCACCGGAGGCAATAATTCCCAATCCCCCAGCTTCTGATACAGCTGCAGCTAATTGATAATGAGAAATTTGAGCCATAGCTCCTTGAAAAATTGGATATTTAATTTGTAAAAGTTTTGTAATAGACATGTGAATACTCCTTTATTTTCTGTTGCTTCTTGTTGGCGTATGGGTAGTCATCCCACCTGATCCAAGTCAACAAGAAAATGAAATCATTTGTCTCCTTATATACGACTATCCTAAAAAAATTGGTTTGCGATCTTGCCTATCTGTAAAAGGAATTATTGGAGGTCGAGAGCGTGGCACATAATCTACAAATTCTTTACCTTCTTTATCAAACTGGGCGACTGCTAAAAATTGATCATGATAAAAGAAAAATTTATAGTCATTTTCAAAAGCTTGACGGAGCCACTTCTCTTTTGCCAAGATTGATTTCATAGGGTAATCATCCACTGCAGGGATCCACAGAGAATTCCGATGAACATGTGTCAACATCAAATCTCCCATATGAATCATCGTATCCTTTCCTTGTTTCAATAGAATAATACTATGACCATTACTATGACCACTCGTACGAATCATTTGAATTTCTGGAATCACATTAATGTATTCTGAAAAAGTTGTTACTTGCTTTTCAATTGGTTCCCAGTTTTCTCTAAGATAAGTGCCTTTTGTCCGATTATTAGGATTTCGCATTTCATACCATTCGACATCGTTTACAATGATTTTTGCTTTGGGATACTTGGATACCAAGTCTCCAGAGACATCCCTATAGGTCAAACCACCTGAATGATCATGATGCATATGAGTCATGAGAACAACATCAATCTGACTAGTAGTCAATCCTAAGAGTTCCAAACTCTCCTCAACCCTGCTCTCTGATAAAATACCTAAATTTCGTCTTTGTTTTTCTGATAATTTAGCTGTATCAAAACTAGTATCAATAAGGTAATTTTTCTCCTTATATTGAATCAAAATTGGATCTGTTAGCTCAGCCATCATATTATCCTCATTGGTTGGATAATAGCGCGACCATACAACTTTAGGAACAGGGCCAAAAAGTGTTCCTGCATCAGTTAATTTATCTGCACCACGTAGCCAAGTCAACTTCATATCATGGAACTGGTATTCCTGTAGTGTGAGATTTGTCATTCTTTACTCCTTTAGCCACTGACAGGCAATTCGCTTGCGAATCGAATCTCCTGATTTACCATACATTTCAAGCGTTTTAGCATCTTTTAAATATCGATCAATGGGAATATCTTCCACAGTATGCAAGGGGCTCATCAACCGAATAATATCCTCAGAAATCTCCAAGGCAACTTTTGTTGTATAAAGTTTAATCTGACATACAAACAAAAGTGCATCTCCCATGTTACCTTGATACGAATTAAAATACGCTTTTGCTGAACACAATTTTGTATACAAATCTGCAAACTGATACTGATAAACAGTTGCATCTAGTAAACGCTTGCCAAACCCACGTTTAACTTTCACAAAAGACAATCCTTTTTCAAATGCACCTTCAGCAACTCCGAGGGAGACTGCACTAAGACCAAGCTGTAATTTTTGAAGAATATCATTCAATTGTTCATCACCTGATAAGCTCAAACCCAATAATCTGTCTTGCGTCAGAAGCACATTGTCAAAGGCAACAGAACTGATGGGGCACCCCTTTAGACCTGGTTTGCTAATGTCATCACCAATAACAACACCTGGGTCTCTTGTATCGACTATGAAAAAACCAAAAGAATCTTTTCCCCCATCTGCTTCTATCTTCGCAAGGATCAATAAAATATCAGCAAATCGACAATTAGACACAATTGATTTTTCACCTGATAAACGCCAACCAGTAGCTGTTTTCGCAGCAGTAGTTTCAATTACTGACAAACTTTCCATGGATTTTCCTTCAGAGAATCCCAAGCCTACTAATCTCTCACCTTTGACTAATGATTCAAGATAATGAGACTGCTGGTCTATGGTTCCAAAGCGCATAAAAGGGTAGATTCCATAGTAAGCTTGAGTCAATAAAATTGTAGAAAATGCTGGAAAATACTTTGCAATCAGACGAATAAGAGTTAGAAAAGGTACAGTCGCCCCATCAAGCTGACTATCTACACAAGAGGAAAAAATATTATATTTATCAATAAATTTAGAGAGTAACTCTCTCGGAAATTGATTTTCATCCTCCCTGTTCCTCAAATAGGGTAAAAGTAAATTCCGTAACTCTGCATCCAGTTCATGCTCCAAGGCATTATTATCAATCATCATCTTCACCTCAATTTAATTATCAGCAACAGGTTGGTAATAATCCCTCAATAGCTCTTCGTAAACATATGATTCAACCTCACTATAGGAAGATTTATATGGTCTACAAAACCAAATATTAAATGGAATCGGATCTTTAAAAGTCACTGCTTTAAAGCGACTACTATCTACTAGATGGCTAATCGGTTTAGGTAAAATCGCGATTAAGTCCGTTTGGTAAGTTGACTCAACCAAAAAGTCCCATGTAGAGGAAAGATAAGCAAATTTAGGAGAAATTCCCTGTGAAGCGAATTTTTCAGTAACCAAATCATAAGTAGTAAAGGACTTATTAAAGGTTGCTATCTCATAGTCAGATATATCTGACCATTCCAGCAATCCTTTATCTGAAAGTGGATGATTTTTATCCATATAAGCAACATACTCATCCAGTTGGATAACATGCTGATCAAACTTCTTTGTATCCAACAAGGTAGGCTCAATCAAAAATGCTAGGCTCAAATCTCCTTCCGTCATTTTTTGACGAATTTCTTTTCCCCCTCCTTCTGTCACTTGTATATGGATATGAGGGTTATTTTTTAAAAATTGTGGAAGCAAACTAGCAAAATACACACGTAAAATCAAGGATGGAATTCCAAGGTTTATTGTCCCTTTTTGTTTTTGCGCTTCACTATGAATCATGGAAAGCATTTCTTCATGACGATTCACAATCTCAGTAGCAAACCGATAAATCTTTCTTCCAGCTCCAGTGAGACTTTCTAATCTCCCATTTTTTCTATGAAATAACTGAACCCCTTCAGTCGCTTCAAAATTTGTTACAAACTGACTTAAGGCAGACTGACTGATGTGGATTTTTTTCGCAGCAATGGAAAGATTACATCCACATTCTATAATATTGATAAAATAATTCATTTGAATAATATCCACTGGCCAATCACCTCTCTTTCCTTCGCTACTATAGATACTATCTTTTTCACCAAACTTATACGCAAACAGGAAACTCTAAACTAACACAAGCTCAGTTCTATCTCCGTTATTTATACAAGCTACCCAATAATTAAATCTTATAGCAAATCATATAATTTAGAAATCTTTCAACCTCTTTTCATTAGGTATAGTCTGTTAGATAACTATTGCACTCTCATTTATAAATCGCTTACAAAAGTTATCAATATATATCATACCACACTATGAAAAAAATATCTTCCTACCGATTGCTCATTATCAAATAGGCATGATTTTTAAATCATCTGAAACAATAACATCTCCGTCTGTCTTTTCAAGGACTTCCTCTAAAGTCACACCAGGAGCTAATTCCTTCAATAAGAATTTACCATCTTGGATTCCAAAAACAGCTAAATCAGTAATAATCAAATCCAATACTCCTTTAGCTGACAAAGGAAGGGTACACTCTTTCAACAATTTTGATTGACCATCCCCTGTCGTATGTTGAATCGCACCAATAACACGTTTTGCTCCAACAAGTAAGTCCATAGCACCACCCATACCTGGGGCAAACTTACCTGGAATAATCCAGTTTGCGATACTACCGTCTTGGCTCACTTCAAGTGCACCTAATACTGTAGCATCCACATGACCTCCACGAATAATCGCAAAAGATGTTTGCAAATCAAACAAGGCGGCTCCTGGCAACAAGGTGATTGGGGCACCTCCCGAATTTGCCAAGTTTGCATTGTATCCATCTTTGGTAGGGGTTTCCCCAAAACGAAGAGCTCCATTTTCTGCTTGAAGAATGACATTAACTCCCTCAGGGATATAATCGGCAGATGCATTTGGAATACCAAATCCCAGATTCACAACATCCCCATCTTTAAACTCAAGCGCCACACGTCTTGCAATAATTTCTTTTGCCTTCATTTTAGTTTACCCCCGCAAGTTTCTTAGTCTCTGTCCACAAATCACCCATCATTTTATGATGCTCTTCTGGAGACAATCCCTGAACAACATAATCGACAAGGATACCTGGGATGTAAATATCATTAGGATCAATTTCTCCCACTTCTAACAACTCATTAGTTTCTACAATGACTGTATTAGCTGCCAAAGCTAGCTGAAGTGAAATATTTTTTGTCGTACCGTCCAAGTATAAGTTCCCATACTTGTCTGCCTTCGTAGCCTTAATCAAAGCTACATCAATCTTCAATGGATCATAAATTAAATATTCTTTTCCATTGCGAGTAACCTTCTCCTGATCTTTTTCCAAAATAGTACCTACACCTGTTGGTGTCAATACTGCTCCTAGACCAGCTCCAGCTGCATGTAATCGTTCAACAACAGTTCCCATTGGAGTAAATTCAACTTCCATATTTCCACTGAAATACTCGTGTTGAGCTGCTGCAGACGTTCCTACGTGAGCTGCAATGTATTTTTTAACTTGGTGATTTTCACAAAGACGCCCCACACCGACTTCCTTACCAGGTTGAGATGTTACGACTGATACCAATGTCAAATCTTGCTGGTTTTGAGAAACCAATTCTTCAATCAATTCAAGTGGTTCCCCTACTCCAAGAAAACCTGAAATTCCTACTTTATCTCCTGAGTGAATCAAGGAAATTGCATCCGATAATGTTACAACTTGCATCTTCTATCTCCTCTTTCTATTTACGCTGAAACTCAGCTTTGCGTTTCTCAACAAAAGCGCGCATTCCTTCTACCTTATCTTCTGTTGAGAAGAGGAGAGCTTCAGCTTCTGTTTCTAATCGAATCGCATTTTTCAGTGGGAGTTCTGATCCAACTTGAATAATATGCTTGGCTTTTTCAACTGCCAAAGGAGCGTTTTTCATAATAGAGACTGCCAATTCCTCAGCTGCTGTCAACAATTCCTCGGCTGCCACCAATTTATTCAAGATGCCTAATTCATAGGCTTCTTGACCTTTAACCATTCTAGCAGTAAAAATTAGTTCTTTTGTCTTGCTGGTACCAATTAAGCGAGACATTCTTTGTGTTCCAGCAAATCCTGGAATAATACCTAGGCCTACCTCTGGAAATCCTACAGTGGTCTTTTCGTAACCAATACGAATATCTGTTGATAGAGCTAATTCCAAACCACCTCCTAAAGCATAACCGTTTAGAACTGCAATAGTTGGTTGCGTTAGTTCAGATAGACGGGTAAACGTATCATTAGCATAGGTCATATAATCATGTGCTTGGATAGGAGACATTTGATCCATCTCTTTGATATCCGCTCCTGCAACAAATGCTTTTTCACCTTGTCCAGTCACAATCACAACACGAATATCATCACTTGCTTCAATTTCGTCTAAAACATGATTTAAGTCAGTCAAAACTTCTGAACTTAAAGCATTCAAAGCTGCTGGACGATTTATTGTAAGGTAACCAATCCCATTCTTCTGCTCTAATAAAACTGTTTTACTCATTATTCTGCTCCTACTTAATTTTTTTTGAGTACAGAGTACAGTGTCAACAAATACCGATACCAAATGTAAGAGCTTACATTTTTATGATAACTCATTTAAATCAATTCGTCTACTTAATCTTAGTTTATAATTCTATAAGTACAGCTTATAGTTTGATTTTGCTTCAAATAATCCCCATCAAATGAACGATAGCAATCACATAAATACATATATGAGCATTAAAAAATAGTTCATTTCAACAATATCAACTACCTTAAGTCTAGGAAAATATATAGCGAAGTGAATCTGGACTAGTGCAATATCGTTTCTAAACTATTATAAATTGATTTGAATTCAAAAATTAAATTGTTAAATTCTTGTTTCACTTTAATATAGATGTTACTTCTTAAACGCCTTTTCCTAACAGCTCTACTACAATTCTTATCCAGCAGACTTAGATCTTAATTTAATCTATGTTCCATGACTGCTACTAACTTACACTATCAAAAATACCTTATCACGCAGCATCATGAAGAGCATGCGTGATAAGGTATAAGAATTATCAGTTTCCAAATAAAACTCTATTTAATAATGGTATATTAAAAGAAAGACACACGACATAAATAGTTCATTAGCGTTCAACGATAAGAGCTGTGCCCATACCGCCTCCAATACATAGAGTCGCTAATCCAGTTTTGGCATCGCGCTTCATCATCTCATGTACAAGAGTCACTAGGATACGACAACCTGAAGCCCCGATTGGATGACCAAGAGCAATAGCACCACCGTTAACATTGACAATATCTGTATTGAAACCAAGCGTTTTACCAACCGCACAAGCCTGGGCGGCAAAAGCTTCATTTGACTCAATCAAGTCAAGATCATCAACTGTCAAATTGCCTTTTTCAAGAGCCTTGCGTGTCGCATAAATCGGTCCACATCCCATAATCTTAGGATCCAAACCTGCGCTTGCATAAGAACGAATGCGAGCAATCACTGGAAGTCCTAATTCTTCAGCTTTGTCAGCACTCATGACCAAGACAGCTGCTGCTCCATCATTGATACCAGAAGCATTCCCCGCCGTAACAGAACCGTCTTTTTTGAAAACAGGACGTAACTTAGACAAGCTTTCCAAGCTGGCATCTTTTCTAGGAAATTCGTCTGTATCAAAGACAACCGGATCTCCTTTACGTTGCGGAATGACCACTGGAACAATTTCTTCTTTAAAGCGTCCAGATTCTATAGCTGCCACTGCTCTTTTTTGTGATTCTAAAGCAAGAGCATCTTGATCATCTCTGCTAATACCATATTCTTCAGCCACATTCTCAGCTGTAATCCCCATATGATATTCGTTGAAGGCATCAGACAACCCATCTTTAATCATGGTATCAACAACGTTAGAGTCTCCCATGCGTCCTCCCCAGCGGAAGTTTGGCAATACGTATGGAGCTTGACTCATATTTTCTGCCCCACCAGCTACGATGATATCAGCATCCCCACACTGAATAGCTTGAGCAGCCAATTGTACTGCCTTCAAACCTGAACCACAAACCTTATTGATAGTAAAAGCTGGTGTAAATTCAGGGAGCCCTGCATGAATACTCATTTGGCGAGCCACATTTTGACCTAAACCTGCGCCTAGGACATTCCCCATTATCACTTCATCTACCTGCTCTGGTTTAATATTCGCTTTTTCCAAAACACTCTTAATTACCAAAGAGCCCAATTCGACAGCTGAAATATTCTTCAAGCTTCCTCCAAAGGAACCTAAAGGAGTACGTACCGCCGATACAATAACTACATCTTTCATGACTACCTCCATTTTTTCTAGTAAGTAAAGAATCCTTCTTTTGACTTACGTCCCAATTTTCCAGCCTCTACCATTTTCTTCAAAAGAGGAGCAGGACGGTATTTTTGATCACCAAATCCTTGGTTCAAAACACCCATAATTGCAAGGCAAACATCCAATCCAATCAAATCGGCCAAAGCTAAGGGACCAATAGGATGATTAGCACCTAGTTTCATTGCCTCATCTATTTCTTCAGCACTAGCAACTCCTTCTCCTAAGATATAAATAGCTTCATTGATCATAGGAATCAATACACGATTTACTACAAATCCATAAGAATCTTTAACATCAACAGGAGTTTTTCCAATTTTCTTTGTAAGTTCACGGATTTCTGCCACTACTTCATCCGAAGTCTGCAAAGCTTTAATCACTTCAACTAATTTCATCACTGGAGCAGGATTAAAAAAGTGCATTCCAATCACACGTTCTTGGTTCTTAGTTGCGGCTGCAATATCTGTGATAGATAGAGAGGAAGTATTTGATGCTAGAATTGTTTTAGAATCTGTGATTTCGTCCAATTGTTTAAATATACTGAGTTTAATATCACGATTTTCAGTCGCAGCTTCAATAACCAATTGTACATTTTTCGCGTCTTCATATGAAGTAGAAGGAATTAAATTGGCAACCACTTTGTCTTTCTCATCTGCAGATAGACGTCCTTTTTCAACCGAACGTTCCAACTGTTTTATTATGTTATTCAATCCTCGTTGAACAAATTCTTCTTTGATATCATTCAAATAAACCGTAAATCCAGCTTGAGCAAATACTTGAGCAATACCACTTCCCATCTGACCAGAGCCAATTATCATTACATTTGAGATCATTTTTTCTCCTTTTTATTCTAAGTAAATCACATTATGAAGCAAGGACGATTGAAAACAAACCCTTCAATCGTCCTAGTTCTATTAAACAAATGCACCCAATCCAGTAATTTCACGACCTACAATCAAAGCATTGACTTCGTGCGAACCTTCATAAGTATAGATTGATTCCGCATCTGCAAAGAATCGTGCCACATCTGTTTCCAAAGTAATACCATTACCACCACATGTTTCACGCGCAAGAGCTACTGTTTCACGCATTACTAAAGAGTTATGCATTTTCGCTAGAGCAGAATTGAGCATCAACTCATTACCCTCTTCCTGCATTTCAGCAATACGAGTTGAATATGCAAGAGCTGCTACAGCATTGGCTTGCATTCTAGCTAATTTTTCTTGAACAATTTGGAATTTGGCAATCGGACGTTTAAACTGTTGACGGTCTTTTGCATATTTAAGAGCTGCCACATATGAACCACATGTTACTCCCATAGCAATGTGCGCTACATCGGCACGAGTAAATGTTAAAATACGTGCTACATCTCCAAATCCATTGATGTTAACCAAACGATCTGAGTCTGGAACTTCTACATTCTTCATTGTAATATGACCATTGCGGATACAACGCAGTGCAATCTTATGTGGAATAGGCTCTGCATGGTAGCCAGGAGCACCTTTACGGACAATAAAACATTTCACCTTACCGTCTGCCACATCACGAGCAAATACAGGAACAACATCTGCTGTATCTGAGCCACCAACCCAACGCTTTTCTCCGTTCAAAATCCACTTATCTCCAACACGCTCAGCAGTTGTTGATAGACCACCAGCAATATCAGATCCAGAAAGCGGTTCTGTTAAGGCAAAACATCCTTGCCAGTCAAATGAAGCCAACTTAGGAAGAAATTCTTTCTGTTGTCTTTCATCCCCACCCAATAAAATAGTGTTATAGCAAAGTCCTCCATGAACTGTATAGAAAGTTGCGATTGAAGCATCGAAGCGAGCTAGTTCTAGATATAAAAAGGTAATATACAATTCAGATGGTTTATAACTTCCTTCACGCCCTTCAAACAATTTTGGATTGTTCATGATTTGAGCACCCTTAGCGACAGCGTAAAATTCCTCAAATGGGAAATCAGGTTTTTCCCAGTATTCGTTGATAACTGGACGTAGATGTTTTTCAATCAAACGACGAGTTTCTTGTAGTACTTCAGCTTCCCCTAATGTTAAACCATCAGCGTAATGAAAGAGATCCTCAGGATATAGTTCACGTAAAATTTCTTGTTTTGTTGCCATAGTTATGACTCCTTCTTTTATTTTAAGAACGCTTACATTTTATTGCTCGCTATTTGTTGACAAGTCCATTCTATCGCTTTAACTAGTATTTTGTCTACTTAATAAAAATGAATAGAGCTATAAGTTAGATTTATAGATAGTTCTTCCACTTACTTTTTAAGAATTTATCCATAGAGACAAGCCATCTCTCTTATATGGGCAATAACTTTTTCTTCCAAACTTCCATTCTACAATCTACACACCCTCTAAATAGATATCTTTTATTCCTCATAGCTACTTGTATTACAAAAGACAAAATAGATAAAAAATACTTAAACTAAACACAGTCGCTTTATATAGTGAAATAAAATCTAAATAAATTGACTAGGAAATTCAATCCAATTACTAGCAATATTTTAGCACCTAAGACGTTCAACTCTAATTTCAATTAGCTACACAAACTCCCTCTTCCTTGAAATATAAAAAGTGATTTACCCGAAAGTAAACCACTTTTTATATTTCATTTTTCTTAAGATTCTTTAACTTCTAACAAACCAATTTCGCCATCCTCACGACGATAAATCACATTGGTTGTTTGATCTTCAACATCCACATAGATAAAGAAATCATGCCCCAATAAATCCATTTGTAGAATAGCTTCTTCCAAATCCATTGGTTTTAAATCAATTTGTTTTGAACGAACAACTTTAGACTGGACAACATTTGAATCTTCCACCAAAGCATCTGTAAATAATTGACTAGTTGCTACCTTATTTTTATTTTTACGCTCGATTTTTGTTTTGTTTTTACGAATCTGACGTTCAATTTTATCAGTTACAAGGTCAATTGAACCATACATATCTTGAGACACATCTTCTGCGCGGAGAGTAATAGATCCAAGCGGAATCGTTACTTCCACTTTAGCTGTTTTTTCACGATAAACTTTTAAGTTAATTCGGGCATCCAACTCTTGTTCTGGCTGGAAGTACTTTTCGATCTTTTCGAGTTTAGAAACTACATAATCACGAATTGCTTCTGTTACTTCTAGGTTTTCACCACGGATACTATATTTAATCATATGAGTACCTTCTTTCTAAACATTTTTGTTTTTATGATTTTATTATAACGCTTTCATTCTATTTTTGCAAATTTTTTCCTCATCTTACAAGGGAAAATGTTTTTACATCCTCAGCACCAGCTTCTTCCAGCAGTTTCTTCACACGATTTATAGTTGTTCCTGTAGTATAAATATCATCTATAAGTAGGATTTTCTTAGGAATGCGGACTCCACTTTTAATAAAGAAAGGAAGTTCTGTCGCCAAGCGCTCTGAGCGACTTTTAGAAGAACTAGCTCGCTCTTCTCTCTTTTCTAATAAATCCAGATACGCAAAGCCTGCTGCATCTACCAAGCCCTCAACCTGATTAAATCCTCTATCAGCATATCTATCAGGGCTTAGGGGAATGACTACAAATTGGTACTCTTTGTACTTTTTCAACTCCTCACTTAAAAATGAAGAAAAAACTTTTCTTAAAAGGAAGTCTCCATCAAATTTATATCGACTAAAAAAATCCTTCATAGCTTGATTGTAAGTGAAAATCGCTCTATGACTGACCTCAACTCCTTCTTTACACCAAAATTGACAATCTTGACACTTTGTTGACAATCCTATTTTCATACAGTTTGGACAGTTCTCTTCCCCAATTCTTTCAAAAGTAGAATCACAATCTAAACAAAGACAGGAGGCATCATTCTTCAGAAGTAAGAGACTACTAAAAGTTAAAACAGTCTTCATAGTCTGCCCACATAACAAGCACTTCATAGACCAGCCTCCTTATTCATCATCTGAATTTCCTTAATCGCCCTCTTGATTGAATCATTTAATCCATCATGGAAGAAAAGCAAATCTCCTGTCGGTCTATCCATGCTTCGTCCAACTCGTCCACCAATCTGAATCAAACTAGACTTGGTAAAAAGACGATGATTCGCTTCTACTACAAAAACATCTACACGAGGAAACGTCACACCACGCTCTAGAATAGTTGTGCTGATGAGTATAGTCAGCACCCCATCTCTAAATGCTTGCACCTGCTCTAATCGATTTTCTGTTACAGAAGATACAAAGCCAATTTTCTCATTTGGAAATTGCTCCTGTAAGATTTCTTTTAACTGCTCCCCTTTCTTAATTTCTGAAGCAAAAATGAGTAACGGATAAGCTGTCTTTCTCTGCTTATCAATATAGGACTTTAACTTTGGTGACAAACGATTCTTGTCTAAGTAGCGATTAAAATCCGATAACCAAACTGGCTTAGGAATAATCAACGGATTTCCATGGAACCGTCTCGGTAAACTCAGTCTTTTTAGTTCTCCTAAACGGACCTTTTTATCCAACTCATCGGTCGAAGTCGCTGTTAAAAAGATTCTCAATCCATTCTCCTTTACACTATTCTTGACAGCGTGGTAAAGCGTGAAATTGTCAACATAAGGAAAAGCATCTACTTCATCCACTATCAGCAAATCAAAAGCTTGATAAAATTTCAATAACTGATGGGTCGTCGCAACAACTAGTGGTGTTCGAAAATACGGCTTTGATTCTCCATGTAGGAGGGCTATCTCGCAAGAAAAATCATTTTGCAGGCGCTTATACAGCTCCAAACAAACATCTATGCGAGGACTAGCCAAACATACTGCACCACCTCCATTAATCACTTTAGCCACAACTTGATAAATCATTTCTGTCTTTCCAGCCCCTGTCACCGCATGAACTAAAGTTGGCTCTTGCTTCTCTACTGCTTGAATCAGTCCCTCTGACACCTTCTCTTGAAAAGGAGTTAATTGACCACGCCATTTAAGAACATCTTGCTTCGGAAAATCCTCCTGTGGGAAATAGTATAAATCTTGATCACTCCTGACTCGCTTCATAATTAAGCACTCCCGACAATAGTAAGCACCAATGGGCAAATACCATTCTTCTAGAATAGTACTATTACAACGTTGACAGAAAAATTTCCCCTTCTCCTTTCTCATTGCTGGAAATTTCTCCGCCAACTGACATTCCTCTTCTGTTAATTCATTCTCAGTAAACAAACGACCGAGATAGTTTGGATTTACTTTCATACTTCTTTATTCGTAAAAACCTAGCGCTTTAGATGATTTTTTAGTACAATTAAATCATGGAATTTAGAACAATTAAAGAGGACGGACAAGTCCAAGAAGAAATCAAAAAATCCCGCTTTATCTGTCATGCCAAGCGTGTTTATAGCGAAGAAGAGGCTCGTGACTTCATTACTGCTATCAAAAAAGAACACTACAAAGCTACGCATAACTGCTCTGCATTTATTATTGGGGAACGTAGTGAAATCAAACGTACAAGTGATGATGGCGAGCCTAGTGGCACTGCTGGTGTTCCCATGCTTGGGGTACTAGAAAATCACAATCTCACCAATGTCTGTGTGGTCGTGACACGCTACTTTGGTGGTATTAAACTAGGCGCTGGAGGACTAATTCGTGCTTACGCAGGCAGTGTTGCCTTAGGTGTCAAAGAAATTGGCATCATTGAAATAAAGGAACAGGCGGGCATTGCTATTCAAATGTCTTACGCTCAGTACCAAGAGTACAGTAACTTTCTTAAGGAACATGAGCTCATGGAACTTGAGACAAACTTTACAGATCAAGTCGATACGATGATTTATGTTGATAAAGAAGAAAAAGAAACTATTAAAGCTGCACTTGTAGAGTTTTTTAATGGAAAAGTCACTTTAACTGACCAAGGTTTACGAGAAGTTGAAGTTCCTGTAAACTTGTTGTAAACAATGGATAATACAGCGTTTCGTTGACATTCTCACAACTACTTTAACGAGCAAAATAAAAAGATGCTTGCCAAGACCTACTAGAAAATGAAGCAATTCAAAAAGAAAACTGATAACTTTCTTCTTTACACCTATTTACTAAAATTAGCTTATCACAATCGCTTGAAAACCAATGGATTGTACCTATGGTATAAAAAAATCCTATCACTTCGATAGGATTTCTATATTTTACAAATGGTATAGATAGCGTTATACTAGATATATCTTATACAAAGAGGTATTCATATGTCTATTTATAACAACATTACTGAACTAATCGGTCAAACTCCGATTGTTAAACTTAACAACATCGTGCCAGAAGGTGCTGCAGATGTCTATGTAAAACTTGAAGCATTTAACCCTGGTTCTTCTGTAAAAGACCGTATTGCTCTTAGCATGATTGAAAAAGCTGAACAAGATGGTATTCTGAAACCTGGTTCTACTATTGTTGAAGCAACAAGTGGAAACACTGGTATTGGACTTTCATGGGTAGGTGCTGCTAAAGGGTATAAAGTTGTCATCGTTATGCCTGAAACTATGAGTGTAGAACGACGTAAGATTATCCAGGCTTATGGTGCTGAACTCGTCCTAACTCCTGGCAGTGAGGGAATGAAAGGTGCTATTGCTAAGGCTCAAGAAATCGCTGCTGAACGTGATGGTTTCCTTCCTCTTCAATTTGACAACCCAGCAAATCCAGAAGTACACGAAAGAACAACAGGAGCTGAAATACTAGCTGCTTTCGGTAAAGATGGACTAGATGCCTTTGTTGCTGGAGTGGGTACCGGTGGAACGATTTCTGGTGTTTCCCATGCACTCAAATCAGCAAATTCAAACATTCAAGTTTATGCAGTGGAAGCTAATGAATCTGCTATTCTATCTGGTGAAAAACCTGGTCCTCACAAAATTCAAGGTATCTCAGCTGGATTTATTCCTGATACACTTGATACTAAAGCCTATGATGGTATCGTTCGTGTAACATCAGATGATGCTCTTGCACTCGGACGTGAAATTGGTGGAAAAGAAGGTTTCCTTGTAGGGATTTCTTCAGCTGCAGCTATCTACGGAGCCATCGAGATTGCCAAAAAATTAGGTACAGGTAAAAAAGTCCTTGCTCTAGCACCAGATAACGGTGAACGTTATCTCTCTACAGCACTCTATGAATTTGAAGTTTAGTCTCCTAAATACAATTGGCCCTTATTATAGGGCTTTTTATTTTTACCTTGAAAATAGGAAACTCTCCCTATAAGGATCGACTGCATAGAAAAAAGGAAGCAAATTTACTTCCTTTCTATAATTAGTTATTCAAGGCTGCTGCCATTGTAGCTGCAACTTCAGCTTCAAAGTCGTTTGCAGCTTTCTCAATACCTTCACCAACTTCAAAGCGAGCGAACTCAACTACTGAAGCGTTAACTGATTCAAGGTATGCTTCAACTGTCTTGCTGTCATCCATGATGTAAACTTGTGCAAGAAGTGTGTAAGCTTGGTCAACTTTAGTGTTGTCAAGCATGAAGCGATCCATTTTACCTGGGATGATTTTGTCCCAGATTTTTTCTGGTTTGCCTTCTGCAGCCAACTCAGCTTTGATGTCAGCTTCAGCTTGAGCAATAACATCATCAGTCAATTGAGCTTTTGATCCATATTTCAAGTGTGGGAGAGCTGGTTTGTTAACCATTGCACGGCTTTCGTTATCTTGGTCGATAACGTGGTTCAATTGTGCCAACTCATCTTTAACAAATTGCTCATCCAATTCTTTGTATGAAAGAACTGTTGGTTTCATAGCAGCAATGTGCATTGAAATTTGTTTAGCAAGTGCTTCGTCTCCACCTTCGATTACAGAGATAACACCGATACGTCCACCGTTGTGTTGGTATGCTCCGAAGTGTTGTGCATCTGTTTTTTCAATCAAAGCAAAGCGACGGAATGAGATTTTTTCTCCGATAGTCGCTGTTGCAGATACGTATGCAGCTTCAAGAGTTTCACCTGAAGGCATAGTCAAAGCAAGAGCTTCTTCGTTGTTAGCTGGTTTTCCTTCAACGATTGCTTTAGCTGTTGCGTTTACCAACTCAACAAATTGAGCGTTTTTCGCAACGAAGTCAGTTTCAGCATTTACTTCAACAACTGCTGCAATGTTACCGTCAACATAAACACCAGTCAAACCTTCTGCAGCAACACGGTCAGCTTTCTTAGCTGCTTTTGCCATACCTTTTTCACGAAGCAATTCAATCGCTTTTTCGATATCGCCTTCCACTTCAACCAATGCTTTTTTAGCGTCCATAACACCAGCACCAGATTTTTCACGCAACTCTTTAACAAGTTTAGCTGTAATTTCTGCCATTTTGATTCTCCTATATTTTTTAAAAATAGGAGAGCCGGGCTAAGCCCCGCCCTCCTAGGTAATTACTATTTATATAAATTAAGCGTTGTCACCTTCTACAACTTCAACGATTTCTTCAATTGAATCTGCTTGAGTTTCTGAAGCTGCAAATTCTGCTTCAACTGCTACTGCATCCTCACCTTGACGTCCTTCGATGATAGCGTCAGCCAATTTAGCTGTGATCAATTTAACAGCTCGGATAGCGTCATCGTTAGCTGGGATGATTACATCGATATCATCTGGATCAGTGTTTGTGTCAACCATCGCTACAACTGGGATTCCCAATTTTTTAGCTTCTTTAACAGCGATTTGCTCTTTATGTGGGTCAACTACGTACATCACATCTGGGATACGAGGCATATCTTCGATACCACCCAAGAATTTTTCAAGACGCGCACGTTGTTTGTTAAGAAGTGCAACTTCTTTCTTAGGAAGAACTTCGAAAGTTCCATCTTCTTCCATACGTTTGATTTCTTTCAAACGAGCGATACGTTTTTGGATTGTTCCCCAGTTTGTAAGAGTTCCACCCAACCAACGGTGGTTGATGAAGTATTGACCTGAACGTACTGCTTCTTCAGCAACTGCATCAGCTGCTTGTTTCTTAGTACCAACGAACAATACAACCGCATCGTTAGCTGCTGCATCACGCATGAAGTCGTATGCTTGGTCAGCGTATTTTACAGTTTGTTGCAAGTCGATAACGTGGATTCCGTTACGCTCTGTAAAGATGTATTTAGCCATCTTAGGGTTCCAGCGACGAGTTTGGTGACCAAAGTGTACACCAGCCTCAAGAAGTTGTTTCATTGAAATTACTGCCATGAGTATTTCTCCTTTTTGTTTTTTTCCTCTTCTTGACTTCAACTCGCAAAACGACCCAAGGGCAACTGCTTCACAATTCATCAAGAATGAGTATTATCGTTCACACGACAATCTTTATTCTACCATACTTTTTCGATATTTTCAAGCTATTTTGATGGGATTTTTAATAGTTATTGTCCCTGGTAAAAACTGAAAAAGAGGGCTCTATTCGAGTCCCTCTGTAATTAGTCTGCATAAATATATGTCACAAAACCTTCAGAAGTCGTTGTTGGATTAAACCATCCACGGTGGTTTCCAAGTGTGCGATTACCTGCATAGTTTGATTCTGATACTTGAATACGTGTTGTTGATTCAACAGCTGTAACAACCGCTACGTGTCCATATCCACCATCGTTCCAACATGCAATTGCTCCAACTTGAGGGGTTGAACCTGTACGGAAACCTGCTGCTGCTGCACTTGTGGCCCACTGTGCTCCATTACCCCAATAGTCTCCAGCCCAAGGTGCTAATGTTTTAACTCCCCAGGTACATTCTCCAATTGGATAAGTTGAGGCATCCGTGTTATATGTTGGACGTACTTTAGCCTGAACAGGTGCTACTGCAGATTCAGATACTGCTTGTACCTGTGCTGTTAGGTTTGTATTACCTGAAGCAAGTACTGATTGTTGTTGGCTAGCTTGTTTTTCTTTATAAGCTGCTTCTGCTGCCGCAGCTGCACGTGCCTCTGCCTCAGCTGCTGCTTTTTGTTCCAATAGACTTGCTTTTTCCCCTTCAGCTGTCGCTTTCTCAGCAGCAAGACTCAATTCAGCAGCTTTTAGTTCTGCCTGTTTAGTAGTCAATGCTTGAGCATCATCTGCCAATTTTTGTTGATTAGCAATTACAGTATTGATAGCATCATTATTTGCTACTTGCTTCTCAGAAATTGCTTTTTTATCTGCCTTTTGTTGTTCCAACATTTTGTTGTTAGCAGATACGATTTCACTCATTGCAGCAACACGTGAAATAGCTTCTGTAATTGATTTTGAGTTTACAATGGTATTGATATAGCTAGTTGCGGCTCCATTTGTTTGAGCACTACGAGCTTGTTTTTCCAAAGATTGGTTACGAGAAACAATGTTTTTAGAAAGTTCTGTAATCTCACCCTCGAGTTTCTTAGATTCTGCTTGTAATCTATCATTTTCAGATTGCAAGTTAGATTGCTCTGCTTGAATAGCAGATACTTGCTCCTGAATTTGATCAACTTGTTTTTGTGCTTCTTCTTGTTGTGCTGTTAAGTTACTAATTTTATTATCTTGAGCAGCAATTTTGTCATCAGTCGTTTCTGCATGGGCAGTCGTCAATACTGCTGCCTGGGAAACCATTACTGTACTTAATAAAAGCGAGGCTAAGATTTTTTTCTTCATGGTTAATAAATACTCCTTCTGTTTAAGACAATACTAGTATACCAAAAAAAACTCCAATAAATATTACGCCTTTGTTACATTTATATGTCGTTCTTATAGATAATATTTTTCAAAAATAAATTGAAAAACAGTAATCCATAAAAAATTTAAAATCATCGTCGGTACCAAGCTATAGACTATAAAAATCGACATGTTATCCACTGTCAACCCTACCATAAAAGCCAAAAGATAACTACCCATTTCAAACAGGAATGTCAGTACAATCATAGAGAGCATTCGTGTCCAACGATTCAATAAAATAACACTATTCAATTTATGAAGAAAGGCTCCCAATAAGATAAATAAGAGAGTTGCAATCCCTATTAGATGGAAAAAGTAAACATCGTAAACCAAGCCTATCACAAAACAATAGACTAGGTAGAGATATTCTGATACTTCTATCGTCTCAAATAAGAGAAATAGAAAAAGAAAATGACTAGCTAAATGTACATGGGGGAAAAATGAGCCCAGAAGCTGGCTAATATGGGCGTCAATTAGAACAAAGAAAGGGAGCAATAAAAACACTCCAACCCGCTTCAACTGTCTCATTATGAATTCCCCACTAATTCTATCACATCCACATTATGAGTATCTGCACTCAATTTAACAGTTACTTCTCGTGTCAAATAGTCTGTACTATGCGTTGTGGCAACCACTTCACCTACAGGAATATCAGCAACGTTAAAGTTTCCTAATCCACCTGTTGTTACCTTATCGCCTGTACTAATATCGCTATTACTATTTAATTGACTAATTTTAAGAACTTCATTTTCCTTGTCGTAGCCAACAATAATTCCATAAATTGTAGTAGTGCCGTGTTGAATTTTAACAGAAATCTTATCAGCATTTTCCGTATTTGTCAGAAGGTTGACCATAGTAGAGTTGTCCTCCACTTTTGAAACACTCCCAATCAAGCCACCATTTGCAATAGCTAACATGTTCTCAGAAGCACCTTTTGATCTACCTGCATCTAAGGTCAACTCCTGCTTCCAAGATACCGGAGAACGCATAATAACATCTGCTGCTAAAGTCTTTGTGGCTTGCAATTTAGACTTCATATCAAGCAATTGGCGCAGTTGTTCATTTTCCGTCTTTAAACTTTCCGCCTCATTTGATTTGACTTCTAACTGGTAAATCTGTTTCTTCAAACTTTCATTTTCATTATATGTTCGTGTCAAATGAGCCAAATCTGATTTGACAGAATCAAACCACCGAAAAGGTTTTTGCACAACTCTATCAACCAATGAGATCCCATCTCCTAATTTTGTCACAATTGTACTTGAATAAGTCGTCGCTAAGAGAGCTGAGACAAGCAGAACAGTGACAAAAACAATAATGACATATTTTGATTTTTTAAAACGGTTCATATCCCTACCTTTATATCAAAAACTGTTACAGTAACTTTTTATCAATTCCTAAAAGCTACTAAGATTTTAAGAAAAATAAGCAACAACCAAGTACGATAATAACAAGAATAGTCAGCGTATCCTTTCGAGTCCATTTCAGTTGTCGGTATTGACTTCTACCTTTTCCACCCTGATAACCACGCGCTTCCATGGCGATAGCCAAGGAATCTGCACGTTTTAAACTTGTTGCAAAAAGAGGAATCAAAATAGGAATCATCGCCTTTACTTTTTGAACGATGCTTCCTTCACCAAAATCCACTCCACGCGCTTTCTGTGCATTCATAATCCGCGTCGTATCATCCATTAAGGTCGGAACAAAACGTAGACTCATGGACAGCATCAAACCAATTTCATGAACTGGAACTTTCACACGCTTTAAAGGTGCTAATAAAGCTTCGACAGCTGATGCCAAACTTAAGGGCATGGTCGTTAAGGTTAACAAAGTTGAAAAGAAAATAATCAATACAAAACGACAAAAAATAATCCCAGCTTGTTGCAAAGCATAATCTGTGATTCTCACAAACGAAAACTCAAATAACACATTCCCATTAGAAATGAAAAATAGTTGAAAAATAGTTGTGAAGGCAATCAAGAAAAACATAGACTTCAAGCCCTGAATAAAAAATGAAAGAGATACTCCTGACAAGGCAATAAATATCCCTGTCGCTATAAAAAGAATTAGATTCGTCAAGGGATTATTAGCCCAAAAAACGATCAAAATTAGTAACATCATAGCAAGCAATTTGCTACGTGGATCCAATCGGTGAACAATCGAATCCCCTGGGATATAACGCCCCAAAATCATACTATCCATTTAGCGACTCCTTGAACTCCTCTATCTTAATCGGTAATCGTTTAAATGACACGCCTCTATCAGCCAATCGTTTACAGAAAGCCGTAATCTTAGGTACTCCCAACTGCACTTCTTCCATAAAAACAACATCTTGAAAGACATCACTCGGTTTACCACCCTTAACCAAACGTCCCTTTTCCATTACATAGACTTGATTCGCATATTCAGCAACATCATCCATCAAATGCGTTACCAAGACGATGGTCATCCCTGACTGGTGGAGTTTTTTGAACAAATTCATCAACTCTTTTCTACCCAGAGGATCTAGGCCAGCTGTTGGCTCATCTAAGACTAATATAGCTGGCTCCATGGCAAGTATGCCTGCAATGGCAACACGTCTCATTTGTCCCCCTGACAACTCAAACGGACTGCGATTAAAAAGTGATTCATCAATTCCAACCAGAGCCAGTTTCTCACGCGCAATCTTCTCCGCATCTTCTTCAGAAACTCCAAAATTTTGCGGTCCAAAAGCAACGTCTTTCAAAACCGTTTCTTCAAAAATCTGATTTTCAGCAAACTGAAATACCAAGCCAACCTGTTTTCTAATTTGACGAATATCTTTATTTTTAGAAGTCGAGGTGATTAAGGTATCAAAAACCCTCACACTCCCTTGACTTGGCACCAATAAACCATTTAAGAGTTGTAAAATAGTTGATTTACCACTACCTGTGTGCCCAATTAAAGCCGTATAAGAACCATCTTCAATCGTCAAAGAAACATCCGACAAAGCTGTTGAAGCTAAGGGAGTCCCTTCTTGATATGTAAAACTCACATTTTCTAGAGCAATTCCCATAATTTATCCTCTAGCTCACTTTCTGTCAAATAATTTTCAGGTAAATCATAGCTATTCTGGCTCAAAGAATATTTTACTTGATTGGCAAAAGGATCGTCTAATCCAATTTGATCTAAATCATTTCGAGAGAAAAGTTCTCTTGGGCTACTAGTTGATTCAATTTCCCCTTTTTTCATGACCAATACGCGGTCACTCATGGCAACTTCTTCCAAATCATGGGTAATAGAAATGACCGTCATATCATAGTCTTTCCGAATTCCCTGTACTGTCTCAATCAGTTCTCTACGCCCCTCAGGGTCCAACATACTCGTTGCTTCATCTAAGATTAAAATAGCTGGTCTTAGGGCTACAACGCCTGCAATGGCCACACGTTGCTTTTGGCCACCTGATAGACGCGCCGGCTCTCTCTTTTTAAAGTCTAACATGCCAACTAAAGCCAGAGCTTCTTCCACTCTCTTTTTCATTTCTTGACGAGAAAGGCCCTGATTTTCCAAACCAAAAGCAACATCATCTTCAACAGTCGCTCCAACAAATTGATTGTCTGGATTTTGAAAAACCATACCGATTTGACGACGTATATTCCAAACATTTTCCTCAGTCAGCCGTTGACCATCAATTACAATCTCTCCAGATTCCGCTTCCAATAAGCCATCGATTAACCGGACAGTCGTTGATTTACCACTACCATTATGCCCTACAATCGAAAGCCATTCTCCACGTTTCACGTGAAACGTAATATCTTTCACATCATAGTATTCCTGACTTTCCTTATAGCGAAAAGAAAGATTTTTTACATCAATTATTGATT
Organism: Streptococcus sp. 68; assembly: GCF_013277415.1. GTDB lineage: Bacteria > Bacillota > Bacilli > Lactobacillales > Streptococcaceae > Streptococcus. The sequence continues at coordinate 37,832 of NZ_VMMX01000010.1, read as the reverse complement.
TCATTTCGAACCAAATGTCCCTTTAAATACATAAGCACTACCCTTGAAATAATCATAGCCAGAGTAGATAGTGAAAAACAAGGCTACATAAAGTAGAACTTGACCAAGCAAAGTCCAATGTAATAGCAAGAAAATAATGGCAAACATCTGACTGAAAGTTTTAATTTTTCCAGGCATTGCTGCTGCTAAAACTTTTCCACCAGTTTCAACCAATAAAAGCCTTAAACCTGTCACAGCCAACTCTCGACAGATAATCACTGCAACAATCCAAGCCGGAGCCATATCTAACTCAATCAACATAATAAAAGCCGACATAACTAGTAACTTATCCGCCATGGGATCTGCAAATTTACCAAAATTACTGACCACATTCCATTTACGTGCTAAATATCCATCTAAATAGTCGGTAATACTGGCAATAGAAAAGATAATAGCTGCCACTATATGACTTTCTATCGAATTTCCTATCGTTAAAATAAAGATAAAAATAGGTATAAAGAGAATTCGACCTATTGTTAAGAGATTGGGAATTTGTTCTTTTTTCATTCGTTTTTCCTTAATTTTTAGTAAAGGTTACAGTGATTTGTCCAGTCTGCGCTGTTAACTTCGATAAATCAACAGTCTGATTATCTACTGTCAAAGTAACACCTTTTACAACACCTAATGTAATGGTTACAGGACTTTTAGTTGCAACTGTTGCTTCTGCACTTTTCTTCTCTGGCGATAGGGTTACACCGCCCTCAAGTTCGCTTTCTGAAACGCTGACCCAACTTGTAACATCTGAAACTGCCAATTGCAATTTAACTGTTTCTTTACTTGTCTTATAAGCGATTTCTACATGATTTCCTTCACCTGATACACTTATAGTTGATTCTACACTAGAAGAACTGCTAGATGAACTACTACTTGAAGAGTGGGGAACAGAGCTAGTTGAACTTATTGAACTTGTTGATTGAACCACACTGTAATTAGAAAGAGAAGACCCCTCTGGTTGAGTTTGAATATAGTTCCAAACATAATAGGTCACAAAAATTAAAATCGATAAAGCAAAAAGGATAAAATAAAATAAAGGTAAAAAGGATGTTTTTTTCTTCTTTTTCTTACTTGAACGTCTACGACCTGTCAACTCATCTTCATCAACATCTACTTCCTCATAAGTAATCATACTCCCAGAATCATAAGCATCCAAAACAATTTGATCATCTAACTCAACAGCCCATGCATATTTTTTCAAGAAAGAACGCGTGTAAAAAGGACTTGGAAGTTGATCGAAATCGTCTGCTTCCATTGCTTCCAACATATCTAACTGGATTTCTGTCTTTTTCTGCAATTCATCTAAACTCAATCCCTGATTGATTCTAGCTAATCGTAAAACCTCACCAATTGTTTTTTTCCTCATACTTGTCATCCCTTCTTTCTAGTATCTATTATGATAGGTTACTACGATGGGAATATTGTAAAATCAACTATATCCCCTTCATCTATTAAGTGATGTCCTGCTTCAAGGACATCCTCTAAAGTAATTTCCTGTAAAATCTTTGGTAAGTCAAAAATTGTCTCACCATGTTCAAAAGCATCATATTGCGTTGCAATAAATTCAAGAGAGTTCATGCTACTGAAAAATTCGCCAAACATCTCTCTTTTGATAATATCTAAATGTTCCTCTGTAATATCTAAATCCTTTGTAAAATTACGAATAGCCTTCCTGAATTGATGAGACAAAGCAACTGGCTCTTTCGTATCCATTGTCAACATGACAAAATGAAAGCGACTTGTTACTTCAATTTCAAGAGATAGGGAAGCATCTAATTTACCTGATTCATAACATTTTTGAAAACGATCCGAAGTCCAACCAAACATCATTGCAAACAATAATTTTAATAAAATATGATGTCGATAGCAATCCGCCTCAGCAACTTCTCGCTTACCTCTAACTCCAATCGCTAGTTTGGGAGAAGATACTTCCATTCTCATACTGTCTGTTGACTTCACAGCCTGTAAAACAAATTTTTCTCTTGCTAGTTCCTGAACATCTAAATCTTTCAGTTCTTTTCTTCCAAAGTAGTTCTGTACTCGCTCCACATCAAAATTACCAACTAAAAACAGAGACATGTTTACAGATTTATAAAATCTTGTAAAATTTTCTTGCAAATTAGTTAGATGGATTTGGGAAATTGACTCCTCACTGCCAACTATATCAGTTGCTAAAGGTGTGCCAGGATACAAATTCGCTAAAGTTGAAAAGAATAAACACGAATCTGGATCATCTTGATACATTTCTCGTTCTTGCTGGATAATATCCTGCTCTCTTAAAATGGAATCTTCAGTAAAGTGTGCTGATGTTACCAATTCATCAAGTAAGTCTAAATTTTCTAAAAAATGATCCGTTGCTGAAAAAAGATAGTTTGTTTTTGTAAAGCTTGTAAAGGCATTACTATCTGCACCTAGACTCGTAAAAGCCGACATCAAATCGCTAGAATCTTCTCTCTCAAATAATTTATGTTCAAGAAAATGAGCAATTCCCGCAGGATATTCTTTTACATCTCCGTCAACTTCTGTGACAAGCGTATCTACCGAACCAAATTGTACAGTTACACTCCCGTAAACCTCTTTAAATTCCTTTTTAGGCAAAAGAGCAACTGTCAATCCATTCGACAAACGAGTTCGATAAACCATTTCTTTTACAGCTGGATAGTATTTTTCTTCAAAAACAACCTTTGTCATTCTATTCCTTCCATAAAGTAAATCGCTTGTAGTTTCACATTATTAGCTGCTCTACAAATATCATCTTTGTCAACTTGCTCGAGTTTTGCAATCCAACCTTTAAAGTCTGCTGAAGATTTTCCAAGTAAGGCATTTTGATAAGCACGTTCAATCAATGAACCTTGATTATCTTGAGAAAGTAACAAAGACCGACGAATCATTTCCTTGGTCTGCTCTAGCTCAAGCTCTGTAAAATAACCTTTTTTTAAATCAAGTAATTGATTATTCATCATTTTTCGAGCCTGATTCCTATTTTCTCGATTGATACCAGCATACATCCTCAAAAATCCACTAAATAAATCAAGCTGACTTGAAATAGTATAAGCCAATCCAGCATTTTCACGGACATTTGTAAAGAGCTTAGAGTGAGCAAATCCACCAAGTAAACCATTCATTACAATCATGGGTAAATGTTGCTCATCACCATATTCAGAAGGGCAATGATATCCCAACTCTAAAATAGACTGTCCCACATTTTTCCTAACCATGCCTTCTTGCAAGATATTGGAATAAGGTTGGCAATATTGAATCTTCACATCCACTTCTCGACCTTTAAAGCCAAATGATTCTAATACATTTTGAATTTCAACCTCATTAAAGTCACCTAGGAAAAAGAAATCTATTCGATCATTGGCCAAAAATTCTTGGAAACAAGAATAAGAACTTTGTGGAGTTTCAGCTAAAATACGATTTCGTAAACCACTATACTCCAATTGGAGACGTTCGTCATGAAAAAATAATTTGTCTAATTCTTTATGTGAAAAATAAAAAGAATCATCCATATCTGCTGCTAAACTTGCTAGCAATTGTTTTTTCTCAATTTCAAATAAGGCTGGATCAAACCCATTATCAACTACTACGGGTGAAAAAAGAGTTTCTTTTACAAGTTCCAAAACCTGAGAAGTTAGCACATTTTTCCTACTTAAAAACTCATCACGAACATAGGTAAATGTCAATTCTACAATATGACTTTGCCCTCTTCTGAAACAATTGGTTGACATATCTGTACCGTATAGACTGGCCAAGTGTCTCCTCAAAGCTTGAGAAGTAGGGTACATCAGATTAGCAGTCTCTAGCATACTCGCACTCAACATGCGACCTGCAATCGTATCGAGGGATAATGGAGCTGTAAAACGCACGGTAATTTTGTTCGTTTTAAATTTCTTTGATTGGATAAAATGTGTTGAAATTCCATGCACTAACTCCATGATTTACCTCCTTATATACAGACTTCTATTATATCACGAAAACCTGAAATTTTCTTGTTCTCTGTAACACTTTTGAAATAAAAATCGCTTACATTTTTCCCTATTTCTCTCACTATTTTTAGGAAAATATGGTATAATACCAAAGATTGAGGTGAATTATGGAATACAAATTATTTGAAGAATTTATTACCCTCCAAGCACTACTCAAAGAACTTGGAATTACACATAGCGGAGGAGCTATCAAATCCTTTCTCTCTGAACATTCTGTTTACTTTAATGGGGAATTAGAGAGTCGTCGTGGTAAAAAACTTCGTATTGGTGATAAAGTTGACATCCCTGACATGAATATTGACATCTTGTTGACACAACCTACTTCTGAAGAACAAGATGAATACCAAGCTGATAAAGTTGAAAAAGAACGAATCGCTAAACTTGTTAAAGAAATGAATAAAGGAGTAAAAAAAGACAAATCAAAACCTACTTCATCACCCAAAAGCAAACAAGCTCCGCGATTCCCTGGTAGATAATCATGTGGCTACAACACCTATCTCTCAAAACTTTTCGTAACTACAAAGAGACAAAAATAGACTTTAATCCTAAATTAAATGTCTTTTTAGGACGTAATGCACAAGGAAAAACAAATATGTTAGAGGCTATCTATTTTTTAGCCTTAACACGTAGTCATCGAACTCGAACCGATAAAAATCTCATTCATTTTGATGAGGAACAACTTCATCTTTCAGGTCTTGTTCAGAAAAAAACGGGATCTATTCCTCTCGAAATCGAACTAACACAAAAAGGTCGTGTGACAAAAGTTAATCACTTAAAACAGGCACGCCTTTCAGATTATGTAGGACACATGAATGTTGTCTTATTTGCTCCTGAAGATTTACAACTAATTAAAGGAGCACCTTCAGTTCGACGAAAATTCATTGATATGGAGCTTGGACAAATTAAGCCCATCTATTTATCAGATTTAACCAATTATAACCATATTCTTAAGCAAAGAAACACTTATCTAAAATCAGCTCAAACAATAGATGAAACCTTCCTTTCAGTACTAGATGATCAGCTAGTTGATTATGGATGTCGTGTAATGAATCACCGCTTAGATTTCATAAAAAAACTAGAACATTTTGGCCGTAAGAAACATATTGAACTCTCTAATCAGATTGAAGAGCTGTCAATATCCTATCAATCTTCTGTAAAGCCAACTGACAAAGAAGACTTATCAGAATCTTTCAAAATTGCCTTAGAAAAAAGTAGGTCCAGAGATTTATTTAAAAAGAATACTGGTGTCGGTCCTCATCGAGATGACATTTCTTTTTATATAAATGGGATGGATGCTAGTTTCGGAAGTCAAGGTCAACATCGTAGTCTCGTCCTCTCGATAAAATTAGCAGAAATCGAATTAATGGAAAGCATTACTACAGAATCTCCAATATTACTGCTTGACGATGTGATGAGCGAACTTGACAACACTAGACAACTAAAATTATTAGAAACGATTTCTCATTCAATCCAAACCTTTATCACAACAACAAGCTTAGATCATCTTCAAAATCTGCCAGAAAATCTAAGTATCTTTACTATTCAGGATGGTAAAGTTGGTGTAAACTAAAATTGACAACATCGTAAAAGAACTCCTATTTTCACGGGAGTTCTTTTCATTGTTTTTTTACATAGAATAATTTGGTGCCTCATTAGTAATTTGCACATCATGAGGATGGCTTTCTTTCAAACCAGCACCAGACATTTCAATAAATTGAGCATTATCATGTAGTTCTTTAAGGTTAGCCGCACCACAGTAACCCATACCAGATCGGATACCGCCAATCATTTGGAAGACAATATCAGCTGCCGCACCTTTATAAGCAACACGACCTTCAATTCCTTCTGGAACGAGTTTGTTTGCTTCATTAACAGAACCTTGGAAGTAACGATCGCTTGAACCTTTCTTCATAGCAGCGATTGATCCCATACCACGGTAAGTCTTGAACTTACGTCCTTGGAAGATTTCAGTTTCACCTGGTGCTTCGTCTGTTCCAGCAAACATTGATCCAAGCATAACAGCATTTCCACCAGCCGCAAGTGCTTTTACAATATCTCCAGAATACTTGATTCCACCGTCAGCAATAATCGTTTTTCCATATTCACGCGCAACGGCTGCAGCATCATAGATAGCTGTTACTTGTGGAACACCAACACCAGCAATTACTCGAGTAGTACAGATAGAACCTGGTCCAATACCAACCTTGACAACATCTACACCTGCTTCATAAAGGGCACGTGCACCTTCAGCAGTTGCAATATTTCCAGCAATCAAAGTACGATCTGGGAAGTGAGCACGAATCTCAGCAATTTTACGCAAGACACCTGCAGAATGACCATGTGCAGTATCAATAACAATCGCATCCGCCCCTGCCTCAAAAAGCGCCTCTGCACGTTCAAAGGTATCTGAAGTAACACCTACTGCACCTGCAACTAGTAGACGACCAAACTCATCTTTAGCAGCATTTGGAAACTCAATAACCTTTTCAATATCTTTGATAGTAATCAAACCAGAAAGACGACCTTCTTCATCTATCAACGGAAGCTTTTCAATACGGTGTTCTTGAAGAATGCTCTCAGCTATTGCAAGATCTGTACCCACAGGAGCAGTCACAAGATTTTCACTAGTCATATGGTTTGAAATTGGTTGATTATAATCTGAAATAAAACGAAGATCTCGGTTTGTCAAAATACCAACCAATTTACGATTTTCAAGTGTTTCAACAACTGGAACACCACTGATGCGGTAACGACCCATAAGCTCATCTGCTTCAGCAATTGTATGTTCAGGCGTCAAGAAGAACGGATCAATAATAACCCCATTTTCAGAACGTTTTACCTTACGAACCTCGTCTGCTTGTTGAGCAATTGACATGTTTTTATGGATAACTCCGAGACCGCCTGCACGAGCAATAGCAATGGCCATTTGACTCTCTGTAACTGTGTCCATGGCAGCGGTAATAATTGGGATATTTAAAGTCAGATTATCTGCCAATTTAGTTGTTAAATCTGCATCGTTAGGCAACACATGACTTTCAGCTGGAATAAGCAATACATCATCAAAGGTAAAACCTTTTTTCAAAAATTTAGTGTCCCAATTAGACATTCGAAGTTTCCTCTTTTCTTTCTTTTTGAGCTTGACTCTTTTTATATTGTATCTATCATACCATTCTATAAAAATTTGTCAAATGTTACAGGGGTAAATAAAAAACTATCTTTTCTTCGAGATAGAAATGATAGTTTCTTGTAAAATAAACTTAGTTAAAGTAATGGAGTCCCATTGCTCCTTTAACCTCAGATAGGGTTTGACCTGCAACTTCACGCGCTCTTTCACTACCTTTTTGAAGCATATTATAAACTTCTCCCATATCCTTAGCAAATTCGATACGGCGCTCACGAATAGGACCCAGTTCACGTTCTAGTATTTCAAGTAGATAACGCTTGGTCTTCACATCACCAAGACCACCTCGTTGATAGTGTTCTTTCATTTCAGCAATTTCTTGAGCATCTTCTGGGCGACCAAAAACATCTAAATAATGGAAAACCATATTTCCTTCAATTTTACCTGGATCTTCCACTCGGATATGATCTGGATCTGTATACATACTCATTACTTTTTTACGCAAAGTATCCGCATCATCAGCTAAATAAATACCATTATTAAGGGATTTAGACATTTTAGCATTTCCATCTAAACCAGGCAAACGACCTGCTCTTTCATTTTCTGGATAAATACCTTCCGGTTCTACCAAGACATCACAGTTATATGCATTGTTAAAAGAACGAACAATCTCGCGAGTTTGCTCAATCATTGGTTTCTGATCTGTCCCAACAGGAACATAATTAGCCTTGAAAGCTGTGATGTCAGCTGCTTGAGCTATTGGATAGACCAAGAATCCTGTCGGAATACTTTCTCCAAAGCCTTTCTGAGCAATTTCTGTCTTGACAGTTGGATTACGCTCCAGACGTGCTAATGAAACCAGATTCATATAATACATAGACAACTCAGCCAACTCTGGAATCTGGCTTTGAATAAAGATAGTTGATTTACTTGGATCCAATCCAACTGCAAGATAATCCAAAGCCACATTTCCGATAGACTCTACAATAGTTTGAGGATCTTTGGCATGATCTGTCAAGGCTTGTTGGTCAGCCAAGAACACAAACATATCATACTTATCCTCTTCCTGTAATAATACTCGATTTTTGAGACTTCCAACATAATGTCCAATATGCAATTTACCTGTTGGACGGTCTCCTGTTAAAATAATGGGTTTAGTCATTTTGTTCTCCTTCGATATAGTCCCTTCAATTATAGCATTTTTTTTAATGAAATAACCGTAATTTATCAAAATAAATCAGTCTTGCTATTTACAGATTTGCGTAAAGGATACTGTAAATGTAATTTACACAAAATTGACAGATAAAAATTTGAATATTTCCGTATTTTCTAGTAGAATAAATATATTACACATATAGGAGAAAAACATTGCTTACAGTATCTGATGTTTCACTACGTTTTAGTGATCGCAAACTTTTTGATGATGTCAATATCAAATTTACAGAAGGAAATACTTATGGATTAATCGGTGCTAATGGTGCCGGAAAATCAACCTTTTTAAAAATTTTAGCTGGAGATATCGAACCTACTACTGGTCACATCTCTCTTGGTCCAGATGAACGTCTCTCTGTTCTTCGTCAAAATCACTTTGACTATGAAGACGAACGTGCCATTGATGTCGTTATCATGGGAAATGAAAAACTTTATAGCATCATGAAAGAGAAAGATGCTATCTACATGAAGGAAGATTTCTCAGACGAGGACGGGGTTCGTGCTGCCGAACTCGAAGGAGAGTTTGCTGAGCTTGGAGGCTGGGAAGCAGAAAGCGAAGCCTCTCAACTCCTTCAAAACCTAAACATTCCAGAAGAATTACACTACCAAAACATGAGCGAATTGGCCAACGGTGAGAAAGTAAAGGTTCTCCTTGCCAAAGCACTTTTTGGTAAACCAGATGTTCTTCTCTTGGACGAGCCTACCAACGGTTTAGACATCCAATCAATTACATGGTTAGAAGACTTCTTGATTGACTTTGATAACACAGTTATCGTAGTATCCCACGACCGTCACTTCTTAAACAAAGTATGTACTCACATGGCCGACCTTGACTTCGGAAAAATCAAACTCTATGTCGGAAACTATGACTTCTGGAAGGAATCTTCTGAACTCGCTGCTAAATTGCTAGCAGACCGTAATGCCAAAGCAGAAGAAAAAATTAAACAATTGCAAGAGTTCGTTGCTCGTTTCTCTGCTAATGCTTCTAAATCAAGACAAGCAACATCACGTAAGAAAATGCTTGATAAGATTGAACTTGAAGAAATTGTACCATCTAGTCGTAAATATCCATTTATCAACTTTAAAGCGGAGCGTGAGATTGGTAATGATCTCTTGACAGTAGAAAATCTAACTGTAAAGATTGATGGTGAGACTATTTTAGATAATATCAGCTTTATTTTGCGTCCAGGTGATAAAACAGCGCTTATTGGACAAAATGATATCCAAACGACTGCATTGATTCGTGCAATCATGGGAGACATTGACTATGAAGGAACTGTCAAGTGGGGAGTTACTACTAGCCGTTCTTACTTGCCAAAAGATAACTCGGCCGATTTTGCAGGGGGAGAGTCAATCCTTGACTGGTTGCGTCAATTCGCAAGTAAAGAAGAAGATGACAATACTTTCCTACGTGGCTTCCTTGGCCGTATGCTCTTCTCTGGAGATGAGGTTAACAAACCTGTCAACGTCTTGTCAGGGGGAGAAAAAGTTCGTGTCATGCTTTCAAAACTCATGCTCTTAAAATCAAATGTCCTTGTCCTCGATGATCCAACAAATCACTTGGACTTGGAATCTATCTCAAGCTTGAATGATGGATTGAAAAACTTTAAAGAATCAATCATCTTTGCCAGCCATGACCACGAGTTTATTCAAACTTTGGCTAACCATATCATTGTCTTGTCTAAAAATGGCGTCATCGACCGTATCGATGAAACCTACGATGAATTCCTAGAAAATGCAGAAGTACAAGCAAAAGTTAAAGAACTTTGGAAAGACTAAATAAAACTTCAAAACTCAGTTGGGTTAACCAGCTGAGTTTTCTAACATTTTATGAGGTAACATGAAATTATTTTTTAAAACATATTGGACCTATTTTGTTTCTTTCATCATTCCCATAATCATTATGATAGGAGTATACCTATCTCAAGGTATCTACTGGAATAGCGACAACTCTCCTCTATTAGGAGATGGTTTTCATCAATACGTTATTTTTGATGTAGCTTTACGAAATATCCTACATGGAAATGGTAGTCTGTTTTACACCTTTACAAGTGGCCTCGGATTAAATTTCTATGCCCTATCTAGTTATTACTTGGGAAGTTTCCTTTCACCTCTAGTTTACTTTTTTGATCTAATGAATATGCCAGATACTGTCTATCTGACAACTCTCTTAAAATTTGGATTGATTGGACTGTCAACTTACTTTAGTTTAAATAAATTATTTCAATCGATTCCTAAGCCTTTAAAACTAGCTTTATCTACTTCCTATGCTCTGATGAGTTTCACTGTCAGTCAATTAGAGATAAAAACCTGGCTAGATGTTTTTATCTTGATTCCTTTAATTATAACTGGTTTACATCTGCTGATAACTGAAAAGAAATTCCTATTGTACTTTACAAGTCTGTCAATTTTGTTTATTCAAAATTATTATTTTGGATATATGACAGTATTGTTTCTTATTTTCTGGTATCTCTGTCAAATTTCGTGGGACTTTAAGACTCGAAAATCATCTGTTCTTGATTTCATAGTTATCTCCTTTTTAGCTGGTATGGCTAGTTTGATTCTGACTCTTCCTACTCTGTTTGATTTACAGACACATGGGGAAAAATTGACTGAAGTTACAAAGTTTCAAACTGAAAGTAGCTGGTATCTTGATCTCTTTGCTAAGCAATTCATCGGTTCCTTTGATACAACAAAGTATGGGGCTATTCCAATGATTTTTGTAGGACTACTTCCCTTTATTTTGACCATTTTATTTTTTACGCTGAAATCCATTAAGTTTCACGTGAAACTTATCTATGCAATCTTCTTTGAATTTCTAATTGCTAGCTTTTATATAGAAGCTCTTGATTTATTTTGGCAAGGCATGCATACTCCAAACATGTTTTTACATCGCTATGCTTGGATTTTCTCTACCTTGTTAATTTACACAGCAGCGGAAGTCTTAAATCGTCTGAAAGAAATTAAAATCTGGAATTTTTTAGTTTCGCTTTTTCTTATAGTAACAGGATTTTTAGCTACCATATATCTAAAATCACATTATTCTTTTTTAACAGATTTGAATATTCTGCTTACTCTTGAATTTTTGGTTGTCTATTCGCTTTTACTCCTTGCAGTTATCAAAAAGTTTATCTCTGTAAATCTATTTGCCATTCTAATCTCTTTATTTATAATGGTTGAAATGAGTTTAAATGCTTCATCTCAAATAGACGGAATTGCTAAAGAATGGGGTTTTGCTTCTCGAAGTTCATATAATCGAGATATCCCAGCTATGGAATCTTTCTCAACATATATTGGAAATCAATTTACTCGTAGTGAGAAACTAGAAACTCAAACAGGAAATGACAGTATGAAATTCAACTACAATGGAATCTCTCAATTTTCATCTGTTCGAAATCGTTCAGCAAGCTCTACTTTGGATAAACTTGGGTTTAAATCCTCTGGGACTAATCTCAATCTACGCTATGCAAATAATAGTATTTTGGCTGATAGTTTATTTGGCATCCAGTACAATATCTCAGAAAACCCTATTGATAAGTATGGTTTCCAAGATGTATATCAAAAAGATAATCTTACCCTATATGAAAATCAATACTCCCTTCCGATTGCATTTGCTAGTCAATCTGTTTACAATGATGTCAAGTTCAATGAACACACTTTGGATAATCAGGCCTCGTTTTTAAATCAACTTGCTAACGTCGATTTTGATTATTTTTCTCCAATCCCCTATGAAAAAACTGAAAATACTAATGATTTGACTAGTGTCACAAGTTCTTCAAATGAGGATGCATCAATACAGTATCAAATTGAAGTGCCAGAAAACAGCCAAGTTTATCTTTCTTTCACAAACCTTCACTTTTCTAATGACAAACAAAAGAAGGTTGACATCCTTGTCAATGGAAAAAAGAAAACTTTTACAACTGATAATGTCTTCTCCTTCTTTAATCTAGGCTATACAAAAGATACAAAAACTTTTAATATTCATGTTAGTTTCCCTGGAAATTCACAAGTATCATTTGAATCTCCTACCTTCTACCGTTTAGATACCCAAACTTTAACTGAGGCAATTCAAAAAATTAAAGAACAACCTGTCACAGTATCAACTTCTAAAAACAATGTTTTTGCTACATATGATGTCCAACAAGATACATCTATTTTTTTCACTATTCCTTATGACAAAGGTTGGTCTGCCTACCAAGATGATAAGAAAATAGAAATAAAACAAGCTCAAACTGGCTTTATGAAAGTTGACGTTCCTAAGGGAAAAGGAACTATTACACTTTCCTTTATTCCCAATGGTTTTATTACTGGAGCAATCTGTTCCTTTACTTCTCTTTTACTATTTGGAATCTATAATCACAAACGAAAATCATCTAAGACATAAAAAAATCGACCAGTTGGTCGATTTTTTTAATCTTCTTCCATTTTCTTAGGTTGATAGGCTAGCATACCTAAACAAATAAATAGTACTAATATAACGGCAAGGAAAATAACTTGATGATGAATATTTCCTGTCATAGAGATTGTTTGTCGTAATCCCGAAACTGAATAACTCATTGGTAACCAGGGATTAATAGCTCTAAAGAAATCATTTGTCAAGGCAAGTGGATAAGTACCTGCACTTGATGCTAACTGTAATAAAAGCAAGATAAGAGAAAAGAAAGCTCCTATACGACTATTCCATGTTGTTAAAGCGGTCACCATGGACATGAATACTAAACTTGTTAGGATAATGAGAATAAATGTTCTCATCTCATGATTTGCAGTTAAACCAATAAGATGAACTCCTCCATATACCAAAATTCCTGCTAAAACAGCTATAATACCATTTATTTCTGCTCGAGATTTCAACCAAGCCCAACGGCTCTCTGGATGACGTCCTGAAGGCAACTTCGCAAAGATCATATTCGTTGATATTGCTGCAACAAAGAGAGCAACTGATATCATATAAGGAGCCATTGCAATTCCATTTACAGGAACTTGGTCATTGTCAGTTTTGGATAGACTGAGAGGATTTGACAAAATCTCTGCATTTTTAGATTCTGTTGATGCTGACTTGAGTTGATCACTAGCATTACCTAATCCTTGTCCCAAAGAAGCAACTCCTATCTGTAAACCTTCCAATCCAGAAGTTAACTTTGTTCCGCCTTCTGCTAGTTTCCCAGCTCCATCTGCCAATTTATTAGCTCCACTTTCTAATTGAGAAGCACCTGAAAGTAACTGACTGGATTTGTCAACTAGTTGGCTAGAGCCTGACTGCAATTTATCAACTCCTGCTATCAATTCTTGACTCTTTTGATTCAATTGGTTAGAGCCAGTTGATAATTTTTCAATCCCAGACACTAATTCTGGAGTTTTTTCAACTAATTGACCAACTCCTGCTGTCAAGTTAGAAGATTTTTGTGTCAAGGTGTTTGAGCCTGAAACTAGTTGATCCAAACTACCTGTCAAGGTGGCATTTTTTTCACTTAGTTGACTTGCGCCCTGAGAAACTTTATCAACACCTGTAGTATATGTATTTACACCTGATGCAATCGACTGACTAGCAGGAACTAATTTACTAGTAACAGCTCCTTGTATCTCTGTTAATCCACTTGACAATCCTGTCAAAGAAGTAGAAGCAAGCGGTAATACTTGATTAGCTTGATTTTTTAAAGTCGAAAGATTAGAAGATTGATTTTGTAAGTTTTCTAAACTTCCCTGTAAACCTTGTACTAAAGTTACAATTGACTGAGCAGATTGAATACTATCAGTTGAATTTTGAGATACAGAAGCACTTATCTCAGCTTGTTGCTCACTTGTCAATGATTGATAAGCTGCTGTCGATTGAATATTAGCTAATGTAGTCGCTTTATCAGACTGAGCACGTGCTAACATTTGATTAGAAAGAGATACTATACTTGATAAAACAGAATCTAATTGTTTTGTATCTCCAACATCAATATTTTGAATAGCTTGATTTAACTGATTCAAACCAGAAGATAATTGATTAATTTGATCTTTTTGCTCAGACGAAGCATCTAACTTGCTAGAAAGTTGTTGAATTCCTTCACTTAATTGCTCCACACCCATTCGAAGTGTAGCTGATTGATTAGATAACTGATTAGCACCTGTTGCAAGATTTCCCACACCATTTGTATAGTCACTAACACCAGATGAAAATTGATTAAGACCAGCATTAAGCTGAGAAACACCGCCAGTATAGGATTCTACACCAGTATATAACTGATTGATTCCTCTTACTAATTCAGGACTTTTAGAAGATAATTGACCTAATCCGCTATCTAATTGACTCACTGCACCAGTATATGTAACTAAACCACTATTAAAATTCCCTAAGCCAAGATGAAGTTGTTCGACACCAGAAACATAAGCAGATAATCCTTTAGTAAACTGCTCCGTTCCATTTGAAAAGGTTAAACTTGAAGCTGCTAAAGAGTGTAGGTTAGTAGTTAATGTTTGACTTCCTGTCACTAACTGATTCGCTCCATCAGTTAATTTTTCACTACCAGAAGCTGCTTGACTCATGCCATCCTTTAAATCAATCATTTTGTTAAATAAGGCTTTAGTATAGGTCTCAGTTACATTTGTAGAAACATTCTGCTTCAATTGTGTCATCGCAGAATCGCTCATCTTGCTGGCAATAAAGCTATGACCACTTGAAGTCTGATAATCAATTTGCATTTGCTCTGGATGATCCGTTAAAATAGAAGCTGCTTTTTCAGATAAATCACTGGGTAAAGTCACTACCATATAGTAATCTCCATCTTCCAATCCCTTCTTTCCTTCATCTTCATCCACGAAATGAAAATCCAAGGTTTTATTTTCTTTTAAATTGGACACCATGTCTTTTCCTATTGCCATAGTATTACCATTATAGGAAGCCTCTTTATCATTATTGACAACTGCCACAGGTAAGTCAGACAATTGACCATACGGATCCCACATTGAGGACAAAAATATAATATTGTACAGAGCTGGAATAAGAGAAATCCCTATCATGACAATAATAAAGGTTGGTTTTTTAAAAATTGCTTTCCATTCTTTAAACATAGTTTCTCCTTTTTTACACATATTGTCTAAAATTTTGATATAATAGATTATACATTAAAAAATCTAAATTACAAGATAAAAAATCTATTTTTAGACATATAGTCTAATTTGTTTATAAGGAGAAAATATGCAAGAAAGTAACAAACGCTTAAAAACAAAGCGAACTATTGAAAATGCTATGGTACAATTACTGATGGAACAGCCATTTGATCAAATTTCTACTGTAAAGTTAGCAGAAAAAGCCAGAATTAGTCGTTCCAGCTTCTATACTCACTATAAGGATAAGTATGATATGATTGAGCATTATCAAAGCAAGCTATTTCATACATTTGAATATATTTTTCAAAAACATGCTCATCACAAAAGAGACGCTATTTTAGAAGTCTTTGAATATTTGGAATCAGAACCACTTCTGGCTGCCCTTCTTTCTGAAAATGGAACCAAAGAAATCCAAAATTTCTTACGAAATAAACTTCATATCATGCTCAGTACAGATTTACAAAAGCGATTTATGCAACTGAATCTAAATACCACTGAATTAGAATATAGTAGCATCTATCTAACTCACGCACTTTTTGGTGTCTGCCAAACTTGGATTGCACATGGAAAAAAAGAAAGTCCTCAAGAAATAACAGACTTCCTCATGAAGATGCTTGGTGATACGAATTGATGCAAAAAAGGGAACAACACTATGTTCCCTTTTATCTATACTCCGCCAGTAGGACTCGAACCTACGACATCATGATTAACAGTCATGCGCTACTACCAACTGAGCTATGGCGGATAAAATAGTCCGTACGGGATTCGAACCCGTGTTACCGCCGTGAAAAGGCGGTGTCTTAACCCCTTGACCAACGGACCTTCTATCTGTAGCAGATATAACCATTATATCAATTTCTTACTAATTGTCAATCACTTTTGAGATTTTTTCTCTAAAATATCTTTCAATTTTCTAATTTTTAACCTTGAAATAGGACAGCGATGATCTTCATAGAAAACAACTTCTAGATTCTTTCGGTCAATTTCTCTAATATTGCCTATATTTACCAAAAATGACTTATGAGGAGAATAAAATCGCTGAGTATGTTTGTCCTTTTCCTGAATATCTGTCATGGTACCGTAAAACTCTTTGGCAAAATTCTTACCAATAATACGTAATTTATGAGAGACCCCTGTTGTTTCAATATACAAAATATCATGGTAAGGAATTTTTAAATCATTTCCCTTGTAATTGTAGTCGAAATAATCTACAACATCTTCATTTTCAAGTAACATACTTTTAGTATAGAAGATATTTTGCTCAATTCTCTTCTTAAACATCTCATCATTGATATCCTTATCAACAAAATCTAAGGCTGATACCTGGTATTTATAGGTTAGAGTCGCAAACTCTGATCGACTGGTGATAAAGACGATAATAGCGTAAGGATTGTAATGACGAATGAGCTGAGCCACTTCAAATCCCTTTTTCTCAATTCCATGAATATCAATATCTAGGAAATAAAGCTGATTTACTTCATCGTTCTCAATATATTCTTCAAATTCACGGACTTTTCCTGTTGTCTTGTATGATATTGGAATATTCGATTCTTTCGAAATTTCATCCAATATTCTCTCTAGTCTCACTTGATGTTCAATAACATCTTCTAAAATTAAAACTTTCATTCAAATTCCCTCTTAAATCTAATAATTTGTCTAAATGTACTGCCTTCCATCTCTGTTTCTAAAATAATATTGTTGTACTTATCTAGTAGTTCTTTCACATTATTTAATCCTACCCCGCGATTTCTTCCCTTAGTGGAGAATCCTAAAGCAAATAGATCTCCTGAAGGAGTCATCGTCATTTTACATGAATTCTGAATCACAATAACTGTTTCAGTTTCCATCTTAATAACTGCTACTTCCATCTGCTTTTTATAGCTATCAGCCGATCCTTCGACAGCATTGTTCAATAAAACGCTCATGATACGAACCAAATCCAATAGTTCAATTGGGAGCTTGGTAATCGTATCTTTTACTTCCAGTGTAAACTCTACACCATTATTTCGAGCATAGACAATAGACTGAGCAACCAAACTTCGTAAAGCTGAATCTTCTATGTTGTTCAAATCAAAGTAAGTGTACTTATCTGAACGCAATTTATGATTTGCTTTGACCAAAACTTCATTGTAAACTCTGTCAATTTCCTGTAAATCACCACTGTCAATTGCCATCTGCATACTGACAAGCATTCCAGCATAATCATGTCGAAAACCACGGATTTCATTATACAGTCCAACAATTTCATCTGTGTAGTTTTGTAAATGTTTCTGTTCAAATTTCTTCTGCTTCAAAGCAATCTCTTTTTCCATTTGTTCTTTATGCGAATTCATTGCAAAGAAGGTCAAAAGGAGAGAAATAAAGACAATAGATGACAAAATACTTCCAAAACTATTCAAATGTTTAATCGTACTTACCGTATCTGAAACGAAAGATACAATATGTAGCAGTAGTAAAGCAAAAAATACTTTTTTCAAGAAAAGATAAAGGTAATCTTTGTCAAAATAGTTCAGTTCCAAATGGAAGTAACGAATGATTGTTACGATAACGACATAGGTCAATACCGTTACAACGAAAAAGAATGGGTAATAATATTGTAAAACAAAATTGTCTCCTGTTATAGAGGAGAAAGTTACGGACAGAAAGTTATGAGTGCTCTCATATAAAAGAGATAGTAGTAAACTTAGAAATAGTCCTCTATCCCTCTCATACTGTTTCATCCATCGAAAATAGGAATATAAGCCCAAAGGAAGTAAAAATGTTGCAGTCCCTAACCCATCCAAATTTAGAAGATAAAAGGAAAGTTCAAGTACTACTTCTACTAGTAATGTATAAGCACCAAAAACGTATAGCTCTTTTCTATTTATTTGACCTTTACAAATTAAACGGTAACTTTGACTAATAATTAAAAAATGACCAATAACTGTCCCAAATCCAAGTAAATTCATTACTCTTTCTCCTTATTTCATTACTTTTTTCGTTGGAAAAGAAAATCAAGGAGGATGTCTGAAATCCTACTTTCTCCACCTTTAATATTTTGCAAGTCTTTTTCCTTCAAGGCTACAAACTGTTCCAATTTAACTGTGTTTTTCATAATAAAATCTCCTAAAATGTTTTTTTCTTGTAAGCTAACTTACAAAAACCATTATACAAAATGGAATTTCATTTTAGATAAAATTCTCTCAACTGTCATTTTTTTCTCCCCAAGTGTACTTTTTTAAGAAAAAAGCCGGGAAAATTCCCAGCTTTGCTACTATATTGATCCCAGCAGGATTCGAACCTGCGACCGTTCGCTTAGAAGGCGAATGCTCTATCCAGCTGAGCTATGAGACCTAACACAATTATTCTACCAAAAATTCAATTAAAAGTCAATTCTCTATTTATGATAGGGTGATCCCTGCTGAATCGTAAAAGCGCGATAGATTTGTTCAACAAGAACTAGTCTCATTAACTGATGGGGCAAGGTTAAACGGCCAAAGCTGACAGAAAGATTGGCTCTCTTTTTTACAGCTGATGATAATCCTAAACTCCCTCCAATGATAAATGTAAGAGTAGAAAATCCTTTTATAGAAGCTTCTTCTAACCGCTTACTAAATTCTTCTGAAGAAAGTGTTTTCCCCTCAATGGCTAACACAATAACAAAATCACGATCACCAACTTTTGATAAAATTCTCTGGCCTTCTATTTCTAAAATCTTTTGATTTTCTGACTCACTAGCCCTATCTGGTGTTTTTTCATCTGCCAGCTCAATCATTTCAAGCTTAGCAAATCGAGAAATTCGTTTTGAATACTCTGCGATGCCATCTTTTAAATACTTTTCTTTCAGTTTCCCAACTGTTACAACTTTAATTTTCATGACTCTATTCTAACATATTCTCTATTTTTTCACATCTTATTCACAAAATAAAAGGTTAATTTTAACCGAGAAAACCACAGATTTTTGGAAGTTATCCACAATCTGTGAAAAACTTTTGTGTTTAAGTTATAATTAAGCTAGTCAGTTTATACTTTCAGTAATTCAAAAATATGGAGGCAAATATGAAACATTTAAAAACATTTTACAAAAAAGGGTTTCAATTATTAGTCGTTATCGTCATTAGCTTTTTTAGTGGAGCCTTGGGTAGTTTTTCAATAGCTCAACTAACTCAAAAAAGTAGTGTAAGCAACTCTAACAACAATAGTACTATTACACAAACTGCCTATAAGAACGAAAATTCAACAACACAGGCTGTTAATAAAGTAAAAGATGCCGTTGTATCCGTTATTACTTATTCAGCAAATAGACAAAATAGCGTATTTGGCAATGATGAGACTGATACAGATTCTCAGCAAATCTCTAGTGAAGGATCTGGAGTTATTTATAAAAAGAATGATAAAGAAGCTTACATCGTCACCAACAATCACGTTATAAATGGCGCTAGCAAAGTAGATATTCGATTATCAGATGGGACTAAAGTACCTGGAGAAATTGTCGGAGCGGATACTTTCTCTGATATTGCTGTCGTCAAAATCTCTTCAGAAAAAGTGACAACAGTAGCTGAGTTTGGTGATTCTAGCAAGTTAACCGTAGGAGAAACTGCTATTGCTATTGGTAGCCCGTTAGGTTCTGAATATGCAAATACTGTTACTCAAGGTATCGTATCTAGTCTCAATCGAAATGTATCCTTAAAATCTGAAGATGGACAAGCCATTTCTACAAAAGCCATCCAAACTGATACTGCTATTAACCCAGGTAACTCTGGTGGCCCACTGATCAATATTCAAGGACAGGTTATCGGAATTACCTCAAGTAAAATTGCCACAAATGGAGGAACATCTGTAGAAGGCCTTGGTTTCGCAATTCCTGCAAATGATGCTATCAATATTATTGAACAGTTAGAAAAAAACGGAAAAGTGACGCGTCCAGCTTTGGGAATTCAGATGGTTAATTTATCTAATATAAGTACAAGTGACATCAGAAGACTCAATATTCCAAGTAATGTTACATCTGGCGTAGTTGTTCGTTCTGTACAAAGTAATATGCCTGCCAATGGTCACCTCGAAAAATACGATGTGATTACAAAAGTAGATGACAAAGAGATTGCTTCATCAACAGACTTACAAAGTGCTCTTTACAACCATTCTATCGGAGACACCATTAAGATAACCTACTATCGTAACGGGAAAGAAGAAACTACCTCTATCAAACTTGACAAGAGTTCAGGTGATTTAGAATCTTAATTGACATCTATGTAAAGAAAACTTTACATAAGAGAAAAGATGTGTTAGTGTAGAATCATGGAAAAATTTGAAATGATTTCTATCACGGATATACAAAAAAATCCCTATCAACCTCGAAAAGAATTTGATGGAGAAAAACTAGATGAACTAGCACAGTCTATCAAAGAAAATGGACTCATTCAACCGATTATTGTTCGTCAATCTCCTGTGATTGGTTATGAAATCCTTGCAGGAGAGAGACGCTATCGGGCTTCACTTTTAGCTGGTCTAAGGTCTATCCCAGCTGTTATTAAACAGCTTTCAGACCAAGAGATGATGATCCAGTCCATTATTGAAAATTTGCAGAGAGAAAATTTAAATCCTATAGAAGAAGCACGCGCCTATGAATCTCTCGTAGAGAAAGGATTTACCCATGCTGAAATTGCAGATAAAATGGGCAAGTCTCGTCCATATATCAGCAACTCCATTCGTTTGCTTTACTTGCCAGATGCTATCCTTTCAGAAGTAGAAAATGGCAAACTATCACAAGCACATGCTCGTTCGCTAGTTGGATTGAATAAGGAACAACAAGACTATTTCTTTCAACGGGTTATAGAAGAAGATATTTCTGTAAGGAAATTAGAAGCTCTTCTGACAGAGAAAAAACAAAAGAAACAGCAAAAAAATGATCATTTCATACAAAATGAAGAAGAACAGTTAAAAAAACTACTCGGATTAGATGTAGAAATTAAACTATCTAAAAAAGATAGTGGAAAAATCATTATTTCTTTTTCAAATCAAGAAGAATATAGTAGAATTATCAACAGCCTGAAATAAGGCTGTTCTTTTATTTTTTTATCTCACAAGGTTATCCACTATTTTTTTCGATAAAAAGCTTAATAAATCAATAGTTTCTGACTTTATCCCCAACCTGTGGATAAAACTTGATAACATTGTGGATTATTTTTCACAGCTTGTGGAAAATTCTTACTATCTATGGTAAAATAGGTCTAGTATTAAACTTTTAAATAGTAAAGGAGGAGAAAGGATTGAAAGAAAAACAATTTTGGAATCGTATATTAGAATTTGCTCAAGAAAGACTGACTCGATCCATGTATGATTTCTATGCTATTCAAGCTGAACTCATCAAGGTAGAGGAAAATGTTGCCACTATATTTTTACCACGATCTGAAATGGAAATGGTCTGGGAAAAACAACTAAAAGATATTATTGTAGTTGCTGGATTTGAAATTTATGATGCTGAGATTACTCCTCACTATATTTTCACTAAACCTCAAGATACGGCTATCTCACAAGTTGAAGAAGCTACAAATTCAACTCTTTATGACTATAGTCCAAAGTTAGCATCTATTCCTTATTCGGATACGGGATTAAAAGAAAAGTATACCTTTGATAATTTTATTCAAGGGGATGGAAATGTTTGGGCAGTATCAGCCGCTTTGGCTGTCTCTGAAGATTTGGCCTTGACCTATAATCCTCTTTTTATCTATGGAGGACCTGGGCTTGGTAAGACTCACCTGTTAAACGCTATTGGAAATGAAATTCTAAAAAATATTCCGAATGCGCGTGTTAAATACATACCCGCTGAAAGCTTTATTAATGACTTTCTTGATCACCTAAGACTTGGTGAAATGGAAAAGTTTAAAAAAACCTATCGTAGTCTTGATCTTTTGTTAATCGATGATATCCAGTCACTCAGTGGAAAAAAAGTCGCAACTCAGGAAGAATTTTTCAATACCTTTAACGCCCTTCATGACAAGCAAAAACAGATTGTCCTAACCAGTGATCGTAGTCCAAAACATTTAGAAGGGCTCGAAGAAAGGCTTGTCACGCGCTTTAGTTGGGGATTGACACAAACTATCACACCCCCTGACTTTGAAACACGTATTGCCATTTTACAAAGTAAAACGGAACATTTAGGCTACAATTTCCAAAGTGATACTCTAGAATACCTAGCTGGGCAATTTGATTCAAATGTTCGAGATCTTGAGGGAGCTATCAACGACATCACTTTAATTGCCCGAGTAAAAAAAATCAAGGATATCACTATTGATATTGCTGCAGAAGCTATTAGAGCTCGCAAACAAGATGTTAGCCAAATGCTCGTCATCCCAATTGACAAAATCCAAAATGAAGTTGGTAACTTTTATGGTGTCAGCGTCAAAGAAATGAAAGGAAGTAGACGCCTTCAAAATATTGTGTTAGCCCGTCAAGTAGCCATGTATTTATCTAGAGAACTAACAGATAATAGTCTTCCAAAAATTGGGAAGGAATTTGGTGGTAAAGATCACACAACAGTTATTCATGCCCATGCTAAAATTAAATCTTTGATTGATGAAGACGATAATTTACGCTTAGAAATTGAATCAATCAAAAAGAAAATCAAATAACTTGTGGATAACTTTCGCTTTTTTATCTTTTTTATCCACATTTTTTAAACAAGCTAAAAAACTTGGTATGCCTTACTTTTAGTCTGTTTTCCACAGATTTCACAGACTCTATTATTACTATTATCCTTCTAATACTAAAAATAAATAAAGGAGAATCCATGATTCATTTTTCAATTAATAAAAATTTATTTCTACAAGCCTTAAATATTACTAAGAGAGCTATTAGCTCTAAAAATGCCATTCCTATTTTATCAACAGTCAAAATTGACGTGACCAATGAAGGTGTTACTTTAATTGGTTCAAATGGTCAGATTTCAATTGAAAATTTTATTTCTCAAAAAAATGAAGATGCTGGTTTGTTAATTACTTCTTTAGGTTCGATTCTTCTTGAAGCTTCTTTCTTCATCAATGTGATATCTAGTCTACCTGATGTAACTCTTGATTTTAAAGAAATTGAACAAAATCAAATTGTTTTAACCAGTGGCAAATCAGAAATTACCCTAAAAGGAAAAGATAGCGAACAGTACCCACGAATCCAAGAAATTTCAGCAAGCACTCCTTTGGTTCTTGAAACAAAATTACTCAAGAAAATTATCAATGAAACAGCTTTTGCTGCAAGTACACAAGAGAGTCGTCCAATTTTGACAGGTGTTCATTTTGTATTGAGTCAACACAAAGAGTTAAAAACAGTGGCAACAGACTCTCATCGTCTAAGCCAGAAAAAATTGACTCTTGAAAAAAATAGTGATGATTTTGATGTTGTCATTCCGAGCCGTTCTCTACGCGAATTTTCAGCGGTATTTACAGATGATATTGAAACTGTAGAGATTTTCTTTGCCAATAACCAAATCCTCTTTAGAAGCGAAAATATTAGCTTCTATACTCGTCTCCTAGAAGGAAACTATCCTGATACAGATCGCTTGATTCCAACAGACTTTAACACTACTATTACTTTTGATGTGGTAAACTTACGCCAGTCAATGGAGCGTGCTCGTCTTTTATCAAGTGCGACTCAAAATGGTACTGTGAAACTTGAAATTAAAGATGGGATTGTTAGCGCCCATGTTCACTCTCCAGAGGTTGGTAAAGTAAACGAAGAAATCGATACTGATCAGGTTACAGGTGAAGATTTGACCATTAGTTTCAACCCAACTTACTTGATTGATTCTCTTAAAGCTTTAAATAGCGAAAAGGTGACCATTAGCTTTATCTCAGCTGTTCGTCCATTTACTCTTGTGCCAGCAGATACTGACGAGGACTTCATGCAACTTATCACACCAGTTCGTACAAATTAAGTGAAAGAGGTTGAGCCTGGCTCGCCTCTTTTATGATATAATCGAAAAAGAAAAGGAGAGTAGTATGTATCAAGTTGGAAATTTTGTTGAGATGAAAAAACCACATGCTTGTACTATCAAGTCAACAGGAAAAAAAGCTAATCGTTGGGAAATTACACGTGTAGGAGCAGATATCAAAATAAAATGCAGTAATTGTGAGCATGTTGTCATGATGGGGCGCTATGATTTTGAGCGAAAAATGAATAAAATTATTGACTGAGAACCCTTAGTTAGAGGGTTAGCAAGTTTTCCCTTTTTGTGTTATAATATTAGGGATTGAAATGAAAACGGAGAACGAGAAAATATGGCTTTAACAGCAGGTATCGTTGGTTTGCCAAACGTTGGTAAATCAACACTATTTAATGCAATTACAAAAGCAGGAGCAGAGGCAGCAAACTACCCATTTGCGACTATTGATCCAAATGTTGGAATGGTGGAAGTTCCAGATGAACGTCTACAAAAATTGACTGAAATGATTACTCCTAAAAAGACAGTGCCAACAACATTTGAATTTACAGATATTGCAGGGATTGTAAAAGGAGCTTCAAAAGGAGAAGGGCTAGGGAATAAATTCTTAGCCAATATTCGTGAAGTAGATGCGATTGTTCACGTAGTTCGTGCTTTTGATGATGAAAATGTGATGCGCGAGCAAGGACGTGAAGACGCCTTTGTAGATCCACTTGCAGATATTGATACAATTAATCTGGAATTGATTCTTGCTGACTTAGAATCAGTGAACAAACGATATGCGCGTGTAGAAAAGATGGCACGTACGCAAAAAGATAAAGAATCAGTAGCAGAATTCAATGTTCTTCAAAAGATTAAACCAGTCCTTGAAGATGGAAAATCAGCTCGAACTATTGAATTTACAGATGAGGAACAAAAGGTTGTCAAAGGTCTCTTCCTGTTAACGACTAAACCAGTGCTCTATGTTGCTAATGTAGACGAGGATGTGGTTTCAGAACCTGACTCTATCGACTATGTTAAACAAATTCGTGAATTTGCAGCGACAGAAAATGCTGAAGTAGTCGTTATTTCTGCGCGTGCTGAGGAAGAAATTTCTGAGTTAGACGATGAAGACAAGCAAGAGTTTCTTGAAGCACTTGGTTTGACAGAATCAGGCGTTGATAAGTTGACTCGTGCAGCTTACCATTTGCTTGGACTGGGAACTTACTTCACAGCTGGTGAAAAAGAGGTTCGCGCTTGGACCTTCAAACGTGGTATGAAGGCTCCTCAAGCAGCTGGTATTATCCACTCAGACTTTGAAAAAGGTTTTATTCGTGCAGTAACCATGTCATACGATGATTTGGTGAAATATGGATCTGAAAAGGCCGTAAAAGAAGCTGGACGTTTGCGTGAAGAAGGAAAAGAATATATCGTCCAAGACGGCGATATCATGGAATTCCGCTTTAATGTCTAAAAAATTTAATGAATAGTATCAATTAGGTTGGAAAAAAATTCCAACCCTTTTGGCTTTTGAAAGGAAAAATAAATGACCAAATTACTTGTAGGCTTGGGAAATCCAGGAGATAAATATTTTGAAACAAAACACAATGTTGGATTTATGTTGATTGACCAACTAGCGAAGAAACAGAATGTCACTTTTACACATGATAAGATATTTCAAGCTGACCTAGCATCCTTTTTCCTAAATGGAGAAAAAATTTATCTTGTCAAACCAACGACATTTATGAATGAAAGTGGAAAAGCGGTTCATGCTTTATTGACTTATTATGGTTTGGATATTGAAGATTTACTCATCATTTACGATGATCTTGACATGGAAGTTGGAAAGATTCGTTTAAGAGCAAAAGGTTCAGCAGGTGGTCATAATGGTATCAAGTCTATTATTCAACATATTGGAACCCAAACCTTTAATCGTGTTAAGATTGGAATCGGAAGACCTAAAAATGGCATGTCAGTTGTTAACCATGTTTTGAGTACCTTTGACAAGGATGATTATATCGGTATTTTACAGTCTATTGACAAAGTTGACGACTCTGTAAACTACTATTTACAAGAGAAAAACTTTGAAAAAACGATGCAGAGGTATAACGGATAAATGGTGACCTTATTAGATTTATTCTCAGAAAATGATCAGATAAAAAAATGGCATCAAAATCTGACAGATAAGAAAAGACAATTAATGTTAGGTTTGTCAACTTCTACAAAAGCTTTAGCAATAGCTAGTAGTTTGAGACAGGAAGATAAGATTGTGTTATTGACGTCAACTTATGGAGAAGCAGAAGGACTTGTTAGTGATCTTCTATCTATCTTGGGTGAGGAATTTGTCTATCCATTTTTGGTAGATGACTCCCCTATGGTAGAATTTTTGATGTCTTCACAAGAAAAAATCATTTCACGGGTTGAAGCCTTGCGTTTTTTGACTGATTCATCTAAGAAAGGGATTTTAGTTTGTAATATCGCAGCAAGTCGATTGATTTTACCGTCTCCAAATGTATTCAAAGATAGTATTGTAAAAATCTCAATCGGTGAAGAATATGATCAACACGCGATTATCCATCAGTTGAAGGAAATTGGCTATCGAAAAGTTACACAAGTACAAACTCAAGGCGAATTTAGTCTTCGAGGAGATATTTTAGATATTTTTGAAATATCCCAGTTAGAACCTTGCCGAATTGAGTTTTTTGGTGATGAAATTGATGGTATCAGGTCATTTGAGGTCGAAACACAATTATCGAAAGAAAATCAGACAGAACTTACTATCTTTCCAGCTAGTGATATTCTTTTGAGAGAAAAGGATTATAAACGAGGTCAGTCAGCTTTAGAAAAACAAATTTCAAAAACGTTATCACCTATTTTAAAATCATACTTAGAAGAAATTTTTTCAAGTTTTTACCAAAAACAAGTTCATTTAGATTCTCGGAAATTTTTATCTTTGTGTTATGACAAGAGGTGGACTGTTTTTGACTATATTGAAAAAGATACCCCAATATTCTTTGATGATTATCAAAAATTAATGAATCAGTATGAAGTATTTGAAAGAGAATTAGCACAATACTTTACAGAAGAATTACAGAATAGTAAAGCATTTTCTGAGATGCAGTATTTTGCTGATACAGAGCATATCTATAAAAAACAGAGTCCGGTTACCTTTTTCTCTAATATGCAAAAGGGTTTAGGAAATCTCAAGTTTGATCAAATTTATCAATTTAATCAATATCCTATGCAGGAGTTTTTCAATCAATTTTCTTTTCTAAAAGAAGAAATTGAGCGATACAAAAAAATGGATTATACTATTATTCTGCAGTCTAGCAATTCAATGGGAAGTAAAACATTGGAGGATGTGTTAGAGGAATATCAGATTAAATTGGATTCTAGAGATAAGTCAAGAATCTGTCAAGAATCTGTAAACTTAATCGAGGGCAATCTCAGACATGGTTTTCATTTTGTAGATGAAAAAATTCTGGTGATTACTGAACATGAGATTTTTCAAAAGAAATTAAAACGTCGTTTTCGAAGACAACATGTTTCAAATGCAGAGCGCTTAAAAGATTATAATGAACTTGAAAAAGGGGACTACGTTGTTCACCACATTCATGGAATTGGTCAATACCTAGGAATTGAAACCATTGAAATCAAAGGGATTCACCGCGATTATGTTAGCGTCCAATACCAAAACGGGGATCAAATCTCTATCCCAGTGGAACAGATTCATCTACTGTCCAAATACGTTTCAAGTGACGGGAAAGCTCCTAAACTCAATAAATTAAATGACGGTCATTTCAAAAAAGCCAAGCAAAAAGTTAAGAACCAGGTAGAGGATATAGCTGACGATTTAATCAAACTTTATTCTGAGCGCAGCCAGTTGAAGGGTTTTGCTTTCTCAGCTGATGATGAGGATCAACATGCTTTTGATGATGCCTTCCCTTATGTTGAAACGGATGATCAACTTCGTAGTGTTGAGGAAATCAAGAGCGATATGCAGGCTTCTCAGCCAATGGATCGACTTTTAGTTGGGGATGTTGGTTTTGGAAAGACTGAAGTTGCTATGCGTGCAGCCTTTAAGGCAGTCAATGATCACAAACAGGTTGTCGTTCTAGTTCCGACAACGGTTTTAGCGCAACAGCACTATACAAATTTTAAGGAACGATTCCAAAATTTTGCAGTTAATATTGATGTGTTGAGTCGCTTTAGAAGTAAAAAAGAGCAGACTGAAACACTTGAAAAATTGAAAAAGGGTCAAGTTGATATTTTGATTGGAACCCATCGTGTTTTGTCAAAAGATGTTGTGTTTGCTGATTTGGGCTTGATGATTATTGATGAAGAACAGAGATTTGGTGTCAAGCATAAGGAAACCTTGAAAGAATTGAAAAAACAAGTGGATGTCCTAACCTTGACCGCTACGCCAATTCCTCGTACCCTTCATATGTCTATGCTGGGAATCAGAGATTTGTCTGTTATTGAAACTCCGCCGACTAATCGTTATCCAGTGCAAACCTATGTTTTGGAAAAGAATGAGAGTGTCATTCGTGATGCTGTTTTGCGTGAAATGGAGCGTGGAGGTCAAGTTTACTATCTTTACAACAAAGTTGACACGATTGACCAGAAGGTTTCAGAATTACAGGAGTTGATTCCAGAGGCTTCGATTGGTTATGTTCATGGGCAAATGAGTGAGATTCAGTTAGAAAATACTCTACTGGATTTCATTGAAGGTCAGTATGATATTTTAGTGACGACTACCATTATTGAGACAGGGGTGGATATTCCAAATGCCAATACTTTATTTATTGAAAATGCGGACCATATGGGCTTGTCAACCTTGTATCAGTTAAGAGGAAGAGTCGGTCGTAGTAATCGTATTGCTTATGCCTATCTCATGTATCGTCCAGAAAAATCAATCAGTGAAGTCTCTGAGAAGAGATTAGAAGCCATCAAAGGATTTACAGAATTGGGATCTGGATTTAAGATTGCTATGCGAGATCTTTCGATTCGCGGAGCAGGAAATCTCCTAGGAAAATCCCAGTCTGGTTTCATTGATTCTGTTGGTTTTGAATTGTATTCGCAGTTATTAGAGGAAGCTATTGCTAAACGAAACGGTAATGCTAATGCTAACACAAGAACCAAAGGTAATGCCGAATTGATTTTACAAATTGATGCCTATCTTCCTGATACTTATATTTCTGATCAACGACATAAGATTGAAATTTACAAGAAAATTCGTCAAATTGACAATCGTGTCAATTATGAAGAGTTACAAGAGGAGTTGATAGACCGTTTTGGAGAATACCCGGATGTAGTAGCCTATCTTTTAGAGATTGGTTTAGTCAAGTCATATTTGGACAAGATCTTTGTTCAACGTGTGGAAAGAAAAGATAATAAAATTACAGTTCAATTTGAAAAAGTCACTCAACGACTGTTTTTAGCTCAAGATTATTTTAAAGCTTTATCCGCAACGAACTTAAAAACAGGCATCGCTGAGAATAAGGGATCAATGGAGCTTGTATTTGATGTTCGAAATAAGAAGGATTATGAAATTTTAGAAGGTCTGCTGATTTTTGGAGAAAGTTTATTAGAGATAAAAGAGTCGAAGGAAGAAAATTCCATTTGATGTTTTTCTTCTATAAAATGGATAAAAATGGTACAATAATAAGTTGAGGTAATAAGTATGAGATTAGACAAATATTTAAAAGTATCAAGAATTATCAAGCGTCGTACAGTCGCAAAAGAAGTAGCAGATAAAGGTAGAATCAAGGTAAATGGAATCTTGGCCAAAAGTTCAACGGATTTGAAAGTTAATGACCAAGTTGAAATTCGTTTTGGAAACAAGTTGCTACTTGTAAAAGTACTAGAGATGAAAGATAGTACAAAAAAAGAAGATGCAGCAGGCATGTATGAAATTATCAGTGAAACACGGGTAGAAGAAAATGTCTAAAAATATTGTACAATTGAATAATTCTTTTATTCAAAATGAACACCAACGCCGTCGCTACCTGATGAAAGAACGGCAAAAACGGAATCGTTTTATGGGGTGGGTATTGATTTTGATTATGCTGTTATTTATTTTGCCAACTTTTAATTTAGCGCAGAGCTATCAGCAATTACTCCAAAGACGTCAGCAACTAGCAGACTTGCAAACTCAGTATCAGACTTTGAGTGATGAAAAGGATAAGGAGACAGCATTTGCTACCAAGTTGAAAGATGAGGATTATGCTGCCAAATATACACGAGCGAAGTACTATTATTCTAAGTCGAGGGAAATAGTTTATACGATTCCTGACTTGCTTCAAAGGTGATAAAATGGAAAAATTATTAGACGTAATTGAGCAATTTTTGAGTCTATCGGATGAAAAGCTGGAAGAGTTGGCTGATAAAAATCAATTATTGCGTTTACAAGAAGAAAAGGAAAGGAAGAATGCGTAAATTCTTAATTATTTTGTTGCTACCAAGTTTTTTGACCATTTCAAAAGTCGTTAGCACAGAAAAAGAAGTCGTCTATACTTCGAAAGAAATTTATTACCTTTCACAATCTGACTTTGGTATTTATTTTAGAGAAAAATTAAGTTCTCCCATGGTTTATGGAGAGGTTCCTGTTTATGCGAATGAAGATTTAGTAGTGGAATCTGGAAAATTGACTCCCAAAACAAGTTTCCAAATAACCGAGTGGCGTTTAAATAAACAAGGGATTCCAGTATTTAAGTTATCCAACCATCAATTTATAGCTGCGGACAAACGATTTTTATATGATCAGTCAGAGGTAACTCCTACAATAAAAAAAGTATGGTTAGAATCTGACTTTAAACTGTATAATAGCCCTTATGATTTAAAAGAAGTGAAATCATCCTCATCAGCTTATTCGCAAGTATCAATCGATAAGACCATGTTTGTAGAAGGAAAAGAATTTCTACATATTGATCAGGCTGGATGGGTAGATAAGGAATCAACTTCTGAAGAAGATAATCGGATGAGTAAAGTCCAAGAAATGTTATCGGAAAAATATCAGAAGGATTCATTCTCTATTTATGTTAAGCAACTGACTACTGGAAAAGAAGCTGGTATCAATCAAGATGAAAAGATGTATGCAGCTAGTGTTTTGAAACTCCCTTATCTCTATTATGCGCAAGAAAAAATAAATGAGGGTCTTTATCAGTTAGATACGACTGTAAAATACGTATCTGAAGTCAATGATTTTCCAGGTTCTTATAAACCAGAGGGAAGTGGTAGTCTTCCTAAAAAAGAGGATAATAAAGAATATTCTCTCAAGGATTTAATTACAAAAGTATCTAAAGAATCTGATAATGTAGCTCATAATATATTGGGTTATTACATTTCAAACCAATCTGATGCCACATTCAAATCCAAGATGTCTGCCATTATGGGAGATGATTGGGATCCAAAAGAAAAATTGATTTCTTCCAAGATGGCCGGGAAGGTCATGGAAGCTATTTATAATCAAAATGGATTTGTGCTAGAGTCTTTGACTAAAACAGATTTTGATAATCAGCGAATTGCCAAAGGTGTTTCTGTGAAGGTAGCTCATAAAATTGGGGATGCGGACGAATTTAAGCATGATACGGGTGTTGTCTACGCAGATTCTCCATTTATTCTTTCTATTTTCACTAAGAATTCTGATTATGATACAATTTCTCAGATATCCAAGGATGTTTATGAGGTTCTAAAATGAGGGAACAAGATTTTTTAAATCATTTTCTCAAGAGAGGATATTTTAAAAAGCATACCAAGGTGGTGCTAGCTCTTTCTGGTGGATTAGATTCTATGTTTCTATTTAAGGTATTATCTACTTATCAAAAAGAGTTAGAAATTGAATTGATTCTAGCTCATGTGAATCATAAGCAGAGAGTAGAATCAGATTGGGAAGAAAAGGAATTAAGGAAGTTGGCTGCTGAAGCAGAGCTTCCTATTTATATCAGCAATTTTTTAGGAGAATTTTCAGAAGCGCGTGCTCGACATTTTCGTTATGATTTTTTTCAAGAGGTCATGAAAAAGACAGGTGCGACAGCTTTAGTCACTGCCCACCATGCTGATGATCAGGTGGAAACGATTTTGATGCGTTTGATTCGAGGAACTCGCTTGCGCTATCTATCAGGAATTAAGGAGAAGCAAGTAGTCGGAGAGATAGAAATCATTCGGCCCTTCTTGCATTTTCAGAAAAAAGACTTTCCACCAATTTTTCACTTTGAAGATACATCAAATCAGGAAAATCATTATTTTCGCAATCGTATTCGAAATTCTTATTTACCAGAATTAGAAAAAGAAAATCTTCGATTTAGAGATGCAATCTTAAGTATCGGCAATGAAATTTTAGATTATGATTTGGCAATAGCTGAATTATCAAAGAATATTGATGTAGAAAATTTAGAGCAGCTATTGTCTTACTCTGAGTCTACACAAAGAGTTTTACTTCAAACTTATCTGAATCGTTTTCCAGATTTGAATCTTACAAAAGCGCAGTTTGCTGAAGTTCGGCAAATTTTAAAATCTAAAAGCCAGTATTGTCATCCGCTTAAAAATGGCTATGAATTGATAAAAGAGTATCAACAGTTTCAGATTTGTAAAATCAGTCCGCAGGCTGATGAAAAGGAAGATGAATTTGTGTTACACTATCAAAATCAGGTATCTTATCAAGGATATTTATTTTCCTTTGGACTTCCATTAGAAGGTGAATCAATTCAGCGAATACCTGTTTCACGAGAAACATCCATACACATTCGTCATCGAAAACCAGGAGATTTTTTGATTCAAAATGGACATAGAAAAAAACTCAGACGTCTATTTATCGATTTGAAAATCCCTATGGAAAAGCGAAAATCTGCTCTGATTATTGAGCAATTTGGTGAAATTGTCTCAATTTTGGGAATTGCGACCAGTAATTTGAGTAAAAACACGAAAAATGATATAATGAACACTATACTTTATATAGAAAAAATAGATAGGTAAAAAAATGTTAGAAAACGATATTAAAAAAATCCTCGTTTCACACGATGAAATTACAGAAGCTGCTAAAAAATTAGGTGCTCAATTAACCAAAGACTATGCAGGAAAAAATCCAATTTTAGTTGGGATTTTAAAAGGATCTATTCCTTTTATGGCTGAATTGGTTAAACATATTGATACACATATTGAAATGGACTTCATGATGGTTTCTAGCTACCATGGTGGAACAGCAAGTAGTGGTGTTATCAATATTAAACAAGATGTGACTCAAGATATCAAAGGAAGACATGTTCTATTTGTAGAAGATATCATTGATACAGGTCAAACTTTGAAGAATTTGCGAGATATGTTTATTGCAAGAGAAGCAGCTTCTGTTAAGATTTCAACCTTATTGGATAAACCAGAGGGACGTGTTGTAGAAATTGAGGCAGACTATACCTGCTTTACTATCCCAAATGAGTTTGTAGTAGGTTATGGTTTAGACTACAAAGAAAATTATCGTAATCTTCCTTATGTTGGAGTATTGAAAGAAGAAGTGTATTCAAATTAGAAAGAATAATTTTTAATGAAAAAACAAAATAATGGTTTAATTAAAAATCCATTTCTATGGTTATTACTTATTTTTTTCCTAGTTACAGCTTACCAGTATTTTAGTACAGGTAGTGTTGCAGGGAAAAGTGAGCAAATTAATTATACAGAATTGGTAAAAGAAATTACCGATGACAATGTAAAAGAATTAACTTATCAACCAAATGGTAGTGTTATCGAAGTTTCTGGTGTCTATAAAAATCCTAAAACAAATAAAGAAGAAACAGGCATTCAGTTCTTTTCTCCATCTGTTACAACAGTAGAGAAATTTTCAAGTATTATTCTTCCCTCTGATACCACAGTATCAGAATTGCAAAAGCTTGCTTCTGATCATAAAGCGGAAGTAACTGTTAAGCATGAAAGTTCAAGTGGTATGTGGATTAATCTACTCGTATCCATTGTGCCATTTGGGATTCTTTTCTTCTTCCTATTCTCTATGATGGGAAATATGGGGGGAGGCAATGGTCGTAACCCAATGAGTTTTGGACGTAGTAAGGCTAAAGCTGCAAATAAAGAAGATATTAAAGTAAGATTTTCAGATGTTGCTGGAGCTGAGGAAGAAAAACAAGAACTAGTTGAAGTTGTTGAATTCTTAAAAGATCCAAAACGATTTACAAAACTTGGAGCCCGTATTCCAGCAGGTGTTCTTTTGGAGGGACCTCCGGGAACAGGTAAGACATTGCTTGCTAAAGCAGTCGCCGGAGAAGCAGGTGTTCCATTCTTTAGTATCTCGGGTTCTGACTTTGTAGAAATGTTTGTCGGAGTTGGAGCTAGTCGTGTTCGTTCTCTTTTTGAAGATGCCAAAAAAGCAGCGCCAGCTATTATCTTTATCGATGAAATTGATGCTGTCGGACGCCAACGTGGTGTCGGCCTTGGTGGAGGAAATGATGAACGTGAGCAAACCTTGAACCAACTCTTGATTGAGATGGATGGTTTTGAGGGAAATGAAGGGATTATCGTTATCGCTGCGACAAACCGTTCAGATGTACTAGACCCTGCCCTTTTACGTCCAGGACGTTTTGATAGAAAAGTATTGGTTGGTCGCCCTGATGTTAAAGGTCGTGAAGCAATCTTGAAAGTTCATGCTAAGAACAAGCCTTTAGCAGAAGATGTTGATTTGAAATTAGTTGCTCAACAAACTCCAGGCTTTGTTGGTGCTGATTTAGAGAATGTCTTGAATGAAGCAGCCTTGGTTGCCGCTCGTCGCAATAAATCGATAATTGATGCTTCAGATATTGATGAAGCAGAAGATAGAGTGATTGCTGGACCTTCTAAGAAAGATAAGACAGTTTCACAAAAAGAACGTGAATTGGTTGCCTACCATGAGGCAGGACATACCATTGTTGGTCTAGTCTTGTCGAATGCCCGTGTTGTTCATAAGGTTACAATTGTACCAAGAGGTCGTGCAGGTGGTTACATGATTGCACTTCCTAAGGAAGATCAAATGCTTCTATCTAAAGAAGATATGAAAGAGCAATTGGCTGGCTTAATGGGTGGACGTGTAGCTGAAGAAATTATCTTTAATGTCCAAACTACAGGAGCTTCAAACGACTTTGAACAAGCGACACAAATGGCGCGTGCAATGGTTACAGAGTACGGTATGAGTGAAAAACTTGGCCCAGTACAATATGAAGGAAATCATGCTATGTTTGGGGCACAGAGTCCTCAAAAATTAATTTCAGAACAAACAGCTTATGAAATTGACGAAGAAGTTCGTTCATTATTGAATGAAGCACGAAATAAAGCTGCTGAAATTATTCAGTCAAATCGTGAAACTCACAAGTTGATTGCAGAAGCATTATTGAAATACGAAACATTGGATAGTACACAAATTAAAGCTCTTTATGAAACAGGAAAGATGCCTGAAACCATAGAAGAGGAATCTCATGCATTATCTTATGATGAAGTAAAGTCAAAAATGAATGACGAAAAATAACCCAAAGAGAGGCTGAGCCTCTCTTTTTTGTGCAGTTTAGACGGTGTAGGGAACAGAATGGGGAGAAATAACCAAATTAGTTTTTTGATTTGTTAAACTGTATTTAGAAAGGGGAAAAGAATGATTAAAGAATTGTATGAAGAAGTCCAAGGAATTGTATACAAGTGTAGAAATGAATATTACCTTCATTTATGGGAGTTATCGGACTGGGATCAAGAGGGAATGATATGTCTACATGAATTGATTAGTAGAGAAGAAGAGCTGGCAGAAGATATTCCTCGTTTACGTAAATATTTCAAAACAAAATTCCGGAATCGAATTTTAGATTATCTCCGTAAGCAAGAAAGTCACAAACGGAGATATGATAAAGAGCTTTATGAAGAAGTGGGTGAGATAAGTCATCGTATAAGTGAGGGCGGTCTCTGGCTAGATGATTATTATCTCTTTCATGAAACACTAAGAGATTATAGAAACAAACAAACTAAAGATCAACAAGAAGAACTAGAACGCATCTTAAGAAATGAACGATTCCGAGGTCGTCAAAGAGTATTAAGAGACTTACGTATTGTGTTTAAAGAGTTTGACATCCGTACCCATTAGGAATTCATGAAAAAACGGTAAATTCCCAAACTAAGTTCCACTGCTAATCCAAGTGGAAGTTAGTGTGAGACGTTTGAATGGGGTTAAAGATTAGTTTTTAGATCTTATGTTGGAGTAATTTAGAAGACTGACAGACGTCTTCTGCAGGTATTTTAGAAATGCCGAGAAGCTTAGGAATTTCTTCTCCATAAGTAAAGGCAAAGAGTTCATAAGCTGACTTTCCATTCAAAGCAGCACGTTTGACGCTGTTGACATGAGAGCAGACGAGATTGATGTCCTCTTGAGTTAAATTGTCAAAAGAAGTTCCTTTAGGTAGAATGTCGCGAATCAGCGTGTGATTTTTCTCAATTCTGCCTTTCTGGTCAGAGCGATTAGGGTCACAAAAGAAGAGTTTACTCTCTCCTTGCACATCCATTTCGATATCATCGACCCTGGCAAACTCTCCACCATTATCGGTAAGAATGACAGGAAAGAGTTGGAAGAAATCTTTGTCAGCTTGGTGCAGGGTGTTCTTGATGTCATAGAGGTGTTTGGTAACCTCAAGGGCAGTTTTATTATCCAGAAGTCTAGCGAAGATAAAGTTACAGAAAGATAGATTGAAGGTGAGTAGGACTTTACCTCCCATTCTACCCATAACCGTGTCCATTTCCAGCCAAGAGTCTAGTTGATTAAGAGCCAAATAATTTAGGAAATCCTCATAGGAACGCCCTTTTTTGTCTTCTTTAGGGATGGAAGGTAGATTATTTTTCCGTCTTTCTTTGAATTTAACGGCTCTGACTAGGTCAATAGGAGCGATAGATAGGTATCCTTTTCGGATGTGCCGATAGACGGTTGAGGAGCTGACATCAAGATTGTGAGTTTTCAGAATATGATAGATGTGTTGTCCCTTTTTAACCCCATCAGAAATGACTTTGTCCATGTCCCAGAAGGTCTTGGAATTGAGGGGAGTTCCTTCACGAGCTTCGACAAGAGTTTGTTCGTATTGTTTTTGAGCTTGCTTAGCGAGGTATAAAATCTTCTTATAGCCACAATTTTGTCTTCTTTTAGGGCAGCCATTACAGACAAAGGGAGCTTTACTGAGTAGAGGGCAAGGAAGATTATTGCATGTAGACTCTCGGACTTGTCTGTTTCGTTTGACTTCTTTAGAAACAGTAGTTGGGTCTTTTAGAATGGATTGTCCGATAGCTTTGAAGGTTTCACCGCGCTATAAGCCTAGTTGGATATCGTTACGGTCTGAAAGGGTAAGGTGTTTATGTTTTGTCATAGTGTACCTCATTTCTAACTCAAACGTCTCACACTTAATTCCACCATAAAAATCCGTTTTAGACTAATTTCCACTTTGGTCAGGTAAGTGGAAGTTATTTTGAGAAGTTAGCGATTTGAAAAAAGTAAAAAAAGTTT
>NZ_VMMX01000001.1 GCF_013277415.1 Streptococcus sp. 68 | reverse complement strand
CGTCTTCGTACTTAACAGTTACGTCACCATTTTCTAATGTGTATACGTATGTGATGACCGCTGGGGTATCACTTACTTTACCAGTTTCTGGAGCGGAATCTGCTTTGGTCTCTTTCAGTTTATATACTTTGCCGTCTGCTGTTTGAATTCTTGGTTTCTTAACATCTTCTGGCCTTGTATCGTAAGCTGTTCCTGTTTCGACACCTTTTTTCAATTCATTTGGTGTTGAAATTGCTGTTCCTGTTTCGTCTTCGTACTTAACAGTTACGTCACCATTTTCTAATGTGTATACGTATGTGATGACCGCTGGGGTATCACTTACTTTACCAGTTTCTGGAGCGGAATCTGCTTTGGTCTCTTTCAGCTTGTACACTTTGCCATCGGCTGTTTGGATACGGTCTTTCTTAATCTCTGCAGGGGTTGTATCGTAAGCTGTTCCTGTTTCGACACCTTTTTTCAATTCATTTGGTGTTGAAATTGCATTTCCTGCTTCGTCTTCGTACTTAACAGTTACGTCTCCATTTTGCAACACATACTCATAAGTAACTGTTTGTTTTTCTGTAGATACTTGACCTATTTCTGCAGCTGAACCTGTTTTTAATCCATTATTTGCTTCAACAAGCTTATAAACTCGTCCATCTTCTTTTCTTATAGTTGCGTCTTTCGTCGCAGTATAGTCACTTCCTACTTGTCCATCTGTTACTAATGCTACTGGATCTTTTAGGTTTGTTTCTGTTCCTGCGATGACGTATTTAACTTCGACGTTTCCACCTACTTTTGGTGCGTACTCATAAACGACTTCTTGTTTATCCGCTGTAACTGTACCTTGTTCTCCAGCTGATGTAGCTTTATGTCCTTTATATACATAAACTTTCCCATCAGTATCTGTTAATTCTTCACCTGCTACTGGCGCTGTTGAAGTATAGCCTGTTCCAACTTTTAATCCCTTAGCAACATCTGTTGCTGGTTTTAATTCAGTTGTTGTACCTTCAATAACATATTTTGCAACTACATCTCCACCAACTGGTACAAATCGCTCATAGTATACATTTTCAATAATATCACCATTATTAAGGACTTCAGGTGTAATTCTTACTTCATCAATTGCCGCTTTAGCGATATATTGATCATTAACTTTCACCTCAGGTTTTTCCCATTCTGAAGGTGTTGGAGAAGTTACAGACTCCCATTTAGCATTTGCAGGAATTTCCCAATTACCTTCTACCACTCGACCTGTTTCTTTTCCTGTATAAACTTTTCTCGATGCTGTAACAACTTGTTCAACAGGTTGTGAAATCACATTAGTTTCGTTATTTTTTTCTAAATAATTAATAGTTCGTTTAACTTTTTTTGTTTCAGTTACTTCCCTAGCTTCTTCATACAAATAAGTTACTTTCTTAGTGACTTGCTTTTCATATGTTCCCGATGGTGTTGCAGAGGTTGGATCTAACTCTTTATAAATGTAAGTTCGTCCATTTTTATTCATAACGTCATTTTTATTGGTCGTGTATGGCTCATTCGCAAATCCTTCGGTAGTTCTTCTTGCTTCAGAATCTCTTGGTGATAAATCCAATCCACTAGTTGTATAGTAGCGAGAAATAACTTTACCTCTAATATCTTCTGTTCTAAGACCTACAACATTTGATTCTAACCAAGTATTTGAAGCATTTTTCAAAAATATTTGTGATGTACTTTGGATAAAGTTTGGATTTTGTTGGTCGACTCTAACATTAAAATGATCTACAAAAGGTGTTTCTTTAGTTACTTGATAATCAGATTTGAAAACATATTTTACAGCTGTTACATCTTTCCAATTAGAAATCTGATCTGCTGTTACATATGTCGCTGTAGTTTTATCTGCCACAGTTGAAGTCGTATAAACAACGTCCCATGAATCAGATTTATCAACAATTGGTCCTTCTAAATATGTAACTGCTTCTTTTTTAGGTACTAATACAACTGCCTCTTTAATTTGTTGTGGATTATCTGTTAAGTTTTGAATAGTTGGCGTTAAGGTCACTTCATTTCCATTTACTACATCTATAATTCCTCGAACAACTGGAGTTCCAGGTTTTGAGATACCAAGTGCAGTGTAATACTCAATAACATTTGTAAATTTTACATCAACACTTGCTCTGGATATTG
Organism: Streptococcus sp. 68; assembly: GCF_013277415.1. Classification (GTDB taxonomy): domain Bacteria; phylum Bacillota; class Bacilli; order Lactobacillales; family Streptococcaceae; genus Streptococcus. Next base: position 132,473 of record NZ_VMMX01000001.1, on the reverse strand, counting down.
TATTACCACTTTCATGCCCATCAACATAATCCGAATTCAACGAACGATCTCGTCCTTTTAATGTTTGTGAATTACTATTCCAAACTAAATAAGACTCAATATTATAAGTATTACTTTCTACTAATCCATTATTTTCAACTTCAAAAGTTAAAGCCACAGGTCTATATCCCTGCTCTGCCGTTATATTCTCAGAAACATCATATTTCGTTATTCCTAAATCTTTTGTATCAAAAATATATGCTGTTTTTCCTGTGTTTTTATAGTTAGTAATTGTTCTAGTTGGTATTACAGTAGTATATTTTTCTTTTATTTTATCATAATCATATAAAGCTCTACCTTCATTTGGAGTATACACTACATCTGTTGTTAATAATCGATTATCAGTTGTCACACGAAAGTCTTTTAACGGAACTTTAGGATCTGCAAGTAGCATTATTTTCGTTTCAGTTATATTTGGATCCAATTTTGATAGGTTTCTTGTTTGTACACCATTTTCACTTTCATTTAATGATTTAAAATAATCAGTTGCATGATAACTAACAATTACTGGAAGAATTTTTCCTCTAGAAATATCTTTACTATTAACTCCTCTGCCATTCAGTACATTCATTTCGAGTGATAACTCATAAGGTGTTTTATTATGAACAGCTTCTCTAAATTTTCCTGTTTGTGGGCGAACTTCATTAGAAGCTTGAGTTAGATTTTCACTGAAACTTAAATTGATTCGATTTTTATAACTAGTAATTTTATCATCTTCACTTTTTTCTTTCCAACTAGGTACCTTTACATCTAGAAAAGCATTAAATTCTTTAATTTTTATTTTTTCCCCATCTTTATAATACTTGTCTTCAATTCCTGAATGTTCTAACACAAGATGTTGATAGTGTTTGGACGAATCAAGTTTAATGGTAGTTGCCATTTCTTCTGCATTTGAGTACTCTTTAATCAATTCAGGTTGATTTTGCTCATTTATTCCATATAATTTAAATGGTTTTACTAACGTTCCACTTGCATCAGTATAATTAAGAGTTGATTTAGTTCCATTTGCGTTTAACTTAGCATATTTAAAATCTCCTAGTCTAACAGATGTAAAATAATTATCTTTCTGATCTTTCGGAATAAAGTAATTAACAAAATTACCCGAAAAGATTCCCCCATCACCTTTCATCTGAGAATCTTCCAATCTAACCGAAGCCCTAAAAGTATCTGTATCTGATTGATTTGAATATAATTTCTGATTACTAGGAGTCCAAATATAGGTATATAAGCTTCCGATAGTAGAAAGTCCATTTGTGGCATAAACACGAAATGCATTGTTACTTGGTAATTCTTGTGTAAATGTTGAGCCATCTGGTCGATGCCCTACTGCAGTATAAGTAATTGGTGGAAGATACCCTTTAGTCGGTGTAGTATCAATATATTTTTGAATTTCATCAGATGTCGTCAAAACTCCCTTTTTTAATCGTAAATAAAGAGCATAATCATTAGTATTAGTACCTTCACTAACCCCATTCTCTGGTATAAAAGTTGCCACTCCATTTTCCAGTTTCCACCTATCACTACCTCTCATACCTGGAGCTATTTCAAAAATGTCAGGAATTCCACTAATTGTGTAATCATATTTTAACAATCGACCATTCCCGTTATGAGAAGCAGTTCCATTCTCATCTGCTTCTCTATTCCGGATATAGGCTGTATTTGCTGCAATAAAAGGTAATTTGTACGTTGCATTTTCAATAGGCTTAAAAGTACCATCAATAACATTTCCTAATTTCCATTCAGCTTCAGATTTTGTATAGTCAATATACAGATTACCAAAAATAAAGCTTCCTACTTCTTTTTTACGAGTATCTGATTCTCGATAAAGAATTTCAGATAAATAATCAAACGTTGCAGTTATAGTCTTAGAAACCGTATAATTATCACCAGTTCCTAATTCTACAGTAATAGGAAGTCGATCACCATTACTTGGAGCGTTTTTTATAGAGGTACCAACTCGCAATATCATCTCACTCTCTGCAACTGTTCCACCTGTCATAGGATTAAGACTCAATTCATAAATATAAGCAGCCTCTGTTGATTTATCTTCTACTTTCTTAACAAATGTAGAGTGTTTAAATTCTGGTTGCGATTTTGAATGTAAAAATTCTTTCGGAACTGTAATACGAACTTTTCCATCAACAACCGTTTCATCAGAGGATGCAGAGTAAGTTATAGATACTTTTTGATAACGACTCCCATTCCCTTCATTTGCAACAGGAATTTGTTTTTCTGTTGGTCCATTATGACTATCAAAATGAACATCTCCGGATATAGCTTGGCTTGTAACTCCCTCTCTAAAGCTTACTCCTTCTTCCATCTTTTTGCCATTACGACTATCTTGATTTTTATTTTCTTTAGGTGTTTCTTCAGCTTTAATTGATTTTAAGATAGAAGTTAATGAGCTGATTTCTTTAGCTTTTTTATCAGCTCCTGACTGTGTTGCATCCAAAGTGCCTAAATATTGCTTAGCTTCTGCAACGAGTTTTTCGGCATTTTGGATTTGAGAAGCTTGTTTTTTATTTCCTCGGATTCGTTCAATTTGAGCTTCCAAATCAGCTAATTTTGCTTGCAAGAGAGATAAATTGATAGATGGTTTTGTCTCAGTTGCTTCTGCAGTGTTAGTATGTTCTGAAACTGCTGAAGCTTGTTCAGCTTCTTTTTCATTTTCTTTTACAGGTATCGCTGGCTCAGCTGACTTTTCTTCATTTATTTTTGGTTGTTCAGCTAACTCTGATGTTGTTTCACTATCTGATTTTGACTCAGAGACAGTTCCTGCTTGCGTATTTTCTTGAGCTTGGTTTAGTCCCGTATCCGCATCCTTCGTTACTACCGCTTCAGTGGTTTCAGTAGCAGAGGCTGCTTCTACCGTATCTACATTGTAACCAAACAAAAATCCTGCCCCGATTAAGACACTCGCAGCACCAACTTTTAATTTTTTAATCGAATATTTTTCGTATCTATTTCCACAAAAATAACGATGATCTTTTTGTTGTCTCGATAATTTAAACATAGTTTGCCACCTTATATATATATATATATGCACGCTTAGGTACACATATACTGTACAAATTGTATCATATTTCAAAGAAATTTTTAAGATATTTACTGATAAATTTCATTAAAAAATATAGGTAAATATTTCCATTATCCCACCTCCAACTTTCTTTTTCATTCCTTTTATGGTAAAATGAAGAGTAATAATATTTATTAAAGAGGTAAAAACATGATTGAAGCAAGCAAATTGAAAGCTGGTATGACATTTGAAACTGCAGACGGAAAATTGATCCGCGTTTTGGAAGCTAGCCACCACAAACCAGGTAAAGGAAACACAATCATGCGTATGAAATTGCGTGATGTCCGTACTGGTTCTACATTTGACACAAGCTACCGTCCAGAAGAAAAATTCGAACAAGCTATTATCGAAACTGTCCCAGCTCAATACTTGTACAAAATGGATGAAACTGCCTACTTCATGAACACTGAAACTTACGACCAATACGAAATCCCTGTCGTAAACGTTGAAAATGAATTGCTTTACATCCTTGAAAACTCTGATGTGAAAATCCAATTCTACGGAACTGAAGTAATCGGTGTAACTGTACCAACTACTGTTGAATTGACAGTCGCTGAAACACAACCATCTATCAAAGGTGCTACTGTTACAGGTTCTGGTAAACCAGCAACTATGGAAACTGGACTTGTTGTCAACGTTCCTGACTTCATCGAAGCTGGACAAAAATTGATCATCAACACTGCAGAAGGAACTTACGTTTCTCGTGCCTAATCTCTAGAAAGAGGTCATTCTATGGGAATTGAAGAACAATTTGGCGAAATCGTTATCGCTCCACGTGTACTTGAAAAAATCATTGCCATCGCAACTGCTAAAGTTGATGGTGTCCACTCATTTTCAAATAAATCCGTATCTGACACCCTATCAAAACTCTCTCTTGGTCGTGGCGTCTACTTAAAAGAAAGCAACGAAGAGCTAACTGCTGACATCTATCTCTACCTTGAGTACGGTGTGAAAGTACCTAAAGTTGCTATGGCTATCCAAAAAGCTGTTAAGGACGCTGTTCGTAATATGGCTGATGTGGAACTTTCTGTTGTCAATATTCACGTTGCGGGAATCGTTCCAGACAAAACACCAAAACCTGAGTTGAAAGATCTGTTTGACGAGGACTTCCTCAATGACTAGTCCACTATTAGAATCCAGACGTGAACTTCGTAAATGCGCTTTTCAAGCTCTTATGAGCCTTGAATTCGGCACAGATATGGAAACAGCTTGTCACTTTGCCTACACGCATGACCGTGAAGATGCAGATGTGCAAATCCCAGCCTTTCTGCTAAACTTGGTTTCTGGTATCCAAGCTCAAAAAGAAGAGTTGGATAAACAAATCAACCAGCACCTCAAGTCAGGCTGGACAGTTGAACGCTTGACCTTGGTCGAAAAAAACTTACTACGCTTGGGTATCTTTGAAATTACATCATTTGATACACCTCAGCTTGTAGCAGTCAATGAAGCCATTGAACTCGCTAAGAATTTTTCAGATCAAAAATCAGCCCGTTTTATCAACGGACTGCTTAGTCAATTTGTGACAGAAGAAAATGAATAATCGAAAAGGTGTTTGGTCTTCCAAGCACCTTTTGACTTTCCCCTCTGCACAGAGTAAGAACCACATAAAAACTAGAACTGGCAGTCAGTTCTAGTTTTTTGCATATTCTAAAGAATTATACTCAATGAAAATCNNACGAAGTCAGTAACCATATATACGGCAAGGCGAAGCTGACGTGGTTTGAAGAGATTTTCGAAGAGTATTAGTATTTTCTAAATCGTTGGTAACGTTCTTCCAACAGCTCTTCTAGCGGTTTTTGTGAAAGTCTAGCCAGCTCTGTTTGGAGTTCTTTTTTGACACTCTTAATCAGTTCTTTGCTAGAAAGTCCTGCTTCAGAAATCACCTTGTCTACTACGTCCATTTCTAACAGTTCATGCGAAGTGATTTTCATCAGTTCTGCCGCTTCCATGGCACGACTGCCGTCCTTCCATAAAATGGAAGCAAAGCCTTCTGGGCTGAGAATGGCATAAATAGAATTTTCCAGCATCCAAACACGGTCCGCAACGGCTAGAGCCAAAGCCCCACCAGAACCACCTTCACCGATAATGATAGCAATAATCGGAACTTTCAGGTCACTCATTTCCATGAGATTGCGAGCAATTGCTTCTCCCTGACCACGTTCTTCTGCTCCGACACCAGGATAGGCACCTGCTGTATTGATAAAGGTCACAACTGGACGACCAAACTTTTCAGCCTGTTTCATCAAACGCAGGGCCTTACGATAGCCTTCTGGATGCGGTTGTCCAAAATTCCGTTTAAGGTTATCTTGTAAACTCTTGCCTTTTTGGATACCAACCACTGTTACAGCTTGATCTCCAAGCCAGCCAATACCACCAACAACTGCTCCATCGTCACGAAAAGAACGGTCACCATGTAATTGGATAAATTCATCAAAAATGCCTGTCGCAAAGTCCAAGCTTGTCAAGCGACTCTGCTCACGCGCTTCTCTGACTATTTTTGCAATATTCATCTAGGACCCCCTCCGTGCAATCTGACTAGGCTAGCAATGGTATCTGGCAAGTCTCTTCTTTTGACAATCGCATCCACAAAGCCATGTTCCAATAGGAATTCTGCCTTTTGGAAATCCTCAGGCAAGCTTTCACGAACCGTATTTTCAATGACACGACGCCCAGCAAAACCAACCAAACTTTGTGGTTCAGCTAAAATGATATCGCCTTCCATAGCGAAAGAAGCTGTCACACCACCTGTCGTTGGATCTGTCAAAATGGTCAGGTAAAAGAGACCAGCATTTGAATGGCGTTTAACTGCTGCGGAAATCTTGGCCATCTGCATGAGACTCATGATTCCTTCCTGCATACGGGCGCCACCAGAGGCTGTGAAGAGGACAACTGGCAATTGTTCGACAGTCGCATACTCAAACAATCGAGTAATTTTTTCACCTACAACCGTACCCATAGAAGCCATGATAAAGTTGGAATCCATTATCCCCAGAGCTACAGTCTGACCTTTAATAAGAGCTGTTCCTGTCACAACCGCTTCATCCAGACCTGTTTTTTCACGCATAGCTGCTAATTTCTTTTGATAACCAGGGAAATGCAAGGGATCCTTGCTTTCAATCCCTGTAAACAATTCCTTGAAGGTTCCCATATCAATCGTTAAAGCCAAGCGTTCTTGGGCAGAAATACGAAAGGTATAGCTACAGTGCGGACAGATACGCTCACTTCCCAGATCCTTCTGATAAATGGTATGCTTACAACCCGGACACTGGGAGAATAATTCATCTGGAACCTCTGGCTTAGCTTGAGGTTTTTCCCTAACCGAACGATTGGGATTGATTCGAATATACTTATCTTTTTTACTAAATAGAGCCATTGATTCCCCTTTTCGGTTTAAACTCTTAAAGTCATTTTATTCTTTTTCTTGATATTTAGGTAAGAAGGTTTCCATCAAGAAGGAAGTATCATAATCCCCAGCAATGACATTGCGATCTGAAATGAGGTAAAGCTGGAAATCTGCATTGGTCTGCACTCCTTCAATCTCTAATTCATAGAGGGCACGTTGCATTTTCATCAAGGCGTCAAAACGATTTTCGCCGTGTACGATGATTTTGGCAATCATACTATCATAATAGGGCGGAATAGTATAGCCTGGATAAACTGCTGAATCCACGCGTAAGCCAACTCCACCACTTGGCAGATATAGATTAGTAATCTTACCTGGACTTGGAGCAAAGTTAAAGGCTGGATTTTCTGCATTGATACGACACTCGATGGCATGCCCTCTTAGAACAATATCTTCTTGCTTAACAGACAGGGGCTGACCTGCCGCAATGCGAATCTGTTCCTTAACGATATCCACACCTGAAACAAACTCTGTTACTGGATGTTCTACTTGTACACGAGTATTCATTTCCATGAAATAGAAATTGCCACTTGCTTCATCAAGAAGAAACTCAATGGTCCCTGCATTCTCATAGCCAACAGACTCTGCAGCTCGAACAGCAGCAGAACCAATTTCATGACGCAGCGTTTTTCCGATTGCAATTGAAGGACTTTCTTCCAAAACCTTTTGATTATTTCGTTGAAGAGAACAATCCCGTTCACCCAAGTGAATCACATTCCCGTGCTCATCTCCTAGGATTTGAACCTCGATGTGACGAGCTGGATAGATGACCCGTTCTATGTACATGGCACCATTGCCATAATTGGCCTTAGCTTCACTAGAGGCAGTTTCAAAGGCTGAAACGAGGTCTTCTGGTTTTTCAACCTTACGAATCCCTTTACCACCTCCACCCGCTGAAGCCTTGAGCATAACAGGATAGCCAATTTTTTCAGCAACAATCAAAGCTTCTTCAGAGTTATGTACTTCTCCATCTGAACCTGGAATGACAGGCACTCCTGCTTTAATCATCTGAGCACGCGCATTGATCTTATCCCCCATCATATCCATAACATGGCCAGATGGACCGATAAACTTGATCCCTACCTCTTCACACATGGTCGCAAATTTGGAATTTTCACTGAGAAAGCCAAAACCAGGGTGAATAGCTTCTGCCTCAGTCAAGACTGCAGCTGATAGAACCGCATTGATATTGAGATAAGACTCTGTTGCCTTACCAGGGCCGATACAAACTGCTTCATCTGCTAAAAGAGTATGAAGGGCTTCCTTATCAGCAGTTGAATAGACTGCTACGGTCGCAATGCCCAATTCACGCGCCGCACGAATAATACGAACCGCAATTTCACCACGATTGGCAATTAAAATTTTTCGAAACATGGAGAACCTCCTTAGTTCCCAATTGCAAAGGTAAGAGTACCACTGGCCGCAAGCTTGCCATCCACTTCAGCCTTTGCTTCAACCACAGCAATCGTGCCACGACGTTTTATAAACGTTGCCGTCATAACCAATTGGTCGCCTGGTACAACTTGCTTCTTGAATTTGACCTTGTCCATACCAGCGTAAAAGACCAGTTTCCCTTTATTTTCAGGTTTTGACAACTCCAAGACACCAGCTGTTTGCGCCAAGGCTTCCATAATCAAAACACCTGGCATAACTGGGTATTGAGGGAAATGACCATTAAAGAAGGGCTCATTGATGGTCACATTTTTAATAGCAACAATAGTATCCTCGCTCACTTCCAAGACACGGTCCACTAGGAGCATAGGATAACGGTGGGGAAGGGCTTCTTTGATTCCTTGAATATCGATCATTTGATTCGTACCAATCCTTTACCAAACTCAACCATTTCTTCGTTAGAAACGAGAATTTCCGTTACCACACCATCCTTAGGAGCTGGGATTTCATTCATGACTTTCATAGCTTCGATGATGACCAGTGTTTGACCCTTTTTAACAGTATCACCAACTGTAACGAAGGCAGGTTTATCTGGGCCAGCAGCCAAGTAAGCCACCCCAACAAGTGGGCTTTCTACAAGATCTCCCTCAGCAGCCACACTTGCTTCAGCTGGAGCTGGAACCTCTTCTGTTACAGTCTCTGATGGAGCAGATGTAGGAGCTACTGGACTCGGTGTTGCTAGAATGGGTGCTGGAGTAACTTGAGGTGCAACTTCAGGCACCAGTCTCGCTTCATTCTTGCTAAACTGCAACTCATCCGTCCCATTTTTATAAGAAAATTCTCTCAAACTTGACTGGTCAAATTGAGCCATCAAGTCTTTAATATCGTTTAAATTCATACTTATTTATTCTCCCAACGTTTGAAAGCAAGAACTGCATTATGGCCACCAAAACCAAAGGTATTTGAAATAGCGTATGGAATTTCTTGCTCCAAGCCTTGTCCATAAACGACATTGGCTTCGATATAATCTGATACTTCACTTGTTCCAGCTGTCATTGGTACAAAGTTATGACGCATAGCCTCGATTGTTACGATAGCTTCTACTGCACCCGCAGCACCCAGCAAATGTCCTGTGAAAGACTTAGTTGATGATACAGGTACTTCCTTACCAAGAACAGCCACGATCGCACCACTTTCTCCTTTTTCATTAGCAGGAGTTGATGTTCCGTGAGCATTGACATAGGCTACTTGTTCTGGGGAAATCTCAGCTTCCTCCAAGGCTAATTTGATGGCCTTGATAGCTCCCTGACCTTCTGGATGTGGTGAAGTCATATGGTAGGCATCACAAGTATTTCCGTAACCAACCACTTCAGCAAGGATAGTAGCGCCACGTTTTTCGGCGTGTTCAAGGCTTTCAAGAACCAACATCCCAGAACCTTCACCCATGACAAACCCATTACGGTCCTTATCAAATGGAATGGAAGCACGAGTTGGGTCCTCTGTAGTAGAGAGAGCTGTCAAGGCTTGGAAACCAGCAATAGCAAAAGGTGTGATAGAGGCTTCTGAACCACCTACCAACATAACATCTTGGAAACCAAATTTAATTGAGCGGAAGGCATCCCCAATCGCATCATTTGATGAAGCGCAGGCAGTATTGATGGATTTACAAACACCGTTTGCTCCAAAACGCATAGCAACATTTCCTGAAGCCATATTTGGCAAGGCTTTTGGAAGGGTCAATGGTTTCACACGTTTTGGTCCTTTTTCGTTGAGACGAAGCACTTGATCTTCAATTTCCTTAATTCCACCAATACCAGAGGCCACAATAACACCAAAACGATCTTTATCAAGAGCCTCTACATCCAAATTGGCATGATTAACAGCTTCTTGAGCCGCATACAAGGCATATAAAGAGTAGTTATCAAAACGATTGGTATCTTTCTTTACAAAGTATTTATCAAATGGAAAATCTTGGATTTCTGCCGCATTATGCACATCAAAGTCACTATGATCAAATTTTGTAATTGGACCAATTCCGATTTTTCCAGTTGTCAAACTATTCCAAAATTTTTCTGGTGTATTTCCGATTGGAGATGTCACTCCATAACCTGTTACTACTACGCGATTTAGTTTCATCTTTTTTACCTCTAGCTTCTGCTACATACTGAGGCCGCCATCAATGGCAACCACTTGACCAGTTAGATAATCTTGGCCTGCTAAAAATACTGTCAAATCTGCAACCTGCTCCGCCTGCCCAAATGCTTTCATAGGAATTTGCGCTAGCATGGCATCTTTTACCTTGTCTGATAGGACAGCTGTCATATCAGACTCAATCATTCCTGGTGCAATAGCATTAACTCTGATATTGCGATTGGCCACTTCACGCGCCACAGACTTGGTAAAACCAATCAAACCAGCCTTAGAAGCAGCATAGTTAGCTTGACCAATATTTCCCATCAAACCAACAACACTAGACATATTGATGATAGCACCTTCTCTGGCTTTTATCATCGGTTTCAAGACTGATTGTGTCATGTTAAAAGCTCCAGTCAGATTAACCTTGAGCACTTTTTCAAAATCCGCTTCTGTCATCTTAATCATAAGGGTATCTTGGGTAATTCCTGCATTGTTAACCAAAACATCTACTGAACCCAGCTCAGCAATAGCTTGCTCAACCATACGCTTAGCGTCTGCAAAATCCGACACGTCTCCTGAAATGGGAACCACCTTGACACCATAGTCTGCAAATTCGGCAAGCAAGTCCTCTGAGATCGCCCCACGACTATTTAATACGATATTGGCTCCTGCTTGAGCAAACTTATGGGCAATGGCAAGACCAATACCACGACTCGAACCTGTAACAAAGATATTTTTATTTTTTAGTTGCATTCTTTTCTCCTGTTTCCTCTTGTATTTATGGGAGAAGGGATTACTCGTTTTCTAGCAAGGCTTCCAAACTCGCCTGATCTTCAACATTGGCTAGTTTAACCGTTTTATCAATTTTTTTGACAAAGCCTGACAAAACTTTCCCCGGTCCAATCTCGATAAAGTTGGTTACGCCTACTTCTTGCATAACTGCAATACTTTCATAGAAACGAACTGGCTCCTTGACCTGACGCGTCAAAAGTTGAGCAATGTCTTCTTTTTGCATGACAGCTGCTTCTGTATTGCCGACTAGGGGACAAGTAAAATCTGAAAAACTTACTTGAGCTAGAGTTTCAGCTAGTTTCTGGCTAGCAGACTCAAGGAGAGCGGTATGAAAAGGCCCTGAAACCTTGAGAGGAATCAAGCGTTTGGCACCTGCTTCCTGCAAGAGTTCAACAGCTCGGTCAACTGCAACTACTTCTCCACCAATCACGATTTGTGCAGGTGTATTATAGTTGGCTGGGGTAACTACGCCAAGTTCAGAAGCTTTTTGACAGGCTTCTTCAATGACCTCTACTGGTGTATTGAGAACAGCCACCATCTTGCCAGAGCCAGCAGGAGCCGCTTCTTCCATGAATGCTCCACGCTTAGCAACCAAGGCTACCGCATCTTCAAAATCCAAGGCGCCACTGGCCACCAAGGCAGAGTATTCTCCAAGAGACAAACCAGCAACCATATCAGGCTGATAGCCCTTTTCTTGTAATAAACGGTAGATAGCAACTGAAGTCGCTAAAATGGCTGGTTGCGTATAACGAGTCTGATTGAGTTTTGCTTCTTCCCTATCAATGAGATGACGTAAATCATAACCAAGTACCTGACTTGCTTGATCAATCGTTTCTTTGACAATAGGGTAGTGATCATAGAGATTACGGCCCATACCTAGATACTGGGCACCTTGACCAGCAAATAAAAAGGCTGTTTTAGTCATTTCTTACAACTCCTGCCCAACGAGAGGCTTCTTCTTGAATTTTCTTAGCTGCTCCGTAATACAAATCTTTTAGGATTTCTTCAACGGTTTCTTCTTTGGAAACAAGCCCCGCAATTTGACCTGCCATAACAGATCCACCATCCACATCTCCGTGAACAACTGCTTTGGCTAGGGCACCTGCTCCCATTTGTTCAAAGATTTCTAAATCAGGATTTTCTTGTTTAAAGGCATCTTTTTCAGCTTTTTCAAAATCACGAGTCAATTGGTTTTTAATAGCTCGAACAGCATGCCCAAAGTGTTGGGCTGAAATCGTAGTATCAATATCTCTAGCTTTTAAAATCTTGGCCTTGTAATTTGGATGAGCATTAGACTCTTTTGCAACGACAAAACGCGTTCCAACCTGAACAGCCTCTGCACCTAACATAAAGCCAGCCGCAGCACCTTCACCATCCGCAATTCCTCCTGCAGCAATAACAGGAATAGATACAGCTGCCGCCACTTGACGCACCAAGGTCATTGTTGTTAATTTACCGATATGTCCCCCAGCTTCCATTCCTTCTGCGATAACAGCGTCCGCACCAATTTTTTCCATTCGTTTAGCTAGGGCAACGCTTGGTACAACAGGAATAACTGTAATCCCTGCTTCATGGAAACGTTCCATGTATTTACCAGGATTTCCTGCACCTGTTGTCACTACCTTAACACCTTCCTCGATAACGAGATCTACAATATCTTCCACAAAGGGAGACAAGAGCATGATGTTGACACCAAAGGGTTTATCCGTCAATGATTTGATCTTATCAATATTTGCCTTGACAACTTCTTTCGGGGCATTTCCCCCACCGATAATCCCTAGTCCTCCAGCTTTAGAAACAGCCCCTGCCAAATCACCATCAGCAACCCAAGCCATTCCTCCTTGGAAAATAGGATACTCAATATTCAATAATTCTGTAATACGCGTTTTCATAGTGCCTCCATCGTTTCTTGCTTACGTAATAGTTCGATACTGTCATAATTTGACAATCAAACTATTGCCTAAACAAGAGGGAGCGGGTTTCCCTACTCCTTCTATTTGTATTCTGCTTATTTTGTTTGCTCTTCAACATAGGCAACCAAGTCACCAACTGTTTTCAAGTCATCTTCTGCTTCGATTTGAATATCAAAAGCATCTTCGATTTCTGAGATTACTTGGAACAAGTCCAATGAATCTGCGTCCAAATCATCAAAAGTTGATTCAAGTGTTACTTCTGATGCATCTTTTCCAAGTTCTTCAACGATAATTTCTTGTACTTTTTCAAATACTGCCATGATAGGACTCCTTTAAAATAAATAGTTTTTTATAACAATGTGTTCACCACATGATTACCTAAATTGTAAGAATGAGCGTGCCCCAGGTCAAGCCTCCACCGAAGCCTGATAGCAGAACAGTCTGGCTACCATCTAAAGGGATGAGACCTTGTTCTACACACTCTGAAAGTAAAATCGGGATACTGGCTGCACTGGTATTGCCATATTCCATCATATTGGCTGGAAGTTTGTCTCGGTCGACACCAATTTTTCTAGCCATCTTATCCAAAATACGGATATTAGCCTGATGCAGTAGCAGATAATCCAAGTCTGTCGCCTCTATAGGAGACTCGTCAATAGTCTGTTTGATAGACTTGGCTACATCTCGAATGGCAAAATCAAAGACTGCGCGTCCATCCATCTTCAAAAATGAATCTGCATTTTCTTGATCTGAAAATGGAGAATGTAACCCTGAATGTCCATACGTCAGACACTCACTACGACTCCCATCACTATTGAGACTCTCCGCTAGGAAATGTTGCTTATCGCTAGCTTCTAGCAAGACACCACCAGCACCATCTCCAAACAACACAGCTGTTGATCGGTCTGACCAATCGACTGCCTTAGAGAGGGTTTCACTACCAATCACCAAGCCTTTTTGAAAGCGACCGGAAGCGATAAACTTTTCAGCAGTTGAAAGAGCAAATACAAATCCACTGCAAGCAGCTGTTAGGTCAAAAGCAAAGGCCTTATTAGCACCAATATTAGCTTGAACACGAGCAGCTGTAGAGGGCATCATCGAATCAGGAGTAATGGTAGCTAGGATGATAAAATCCAGCTCCTCTCCTGTGATTCCAGCTTTTGCCATCAGTTTCTTAGCAACCTCTGTAGCCAAATCACTGGTAGATTCTGTTCTTGAAATATGCCTTTGTCGTATTCCCGTCCGACTTGAAATCCACTCATCATTGGTATCCATAATCTGAGCCAAGTCGTGATTTGTAACCACTTGCTCTGGCACATAATGAGCAACCTGGCTTATTTTTGCAAAAGCCATTATTTCAAATCCTCCAAAAATTGATAAAGATTGGTCAACCCTTTGCTCATAACATCAATTTCTTCCTTACTCATACCATCAATGATTTTTTCAACCATGGCCTTGTGGAAGCGTTTATGTAACCTATGAACCAAGCGACCCTTCTTTGTCAAATGTAAATGCACCACACGACGATCCTGCTCTGAGCGAATGCGTTCAATGTAACCCTTGCGTTCGAGATTATTCAAACTAGTCGTAACGGTCCCAAGAGTCACCATCAACTCTTTTGACACTTGACTTGGTGTCACGTCTGGGAATTTCCCAATCACATCAATCGTATGCATTTCTTTGATGGAGATATCCTTGAAACGACTACCTCTCAAGCTCACTTCCTCAATGACAAGGACATTGTTAAATATAGATGTTAAATATTCATTAATTCGTTGGTAGTCCAATCTTTCTTTCCCTCCTTCTCAAAAAACTTTTACAATCAAAACATTTGACAAGAAAATTATATCAAAGTTCAAAGAATGATGCAAGTATTTTTTTATTTTCCTGTAAATTTAGGTCTTCTTCTCTCCGAATGAGCTCGCACTCCCTCTTTGAAATCCTCTGTTTGAGCTAAGGATTCCTGTAGGTTCAGTTCTAAAGTAGCGTAATCCTGCCAGTCTTTAAATTGGCTCTCCCAAACCAACTTCTTAATGGCTACATAGGAATTACTTGAACCACGTCTTAATTTTTTAAGAAGCTGTTCTCTCGTCTTTTCAAGTTTATCAGCTTCAGAAACGCGGTAAACTAGCCCCCATTCTAGGGCTTTTTCTGCGGTCAAAGCCTCACCTGTCATGGCTAATTGAGTTGCACGCGTCACACCGATACTGCGACTCAAGAGATGAATTCCCCCTGCATCTGGAGCCAAGCCAACGCCAACAAAGGCTTGGATAAACTTAGCCTTATCCGTTGCAAGACAGAAATCTGCCGCAACAGCCATATTCGCTGCGGCACCTGCAACAGCACCGTCAACTTCCATTAAAACAGGTTTGGCTATTTGTTTGATTTTATAGGAAATCGTATTGACCAACTCTGCGATTTTTGTCAATGATGGAATATCATCCTCATCCACTGCCCGCTTCATCTCTACCAAATCTCCCCCAACTGAAAAGACTTTGCCATTGGCATTGATTAAGATAAAATGCACAGCCGGATCCTCTTCTGCTAAAGTCAGAGCTTCTAAAATCTCCTCACACATGGGAATATGAAAACCATTTGCGACCTCAGGACGGTTCAAGGTAAGGATTGCCAAGTCCTCTTCAAGCTGATAAATAATGTGTTCCATTAGGACTCCTTTTTATTTTTATAAGCAGTTTATACTCTTCGAAAATCTCTTCAAACCACGTCAGCTTCGCCTTGCCGTAGGTATGNNAGTGTTTTGAGCTGACTTCATCAGTCTTATTTACAACCTCAAAGCAGTGCTTTGAGCAGTCTGCGGCTAGCTTCCTAGTTTGCCCTTTGATTTTCATTGAAAATTAAATTATTTTATTTTCAAAATATATCTTTTTTAGGAACAGAAAGCAAGAAAAAATTGACTGAAAGTGTCTCAGCCGATTAGAAAGCATCGTTTTAGGCTAGAAAGCATCTTATTTTCTTCATTGAAAAAAGGCTTTCTTTCTGCTATAATCGTATAAAATACTTACTTTAGGAGTTCTTATGAAAGTTGTTAAATTTGGAGGTAGCTCTCTTGCCTCTGCTAGTCAATTAGAAAAAGTTTTAAACATCGTCAAAAGCGATTCAGAGCGTCGTTTTGTAGTCGTTTCTGCCCCTGGTAAACGCAATGCTGAAGATACTAAGGTTACGGATGCCTTGATTAAATACTACCGCGACTATGTTGCTGGTAACGATATTAGCAAGAGCCAAAACTGGATTATCGACCGCTATGCTGCGATGGTTAGTGAACTAGGTCTTAAACCAGCTGTGCTAGAAAAAATTTCCAAAAGCATTCGTGCCTTAGCCACTCTTCCTATCGAAGAAAATGAATTTCTCTACGATACTTTCCTAGCAGCTGGTGAAAATAACAATGCTAAATTGATTGCTGCCTACTTTAATCAAAACGGGATTGATGCACGCTATGTGCACCCTAGAGAAGCTGGTATTGTGGTCACAAGTGAACCTGGTCACGCTCGCATCATTCCATCAAGTTATGACAAGATTGAAGAATTGACAAATACAAATGAAGTCCTTGTCATTCCTGGTTTCTTTGGAGTTACCAAGGAAAATCAAATCTGTACCTTCTCACGTGGAGGATCAGACATTACAGGTTCTATCATTGCTGCCGGTGTTAAGGCAGACCTCTATGAAAACTTTACAGACGTTGATGGTATCTTTGCAGCCCACCCTGGTATTATTCACCAACCACACTCAATCCCTGAGTTAACCTACCGTGAAATGCGTGAGTTGGCCTATGCAGGATTCTCAGTCCTTCATGACGAAGCGCTTCTTCCTGCCTACCGTGGAAAAATTCCTCTCGTTATCAAGAATACCAACAACCCTGACCATCCAGGTACTCGTATCGTTCTAAAACACAGTAGTGATGAATTTCCAGTTGTGGGAATTGCTGGTGACTCAGGCTTTGTCAGCATTAACATGTCGAAATACCTCATGAACCGTGAGGTTGGATTTGGACGCAAGGTTCTGCAAATCCTTGAAGACCTTAACATCGGCTGGGAACATATGCCAACAGGTATCGACGATCTTTCAATCATTCTCCGTTCTCGCGAACTAACTCCTATCAAGGAAGAAGAAATCCTTCGTCAGTTGGTTCAAAAGGCTGAGGTGGACCATGCAGAAATCGAACACGACCTTTCTATCATTATGATTGTTGGAGAAAAGATGAAGAGTCATATCGGAGTGACTGCTACTGCAACTCGCGCTCTATCTGAAAATAAGATCAATATCCAGATGATGTCTCAAGGTTCTAGTGAAGTTTCTATCATGTTCGTTGTCAATAAAGACCAAGAAAAAGCAGCAATTAAAGCCCTCTACAATGCCTTTTTCGGCGAAAGTAAGGAAGACTAATCATGGCCCAATCTCTTAACAAAACAGTGCTTCTCAGCACGACAGGCACTTCCTACCTCTCTATCGCTGGGAAAGTTGGGAAATTCCTGGTCGGAGATCAGGCCTTAGAATTTTACCCCGATGTCAATGTCGAACAATTTATCCAGATTCCTTGGAGCCATATCAACCAGATTGGAGCCAATGTCACTGGGAGGAAAATCAGTCGCCACTTCGAAGTCTTTACAGACAAAGGAAAATTCCTCTTTGCTTCAAAAGATTCAGGTGCCATTCTCAAAATTGCTCGTGAAAAACTGGGGAATGACAAGGTCGTCAAACTTCCGACCCTGATTCAGACAATTAGCCAAAAATTTAAAAATCTATTTGCAAAAAAGTAGAAACTTTAGTATAATCATAGCAACGGATAAGTAGGTTATCTTCTTCTTTCAGAAAGTCTGCGGATGCTGCGAGCAGATAGGAGGGATAGGTGAAATTCTACCGTTAGTAACAATTACATACACAATCAAGTGCACACCTGTGAAGTTGGATGGAACCGTGGCCCTGCCACTCCAACGCTTTGTCAGGTGTGCTTTTTTCATAAAGGAGTTCTTATGTTAGATATCAAACGTATTCGTACAGATTTTGATGCTGTCGCAGAAA
Source organism: Streptococcus sp. 68 (assembly GCF_013277415.1). Taxonomy (GTDB): domain Bacteria; phylum Bacillota; class Bacilli; order Lactobacillales; family Streptococcaceae; genus Streptococcus. Next base: position 114,685 of record NZ_VMMX01000001.1, on the reverse strand, counting down.
AATTGGCTACACGTGGTGTAGATGCTGCTGTCTTGAATGAGATGAAAGAAATCGATGCTAAACGTCGTGACATCTTGGTCAAGGTTGAAACTTTAAAAGCAGAACGCAACACAGTTTCTGCTGAGATTGCCCAAGCTAAGCGCAACAAGGAAAATGCAGATGACAAGATTGCTGCCATGCAAACTCTATCTGCTGAGGTCAAAGCCTTGGATGCTGAATTGGCAGACATCGATGCTAAATTGACAGAATTTACAACGACTCTTCCTAACATCCCAGCTGACAGTGTTCCTGTTGGGGCTGATGAAGATGACAATGTGGAAGTTCGCAGTTGGGGGACTCCACGCGAGTTTGACTTCGAACCTAAAGCTCACTGGGATCTTGGTGAAGACCTTGGCATCCTTGACTGGGAACGCGGTGGTAAGGTAACAGGAGCTCGCTTCCTCTTCTATAAAGGCCTCGGTGCTCGTTTGGAACGTGCTATCTACAACTTTATGTTGGATGAGCATGGAAAGGAAGGCTATACGGAAGTCATCACGCCTTACATGGTTAACCATGACTCTATGTTTGGTACTGGTCAATATCCAAAATTCAAGGAAGACACTTTTGAACTCAGCGACAGCAATTATGTCCTTATTCCTACAGCTGAAGTTCCTCTGACAAACTACTACCGTGATGAAATCCTGGACGGTAAAGACCTGCCAATCTACTTCACTGCTATGAGTCCTTCTTTCCGTTCTGAGGCTGGTTCAGCTGGTCGTGATACTCGTGGCTTGATTCGTTTGCACCAATTCCACAAGGTTGAAATGGTCAAATTTGCCAAACCAGAAGAATCTTACGAAGAATTGGAAAAAATGACGGCCAACGCTGAAAACATTCTTCAAAAACTCAACCTTCCATACCGTGTCGTTGTGCTCTCTACAGGAGATATGGGCTTCTCAGCTGCCAAGACTTACGACTTGGAAGTTTGGATTCCAGCGCAAAATACCTACCGTGAAATCTCAAGCTGTTCAAACACAGAAGATTTCCAAGCCCGTCGTGCCCAAATCCGTTACCGTGATGAAGCTGATGGCAAGGTAAAATTGCTCCATACCTTGAACGGTTCTGGACTTGCAGTTGGACGTACAGTGGCTGCTATTCTTGAAAACTACCAAAATGAAGATGGTTCTGTAACTATTCCAGAAGCTCTTCGTCCATACATGGGTGGAGCTGAAGTTATCAAACCATAAAAAATAAGGTTTAGCTATTTCTAGCTAGACCTTTTTTCGTAACCAATTCAGATATGCGCCTAATACAAAGATTAAAATAATTAAGCAAATAGCGGTTTCAGCCAGTACCAAATAATCCAAAAATGGAAGTTTCAAGAGTCCCTGAGCCATCTTAAGCGAAGTAGCTGTGATAATGGTCGGGAAGGTGAGGGCTGAGAAGGCTGGTTGAAAACCTTGTTTTAAAATATTGGGTAGGCGAGTTAAAACAAAGAAAAAGAAGGATTGAGAAGCCAAAATCATAACGATTAAGAGCCAAGTGGGTAGACTCTCTCCTCCAACTCGAACTAGAGAAGCCAAGAGTAGAGAGAAGGGAGCGCAATAGATTCCTTCTTGTCCAAGCAAGGCTAGTGGGAGTGGATGTTTCTTTAAATCGCTATAAATAAGGGGATAGAGATAGAAGGTTAGGAGAAAACCAAAACTCAAGGTCGCATAGGCAATTTCGATGATGCCTACAAGAGAATAGGTCAAGGCTGCTACTGCTATCCCCACATAAAGTACCGTCCAGCTTGGAGTCGCATGAACCCTCCGACCTGGACAGGCAAACTTGATGGTGAAACCAGCAATCAAGGCCCAATCCAAGAGAAATGAAAACCACCAGAGTCCTTGCGCAACCAAAGGAAGATGAGGGAAGACGCGAAAGACATAGGTCGATAAAATCATCCCAGCCATGGGAAAGGTCGCCATTCCTGACAAAAGAGGAGACTTGGTCAATTCTTGCTTGGTTTCCTTCCAATTAAAGAGATGCAAAATCAGAAAGTAAATCCACAAAATCAAACCTGTCAGACTAAAAAGATGGGACAGAACCGGCAACGTATCTAAAACGAGATTTCCAGCTCCTGCCAAACCTAGCAAACAACCAGAAAATACCAAGGGGAGTTTTTTCATCCTAACCTCCAATAATCATGTTAGTTTCAGTATAGCATAAAAGCGCTTAAATGAGGACTTAAAAAAACGAAGTCCGATTATTTCAGACTTCATTTTTTACTCAGATATAAATTAAGCATAAGGTTGCAATTCTGGGTTAATTGGGGTATTGGCTAGGTTGTTGGCATAGTTACAGAGACTTGCTAGGCTGACACCAAGAACCACATCCAAAGCATTTTGTTGAGTGTAACCAGCTTCTAAAAACTCAGACAAGGCTTCATCTCCTACACGACCCTTGGTATTGATAACTGCCAAAGTAAACTTAGCTAGGGTATCCAATTTAGGATCTGTCTCAATTGGAGTACGATTGCGAAGAGCTTGAATCAAGTCATCATTCATCTGGATTTGTTTGATGGAAAAAGCTGTATGACCTGCGACGCAGAAGGCACAACCATTTGTCACGGCTGCCGTGATTTGCACCACTTCACGCTCAACGGGTGTCAGGCTGTTGCGACGGTTGATAGATGCGACAGTTCGGTAGGCTTCTAAAGCAGTCGGGGCATTGGCCAAAAGACCGATTAGGTTGGGAATATAGCCATTGTTGTCTTTTTCTACTGTCTCAAGAACTTCTTTCACTTCTGCTGGTGCTGATTCTACTGTATGGATTGTAAATGTTGTCATAAGATACCTCTTTTCTTGTTATTGACACTAGTATTATTGGAAAATCTTATAAAATCCTGATTCCTAAGTTTATTTAAGATAAAGCTTTATTCTCTCATAAGATTTTCGTTGTATATTAGTTTATCACACTTCCAATCACTTGCATAATATATATTATATATCAGCTTGATAAAAATCATTTATAGGCAAAAAAATCACACGAGCTGTGTGATTTCATTATTTATCAAAATACTTTTTAGTTTCAGCAATAACGACTGGCGACAAGACTAATAGGGCAATCAAGTTTGGCAGAGCCATCAAGGCATTGACAATATCTGCGATAATCCAAACCATATCCAACTCGATAAATCCTCCCAACAAGACCATGAGCACAAAGACCACACGGTAGAGCCAGATAAAACGAACACCAAAGAGGAACTCGAAACAGCGTTCTCCGTAATAGTTCCAACCTAGAATCGTTGTGAAGGCAAAAAGTACAAGGAAGATGGTCAAAAGGGCAGGCCCAAAGTGTGAAAAGACTGTTGAGAAAGCTGACTGAGTCAAGGCAACCCCATTTAAGTCACCACTCCAAACACCAGTCACCAAGATGGTCAAACCAGTCAGAGTACAGATAATGAGAGTATCAATAAAGGTTCCTGTCATAGAAATCAAACCTTGCTCTACTGGTTCATTTGTCTTAGCCGCAGCAGCTGCAATGGGAGCAGAACCCAGACCAGATTCATTTGAGAACACACCACGCGCCACACCATTTTGAATAGCCATCCGAACGCTAGCACCAGCAAATCCACCTACCGCAGCAAGGGGACTAAAAGCTGAGGTAAAGACTAAAGCGATTGTGGCAGGGATTTTCCCAATATTAAAGAAAATAACTGTAAGAGTTCCCAAAATATAAATGATAGCCATAAAAGGAACAACAGTAGTTGAAACCTTTGAAATGGACTTGAGTCCACCAAAGACTGCAATCGCTACAAAGACAGACAAGACGAGAGCTGTGATGGCTGGCGAAATAGCCGTTGTATTTTGGATAGATTCTGTAATCGAGTTGACTTGGGTGAAGGTTCCGATTCCCAAGAGAGCAACCAGTACTCCTGCTACTGCAAACAAAACAGCAAGGGGACGCCACTTTTCTCCCATCCCTAGAAGGATATAGTGCATGGGACCTCCCGCTACTGCACCATGGTCGTCCTTGGTGCGGTATTTGATGGCCAAGAGTCCCTCCGCATACTTTGTAGCCATTCCAAAGAAAGCCGCCATCCACATCCAAAAGAGGGCTCCTGGTCCCCCAACCTTGATAGCCGTCGCAACCCCTATGATATTCCCTGTCCCAACGGTTGATGCCAAAGCTGTACACAGAGCTGCAAAACTAGATACATCACCATGTCCCTTATCCTGGATAAAAATAAGCTGAAAGGCCTTGGGCAGACGCAAAACCTGCAAGAGTCCTAGCCGAATAGTTAGGTAAATCCCTGTTCCGACTAATAAAATCAAGAGGGGCGGTCCCCAAGCAAAAGCATCGATTGATTTAAGCAATTCTAACATTTCCTTCTCCTATCGTTTCAACCCCAAAAGAAAGAGCACATGCAAGATACATGTACTCTGGAATGCTTAGATAAATGCTAAAAAGCGGTCTATCCTAGCTCTGTCCTTTTACCTGAGAGTTTGAGCAGTTGCCTGCCTTGCCCCTTCGGTGCCTTTACGGTCTCTCCAGAGTTCCGTCCATTTACAGTCATGGAAAATCAAACGATTCCCCACTTCTATTAAACTTCATTCGGTGTTGGTATTTAATTGATTCTTATTTTACAAAAAATGTTGGCTTTTGTCAATGTGTTTATTAGTAAAAATTAGTTCAACAGTTTTTACTTTATAAAGTCCAGAATACTGCTATCCTTTAAAAGTCACAATAGTCGCACCACTGCCTCCAGCATTTTGTGGGGCATAGCCAAAACTCTTGACATGCTTGTTTCTTTGTAGGTATTTGGTGACACCTTCACGGATGACACCTGTTCCGATACCATGGATGATATCGACTTGGGTCATATTATTGAGCAGGGCTTGGTCGATAAAGGCATCTAGCTCATTCATAGCCTCTTCATAGCGCTTGCCTCGAAGGTCCAGTCTGGCTTGAGGTCCTCGTCCAGAAGTTCGTTTCACCACATTGACCTGTTTCTTCTTGACTTGCTTTTCTTGCTGGGCTTGAACGAGGTCAAATTCTTTTTCTTCCAAGGTCATCTTGATCAAGCCAACTTGGGCTTCCCAGCGACCATCTTTGAGTTGACTGGTCAAGGTACCACGCTGTCCATAACTGAGAACAACGATATCATCTCCCACCTTTGGAGCACGTTTTTTCTTGGCCTTTTGAAGGACCTTGTTTTTAGACAAGTCCACTTTTTCAGGAGCCAATTTTTTCAGCTTGGCCTTGGCTTCAATGATTTCATGAGGTTTGAGCTGGGACTTACTGTGGAGATTTTTGAGAATCTGGTCACTCTCACTTAGGGCCATGTCCACAATCTCAGCAGCCTGTTCACGCGCCTTGTTAAGCTCGGTTTCCTTTTCACGATTGAGCTCATTGTAAAGTTTTTTGAGAGCACGGTTCATCTTGAGATTTTCTTGCTCCACCTCACGGATATTGTCCAAGCGTTTGCGGCTCTCTAGCGTCTGCTCTTCCAGCTGCTCAATAATACGATTGACATCATTGTCCTGATCAACCTGCTGACTAGCATCCCCTACGATAACTTCAGATAGGCCTAGACGTTTAGCGATTTCGAAGGCATTGCTTCGTCCAGGAACTCCCTGCATAAAGCGATAGGTCGGGCGTAGAGTTGCAGTATCAAACTCCATGCTGGCATTTTGCACAAAGGCTGTCTCAATACCGTAGGCCTTGAGTTCTGGATAGTGGGTCGTCGCCATAGTCTTGACTTGACGCAGGCGAAGGTCCTCCAGAATAGCCATGGCAAGAGCGGCTCCCTCTTGGGGATCTGTACCAGCCCCCAACTCATCTAAGAGCAAGAGCGAATGCTGGTTGACCTTGCCAAGAATATCCACAATATTGGTCATGTGGCTAGAGAAGGTAGACAAGCTCTGCTCAATAGATTGCTCATCGCCAATATCAGCAAAGATTTCTTCAAAAATACCCACACGACTTCCCTTATCTGCTAAAATCGGCAAGCCGGATTGAGCCATGACCTGCGTCAAGCCCAGAGTTTTGAGCATGATAGTCTTCCCACCTGTATTGGGACCTGTAATAACAATCGCTGTTAAATCTTGACCAAAATGGACATCATTTGCGACGGCATTTTTGACCAAAGGATGACATACATGGAACAGTTGAATTTCCTGATTTTCTGACAGCTGAGGAACGACTGCTTGCCTTTCTTGGATAAAACGAACCTTGGCACGAATCAAGTCCAGATGGCCGATAATCCAAGCGTCATTGGCAATCTCAGCCGCATGAGGGCGAACACGCTCCGAGATTTCTTGGAGAATGCGAAGCATTTCATAGCGCTCATCTGCTCGCAAACTAGCAATTTCTTCGCTCAGTTTGACCACCTCACGGGGTTCGATATAGACGGTGTTTCCACTAGCAGAAATATCATGAACAACACCTGCAATCTTATTGCGGTAGGTGTTTTTGACTGGTAAAACCTGACGGCCATTTCTGCTGGCAACAATCCCTTCTGTCAACATCTGCGCTTTTTGCTTGAGCAAATCTTGCAAGACATCGCGTACCTGACTCTCGCTGTCATGGATTTTTCGACGGATGCGCGCCAATTCTTCACTGGCAAAATTTTCAATGAAACCTGCATCATTAAAGGCTTGGAGATTTCCTTGTAATTGCGGAAAATCGTGTAATTTCTCAAACCAAAGGGCTAACTCTTCCAAACTGACATTTTCCAGATTGGCATAAAAACTTTGCAGTTCTCTGCTAGAAAGAAGCACGCGCTTCAAGAGGAGGAACTCCTCGATATTGAGGTCTGCTCCCATCTCCAACCGCTTGCAGACTCCTGCAATTTCCTTAGTTGCGAGAATAGTAAAATGCGGTTGCTCTACGAAAAGAGCCTGCATCTCCTTCATCTCAGCAAAAGCCTGTTTGATTTTATCTGCTTTAGCAGTCGGAGCCAGCTGTCTCAATTGCTCCAAGCCCTGCTCGGTCAACAAATGGGGTTCAAACAAGGCCTTGACCTTATTGAACTCTAATGTTTCTAATATTTTCTTATTCATCTTTATTTCCTTGTCTTTGAATGTCTAGGTGTGGTAGCTTTTTATATTCTGATAGATTCGAGTCAAATCTGTAAACAAAGGGCTAGGAAAATTCCTGCCCTTTTTATCCGATTAAATTTGTCACCCAGATTTGTTTGAGCCAACTGGTTGTTACTGGTATGCTCTGGATGATATGTTTTGCGACGATACTCTTTTCAAGAGGATTTTGTATAGCTGCCATGGGAATGGTCGCCAAGATAGTCAAGGCCATTTGCAAGACAAATAAGGTCACCAACATGGACAAGATACCTGCTGAAACTTGGAACAACTTGCCACCCAGTTTTTTACTAGGAAGTAAGTGTAAGAGGAGACCAAGCAAACGACCGATGCTATAAACAATCCCAAATACAAGTAAGTAGCCGATACCTGCATAAAAGACCTTATCCAACTGAAAGAGTTGATCCGATGGGAAAAAGAAAGTTCCCTGACCTTCCTGCGGATTTGCATAAGGAAGCAACAAATGAAATTTCTCTCCCAGTCCCTTATAAAACTGACCAGCCACAAAAGCCGATGCCATGGCTGAAATCAGGTAATAAACTTGTAAGAGCAGGCCTCTCCGATAGCCGATATAAAACCCCCAAGCCAAGACCAATAGAAGAAAGAGTGAAATCATAAGGAATCCTCAATCTTGCTCTGTTCTTGCTTGCAAGTCACAAGCTTGTGACGGAGTTCTTCTAATTCTTGCTCCTTATCGTCAAATTCAATCTCACGGCTGAGTTGAGTTGATAAACAGTTAACTGCCAACAAAAGAGCGATGGTTTCATCGTCTGCACTAGGCATTTGTTCTTTAATTGCTTGGTATTTTTCTGTCGCAACCTTGGCGATTTCCTCCATAAAGAGATTATCATGCTCGCTTGTCAAGGTTAATGATTTTTTCCCGAATGTAAATTTGAATCGATTTAGATTTGCCATAAAATTCACCTCACGATATTATACCAAAATTCGCTAATTTTGTCAGTTTTTACAAATTTGCCTGCTTTTATGGTACAATAGAAACTATGGCAAGTATAACACTCACACCAAGTGAAAAGGAGATTCAGGCTTTTCTTGAACACTATCAAACCAGTCTAGCTCCCAGCAAGAATCCCTATATCCGCTACTTTTTGAGACTGCCTCAGGCAACGGTTTCTATCTATACTTCTGGAAAGGTCTTGCTTCAGGGTGAAGGAGCTGAGAAATACGCCAGTTTCTTTGGCTATCAAGTTGTAGAGGAAACCAGCGGACAAAATTTCCCTTTGATTGGGACAGATGAGGTTGGAAATGGTTCCTACTTTGGTGGGCTTGCAGTTGTGGCTTCCTTTGTCACACCCGACCAGCATGCCTTCTTGCGAAAACTCGGTGTGGGAGATTCTAAAACTCTGACCGACCAAAAGATTCGTCAGATTGCTCCTATCCTCAAAGAAAAAATCCAGCACCAGGCACTGCTTCTCTCACCCAGTAAGTACAACGAGGTCATCGGAGACCGCTACAATGCTGTTTCGGTTAAGGTAGCCCTCCATAATCAGGCTATCTATCTCCTCCTTCAAAAAGGTGTTCAGCCTGAGAAAATTGTGATTGATGCCTTTACCAGTGCTAAAAATTATGACAAGTACTTAGCACAAGAGGCCAATCGTTTCAGCAATCCTATCAGCTTAGAAGAAAAGGCTGAAGGAAAATACTTGGCTGTCGCAGTTTCTTCTATCATTGCGCGTGATCTCTTTCTGGAAAATCTTGAAAATCTGGGACGAGAACTGGGTTATCAACTTCCAAGTGGAGCTGGAACGACTTCTGATAAGGTAGCTAGCCAAATTTTGCAAGCCTATGGTATGCAGGGACTCAATTTCTGCGCCAAACTGCACTTTAAAAATACTGAAAAAGCGAAAAAACGCTTAGAAAGGTAAATTATGAATTCATTTAAACATTTCCTAAAAGAGTGGGGATTATTCCTCCTGATTCTGTCATTACTAGCTTTGAGCCGTATCTTTTTTTGGAGTAATGTCCGCGTAGAAGGACATTCCATGGATCCTACCCTAGCAGATGGCGAAATTCTCTTTGTCGTTAAGCACCTCCCTATTGACCGTTTTGATATCGTGGTGGCCCATGAAGAAGATGGCAATAAGGATATCGTCAAGCGTGTTATCGGAATGCCTGGCGACACCATCCGTTACGAAAATGATAAACTTTACATCAATGATAAAGAGACGTACGAACCTTACCTAGCTGACTACATCAAACGCTTCAAGGATGACAAACTCCAAAGCACTTACTCAGGAAAGGGATTTGAAGGAAATAAAGGAACTTTCTTTAGAAGTATTGCTGAAAAAGCCCAAGCCTTCACAGTTGATGTCAACTATAATACCAACTTTAGCTTTACTGTCCCAGAAGGAGAATACCTTCTCCTCGGAGATGACCGCTTGGTTTCGAGCGACAGCCGCCATGTAGGTACCTTTAAAGCAAAAGATATCACAGGGGAAGCTAAATTCCGCTTCTGGCCAATCACCCGTATCGGAACATTTTAAAAATCCTAAGAGGCCGAGAATCAAGAATCTCAGCCTCTTCTTCTATCGTGAGAATATGATTATTCACTATCCAGTTTGATTAAGATAGAAACAAAGTTATACTCAATGAAAATCAAAGAGCAAACTAGGAAGCTAGCCGCAGGTTNNGTCAGTAACATATATACGGCAAGGCGAAGCTGACATGGTTTGAAGAGATTTTCGAAGAGTATTAACTCTCACCTATTTATGCAAAGGAATCTTATGGAAGTTTATTTTTCAGGAACCATTGAACGGATTATTTTTGAAAATCCCAGCAATTTTTATCGCATCCTCCTCCTAGAAATCGAAGATACGGACGCAGAGGATTTTGATGATTTTGAAATCATTGTTACTGGCACCATGGCTGATGTGATTGAGGGAGAAGACTATACTTTTTGGGGGCAAATTGTCCAGCACTCCAAGTATGGGGAGCAACTGCAAATCAGCCGTTATGAAAGAGCAAAACCAACTAGCAAGGGTCTGGTTAAGTACTTTTCAAGTAGCCATTTCAAGGGGATTGGTCTCAAGACAGCTCAGAAAATAGTGGACACCTATGGCGACAATACCATTGACGAAATTCTGCAACACCCAGAAAAGCTAGAAGGTATCTCAGGACTATCTGCCAAAAATCGCGAGGCTTTCGTCTCCACTCTCCGTCTCAACTACGGAACGGAGATGGTTTTAGCTAAACTGGCCAACTACGGTATTCCCAATAAACTAGCCTTTCAGATTCAAGACTTTTACAAGGAAGAAACCCTTGATGTGGTTGAAAATTATCCCTATCAACTGGTTGAGGATATCAAGGGTTTGGGCTTTACCATTGCTGACCAATTAGCGGAGGAACTAGGCATAGAAAGTCAGGCTCCTGAACGCTTCCGTGCCGGTCTAGTTCATAGTCTTTTTCAGGCCTGTATGGAAACAGGGGACACCTATGTTGAAGCACGGGATTTGCTAGAACAAACCCTTACTCTCCTTGAGTCTTCTCGCCCCGTGGAACTGGATCCCAGCCAAGTAGCCCAAGAACTCTCCTACCTCATCGAAGAAGACAAGGTTCAGCAGATTGATACAAAAATCTTTGATAATAGTCTCTTTTTCGCTGAGGAAGGCATCCGCAGCCACTTGGTTCGTATCCTTGAAAAAGGAAAACAGAAGAGTCATGATTTAGAAACCATTCAAAAACATATCACTACTGTCGAGCAAGAACTGGGGATTGAGTACGATAGCATTCAAAAACAAGCTATCTGCGATGCTATCCAAAACAAGGTCTTTATCCTGACAGGTGGACCTGGTACTGGTAAGACAACTGTTATCAATGGAATCATCGCTGTCTATGCCCTTTTAGAAGGACTTGACCTTAGAAAAAAAAGCAACCTACCTATTCTTCTTGCTGCTCCAACTGGACGAGCTGCTAGGCGCATGAATGAATTAACAGGCTTGCCTAGCGCGACCATACACCGCCACTTGGGAATGACAGGTGACGATGATACCAGTCATCTGGAAGATTATCTGGATGCTGACTTTATCATCGTGGATGAATTTTCCATGGTGGATACTTGGCTGGCCAACCAACTCTTCTCAAACATCTCTTCTAACAGTAAAATTCTCATCGTGGGAGACAGTGACCAGCTACCGTCTGTCAGTCCTGGACAGGTTCTAGCTGACCTGCTTCATATTCCTTTGATTCCTCAGACTCGCTTGGAAAAAATTTATCGGCAAAGCGAAGAATCAACCATCGTCACCCTAGCTAGTCAAATTCGACAGGGCATCTTGCCAGCCGATTTCACCCAGAAAAAAGCAGACCGTTCCTACTTTGAAATTGCTAGCGGCCATATTCCAGCTACCATTGAAAAGATCTTAGGCGCTGCCCTCAGAAGTGGCATTCCTGCCCGTGATATCCAAGTTCTGGCTCCCATGTACCGAGGGACGGCAGGGATTGATGCCATCAACCAACTCATGCAAGACCTCCTGAACCCACCACAAAAAGACCAACTCAGTTTTGAAGCTCCCCAGTGCCACTATCGTAAGGGAGATAAGGTCATTCACTTGGTCAACGATGCTGAAATCAATGTCTTTAATGGAGATTTAGGAGCCATCACAGACCTGATTCCTGGTAAATACACCGAGTCGAAACAAGACGAGATTGTTATTGATTTTGATGGCAATGAAGTCTCTTACCCACGTAACGAATGGTACAAGATTCGCCTGGCCTATGCCATGAGCATCCATAAATCACAGGGAAGTGAGTTCCCTGTTGTCATCCTACCGATCACCAGTGCTAGTAGGCGTATGCTGGAGCGCAATCTCATCTATACAGCCATTACACGCGCCAAAAGCAAGCTTATCTTACTAGGTGAATTGCAGGCCTTTGATTATGCTACCCAACACATTGGAACTGCCCGAAAAACCTATCTGATTGAACGCTTCAGTGATTTATTGGAGAATGTTGAAGAAAAGCAACCAGTTGTCTCTGAAACAGTCACATCAAGTAACTCTGAACAATCCTACATCCTAACCGAAGAAAACTGGACCAGTATTCCAGCTATGATTGGGATTACAGACGCAGACCTCAGAGAGATTTTTGGAAAATAGTGCATAAGAAAACCCACCTAATCAGGTGGGTTTTTTGTTTATTAAGATTATTTTACTGTTGCTGTGCTTGTAATCAACTCAACAGCTTTTTTGATTGTGATATCATGTTTCAACATATCAGCTGAAAGCAAGCTTTGTACTTGTGCAACTTCCATGTTGTAGTCTGCTGCCAATTGCTCGACTTCTTTTTGGATTTCTTCTTCTGAAGCATCAAATCCTTCAGCTTTGGCAACTGCTTCGATAACAAGGTTAGTCTTAGTACGTGACTCAGCTTCTGCTTGGTATTGATTGTGAAGGTCTTCTTGAGTAGTTCCAGTGATTTGGAAGTACATGTCAGGGTTGATACCTTGACGTTGCAAGTTTCCAAGGAATTCGTTTACTGAGCGGTGAACTTCTTCGTGAATCATTTCTTCTGGAAGTTCTACGATTTCAGCGTTTTCTACAGCTTTATCAATTGCTGCACCTTCAACTGCATCTTTGTAAGCTTCTTCTTTAGCAGCAGCCAATTCGTTGCGATATTTTTCTTTCAATTCAGCAAGTGTTTCAACTTCTTCGTCGATGTCTTTTGCAAGTTCATCGTCAAGAGCTGGAACTTCTTTAGCTTTTACTTCGTGGATAGTTGTCACGAATTTAGCTTCTTTGCCTGCAAGGTCTTCTGCTTGGTAGTCTTCTGGGAATGTTACAACGACATCAACAGTTTCACCAGCTGAGTGACCTACCAATTGGTCTTCGAAACCAGGGATGAATTGACCTGAACCAAGTCCAAGTGAGAAGTTTTCACCTTTTCCACCGTCAAATTCAACACCGTCGATAGAACCAACGAAGTCGATGACAACAGTGTCGCCGTTTTCAGCAGCAGCTTCCTTGATAACCAATTCAGCCAAGTTGTTGCGTTCGCGTTCGATACGCTCTTCAACGTCAGCGTCAGTTACTTCTTTTTCTACATCAACTGATACTTCAAGGTTTTTGTAGTCACCCAATTTTACTTCAGGTTTTGTAACAACTTCAGCAGTGATAACCCAGTCTTGACCTTTTTCCATTGAAGTTACATCAATTTTTGGTTGTGCAACCACTTCAAGACCAGCTTCTTTTACAGCTGCTTCATAAGCGTTTGGCAAAAGAGCGTTCATAACGTCTTGGTAAAGTGATTCTTCACCAAATTTTTTGTCGAAGATAGGGCGTGGAAGGTGACCTTTACGGAAACCTGGGACATTAAGAGATTTCTTCACTGAGTTGAAGACACGGTCCAATTCTGGTTTGATTTGGTCTTGAGAGATAGTGAAAGTCAAGACACCACGGTTTGTTTCTTTGTTTTCAAATGATACAGACATTCTGTCATTTCTCCTTAAAATTTTTTAAATACAGTCTATTATAACATAAACGAGCGACTTTTTTCAAGTAACGAATGCGCTTTTCAATGATGGGGGAGGTACGGTTTCTTCTTAGTTTTCTTTAGGTTTCGAATATAATCTTATAAAAGATGTTTAATAATGGCTGATTACAGTAAAAAACGAATCGCCCACACATCCCTCATTAGGCGATTCGTTTTGTATTATTTAACCACAAGAACCTTGTAATATTCATACTTATTTGGCTGTGTAATCTTAATTTTTTGACCATAGAAACCATCGATTTCTTTGTCAAAATAATCTGAAAATCTTGATGGCAAGCGTTTCATCTTAAGAACCTCACCAGATTGGTCTGCATATACAAGTAAGTGATGGAGGGTTGTAGCCATACCGTCATCAATCAATACAAAGTAACCTGTTTTGAGCTTACCTTGTCCATTATCTAAATAGTATAGTTTATTGTTATTGATTGTGAAGTTATCAAATCGAAGTCGTACACCTGGGTCTTCTAGATAAAGATTATTGCCAACTTTTTTGATTTCTGATCTAGTTGTCATCTCTGGAAGTGGTAATACTCTACGACCATCTGCTCCAAAGTAATATCGACCTGGTAGATTTTGGAAATTACGAATAACAGCTTTAGGATCAATTTCTTGTCCTTCTTCTTTATTATCCACTAAAGCTAAGGTAGTATTTGCAACCTCATCCCCGTATTTGTCGGAAAACTTCTTGAACTCAGGTTTGATATACCAAGTGTTTTTAGCCACGATAACATCAGTAAAGTTATTTCCGTCAAATTTTGATGTAATCAGATACTCATATCCATCACCTAAACGGACAATATCATCATTTTTATAAGGGCTATTTTTTAAAGTCAACATATAGCCATCCTTACCAATGATATAACTTTCTCCATCGCTGGCTGGAACAGCTCTGTCTGCGACCATAGCACCTGATTTTTCAAAGTAAGACCATTCACCATTTGCAGTCGCCCATCCTGTTGCCATAGCGCCACTGCCTTTGAGGTAATACCATGTAGACCCTTCTTTGTACCAACCTGTACGCATGGCGCCACTATCTGCGAGCGAATACCATGTGCTACCTTCCTTGTACCAGCCAGTACGCATAGCGCCACTATCTGCGAGCGAATACCATGTATTACCTTCTTTGTACCAGCCTGTCTGCATGTTACCAGAACCGTCGAAATGATACCAAGAGCCAGCATTTTGCACCCACTTATTTTTAGCTAGGCTGCCATCTTGAGAAAGATTCCAGTCAGCACCATTTTTAACCCAAGTATCTGCAGCCTGTGCTTGGTTGATAGACAAAAGCAGACCAGCACCTGCAAGCAAACCAAGAGTAAGTAATTTAGATTTTTTCATAGCCATTTCCTCCTTTATTGAATAGCTATAAGAGGGTTTCCCCTCTTTATTTAGCTATATTCTAATACTTTTCATTGTCAAAGTCAATAATATTGTGAAAAATTAGACAATATTACCAATATCTACGAATTGTATTTTGATCCATTCCATATTGATTCATATAAGAAACATATTGACCTGGACGTGGAGCATGAACTACATTTCCACCACCAACATAAATACCCACATGTTGATTTGAACCTTGGTCGCCATTGTACAATATTAAATCTCCAGGAAGTTGTGAGCCACTATATATAAATTTCCCTCCTTCAGCTTGTTCTCCAGTTGTTCTACCAATATAAATATCGAACTTAGCATGAATAGCCATCGTAAATCCTGAGCAATCTACACCACTATTCAAATCTGTCCCACCCCAAACATATGGGATTTTACCTACAAAGGTTTCTGCACACTCAGCGATTGCCTGCCCCTGATTTTCTACGCAAACACCGTTAGGTCTGAAGAAATAAGGTTTCCCATTAACTCTATTGTAATCAGTTAGTATGGAACCATCATTTGAAAGATAGTACCAATTACCATCTGGGTTAATCCACTCATTTGATTTCATCCAACCTTGATCATCAAAATAATACCATTTCTTATCTAAGTATTCCCAATGTTTAGCATACCCACCTGAAGTATATTTGAACCACCAGCGACCATCTGTTAGCATCCAAGTTCCTTTATCATCTCGGTTTTGATTAAATGCTATTTTTTCTTGATTACTTTCTTCTTGAGTTAATTCTCTAGGAGAAAATCCTACCAACTTAACTTGTTCTGCATCTTCAACCTTAATTTTACCTTCTTTAACAAGTTGATCAATTGCTTCTTTCTCGCTTGTATACTGTGAAGTTGTTTGTGATGTAGTCACTTTAGTGGTAGACGTTGTAGTTTCTGCACTAACTACATAAGTAGTTGATAACAAAGCTCCTGAAGTAAGTAATAAAGCTGCATAAGTAATATATTTTTTCATGACAAAAATCCTTTCTTCAAAATTCCTTAACGCTCTAGTGACCTTATTTTGATAATTTACGGAGACATGATTTTAACCTCCTTTTGGATTTTTTATACTTTATAATATATATGTTAATCTAAATATTTCTAACTCTATTCTACTCCTCTATAAAATGAATGTCAACAAATAACATAAAAATATTGTGAAAAAATTATTTTATCACGCTAGAGGTGCTTACTCGTTTCTTTGGTACTAAATCAAGTCATTTCTCCAACATTATTTTATATAACTACTAAAACTCTTCATGCCCTACCAAATGATGCTGAAAGGCATAGACCACAGCTTGTGTACGATCGCTAACCTCAAGTTTGGCAAGAATGTTAGACACGTGCGTCTTGACCGTCTTGAGAGAGATAAAAAGTTCGTCTGCGATGCGCTGATTTTCGTAGCCCTTGGCGATGAGTTGGAGAACATCTCGCTCACGCGCAGTCAGGTCCTCATGTAGTTCTATGTGATTGCGGTGGTATTCGACCTTCTTGCTGACCTCTTGTTCAATAGCCAGCTCGCCAGCAGCCACCTTACGGACGGCATGGAGCAGTTCGTCTGCACTAGAAGTCTTGAGCATATAGCCTTTGGCACCAGCATTCAAAACCGGCATTATTTTTTCATTGTCCAAGTAAGAAGTCACAATCAAAATCTTGGCTTCAGGCCATTCTTTGAGGATGGCCAAAGTCGCGTCAATTCCATTCATTTCGGGCATGACGATATCCATGACAATAACATCTGGACGCAATTTCAAGGCTAAGTCAATACCCTGAAACCCGTTGGACGCTTCCCCTACAACTTCTACATCATCTTGGAGGTCAAAGTAGCTTTTCAAGCCCAATCGGACCATTTCATGGTCATCTACTAGTAAAATTTTCATCTTCACTCCTTTATCATTCCTTATCGAGCAGGGGAATACGGATATCAACTGCCAGTCCTTGCTTGGGAGCTGTTAATAACTGAATCGTCCCTGCCATATCTTCAACCCGCTCTTTGATATTGCGTAGTCCATAACTCAAGTCGTCTAAACTCCCTAACTGAAAACCAATCCCATTGTCCACCACCTTCAGTTGAAATTCAACATCTGTCTGATAGAGATAGACATCCAGACAAGATGCCTGGGCATGGCGAAGGGTATTGCTGATCAACTCTTGCAGGATACGGAAGATATGCTCCTCGATTTTCTTGGGCAATTGCGTCACATTTTGCTTAAGACTAACTCTGAGATCACTCTTGTCCTCAAGCTCTTTTAAGAGGATTTGGATTCCTTCAACCAGACTCTTCTGCTCCAGCTCAACTGGTCGCAAATGCAAGAGCAAGACCCGTAAATCCTTCTGGGCAGTTTCTACAATAGCTGTGACACTCTGCAACTGGATCTGCATCTTTTCTCTATCCAATTTCAAAGCCTGTTGACTGACACCTGACAAAATCATGTGAGCCGCAAACAACTCCTGACTGACGGTATCGTGCAAATCCCGAGCAATTCGCTTCCGTTCTTTCTCGATGATTTCCTCTTCCTGAGCAAGGCTGTGATTTTCAGCCTTTTGAAGAGCTTCTGTCAAAAGGTTAAGTTTACCTGACAAGGACTTGAAACTGACATCCAAATCTGGATCTGCAACTTGAACCACTTCTTGCCCTGCCAATAAACGCTTGAGATTAGCCTGCATTTTTCTTAGAGAAAGCTCTTCAATACCTCGCCAAAATAGGGCTAAGAGACAGGTCATGGACATGCTGAACACCAACAACAAAAAGACAAATTTTTCTGTTTTTTCGACATCATGCAAGAAAATAGACCAGTCAAAATCAAGGATTTCCATCAAGCTGTGGGAGAAAAACAAGACAAATAAGATGGAGGTGAGAACAATGATTACATAGGCTTGTTTTTTCATCCTCTGACCACCTCCACATCCCCAATCATAGTAGTCAAGAAAATCTTGACACTCTTGTTACTCTTGAGATAGTCTCTTGTTTCTTGATGATAGTGTTCATTGCGAAGGGCTCGCTTGGGCTGATTGAAAAAATTCAAATCCCCATAGAGACAGTTAACGCTAAGGCTGACTTCCACATCTACAGGTACAATGATTTTGGTCGTTCCTACCATCTTTCTGAGGATAATGACATTGTCATGATTGGTTAGAATCACCCTCTCCAGATGAATGGTGTCCTTGCCCATGAGACGAAAGAGATTGATATCATCAAACTGGCAAGTTTGATAACTTGAAAAATGATGGAGATTGCCAAACCAACGATTTTTCTCCTTCTTAACCGTCACAACCTCTTCAAAAACCAAATTTGTCTGCTCTTTTTCCTGGTTCATCATCGGGTAAAGAAGAAAGAGACTATAGATGACCGCAACAAAAATAGCTAGAATCACAAAAGGATTGAGCATGACGATGAAAAAGAAGAGAATGCTTGCCACCACTAAAAGAAGATTATTGCCCTCTTTACCAGTGTAATAGCGAATCAAAAGCAAAAAGAGGAATAAAATCAGCAGAAAACGTGAAAAATGCTCTGAAACCATCAAAATCAGAGCTCCCGTCAAAAGACAGGCTTCGATAAATAAAAAGATTTTAAATTTTCTCATAGGTTGATCCTCTCCTTTCTATTTTATCACACTTCAAAAAAGTCACCTCAGTCTGAGGATGGAAAAAAGGCGGTGGTCACGCCTTTTTCATCTGATCCTTTGCTTCTTTTAATTTTCCATAAAGAAGATAGTCTACTTTTTGCAAATCTGCTATGGTGGCACAATTAAGAGCACACATAATCAAACGCAGATCGTCTTTCCAGCCTTGAACAATACCAATCACTTCTTCAACTGAATAGGTTTCAACCAATTCCAGAACTGTTCGTGACAGTCCTACAGCTTTGGCACCAAAGACCAAACACTTAATCATATCCAGCGGATTCCGAACGCCTCCACTAACCAAGAGTTCGACCTTGTCTTTCCATTCTTGGGCGTTGAGTAGGGCCTGCACGGTAGACTGTCCCCATTGATTGAGGTAATCACGCTGGCCACTGCGACGGTTTTCGATATAGGCAAAGCTGGTGCCACCACGACCTGATAAATCCACTGTACGAACACCCAGTTCATAGGCTCTCTCGATGGTCTTGGCATCCATTCCAAAGCCCACTTCCTTGAGAACAATAGGAACAGGAATTTGCTGGCTATAGTCTGCCAGATGCGATTGCCAGCTTCTGAACTTCCTTTCTCCCTCAGGCATAAGCAATTCCTGCATGACATTGACATGCACTTGCAGGAGAAGAGGATGCATCTCTTCTACAGTCTGAAGGCCTAACTCGACAGGCTTGTCCAATCCAATATTGGTTCCAAGGAGGAGATTGGGATGACTAGACTTGACAGAAAAAGAGTCATCTGCTGGATCTTTGAGTGCTGCGCTATAAGAACCCGTTACAAATAAAATACCACAGGCTTCTGCCACTTGAGCCAACTTTTGATTGATTTCTTTACCTTTTTCACTCCCACCTGTCATGGCATTGATATAAAAAGGAAAATCCCACTTTCGACCAGCAAACTCTGTCGACAGATCGATTTCATCCAGATTGTAAAGAGGCAAGGAAGAATGAAGCAGCTCCACCTCATCAAAGCTATTATAGGAACTTTTCTGCTCAAGGGCATAGCGGATGTGCTCATCCTTACGATTTGTCGTCATGTCCTATCCTTTCTTGGTATAAGAGCTCAATCCCCAGATCGGCCCAACGGTTTTTTAGGGTTTCAGTTGATTGCTCATCAAAACTCAAGGCAATACCACAATCACCACCACCAGCGCCACTGCTTTTGGCAACGGCTTGCAAATCTTGACTGGCTTCTTTCAGCTGTCTAAGCGAAGGCGTATAAATATCTGCGCTCAAGCCTTCTAAGAGATTGCTGGCTGTTTCCACCTGCTCAATAACTTTTTCGGATTTCCCCTGCTCCAAGGCTTCTACCAGAGAAGCCACTGTTTCTTTTGAGGAACTTAAAAAATTCTGATTGATATTTTGCTTGATTTGTTGAACCATATCACTAGATACAGCCACTTCCTTGGTCCATCCCACTAGGAAATCACATTCTAAAGTTGGTTTCACTTGTGAAATTGAAAAGTCCCAATCACGCTCTAAAACAGTCGCCAAATTTTCTTCTTTCAACCAAGCTGCTACCTGCTGGCGATCAAATGACTGGTAAAGAACCAAATCCTCTGCCACAATACAGGCAAGGTCCCCCATAGACCCATTGTCTCCGCGCTTGAGCAAGACAGCGCTAGCCAGCTTGAACAAAAGCTCCTGATCAACCGAAAGCTTATACAGAGCTAGCAGAGCCTTGATGACCAAAACAACGACGCTACCGCTAGAACCTAGACCAAACTTTTTCCCTTCCCGTTCCATTTTTCCTCGAATTTCTAGAGAAAAATGTCTTAAAGTTTGACCTCGATAAGTCAGGAAATCTTCCACTAAAGCAATCGTTTCTTGAATCAAGCTGTAGTCAGAATTTGGCGCCAAATCTACTGCGAAATCAAACAGATCTGAATAAATACGGTAGCTGTCAGAAAAAGCAATATCGCCCTTCATATAGATGGGAATGGCCTTTATCAAGGCCAACTGTCCGGGCTCTAAAATAGCATATTCACCTGCCCAATAGAGCTTTCCACAAGTTTTAACAGCAATCATCTTGACTCAAATCCTTTGTTTTTGACACAATCAAGCGGTAACGTTGACCGAAGATTTTTGATAAATGCTCCAAGTCTTTCTCTTGACAAAGAACTTTGACATTAGGACCGGCATCCATAGTAAAGTAGCAGGCCTCTCCTTGCTCGCGAAGTTGACGAACAAAGTCCATCGCTTCATAAGATGAATCGGTCAGATAAGAAAAGGCTGGTGATGCTGTTTTTGTCGTAGCGTGCATAGCAAGAGCATTTTTCTCCGTTAATTCTCCAATCTTGGCAAAGTCATTTTCCTTGAGATAAATCAGCATATCCTGATAGTCCTTCTCAGACTGACGAACCCAGTCGTCAAAAGTCGTCGAAGTCTCCACACAAAGTTTCATCCCGTCACGGCTAGAGATTGGTTTTTTCTTGTCCTCTAGCACCAACATGATCATAGCTAGTTTCAAGTTTGTCTCTACAGGGTAAATTCCCCCACTATCCTTGTCCCAGGCACCTAGTGGTCCATAAAAACTCCGAGAAGAAGAGCCTGAGGCAAACTTAGCCTCCTGTGCCAACTGACTCCGAGACAAACCAAGCTGGAAATAAGCATTACAAGCCTTGACCAGGGCGGACAAACCACTAGAACTTGAGGACAGGCCCGCTGCCGTAGGCATATTATTTTGAGTATCGATACGGACAAAGCCCTCACCAGCTGGACGATAACGGTCAATAATCTTACTCATCTTGGCATGCTCGACCTCATTTTGTAGCTGAGCATTGATGTAAAATTCGTCAGCTGTTACATTGGCTGGTAAAGGCGACAAGGTCGTCTCTGTATACATATTTTCCAAAGTTAGAGAAATACTGCTAGTAGCAGGCACTATCTCTTTTTCTTTTTTCTTTCCCCAATATTTGATAATAGCAATATTTGCGTAGGAACGTACTGTTACAGGCTCTCTATCCATGTCTGAACAGCTCCTTTCTCTTCTAATCTTTCTGCTAATTCTTGTGCGTGTGTCAAATTATCTGCCAAGGCTATAATACAGCCTCCTAGCCCACCACCGCTCATCTTGGCACCCAGAGCACCATGGCTAAGAGCCGTTTCAACCAGATGGTCTGCCTCAGGGCTACTGACCCCAATTTCTTTTAAATGTAAATGCGCTTGACTGAGGATTTGTCCCAGTTCTTCAGCATCTTTTTGTGAAATCGCATCCTCTGCCTGCTGGGTCAATTCTCCCAAGGCATGCAAAAATGGTAGGGCATCCTTGCCCTTATTTTGAACCACTTGGATGGCTTCACGAGTATGACCATAAACACCCGTATCGGCAATCACCAAATAGGCGGATAAATCCATCTCAAGTTCTGTAAATCCTACGTTCTTGATAAAGCGAATAGGTTGGTCACTGAGACAGGTCTTAGCATCCAAACCACTAGGATTCATATGGGCAATCATTTCAGCTCGATTGACCAAGATTTCTAGTACATCATGAGGCAGATCGGCCTGATAGTAGTCAAATACCGCACGAATGGCCGCTATGCTGATAGCCGCTGACGAACCCATCCCCCGTTTCTCAGGGATAGCCGAGTCAATCTCACAACGAATGCAGGCTTCTGTGATATCCAAATACTCCAGTGAGGCATAAACCGCCATGGACAAGGTATCCTCCTCATAAAGGCGCCAAGGACTCTCTGCAGGAACTACCTTACAGGTCACCTCCACCTCCAAAAGAGGCAGGGAAATGGCAGGATAACCGTAAACGACCGCATGTTCCCCTATTAAAATTATCTTACTATGTGCCTGACCGACACCAACTTTTTTTGTCATTTTTTCCTTTTGCTAGACGAAAAAGCCGTCCCATACTCAATGAAAATCAAAAAGCAAACTAGGAAGCTAGCCGCAGGCTGTACTTGAGTACGGTAAGGCGACGCTGACGTGGTTTGAATTTGATTTTCGAAGAGTATTATTTTTTCCTACAAGTATTTATTCTCTCCTATCTATTTTATTATATTTTCACAAAAAAAGCGATTGTTTCCATTCACAATCGCTTTTCCCATTATAGGGATATATTTCCATCATTTCATTATTTAAACGATTTCTAGCATATCCTATTCTTCTCGTTTTTTAGAAAATACCGTAAAGGCACCTAGGATAGATAAGCCACCTAGAGCTACCAACCATTCATCTTGTTGACTACCTGTCTGAGGTAATTCATCCTTCTTGTGCACTTCAGTACTTCCTTGATTCCAATCTTCTGAAGAAATTGAGGTCGGAGTTGGTGTTGGTTGCGGTTCTGGTTTCGGTTCTGGCTTAGGCTCCGGCTTAGGCTCTGGTTTCGGTTCTGGCTTAGGAGTCGGTGCGTTAGCCACGAATACCCATGTTCCTACAAACTCTACATCTGCTTTATTTACTTGTTTATTTTCAGCATCGTAGCTCTTGAATACCCATGTTCCATCATTTTCTGTATCAACATACTCTGTTTTTGTTGGTTGAATTGTTGTTACATTTGATTTATCTACATAACGGTTTTGGTCTGTTGGTTTATAGTTTTCGATTGCTTCTGGCAATGTCTTACCTGGTGTCCCACTTTCAAATTTGTAGATTACACCGTATTTATTAGCCTCGAATACCCATGTTCCTATAAACTCTACATCTGCTTTATTTACTGCTTTATTTTCAGTATCGTAGCTCTTGAAAACCCATTTACCATCGTTTTCCGCATCTACGTACTCTGTTTTTGTCGGTTGAGTCGCAACTACATTTGCTTTATCTGCATAACGATTTTGGTCGGTTGGTTTATAGCCTTCTATCGCTTCTGGCAATGTCTTACCTGGTGTCCCACTTACAAATTTGTAGGTTACACCGTATTTTTTAGCCTCGAATACCCATGTTCCTACAAACTCTACATCTGCTTTATTTACCTGTTTATTTTCAGCATCGTAACTCTTAAATACCCATTTTCCATCTTCTTCTGCAACTGGGTACTCTTTTGTAGTTGGTTGAATCGCATCTACATTTGATTTATCTACATAACGGTTTTGGTCTGTTGGTTTATAGCCTTCTATTGCTGCTGGCAATGTCTTACCTGGTGTCCCACTTTCAAATTTATAGGTTACACCGTATTTATTAGCTTCGAATACCCATGTTCCTATAAACTCTACATCTGCTTTATTTACTTGTTTATTTTCAGCATCGTAGCTCTTGAATACCCATTTACCATCATTTTCTGTATCAACGTACTCTGTTTTTGTTGGTTGAATTGTTGTTACATTTGATTTATCTACATAACGGTTTTGGTCTATTGGTTTATAGTTTTCGATTGCTGCTGGTAATGTCTTACCTGGTGTCCCACTTTGGAATTTGTATGTTACACCGTATTTATTAGCCACGAATACCCATGTTCCTACAAACTCTACATCTGCTTTATTTACCTGTTTATTTTCAGCATCGTAGCTCTTGAATACCCATTTCCCATCGTTTTCTGCATCAACATACTCTGTTTTTGTTGGTTGAATTGTTGTTACATTTGATTTATCTACATAACGGTTTTGGTCTGTTGGTTTATAGCCTTCTATTGCTGCTGGCAATGTCTTACCTGGTGTCCCACTTTCAAATTTATATGTTACACCATATTTATTAGATTCGAATACCCATGTTCCTATAAATTCTACATCTGCTTTATTTACTTGTTTATTTTCAGCATCGTAACTTTTGAATACCCATTTCCCATCGTTTTCTGCATCTATATACTCTGTAGTTGTCGGTTGTGTTGGTGTTACATTCGCTTCATTTTCGTAAGTAGCTGTATCTTTTGGCTTATAGTTTTCGATTACTGCTGGTAATACTTTTCCCTCTGTTCCACTTTGGAATCGGTAGGATACATTATAAAATGTAACATAACCTAGTTCTAAAACGTTAGCTTCTACTTTGTTAATAGGTAAATTTGTAGCTGAATCCAGGCTTAACCAGCCACTACCGATTCTACCTGCACTTGGATGAACATTACCCTCAACAGAACCTGTTACTTTTAGTACTGTATTTCCATTTGTATCTGCTAACTCTTTGGCTTTATCTTGATTAATACGAACAACCATCTGATTGATTTCTTCATCACTCTTATTAGGGAATAAAGCTTTAAGTTCTGTTGATGTAAGAGATCGAAGTGTCATATTGCGCAGAATTGTTTCAGCAATAGACTTACCTTCATCCGGTTTTACTACACTCTCAGCTATACTCTCATTTCGTTCATTTTCCGGTCTATTACTATCATATCCGTTTAAAGATCTAAGAATCATTCTAAATGTTATATTATGGTTACCTTTAGTTTCAACACCAAATGTGACTCTAGGGTCCGTATTACTAACGATTGAATTAAAGCTATCTTTTGTATTTCCTAAGGCTGTCCCTTCTTTTGAATACACATTTAGGATTTCCTTCGTTCCATCTTCCTTAATTCCAAGAGCATACAATGGTCTCCATGAGTAACCATTAAACTCTGCATATAATTTTTCCGGAACAACTAAATCTTTGTCTAAATTCACATTTAAGTCTACATAGGTGTAAGTTTTTTTCTTTTCATCTAATTTAAAATTATTATCCTTGTATGTGTTGGATAAAACCGGACCAACATATCCTACATGAGGATTTCTATACACAGTCATCGCTGTAGTTTTATCCATTTCAAACTCAGCTTTTAAAACCACTTCATTCACTTTTGTAGTATCATTATTGTCCGGTTTATACTCATCAATGATACGGCGGGTATTTTTTTCTTTGTCTTTTATTTCTTTATTTAAATTAGTATTAGGTAATACTTCTTCTGATTCTACATTCGTATCAATATGAACCTTATTATCATTAATGGCAAATTTATTCATTCCACCTATAATCGCAAATCCCATAGAAAATTTATCAGCAGGGAAAGGTGTATCTTGGTCATTTAGACTGGCATAAACACCATATAGCTTAGAATCAGCTGACAAGCCATTCGGAAAGGCTGTAGCTATAGTGTCTTCTGCCGAGAACAGTCTTGCACCATCTGCAATTTTCCCATTTACTGGCGGCATATCAGACCAACCAAGAAAAGTTTTTGCAGCGCCACGGAAAAGACCTGGATTAGATAAGGGACTCCCTAATTTATCTGTAGCATTCTTATATGTATTTTCAGTATCTTTTTTTTCGTGTGATTCACTTGTCCATTGACCAATAAGACTTACTTTACCATCATAATTTGCTGGTTCTGTTGCTCTTTCAAGCCCTCTAGGTTTCTCATTATTATTTCTTGCTTCAACATTATCTTCTGGCTTAATAGGCCCATTTTCTGTTAATGCAGCTCTATTATTTCCATTACTCTCAGTTGATGCAGCTGTATCTGTATCTGTATTTGTATTTTCTATTTCTGTGTCACCAGTATTAGCACCAGAAGTGCCTAGTGTGCTTGTTGTACTTGCTGAACTTGCTGAACCTGGTGTACTTGGTGGGGCTGGTGTGCCTGATACTGGTTCGCCTACTCCTGGTCCATCCGCTTGAACAGTCGCCACACCAGTTGCAAAAAACAACACCGAAGCTACTGCTACACTAGCTACTCCCAAATGATGTTTTCTAATAGAATAGCGTAAAACTTTTTTCCCGTTTTCTTCACATTTTCTTGACTTAAAGTTCATTTTCAACCTCATTTCTTTTTTACAAATGGGTACTTATACCCCCCCCCCTTAAATATTTAAGCATTTAAAGAAGGTTCGATTTTTAAGCCTAAAATTGTAATTGTTATGGTGCTTTCAAAAAAACACTTGATATTACACTAACATTATATACCTTTTTCTAAAACATGTCATGTAAAACTGGGCAAAAACTCAATTTTGTTAAAAATAAGTAAATAAGTAAATCTTTCCACAATAAACCGCATATTATCAAGTTTTTGCCAATTTTTTTGACGCCTGATAATATGCGGTTTTCTGATTTTAAAAACTTTTTATCCAGTATCACTTCGTGAAGCTGCACTCTTACTTAAAATTTATCTCAAATTACAAAATACTATCATTATTTATCGAACCCA
The DNA here is from genome assembly GCF_013277415.1 of Streptococcus sp. 68. Lineage (GTDB taxonomy): Bacteria > Bacillota > Bacilli > Lactobacillales > Streptococcaceae > Streptococcus. The sequence continues at coordinate 88,053 of NZ_VMMX01000001.1, read as the reverse complement.
TTCGCCATTATAGTTGACGGAGTAGCCATCTACAGTGGTATTCACTGCCAAAGCACCTGAACTGTAAGCATAGTACCATTTGCCATTGACCTGGAACCAGCCTGTCGTCATATCACCATTTTTATTATCTAAGTAATACCATGTTGATCCATCTTGATACCAACCAGTTGTCATAGCTCCTGATGAACGAAGGTAGTACCAACGGTTACCAACATATACCCAACCTGTTTTCATATCACCATTTTGCTGGTCTAAGTAGTACCAAGTTGAGCCTTCCTGATACCAACCCGTCGCCATGGCCCCCGATGAACGGAGATAGTACCACTTGTTACCAAGATATTGCCAACCTGTTTGCATTGCAGCACTTGTTGAATCCAGATAGTACCAAGTTGAATTATCATTGATCCAGCCACGCACTAGCTCCCCAACCGTCAAACTGTCGATACGAGCATCGAAGCTACCATCCTCCTGTAAATAATACCAATGCCCTTCGTCAGAAATCCAACCAGTTTTTAAAGTGTGATAGCTACGCTGATCTTCAAAATAATAGACTCGTTTCTCTGCTGGACTATCATATTGTTCCCCATGATGTTTGTTGGTATTTGTAGCAGTTTTTGCTTCTAAAACTTGCTTACCAACAAATTCTTGTAGTACCCCATCTTGACCAAAGTAAAACCAATCTGGTCTAAAAGCAATATCTTGCCTTAGAGAAGAACCAATCGTAACCCCTTCGTGTGGAGCAGATATATATTGCCAGCCGACAACCATCTCTCCAGATAAAGAATCAAAATAATAGTATTTTCCATCAATCACTCGCCAGTAGGTTTCTTTGAGGTTCCCCTTCTTATAGTAGGTTCTACCATTTTCTTGGATAAATTGCCAGCCTTCTGAATCAGCATCATCCGCCAATACTGCACTTGTCGCTAGCAAACCAAAGAAAAAGACTGCTAATGCGATTTGCATCAATTTTTTTATTATTTTCATTAGACCTATCCTCCATAACTGATTGTAGTAAAGACCCGACTGCATGTCAATATATAGAAATCTTTCAAAAAAAGCAGTTACATAACTGCAACTGCTTTTCTATTCTTGCATGGTGTAACCAACACCACGAACGGTTTTAATGTAGCTTTTCTGACCTTTTACATCAAGCTTGCTACGTAGATAACGGATATAGACATCCACGATATTGGTTTCGGTCGCACTTTCATACTTCCAGACACTTTCCAACAACTGCTCACGAGTCAGAACTTTCTTGCTTCCCATAAGAGTAGCCAAAAGGTCATACTCACGGCGCGTCAGAGCAATCATCTCCTCGCCACGATAAACGGTATGATGCTCTACATCCATACGCAGATTGCGATAAGACGTTGGAACCTTCATCTGACTACAGTGTTGATCTATAAAGTCCCGACCTCGGAAAATCGCTGAAATACGAGCTACCAGATTCTCAATAAGGACTGGCTTATAGATGTAAGAAACGGCAAAGCGTTGGATTGTCTCAATATGGTCTTGCAATTCTTCGCGATGGTCCAAGACCATGATGACTGAAGCTGGCTTAGTCCGACTCAGCTTGTCTGCAAAATCCTGGGCCGTCATATCCCCCAGATGAGCATTCAATAAAATCAAGTCATAGTCTGTTTGAAGAGCCATGGAGAGGGCTTTTTGCCCCTCCTCAACCTGATCAACTCGGTATTGCTCTTTTTGGAGTTCCAAACTTAAAAAGTGAGCTAGATTTCGTTCTTTCTCAAGTAATAAAATCCGTTTCCCCATGGCAGACCTACTTATTTTTCGTCATACCAAGAGTAGTGGAAGGTTCCTTCTTTGTCTTTACGTTGGTAAGTGTGGGCACCAAAGTAGTCACGTTGCGCTTGGATCAAGTTAGCTGGAAGGTCAGCTGAACGGTAGCTATCAAAGTAAGTAATAGCTGCTGAGAAAGTTGGCACTGGTACACCAGCTTGAACAGCAAGAGCTACAATATCACGCACTGCTTGTTGGTACTTAGCAGTAACATCCAAGAAGTACTCATCCAAAAGAAGGTTGGCAAGGTCTGCATCACGGTTGTAAGCATCTGTAATCTTTTGCAAGAAACGAGAACGGATGATACAGCCATCACGCCAGATAGATGCGATGTCTGCAAATGGCAAGTTCCAGTTGTTTTCTTTAGAAGCTACACGCAATTGCGCAAAACCTTGTGCATATGAAATGATTTTTGAGAAGTAAAGGGCTTGACGAATCTTTTCAATCAACTCAGCCTTGTCTCCTTCAAATTTGAAGGTAGCTGGTTTTGGAAGAACCTTGCTAGCATGCACACGTTCTTCTTTGTAAGTAGAGATGTAACGTGCAAATACTGACTCAGTGATGAGTGACAATGGCACACCAAGGTCAAGTGATGATTGGCTAGTCCATTTACCAGTTCCCTTGTTACCTGCAGCATCAAGGATGTAGTCTACGATTGGTCCATCTTGACCTTCATCGTCTTTACGGCTCAAGATATCAGCTGTGATTTCGATCAAGTAGCTGTCCAATTCACCCTTGTTCCACTCAGTAAAGATTTCAGCCATATCTTCTGCTGAAAGACCTAGCAAGTGTTGCATCAAGTCATAGCTTTCTGCGATCAATTGCATATCACCATACTCGATACCATTGTGAACCATTTTCACATAGTGACCAGCTCCATCAGGACCGATGTAAGTCACACATGGTTTGCCATCTTCTGGTGCTTTAGCTGAGATTTCTTCAAGAACATCCGCAACCAATTCGTAGGCCTCTTTTTGTCCACCAGGCATGATAGAAGGACCTTCAAGGGCACCTTTTTCACCACCAGAAACTCCAGTACCGATAAAGTTGATACCTGAGTTTGCCAATTCTTCATTACGACGGATTGTATCTTTGTAGAAAGTGTTTCCACCGTCAATCAAGATATCACCCTTGTCAAGGTGTGGAAGAAGGGCTTGAATTGTAGCATCTGTACCAGGTCCAGCTTGAACCATGAGCATGATACGACGAGGTTTTTCGATTGAGTTTACAAAACTTTCAACATCATAGCTTGGTACAAAGTTCTTTTCAGGATGGCAAGCAATTACATCTTCAGTTTTTTCTTTACTACGGTTGTAAATAGCAACTGTGTAACCACGAGATTCAATATTAAGGGCAAGGTTACGACCCATTACGGCCATACCTACGACACCAAAGTTAGCTTTTGTCATTTGACACTCCTCTTGTTTCATTTGTTTTATTTTATCATTTTTACTTTTGAAAAGAAAGAATTTTGTAACGACTGCTTAGTAGTCCAAGTCATCCGCATGACCAGCGCCATTTCCGACAAAGTAGCCTGTCTTACAGTTAAGGGTAAAGAGATAGGTTCCATCTGGCTTGTAGAGGTTGTAATAACCATTGCCGTTAACGATATTGACACGTTCAAGGATATATTGGTCTCCAGTGATATAGCCACGTGAACGTGAAGTCGCTAGAATTTGTTCCAAGACACCATCCGCAAAATCCCAGGCAGAGTTATTACTATCATCAATAGCAGACTGGTTATAGGCAACACGACTAGCACTTCTTTGAACAGCAACCCCTGCACTTGATACGCCCATATTGACTTCGCTACGAGAACTTCTAGTCTCATTTGAGGCAGCATTTGAACTACTTGGGCTTGTCTCACTAGTCGTATTTGAGCTTGCTTGACTTGAACTTGAGCTACTAGTTTGACTTGAACTTGAGCTCGAAGTACTTGTTTGCTGGCTCTTACCAAGACTGATAGCCTTATCTAGCACTTTATCAAGCTCCGTATTTCCAGTTTTAATATCTGTAAATTTAGCATCCGATTTGGCTTTGGCATTGGTATCCAATACACCATCCACAATAGCTGGTTTTTCAAATTGTGCATTGACATCTTGAATGGCCTTGATTTGCGTTGCTAGACTATCATATTTAGATTTGGCAAGCGTATGTTCACGACTACCTTCCAGCTTATCAAGTAAGGTTTTAAGTTGACTTAGTTTATCAAACTGGCTGTTTTTCAAAGCAATTTTATTGCTATCTGTGTAAAAGGCGTCATAAAGTGTATTAAAATCATCCACATCCGATTGATTGGCTGTAGTTGATTGAGAAGTCTGAATTTCCTTGGTCGAGCGATTCACTTGACGATAGACATAATAAGCACTGACACAGATAATTACTGATACAAGCGCCAAAGCAGTTAAAACAAAGTCTTTTTTGCTTTTCTCTTCTGACTCTTCTTGTTCCAGACGAGAAAGACTCTGCTCCTCTTCCGCTTCTTCAGTCATTTCTGTTGGATTTTCATCCTCTAGCAATAGAGGATCCAAGCCTTGCTCCTCATCGTCCAGAGGTAAGGGAGGTAAGATGTCTTCAGAAGATGGAACTTCCTCCGAAGAAGCTTCTGACTCCTCTACAGCCTCACGCATCTCTTGAATTAAATCATCCAGACTCTGAGTTTCGACTAACTCCTCTTTTTTGTATTGACGAGTCGCAAACTTATCCGCCTCAATTTCATCTTTGTGTTGTTTGACATACTTGTCCAAAATGGAATCTTCAGGCAAGACTCCTGCTTCCACTTCCTCATTTTTACGAATAGCTTGACCAACTGTTAGCTCTTTTGCTTCATCAAAATCAAATTGCGGTTCTTGACCTTCTTTTTTATGACGATTTCGTCTTTTCTTACTCATGAGTATCCCTTTCTATTTTACCTCTTGCCGTTTGACACGCTGACCAAAATATTGATACAGATCCACTTTCAAGGTTCCGTTGTACAACTTACGCTTCTTATCCGCTTGGCTACCATACTTGCTTTCAAAGGCTTCATCACTAGTCAGGATAAATTTGCTCCAAGTTTTCAGTGGTGCAAATACCTGACCCATCTCAGCATAGAGCTTGGTCACCCCTGCATCATCTGATAAACGCTCCCCGTAAGGCGGATTGGAGATAATCACACCATTGATTTTATCGGAACGCAAATCCTGCACGCGCATCTGCTTAAAGGTAATGTCCCCTGCAACACCAGCTGCCTGAGCATTGGCCTTAGCAATTTCCACCATGCGAGCATCAATATCACAGCCCATGATATCCAGTTCCAACTCACGATCTACTTTCTTAGCCGCTTCTGTACGCACTTCCTGAATCAAGCGATCGCTGACCCAGTTCCACTCCTCAAAGGCAAAAGAGCGACGAAGTCCTGGTGCCATCTTTCTGGCAATCATAACTGCCTCAATACAGAAAGTCCCCGAACCACAGGTCGGATCAATCAAAGGCTTATCTGGATACCAGTTAGAGAGTTGTAAAATGGCTGCTGCCATATTTTCCTTGATAGGAGCGCCTCCTTTTTCGGTACGATAGCCACGTTTAAAGAGACTAGAGCCTGTCGTATCAATCATGACAGTTGCTATGTCTTTAAGAATAGAGACCTCAATCTTAAACTCTGGGCCATTCTCCATCAGCGGAATACCTTCTGGACGGGCGTAGTGTTTCTGCAATTTCTTGACAACAGCTTTCTTAGAAATAGCCTGAACACTGGGCTCATTGTGAAGTTTGGACTTAACACATTTGGCTTTTGAAATCGGAAACCGAGCTCCGAGTGGTAAATAATTTTCCCAATCTAAAGCGAAAACTCCTTGAAACAGCTCTTCAAAAGTCTTAGCTGGGAACGTTCCTACGATAATCTTGATACGATCTGCTGCCCGAAGCCAGACGTTGGTTTCGATAATAGCTCTCACGTCTCCTTGAAAACGAACACGTCCATTTTCAACCTGACAATCGTAGCCCAGCTCTCGTACTTCTCGTCCTACAACAGCTTCAAGTCCTGCTGCCACAGTTGCAATTAAATTAAATTCTTTTTTCATGTTACAGTCTTGCAAGACCTTTCTATATGTCCACTTTAAAAAATGAGGTTGAGAAAATTTCTCAGCCCCAACCTATATGCAATTTTCTATAAGCCATGTTTTGTTCCAGAAGTGACTAGGACCACTTCCTTCGATAATCATCTGTCTACCACTAACAGCTCTAGCTGATAGCAGTCAGAATACTACGTTCGTTTCCGCGTACTCCATGCCCCGACCAAAATTTGGGTTGCTAGCTTGAGGGGTTTACCGCGTTCCACTCTCTCCGTTTCCAGAAAGACTCCGTCACTGTGGCACTTTCAAGCCTACTCTGGCCTATCCAAGGACTTAGCCATTTCAACTGCCGTAACGATTTCTCGTCCCTAGGCTTATGGTTTCGCCTAGCACAAACACTACAGGCATCACAGCCTGTGCTAGCATGGACTTTCCTCATGAAAAGCAACTCTCCTCACGCGATTATCCAAAAATTGCACATCTCAAATAACTACTTAGAAATCTGAGTTATCTAAAATTTGTTTACCAAACACTTCTTTTTCCAATCTATTCAGGCGTTTCAAAATATCAAAATTCGTCATAGAAGATGAAGCTGCCACATCAATTGGATCTGGGTGACTAGGACTTGGAGCCGAACTCACTTGCGGTTTACGAGTTAATTCTTCCTTCAAATCCGCAATCTCCTGACGAAGTGACTTGACCAAGGCAGCATAGGTTTCATAATCCTTGATGACATCGTCTAAAAACTCATCAACTTCTACCTTGCTATAGCCACGGACTTCACGCCCAAACTCTTGTTCAAAAATATCTTTCGCTGAAAAAATAATACTTGCCATGTCTCTCTCCATTCTCGCTTGCTAGTATTATTATATAAAAAAAGGCAAACAAAAATCAAGGTCAAAGCTTCAATTTTCGGAAAAATTTTCAGCAAGTTCATTTAATTGATCAAATGTTAATCTCTTTATAAAATAGTCCTCTTGATTTTTCATCTTTTGGTAAAAATAAGCTAGTTTCGTTTCATTTTCTTCATCATAAAAAAGATAGGAACTAGTCGTGTTTTCCAGCAAAAACTGCTGGTAATCTCTTAACTGCCCCTTGTGCTCATAGCGAGGATAAGCATATTTGACAAAGTCTACCTGCTTAAAACGACTCAGTTTCATCTGATTGCCTTCATTCCAATTTTCCCCATGGGTTTCAAAAGCAAAAATGGTGGCCAACTGGAAACCGTACTCGGTTTTCATCTCCTGAGCAACCTCTAAAACCCAATATTCAAAACCCAAACTTCCTGTAAACACAAGCCAAGACACCCCATCTGCTGCCATAGCCTCTAAATCTTTACGTATCGCTTTTTTAATCAATTTAAGACGAGGATCCTTGTCAGAAAACAAACCCAAATCAAAAGCAGAATAGCCTAAAACCAAAGCTGTAGCCATTTTTAACCCTTTCTGTGCAAATTTATGGTATAATAGAGTGATGTTATTGTACCAATAAGGAGAATTATGGTCAACTATCCACATAAACTTTCATCACAAAAAAGACAAACATCTCTTTCTCAACCCAAAAATTTCGCAAATCGAGGAATGTCTTTTGAAAAGATGATCAATGCTACCAACGACTACTATTTGTCTCAGGGCTTGGCTGTTATACACAAGAAACCAACCCCTATTCAAATTGTACGAGTGGACTATCCACAGCGAAGTCGTGCTAAGATTGTTGAAGCCTATTTTCGACAAGCTTCAACGACGGACTATTCTGGCGTTTATAATGGATATTACATCGACTTTGAAGCCAAGGAAACAAAACAAAAACGTGCGATTCCGATGAAAAATTTCCATCCACATCAGATTCAGCATATGGAACAAGTCCTTGCCCAACAAGGAATCTGCTTTGTCCTTCTTCACTTTTCTTCTCAGCAAGAAACCTACTTATTGCCGGCATTCGATTTGATTCGCTTCTATCATCAAGATAAGGGACAAAAATCAATGCCACTTGGATATATTCGAGAATATGGATATGAAATCAAGGCTGGTGCCTTCCCTCAAATTCCTTATCTCAATGTTATCAAAGAACATTTATTAGGTGGTAAAACAAGATGAACAAACCAACGATTCTGCGCCTAATCAAGTATCTGAGCATTAGCTTCTTAAGCTTGGTTATCGCAGCCATTGTCTTAGGCGGAGGAGTTTTTTTCTACTATGTTAGCAAGGCTCCTAGCCTATCCGAGAGTAAACTAGTTGCAACAACCTCTAGTAAAATCTACGACAATAAAAATCAACTCATTGCTGACTTGGGTTCTGAACGCCGCGTCAATGCCCAAGCTAATGATATTCCCACAGATTTGGTTAAGGCAATCGTTTCTATCGAAGACCATCGCTTCTTCGACCACAGGGGGATTGATACCATCCGTATCCTGGGAGCTTTCTTGCGCAATCTGCAAAGCAATTCCCTCCAAGGTGGATCAACTCTCACCCAACAGTTGATTAAGTTGACTTACTTTTCAACCTCAACTTCCGACCAGACTATTTCTCGTAAGGCTCAGGAAGCTTGGTTAGCGATTCAGTTAGAACAAAAAGCAACCAAGCAAGAAATCTTGACCTACTATATAAATAAGGTCTACATGTCTAATGGGAACTATGGAATGCAGACAGCAGCTCAAAACTACTATGGTAAAGACCTCAATAATTTAAGTTTACCTCAGTTAGCCTTGCTGGCTGGAATGCCTCAGGCACCAAACCAATATGACCCCTATTCACATCCAGAAGCAGCTCAAGACCGCCGAAACTTGGTCTTATCTGAAATGAAAAATCAAGGCTACATCTCTGCTGAACAGTATGAGAAAGCAGTCAACACACCAATTACTGATGGACTACAAAGTCTCAAATCAGCAAGTAATTACCCTGCTTACATGGATAATTACCTCAAGGAAGTCATCAATCAAGTTGAAGAAGAAACAGGCTATAACCTGCTCACAACTGGGATGGATGTCTACACAAATGTAGACCAAGAAGCTCAAAAACATCTGTGGGATATTTACAATACAGACGAATACGTTGCCTATCCAGATGATGAATTGCAAGTCGCTTCTACCATTGTTGATGTTTCTAACGGTAAAGTCATTGCCCAGCTAGGAGCACGCCATCAGTCAAGTAATGTTTCCTTCGGAATTAACCAAGCAGTGGAAACAAACCGCGACTGGGGATCAACTATGAAACCAATCACGGACTATGCTCCTGCCTTGGAGTACGGTGTCTACGATTCAACTGCTACTATCGTTCACGATGAGCCCTATAACTACCCTGGGACAGATACTCCTGTTTATAACTGGGATAGGGGCTACTTTGGCAACATCACCTTGCAATACGCCCTGCAACAATCGCGAAACGTCCCAGCAGTGGAAACTCTAAACAAGGTCGGACTCAACCGCGCCAAGACTTTCCTAAATGGTCTCGGAATCGACTACCCAAGTCTTCACTACTCAAATGCCATTTCAAGTAACACAACCGAGTCAGACAAAAAATATGGAGCAAGTAGTGAAAAGATGGCTGCTGCTTACGCTGCCTTTGCAAATGGTGGAACTTACTATAAACCAATGTATATCCATAAAGTCGTCTTTAGTGATGGGAGTGAAAAAGAGTTCTCTAATGTCGGAACTCGTGCCATGAAGGAAACGACAGCCTATATGATGACCGACATGATGAAAACAGTCTTGACTTATGGAACTGGACGAAATGCCTATCTTGCTTGGCTCCCTCAGGCTGGTAAAACAGGAACCTCTAACTATACAGACGAGGAAATTGAAAATCACATCAAGACCTCTCAATTTGTAGCACCTGATGAACTATTTGCTGGTTATACGCGTAAATATTCAATGGCTGTATGGACAGGCTATTCTAACCGTCTGACACCACTTGTAGGCGATGGCCTTACGGTCGCTGCCAAAGTTTACCGCTCTATGATGACTTACCTGTCTGAAGGAAGCAACCCAGAGGACTGGAATATGCCAGATGGCATTTATCGAAATGGGCAGTTTGTTTTCCAAAATGGAGCAAGACCGACTTGGACTGAAACAACATCCCAATCATCTTCAACAGAAAGCTCATCAACAAGTACAGAAAGTTCTACTAGCCAAGCACCAACAACAAGTCCTGATGCTAGCACTAATGGACCAAACCAAGCACCAAATGCACCAGGAGTCAATCAAAATCCAGCTCCACAAACTCCTCAAGTTCAACCACAACCACAACAGTAAACGAAAAATCCTGAGAAATCTAAACTCAGGATTTTTTCATTTTCAAAATAAAATACAGAGGTCAAGTACATTTTCCCACACTAAAACGCATACTATCAAGGCTTTTCAACACCTGACAATATGCGTTTTGCTTTTAAAGACTTTTGCTCAGTCTCTTTTTGTTTTATTTCACATGTTTTGCAAGTTCTTCTTGCGCTTTTTTATTGGATTCTGCTTTTTCTTTCATCCATTTATCTTGAGCTTTTTGATATTCATCTGCTGTGACTGCCTTGTCTTGAAGTTCAAGGTATTTATACAAGACTGGGTCACTTGTACCTTTATTTCCTGACAATGCAAATGGTATTGTAAATGGTACCATCTTAGACAAGATTGGACGACCAGTTTTAGAAGTTGTTGGGATGATCAAAGCACTGTCGGTCAACCAAGCTTGGGCTGCAGCGTATTTATCATATCGTTTAGCAACATCTATAGTCTCATCACCAGCCTCAGTAACCAATTTTTCGTAGTCATATAGACCTACTTTTTTAGCAGCTACATTATCTTCCCCTGAGTCAAATCCTAAATATGTTTTAGTGCTTTCTCCTACAGAAGGTTTGATAATATCAAGGTAGGTTGATGGATCGGCAAAGTCTGGACCCCAACCGACATTATCTGATAAATCCCAGTCTTCGCCAGCAGCATTTTCGGCAAATAGAGTTACATTAAGCAATTCATCTTTTTGCAATTGTTGGATATCAATAACGACATTATCAGTTCCTAAAGTTGCTTCCAAGGATTGTTTCATAGATTGGACACGTTGAACTTTTGTAGTTGCTGTCTGGTCAACAGGCATATCTAGGTGAATTGGGAATTGTACTCCCTCAGCTTGTAGGGCTGATTTGGCTTTGGCAAATTCTGCTTTAGCTTTTTCTGGATTGTAAAGACCATCTTGTGAATCTGCAAGATTGACATCCTTCCATTCATCCCCATAAGTCACTAATTTTTCTTTGACTATATCGCCAAAGTTCTTCCCATCTGCTTGAACAAATGTTGGTGGCACAAAGAGATTACGCAAGATTTTGCTTGCTCCAGTTTCTCCATTCAACTGAGAAGCATAAGCTGTACGGTCAAAACCAAAGGCAATAGCCTGACGGAAATCCTTGTTTAAGAGAGCTTTTTTAGTAGATGTCTTTTGTTCGTCGCTAGTCTTAGATGTGTGTTTATAAGATTGACGGTCAATATTTGTTCCTACTAAATAAGTCGTAGAGTCTTGTTGAGTATAGACAATATTGTCTTTCATACTCTTCTCAAGCTCTGCGAAACTTGCACTTGTTGGATAAAGACGAGCTGCTGTAAGGCTACCATCTTTAAAGTTTTCTGCTGGTTTGCTGGTATCTTGTCCATCCCAGAATGACAATTTGACCTTGTCAATATGCACATTGTCTTTATCCCAGTAGTTCGGATTTTTCGCAAATTCAACAGAGGATTTGGTTACAATGGATTTCAGCAAATAAGGGCCATTATACAAGAGACTACTTGGATCCGTAGCTTTGGCAAAATCATCCCCTTTTGAATTCAAAAACTCTTCATTGACTGGCGCAAGCACACCCATGGTTGTTTTTGAGTTCCAAAAAGTTTCAGGTTTGTTCAAGGTGTATTGGATTGTTTGGTCGTCAAGCGCTTTAATCCCGACTTGAGAGAAGTCTGTTATTTCACCTTTGGCATAGGCATCCAGACCTTTGATTGAATCCTGTACCAAGTAAAGGGCTTCTGCTTTCTTATCTGTTGCATATTTAAGTCCTGTTACAAAGTCCTGAGCCTTAACAGGAGCGTACTCTTCTCCCTCAGATGTATACCACTTGGCATCCTGACGAATCTTATAAGTATAAGTCAAGCCATCCTTAGAGACCGACCAGTCTTCTGCCAATGAAGGAACAAGGTTCCCGTATTTATCATTTTCAAGCAATCCATCAATCACATTACTAGTAATCTCAGAAGTTGCTGCCTTACCAGTTGTCAAATAGTTGAGATTATCCGGATGTGTCTCGTATGTAAATGCAAAGGTTTTTTCACCTTGAGCGCCTGAACCCCCAGAACAAGCAGCTAAAACACCAGCTGCTAATAAGGTTACTCCCGCAAGAGTCAATACTTTTCTTGTTTTCATAGTATTCTCCTTTGTTTTTTTATTCATTATAGACTCTTTTTCAAGTCCTGTCAATAGAATTTTCTGAATTTTAAGAGTTATTTGTTATATTTGATATATTCTGAAAAATAAAATTGTTCATTTAGGCCAAAAAAGCCAACATAGGTTCTCTTCTGATAAGCAGCAAAGAATCTTGTTGACCTTATACTCTTCGAAAATCAAATTCAAACCACGTCAACGTCGCCTTGCCGTACTCAAGTACAGCCTGCGGCTAGTTTCCTAGTTTGCTCTTTGATTTTCATTGAGTATTACTTCTAAAAATCTTAAATAGCAAAAATTCTAAAATGACAGAATCCTTGCGTTAACGTCCCAACTCTTCCTCGACTACATTCAAAGCCTGTTCAATAACCACATGCATGTCGTAGTATTTATAATCTGCTAAACGACCACAGAAAATAACCTTGTCATTTGTTGCCGCTTCTTCCTGATATTTGGCAAATATAGCATTGTTTCTCTCATCATTGATTGGATAATAAGGCTCATCACCACGTTTCCAATCTGCTGGATATTCACGAGTAATGACCGTTTTAGCTTGTGTACCATACTCAAAGTGTTTATGCTCAATAATGCGAGTATAAGGAATTTCTCGTTCTGTATAGTTGACAACAGCATTTCCTTGATAGTTTTCTTCATCAAGAACTTCATGCTCAAAACGAAGACTACGGTATTCTAACTCACCATGTTTATAATCGAAGTATTGGTCAATCATCCCTGTAAAGACAACTTTTTCAGCAGAAGCTTCTAATTCCTGACGATTGGCAAAAAAGTCAAGACCAAGTTCTACTTCTACATTCTTGAGCATATTTTCGATGATGATGTTGTAACCACCAATTGGAATCCCTTGGTAACGGTCATTGAAATAATTATTATCAAAGGTTAAACGAACTGGTAGACGTTTGATGATAAAGGGTGGAAGGTCAGTCGCAGAACGTCCCCATTGCTTTTCAGTGTAGCCTTTGATCAACTTTTCATAAATATCTGGACCGATCAACTTGATAGCCTGTTCCTCTAAGTTTTTAGGTTCAACGTCCTTCATATGAGCCGTTTGATCAGCAATCTTATCTTTGACCTCTTGAGGAGTTTTTGTCCCCCACATAGCATAGAAAGTATTCATATTGAAAGGTAGATTATAAAGGCTACCCTTGTAATTAGCTAGAGGCGAGTTGATATAGTTGTTAAATTCAGCGAATTGATTGACATAGTCCCAAACTTTCTTGTTAGAAGTATGAAAGATATGGGCACCATATTTATGAACATTAACCCCTTCTACATTCTCACAGTAGATATTTCCACCAATGTGGTCACGTTTATCAATAACTTTTACTTTTTTTTCACGCTTGGTTGCTTCATAAGCAAAAATTGCTCCCGACAAACCAGCACCAACGATTAGATAGTCGTACATAGTCTCTTCCTTATCACTTATCTTTACATCTCCTTAACTATAGTAAAAGAGAGGATCTTAGTTTCAATCTATTTTAGCACAAAACAAATCATTTCTCAGTTTTCAATAGCCGAGTGATTTAAAAAGACAAGCACCAAAACTGATGTTTGTCTTTATGATTTTGCTTGAAAAGGCTATTTCTAACTATTTAACATGTTTTTCTGCTTCTTTTTGAGCTTTTTCGATTGCTTTTTTGCTTTCTTGCTCCCATTTGGTCTTAGCTTCTTCAAACTGTTTGGTCGTCACAGTGTCTTTTTGCAGTTTCATGTACTTGTAGTTATTGCCATCACCCTTGATACCAACCAATGAATACCCTCTTGTAAATGGCGTTACTTTGGTTACAGATGCTGTACCACCACTTGACATGGCTGACATAATCAGAGAATTGTCAATCATCCAAGCCTGTGCTTCAGCATATTTTTCATAGCGTTTGGCTACATTTTTATTTTCACTATCTGCATCTTTGAGCATCTTAGTGTAGGTATCCAGACCTAGGCTAGTGATTTTTTCCTTGTCTTCCTTGGCATCTAGTCCAAAAATCTTGAGGTAGAATCCATCCTCTGCATTGAAAGGATTGAGATAAGTTGATGGATCTTGGTAGTCACCTACCCAACCATCAAAGTTCAAATCATAGTCACGATCAGCTGCTGTTGGCGCTAAGAAGGCTACGTTATTAAAATCATCTGTTGAAAGTTGCTGAACATCAATGACAATGTTATCATCACCCAAAACTGACTCAAGGGTCTGCTTAACTGAGTTCATGCCTGTCACAGCATTTTTACTTGTCTGATCAACAGCCACATCCAAGTGAATTGGGAAAGTCACACCTTGACTTGCCAATTCTTTTTTAGCTTCCGCAAATTTTGCTTGGGCTTTTTCTTTGTTGAAATAGGCATCCTGAGCATCTGCCAAGTTAATACCTGACCATTCTGTACCATAGTTGACTAATTTAGAAGCGACTACTTCTCCAAAGGTCTTGTCTCCAACTTGGACAAATGTAGGAGGCACCAAGGTGTTACGAAGGGTCTTGCTAGCCGCTTCTTCCCCGTTTGACTGGGCAGAATAGGCTGTGCGGTCCAAGGCGAAGTTCACTGCTTGGCGGAAGTTTTTGTTCAAGACAGCTGTCTCAGTCGACTTCTTCTGCTCATCTGTCGTTTTAGATGTATGGTTGTAGGCCTTGCGGTTGACGTTGAAATTGAAATACCAAGAAGTCTTGTCCTGCAAGCTATAGACGATATTATCCTTATATTTCTCCTTGGTCTTGGCAAAGTTTGAACTATTTGGATAAACCCCAGCGATAGAATAGGCTCCACTTTCAAAGTTACGAATGGTCAATTCTTGGTCTGAGCCATCAAAGTAAGCTAATTTCACGTGTTCAATCGATACTTTGTCATGATCATAGTAATGCGGATTTTTCACATACTCAATCGATGATTTTGATGTGAAATCTTTTAACAAATAAGGTCCGCTGTAGAGAATGCTATCTGGAGATAGGGTACCAAAATCTTTCCCTTTTGAATTTAGAAACTCTTCATTGACTGGGAAAAGGATACTGTTGGTTGTTTTTGAATTCCAGTAAGGTTCTGGGCGTACCAAAGTATACTCAACAGTCTGGTCGTCAATGGCCTTCACCCCAACCTTAGAAAAGTCAGAATCTACTCCTGTAATATAATCATTCAAGCCCTTGATTGAATTTTGAATCAAGTCAATAGCCTGTGATTTATTGTCCACTGCGTACTGGATACCTGTCACAAAATCCTGGGCCTTGACTGGGGCGTACTCTTCACCGTCAGCCGTGAACCATTTGGCATCTTTTCTCAGTTTATAGGTATAAGTCAGACCGTCGCTCGAAACAGACCAGTCTTCTGCCAAAGATGGAACTAGATTCCCGTAATTGTCATTTTCAAGCAAACCATCAACTAGGTTGGTAATGATGGCTGTATTATCAGCGTAGTAGTCTAATAGATAGTTAAATGTAGTTGGATTTCCACTAAAGGTTGATGAGTAAGTTTTTGTATCTGAACCTGATTGTCCGCAAGCAGTTAAAAGCAAAGCAGCCGCAACAGTCAGGCCTGCACTAAGGACACGCTTTTTTGTAGTCATCTTCTTTCTCCTTTATGTTAGTTTTTATAACATAAGTTTATTTTACCAAAATAGTGGGAATTTGTAAAGTTAATTGAATTTTGAGAATGAAAGTTTATAAACTTTAGTCATAAAAAAACAAAGGATTTCTATCTTTCATACAGTTCTCCCTTGTTTTTATACGATTTATCATTTAAATATCAATAAATTAACTGATAACCTAACGAAAGCAAGATTCTCATTCACATTATTTTATGTGCTTTTCTAAATCCTTTTGATACTGAGCATTCGATTCCAGTTTTTCCTTTTGCCACTTTTTGAAGGCCGCATCATACTCTTTAGTTGTCACAATATCATTTTGAAGTTCCATTCCTTTAAAAATAAATGGATCCCCCTTAATACCGACCTGTGAATAAGCTTTGGTAAATGGAACAGTACGACTAACCATAGGAGAGCCCCCTGAAGAAGCAACTGGAATAAGAAGTGAACTATCAGTAACCCAAGCCTGTGCTTTGGCATACTTTTCGTATCGTTTATCAAGATTACTTGTCTCAGAAGCCGCATCATCCAAGAGCTTCTTGTATTCATCCAAGCCAACTTTCGCCACAACTTCAGGATCCTTGCCCTTTGTTATACCTAGATGTTTCAAGGCAGAACCCTTCTTAGCATCTAAAATATTGAGATAGGTTGCTGGATCTTGGTAATCTGGTCCCCAACCTGTTCCGTTCAAATCATAATCTTTTTGGGTTGGAACTTTAGCTTGAGAAGTAATACTTTCCTTCTCATTATCTGTCATTTGAAGAACATCTATAATGACATTCTCCGTTCCAAGCGTTTCTTCAATTGATTGTTTTAGCGAATTGGTTTGTTGAACCGCAACTACATCTGTCTGTTCTACTGGCACATCCAAATGAATCGGGAAACTCACTCCCTTAGCTTGCAATTCTGACTTCGCTTTTTCAAATGCAGATTTAGCCTTTGTTGGATTGTAAATTGTATCCTTACCATCTGTGAGAGTCACATCTTTCCACTGTTCTCCATATTTCAGTAGTTCATCCTGAGCCAACTGTCCGAAGGTCTTCCCAGCTACTTGAACATAGTTATCTGGCACTAGACTATTACGAATAATCTTATCCGCACCCTCTTCACCGTTTAATTGAGCTGTATAGGCGTGGCGATTAAATGCAAAATTAAGAGCCTGACGGAAGTTCTTATTGAGAAGAGCTTCTTTTGTTGATGTTTTTTGTGACTCATCTGTTTTAGCTGTTTTATTGTAAGACTGGCGGTTTACATTCACAGTGAGGTAGTAGCTTGTTGCCTCTTGTGGACTATAGACAATCTTATCTCCGTACTCTTTCTTAGTTGACTCAAAGTTTGAGCTTGCTGGAAAAAGACGTGCAGTGGTATAGGCACCTTGTGTAAAGCTACGAATTAAGGATTCTTGATCTGAACCATCATAGAATGTCAATTTAACATTATCAATTTTGACATTGTCCTTATCCCAATAGTTAGGATTTTTTTCATATTCAATCACAGATTTAGAAATCAAAGATTTCAAAAAATATGGGCCATTGTAAAGAATACTTGATGGAGTTGGCGCTCCGTAATCCTTGCCTGTTGCATTCAAAAATTCTTCATTTACAGGAAGCATGGTTGCTGTTGTTACTTTAGAGTTCCAAAAACTTTCCGGTTGATTAAGGGTATATTCTACCGTATAATCATCAAGAGCCTTCACACCTACAGTTGAGAAATCGTTTGTCTCACCACTAACATAAGCCTCCAATCCTTTGATGGATTTCTCAACCAAAGAAAGACCATCGGATTTTCCGTCTGCTGCATGTTTCAGACCTGTAACAAAATCCTGAGCTTTAACTTCCGCATACTCTTCTCCTTCTGAAGTATACCACTTCACACCTTTACGTAATTTGTAAGTATAAGTCAAGCCATCTTTAGAAACTGACCAATCCTCTGCTAGAGAAGGAATGAGATTCCCATATTTATCATTCTCTAAAAGACCGTCGACGACATTACCTATTACGTCAGAAGTTGAACTTTTACTTGTAAGGCTATAATCCAAGGATGATGGATCAACTGCATAAACATAAGAAAATGTTTTGGGAGCATCTGCATTCTTTTCACTTTTCCCACAAGCTGTTAAAAGAATGGCTGTGCTCAAGGTCACTCCTGCTCCTAAGAGCCACTTTTTCGATTGCATAAATAATCTCCTTCAAAATAGTATTTTCACTATTATACCCTATTTTTTTATAAATGCAAGACTTCTTGTAGAATTTGTTAGAAAATTCTAACAAATGTTTTTAAAATAGTTTTTTATACAACTTTTAGCAAAAAACCTCAAGCTCTAAGGCTCAAGGTTCTCACTTTTTAGTTAGTCATTTCCACACAGAAAGCATCCCATGGAGCTAAGATTTGTTTTTCAAAGACTTCTTGAGCTAGGGTGTTTTCAATCAAGACAGATTTGACATTTCCTTCTACTACAAAGACTTGCTCTTCATTGGACAAGTTAGCCACAACTAGGAAACGACGGCCGCCATCTTTACGGATATAGGCAAAGACCTTGTCAGTTGTTTCCAAGAGTTCAAAGTCAGCTCGAATCAGCCAGTTGTTTTCCTTACGGATTTGAACCAGTTTCTGATAGGTATAGAAAATAGAATCTGGATTTGCTAGCGCTTCTTGAACGTTGATTGCTTGATAGTTTGGATTCACTGCCAACCAAGGTTGACCTGTTGAGAAACCAGCGTTTTTGCTCTCGTCCCATTGCATAGGGGTACGGGCATTGTCACGTCCAATGACACGGATACTGTCCATGATTTCTTCCATCGGAACACCTTTTTCAAGAGCTTCACGCGCATAGTTGAGGGATTCAATATCTTCTACTTGGTTCAGTGTTTCAAACGGATAGTTGGTCATGCCAATTTCCTCACCTTGGTAGATATAAGGTGTCCCTCTCATGAGATGAAGTAAGATGGCAAAGGCTTTGGCAGATTTTTCGCGGTATTCTTGATCATTTCCCCAGATTGAGACGATACGAGGGAGGTCATGATTGTTCCAGAAGAGCGAATTCCAGCCGTCCTCAACTCCTAATTCTGTCTGCCATTTGTTGAAGATTTCTTTTAACTTAGCAATATTCAGCTCTTTTTGATAGTGCCATTTAGGCTGACCTTCCTGATACTGAAGACCGATATGTTCAAACTGGAAGACCATAGACAATTCTTGGCCCTTTGGATCCGAGTAGAGCTTAGCAATTTCTGGCGTTGCTCCCCAAGTCTCCCCTACTGTCAAGAGATTCTTATCTCCAAAGGTCGCCTGATTCATCTCCTTGAGATAGGGATGGAGCATAGGACCATTATTGACTACTTTCTCGTCAGGAATTTTGCCAATCATGTCAATGACATCCATGCGGAAACCACCAATGCCTTTATCAATCCAGAAGTTCATCATCTCATAAATTTTCTGACGAAGTTTTTCATTTTCCCAGTTGAGATCGGGCTGTTTCTTACTGAAAAAGTGGAGATAATATTGACCTGACTTTTCATCGTATTCCCAAGCAGAACCACTAAAGATAGAATCCAAATCATTGGGTTCGTCCCGCCAGATATAGTAATCTCGCTCAGGGCTATCAGGATTTTCACAGGCCTCGACAAACCAAGCATGTTCATCTGAGGTATGATTGACCACCAAGTCCATGATGATACGGATATCACGCTTCTTAGCTTCCGCGATCAGTTGATCCATGTCCTCCATAGTCCCGAAAATAGCTGCAATCGCTTGATAATCAGCAATATCATAGCCATTATCATCCATCGGACTGTCATAAACGGGAGAAAGCCAAATCGCTGTAATTCCTAACTTAGCTAGATAGTCTAACTTACTGGTAATTCCTGGCAAATCGCCAATTCCATCTCCATTGCTATCCATAAAGCTCTTAGGATAAACTTGATAAACTACGGCATTGTGCCACCATTTTTCTTGCATCTTCTTACCTCATTATTTTCATAATCTATAGTCTATGATAGCGTTTTTTGAATTTTAGTGCAAGCGTTTGCCTAATCTTTTTGATTCCTTTTTTAACTCCGCAGTTTCCTAACTTCCAATTTTTTATTATAATAGAGGTCAGAGGTAAAAAAATGAAAAAACAAGCTTTTAGTTCTGAACAATATTTGAATCTACAGCGCGACCACATTTTGGAGCGCATTAACCAATTTGACGGCAAGCTCTACTTGGAGTTTGGCGGCAAAATGTTAGAAGATTTCCACGCTGCTCGTGTCCTTCCTGGTTATGAGCCTGACAACAAAATCAAGCTCTTGCAAGAATTGAAAGAGCAAGTTGAGGTTGTGATCGCCATTAACGCGAGCAACATCGAACATTCTAAAGCACGTGGTGACTTGGGCATTTCTTATGACCAAGAAGTTCTCCGTTTGATTGACAAATTCAATGAATTAGGGATTTTCGTTGGCTCCGTTGTCATTACACAATACGCTGGCCAACCTGCTGCAGATGCCTTCCGCAACCAACTTGAGAAAAACGGAATTGATTCTTATCTTCATTATCCAATCAAAGGATATCCAACAGATATGGATCACATCATTTCTCCAGAAGGTATGGGGAAAAACGACTACATCAAAACCAGTCGTAACTTGATTGTCGTAACCGCTCCTGGACCTGGTTCTGGAAAATTGGCAACTTGTATGTCAAACATGTACCACGACCAAATCAATGGTATCAAGTCTGGTTATGCTAAATTTGAAACATTCCCAGTTTGGAATCTTCCTCTTCATCATCCCGTTAACTTGGCCTATGAAGCAGCAACGGCGGATCTTGATGATGTCAACATGATTGACCCCTTCCATCTCCAAACCTACGGAGAGACCACTGTCAACTACAACCGTGATATTGAAATCTTCCCAGTTCTCAAACGTATGTTAGAACGTATCCTTAGTGAATCTCCATACGCTTCACCAACAGACATGGGTGTCAACATGGTTGGTTTCGCTATTACTGATGACGAAGCGGCTATCGAAGCTTCTAAACAAGAAATTATCCGTCGCTACTATCAAACAGTTCTTGATTTTAAAGCCGAAAAAGTGGGCGAATCTGCTGTCAAGAAAATTGAGTTGCTTATGAACGACCTAGGTATCACACCTGCAGACCGCAAGGTTGCTGTCGTTGCCCGTCAAAAGGCAGAAGAAACTGGCGACCCTGCCCTAGCTCTTGAATTGCCAAATGGAGAAATCGTCACAGGTAAGAACTCCGAACTCTTTGGCCCTACAGCCGCTGCTCTTATCAACGCTATCAAGAAATCAGCTGACATCGCTAAAGAAGTAAAACTCATCGAGCCTGAAGTTGTTAAGCCAATCCAAGGTCTTAAAATCGATCATCTCGGTAGTCGCAATCCACGCCTTCATTCAAATGAAATTTTGATTGCACTAGCTATCACAGCTACAGAAAATCCTGATGCCGCTCGTGCTATGGAAGAACTTGGCAACCTCAAAGGAAGCGAAGCCCACTCAACCATCATCTTGACTGATGAAGACAAAAATGTCCTTCGTAAACTGGGTATCAACGTAACCTTTGACCCATACTACCAATACGACCGCTTGTATCGTAAGTAACGATTTCAACCTCTCCACTCTCGGAGAGGTTTTCTCTCTGTCTCAGGAGCCAGCTTTATGTTATAATGAAAGAAGAAAACTGAAAGGATTTACCATGTCAAAAGAAGTTATTGTTGAAAGTTTTGAACTTGACCACACTATTGTTAAAGCACCTTATGTCCGCTTGATTGGGGAAGAAACAGGACCAAAGGGAGATGTCATCTCCAATTATGATATTCGCTTGGTGCAACCAAACGAAGACTCAATCCCTACCGCTGGTCTGCACACTATCGAGCACCTCTTAGCCAAACTCATCCGTACCCGGATTGACGGTATGATTGACTGTTCACCATTTGGGTGCCGCACAGGCTTCCACATGATTATGTGGGGGCGCCATACTAGCGCTGAAATTGCGGCTGTTATCAAGGATTCGCTCAAGGAAATCGCTGAAACTACTACTTGGGAAGATGTTCCTGGAACAACCATCGAATCTTGCGGAAACTATAAGGATCACAGTCTCTTTTCTGCTAAAGAATGGGCAAAACTTATTCTAGAACAAGGGATTTCAGATGATGCCTTTGAACGTCATGTGATTTAAACATAAAAGGAACCAGTTTTTTTCAGCTGGCTCCTTCTTTTTTTATTCTCAAAATTTTGTCTTATACTCAATGAAAATCAAAGAGCAAACTAGGAAACTAGCCGCAGGCTGTACTTGAGTACGGCAAGGCGACGTTGACGTGGTTTGAATTTGATTTTCGAAGAGTATTAGGCTTTTTCACGAATGACCAAAACACCATCTTCCATGTCAGCTTCTAGGTGTTTAGCATCAAGGTTATCCAAGTGGAAGTCTGTGACTTTGTCACGGATTTGTTGTTCAACCACACGACGGAGTGGACGAACACCCATGACTTCATCGTAGCCTTCCTCAGTCATGTATTCTTTAGCAGCTTCGCTCACTGCCAAGTCAATGTCTTTCTTGGCCAAGGTTTGGTTGACTTCAGCCAACATTAAATCCACAATCTTAGAAAGATCTTCCTTAGTCAAGTGTGAGAACTCAATAACTGCATTAAAGCGGTTAAGGAATTCTGGACGGAAGTAAGGTTTCAAACGATCCATCAATTCTGGTTTATCAGCATCTTCTGTCAAGTTAGCTTCGTAACCAAAGCCTGCGTTTGAAGTTGCGATAATCACCGTATTCTTGAAGTTGACAGTGTTACCTTGACCATCTGTCAAACGACCATCATCTAGAACTTGGAGGAGAAGGGTAATGACTTGAGGATCAGCCTTTTCAATTTCATCCAAGAGAATGATAGAGTAAGGATTGCGACGCACACGTTCTGTCAAAGTATTGTTATTGTCATCATACCCCACGTAACCAGCTGTTGTACCGATTAGCTTAGAAACGGCTGTGCGGTCACTGTATTCAGACATATCCAAACGGATGATTGCGTCCTTGGTCCCAAACATATCGAGCGCCAATTGCTTAGCAAGTTCAGTCTTACCAACTCCAGTTGGACCTACAAAGAGGAAGCTACCGATTGGGCGATTACCTTCATCAAAACCAGCACGGTTACGACGGATAGCTTTTGCTACTGCTTCAACGGCCTTATCTTGACCAATAACTTTCGTCTGCAAACGATGACCCATATCTTTCAAACGTTCGATGTCCGTAGCTCCCATTTGTGACACTGGAATACCCGTCATTCGTTCTACAGATTCAGCCACATCGTTGACACTTGCAGTCACTTTCATATCTTCTGTGTGGTTTTCGATTTTCTTTTCCAATTCTGCGATGCGTGTTTTATAGTTGAGAGCTGCTTCAAAATCTTCCGCCTCAACTGCTTTTTCTTGCTTGTCTTTTTCTGCCTCAATTTCACGTTCAACAGCATGCACATCTGTTACAGGATGTTGTGCCGCCAAGTGAGCTGCCGTTACATCGACAAGGTCAATAGCCTTATCTGGCAAGCTACGTTGAGGAATATACTGAACAGAATAATCCACTGCCGCTTTCAAAACTTCGTCTGGCAAGATGACATTGTGGTGTTGTTGATAGAGATCACGAATTCCTTGAAGGATTTTAAAAGTATCCTCTGCTGAAGGAGCATTGACCTTGACTTCGTTGAAACGACGAGCAAGAGCTGCATTTTTCAAGATGGTATTACGATATTCGTCTTGAGTCGTTGCTCCAATCACTGTCAATTCTCCACGAGAGAGGGCTGGCTTGAGAATATCCGCAAGCCCCTTAGATCCACTATCTCCACCAGTGCTACCAGCACCGAGAATTTGGTGAATTTCATCAAAGAAGAGGATAATATTTCCTACTTCTTTTACTTCGTTTACTAGATTTTGCACATTTTCTTCAAAGCTACCACGGTATTGAGTACCAGCCTCAAGACCTGAGATGTCAATGGAAATAATTTCCTTATTCTTAATAGCAGCTGGAACATCTCCGTTCACAATGGCTTGTGCCAAGCCTTCGACAACTGCTGTCTTACCAACGCCTGCATCCCCGACCAAAACAGGATTGTTCTTGGTACGGCGTGAGAGGATTTCAGATGCTTCTTGAATTTCCTTGTTCCGTCCGATAACTGGATCCAGCTTGCCCTCACGCGCTTCTGCAGTCAAGTTTCGACCTAGTTTAGCAAGGACACCATCTTGTTTTATACCTGAAGCCTGTTGTTGCATTTGTCCATTAGCTTCTACATTCCCTTGCAATTGACCGGTTGCACGATAGTGAGCAAATTCTTCAGGTGTCACTTCTCGTCCATTAATCAAGTAACGGCGATTTTCAGAACTATATCCTCGCATACCACCCATCAATTGGTTAAATAAATCATCCATGTTATTAAAATTATTAAAGTTGTTGTTCATATTCTTTACCTCTTTTTGTTTACTTAGTTATGATTACTGATATTGACTATCTTTGACCTTTGTGTTAAAAAATTTAGACTAGCTAAATGGCTACTCTAGGTACTATTTCTGGTTTTTCTTTTTCAAGAAGGAGTAGACTATCTTTACTTCTGAAGATTTCTAGATGAAACATAGACCCCACCTCTTTCTATTTTACTTTAAATAAGTGTTCGAGTAAGGCTTTCATTTACCTTACGTTCATAATATACTACATTAGTCAGAAAAGGTCAAGGGTTTTGACTTTAATTGACCAATATTTTTTATACTCTTCGAAAATCTCTTCAAACCACATCAGCTTCGCCTTATCTACAACCTCTAAGCTGTGCTTTGAGCAGCCTGCGGCTAGCTTCCTAGTTTGCTCTTGATTTTCATTGAGTATAAGTGTTCACGTAAGGCTTTCATTTACCTTACGTTCATAATATACTACATTGGTCAGAAAAGGTCAAGGGTTTTGACTTTAATTGACCAATATTTTTTAAACAGCAAAAACACCCTGAAACATCAGGATGCCATTCTTACATCAAATATAAAATTGCTAGGGTCAGGAGACTTGCTAGAAGCCCAACTCCCCAAAAGAAGAAGTCAACCTTCCACTCGCTCCAAGGATTTCCTTTACCAGACAATCCTCCAAGTTCAAAATGGTGATGGACAGGCGTCATACGGAAAATACGTTTACCACCAGTCAGTTTGAAATAGCTGACTTGCATCATGACCGAAGTTGTTTCAAAGACATAAACAATTCCGATAATCAAGAGAGTCCATTCTTGGTGGAGGGCCATAGAGATAGCTGCCAGCATTCCACCGAGAGCCAAACTTCCCACATCCCCCATAAAGACTTTAGCAGGCTTATGGTTAAAGACGAAGAAACCGAGCAAACCACCAATCACGGCAAGAATTACTAGAAGGATATCCATCTGACCTTGCACATAGGCAATAACTCCATAAGCTGACAAACTAATCACCACTGAAATACTAGCTAAACCGTCAATGCCGTCTGTCAAGTTGACTGCATTTGAAAAACCGACTAGCCAGAAAAGAGCGAAGAAAATATAGAAAATCCCTAGATGCACTTGGTAACCAAATACTGAAAGCATATCGCCCCCACGCTCATAGAAAAGATAGAAGATAACTCCACCTAGAAGCTGAAGAGCCAATTTTTGCTTAGGATTAAGCCCTTCATTGATTTTACGAAAAACCTTGAGAAAGTCATCTAAAAATCCGACCAAGCCATACAAGACCAAGATAAACAAAATCATTCCCACATTATTGCTGAATTGGCTACTAAATAGGGCGAAAAAGAAAGCAACCAAAACAGAAGTAATTAAGAAAACCAAACCTCCCATTGTAGGAGTCCCAGCTTTTGCCTGATGCTGTTTGACATCCTCATGCATCTGCTGGCCTGTAATTTGCGCCTTTCTATAAAATTGGATAAAGGCCGGAATTCCTACTAAAGTTAGTAAAAATGTCACAATTCCAGCACTGATGGAAATAAACATATTAGTCTCCTAAAGTTAATGTAATTTTTTTAATGTCCTTGATAGCTGTGTTAGCACGAACATCCTGCTTCTGCACAGTAGAGCCTGAACCTTCAAATTCAAGTTCTATATTTAACCACTTAGAAAAAGCTTCTGCGGTTGTTTTTGTCCAACCATACATATCTGGAATTTCTTCTACCTTATCCGATAAAAGAAGAACTTGTTGGTTTGGTGCGAGATTTTTCCCTTCCTCAATAGAGGCATTTTTTATCTTCGTACCTGCACCAACAACAATTGGTTGCACAATATTGCGACGTAAAGCTTCCGCCAAATCACCGGGTGAAATATCCTTGATGCTAGGCATGGCATAAGCGCTTTGATTGGTTACCTGATCTAACGTTTTAGCGGTAGATTGGAGGTTAAGGGAATCTTTCATAGCCACTGCTCTTTCCAAGATAGGATTGGCAAATTCCCCCAACTGAATACCTGAATAATGCTCAGGCTGTTGAACCGTTACATACAAGATAAAATCAGGATTTTCAGCAGGATTCATAGTCACAACTGAGAAAATATAATTGGTAGAACCAACCAAGTATCCTCCATTTTTCTCATCAGCGATTTGAGCCGTACCGGATTTAACTGCTACATTTTGTCCAGGAACTGTTATAATTGGCTTTCCTGTGTGGTGATTATACATAGTTCCATATAGAGGGTCCGTCCCAACTAATATCATGTTAGTACGAGTCAAGCTTGCTGCATCTTCAGATACAGGTTTTCCTACAATCTCTTTTTTAGACTTTCGTACAGACTGATTGTTAGTATCATAAATAGCACTTATAAATTTTGGCTCCAGCATAACTCCATCATTAGCAATAGCTGTAAAGGCACGAAGCATTTGTGTTTGTGTTACTGAAATCCCTTGACCAAATGAGCTTTGAGCAATATTGACAATATTATCAGCTGGAAGTTGACCAGCGTATTCATCTGTCAAGCCAAAGCGAGTTGGGACCCCAAATTTAAAGCGGTTTAGATAATCCAACCAAGTAGTATCTCCCATTTTTTGTTCAAGTAGACTCATTCCAACATTACTGGAGTGAGCGAAACCTTGTGAGAAAGTCATCATCCCACCAGTAGTCAAACCATCATTAACATCCCAATCTCGAGTCGTCACATCCGCTATTTTTAATTCACTGCTATTGAAGTATTCTCCACTTGGGAAGGTATTATTATCAATAGAAGAAGCTAACGTCATAACCTTCATGGCTGATCCTGGTTCATAGTTACTTTGATAAAGAATGTCACGCCAAACAAAGTCCTCAGTGATTCCTTCTTTAGTATCTGCATTAAAGGTAGGTCGTTGGGTGGTAGCGAGAATTTCACCGGTCTTTGCACTGACCAAGGTCGCGGTCATATACTTACCTTTTACTTTTTCTAGAAAGGCATCCATCTGAGTTTCCATGAAAGATTGTAGCGGACTAGACAATGTTGTATAAACATCCTTGCCATCTACCGTTTGTTGGGAAACTTGTTCTGTTCCAGGTACAATATTACCCAGACGATCCTTTTCATAGGTAATAATGCCGTCTGTCCCTGCAAGAATACTGTTCAAGGAACTCTCCATTCCAGAGGTTCCCAGCAAACTCTTGCTGCCATCTTCATTTTCATGGAGCTGAGCTAGTCCGATAAAACTAGAAGCAAATTGTCCGTTTGGGTAACTACGATTGGGACTGGTTGTAAAATCAATCCCCTTGACCTCTGCAGTTTCCAACTCTTTTTTGATAGCCATCATATTGGCATAGGTAATCCCATTGCCCTTCGAACCAAAGGAAACTTGCTTGAGATTAGGTTGCGAGAGTTGCTCTCTTACATAGGATTCTTCCATGTCCAGATACTTATGAAAGACCTCTGCAACCTTGTTAAATTGTGTTTTTTCTACGTAAAGAATCTTACCCGTTGCTGACTTATAGTTCTCATCAATGACCGCATAGACATTATAAGATGTCGCATCCTCAGCAATCGGGACTCCATTTCGGTCATAAATAGTCCCACGTTTGGCAGGAACTGTACGGGTGGTTTGATGAACCTTCTTAGCTTCCTTCGCTAAATCTGTTCCAAAGCGAGTGCCCGTCCCAATAATGACTGCAAAATTGACTAAAAAAACGGCAAAAACAAAGACAGATAATAAACTCAGACTTTTTCCAACTCTGCGTCTGTTTTCAGCCGGCGATTTCCGATTTTTCGTCGCATAACGGATTACTCTTTTTGTCCACTTCATATCTTACTCCGCTATTCGAATATTTTCATTGTTTAATTGCAAATCGTGTGAATTGGCAATTTCTTTCAAACGTTCTGCACGTAATAGTTCATTGACCTCTTGCTTGGCATCGTCCAATTCGGTCTTCTTTTCCTCTATCTGCGCATTGATTTTTGTCAAATCATTCTGCACTTGCAAGAGCTTGGTCTGCATAAAAATAATACTAATGGCCACAATAAGAGTGGTTACAGCAATGGAAAAGTAAAAAGCTTTTTCCACACGCGAAAACCGTTTAAGTTGCATCTGTAGTATTTGACCTGTTTTTTCCATTCTTTCTGCCATCCTTTTTCCTCTTACTTGTGAATTTTTCTGGCCACGCGCAACTTGGCTGAGTGCGAGCGGTTATTGGCTTCTAATTCTTCTGCACTTGGCAAGATTGGCTTACGGGCTACCAATTCCATCTTGGGCTTGAGATCATCTGGGATGAAAGGCAAGCCTTTTGGAACTTCAACTGTTGAAGCTTCCTTGAATAATTGCTTGGTCAAGCGGTCTTCTAAGGAATGAAAGGTAATCACTGAAATCCTACCATCCAGAGCCAACATATCCATAGCCTGCTGGATGGACTCATCTGCCGCTCCCAGTTCATCATTGACTTCAATTCGAATAGCCTGGAAAATCTGCTTAGCAGGATGGCCCTTCTTCTTGAGCTCCTTGGCAGGTTTAGCCGACTTGATAATCTCTGCTAACTCAGTCGTAGTCTCGATTGGCTTGACTTCACGCGCTTGTTCAATCTTACGGGCAATCTGTTTAGAGAATTTATCCTCACCATACTTGAAGAAAATACGAACCAAGTCATGATAGTCATAGTGATTCACCACTTCATAGGCTGTCAGGCTAGCATCCTGATTCATCCGCATGTCTAGTGGCGCATCCTTTTTATAAGAAAAACCACGCTCACGCTGGTCTAATTGAGGGCTAGACACTCCCAAGTCATAACAAATTCCATCAATTTCTTGAACACCAGCTTCGCGCAAACGTGCCTGTAAATGACGGAAGTTGTCCTTGATAAAGGTCACCATTCCCTTCTCAATGTAAGGTGCCAAACGTTTTTGCGCATTGTCAATGGCATTCTGATCCTGATCAAAGGCATAGAGATGTCCTTTTTCACTTAATTTACTTAATAAATATTCGCTATGGCCCGCTCCACCCAAAGTCGCATCAACGTAGATACCGTCAGGCTTTACGTCGAGCATATCAATCGTTTCGTGGAGTAAGACCGTTACATGATGAAATTCTTTTGTCATATCTTATCTATTTTACCACAAATCCGACCAGCTTGCACTAGTCAGACAAATAGGTCAAAAAAAGTAAGATTTCTTTAAGAAATATGTCAAATATGCTTGACATTCACTCTATAGAAGAATATAATGTAGTCAAATATATACGACATGAATCAGAAAGGAGTCCAGATGAATCGTGTGAAAGAATTTCGCAAGGAATTGGGTATTTCCCAGCTCGAGCTAGCCAAGGATATCGGTGTCTCGAGACAAACCATCAATATGATCGAGAACGACAAGTACAACCCAACTCTGGAACTCTGTCTCAATCTCGCCCGCAGCCTCCAAACTGACCTCAATAGTCTCTTTTGGGAAGATAATTTTTAAAAAAGGAGCAAACTTATGAAAAAAGAAACCTTCACTGAAAAACTGATCAAGCGCACATACGGTATTTCTGATCCACTTGACGAATACAAACGACGCGAGGCTGATCGTATCGGCAATCAAGTCTTTATCTTCCTCTTTTATCTGATGATTTTCGGAAATCTTATTCCGCTCGTTCTGGCCTATAAATATCCTCAAGAAGTGGCTCTAATCTATCCTCCTATGATTTTAGTGATTGCCCTCATCGCTGCTGGCTATGTCACCTACCAAATGAAAAAAACAGGGATTACAGCTATTGATCCAGATATGCTGAGTGAGAAAGAAAGTAAGCAACTACATTACCCTGGTCTGAAAGCAGGTTTGTTCTTTGGTCTATGGATGTTTTTTATAATTC
Source organism: Streptococcus sp. 68 (assembly GCF_013277415.1). GTDB lineage: Bacteria > Bacillota > Bacilli > Lactobacillales > Streptococcaceae > Streptococcus. The sequence continues at coordinate 57,944 of NZ_VMMX01000001.1, read as the reverse complement.
CTCTTCTCGGTATACTCATAGATGAAGGTCAAGACTATTTTCAGTCTCTTCTCACTATAAGAAATGGTGTATCAAGCATTCTCGGTTCTATCTTCTTCGGAGCAAGCATACAGTTCCTCATCTCCCGTCGCATTACAAAAGCTAAGAAAGATCAAGATGAGAATTAGGAGGTGCCTTATGAAAAAAGAACAGAAACAGTTACGTTATCCTGGTCTGAAAGCAGGTTCGATTTATGGAACAGTGATATTTTTTATAATTCCACTCATTGATACCCTAACAAGTGAAAATCCAAACTTTATCACTTCTCTTCTAAATACAAAACATATTTTTAAAACTATACTGGGAGCTTTCTTTTTCGGAGTGATGATACATATTGTCGACTCACTTCGTATTGCAAGAGCTAAAAAAGACCAGGATTAGGAGGTGCCCTATGAAATCACTACTAACTTTACTTACCTATCATCTTTTGTTCAGTTCTCTTCTCATCTTCATCATCGTTTCAGGGGACTTGCCATTCAGCGAGATATTCCTCCTTCTAGTCTTTATTCCAGCCCTCAACAAAGGACTGACTTATCTAAAGATTGACTCCCAAAAAACACGCATACTCAACTTAGCACTGTGCTTTATGATTCTATCTTTTCCACAACTGATGCTCATCTCAAGCGGTTGGAAATATTATTTACTGCTGACTATTGCTAGCCTTTCTTCTATCACTTATCTTTATTATCTCTATCAATTCGTAAAAGAAAATCAGTAAAACCGCTCATTTAGGAGGTTACTAGTATGAAAAAAGAAGACTTCACCACTCGCCTACTTCGAAATCTCTTTCATATCCAAGGCCCTTTTGATGAATGCCGACAAGAGATTATCTACAAGGCTTGTGCCCGTTCTATGGTTCAAATCGTTTATTCTTCCTTCTTCCTCTTCTTATTTTATCTGTTATTTGGACGCTTCATAGAAACCGTTCGCTATGCTATGCCCTACGTTTACTCTGGACTCATCTTTTTCATTACTTTAAAAACTCAGAAAGCCGTCAAAGAACTCCATCTGGAAAAAGATGACAAGTCAGAAATCATCCTCAAAACCTACAGCAAAGCCCAAATCAAATTTCGAAGCTGGATTGTGTTTATCGGCCTTCAGATTGGCCTCTTTACCCTACTCATCTTTCATAAAGTCTTCGTTCAGCAGATGTCCCTTCCAGATTTTATGAAGTTGCTCATGCAATTTGATAAAAGTGGTCCTTTCCTAATGTACGGCCTGATTATCGGTAGCATTTTTGGAACCCTGACCTACGGCTTTCTATCCCTACAGGAGGAAAAAACTCCTAAAAATACCAAACAGAAAGAGAAAAGCAATCAATGACTTCACTATACGATTTTTCAGTCTTAAATCAAGACAATCAAGAAACCCCATCCAATGGAAATTTCCAATATTCCTAGTCGTAACCATCATCTCGAGTTTGGTCTACTTCTATAACTTTTATCAAGTAGTTAAAGAAGTAAATCAAAAACAGTTGATTTAGGAGATTACTCCCATAATTTCTCATTTTATAGACAAATAATCCCATCCAGCTCATGCTAGATGGGATTATTTTATTTCTTAACAGAGGTTGCCAGTTATTTCCCTTTCATCTTAGAAAGTCGACTCTTTCCAACTCACACTACAATCCAAGACTTGTTGCCTTTCTTCTTGATTGAGGCCTTCAATCTGGTCAATCAAAATCTTTGTAGCCTGTTGTCCTTCTTCAAAGGCGGGCTGAACCAACGTCGAAACACTTGGAGAAGAAAAGCAAGTCCACTCCGTATTGTCAAAACCAATCAACCCAACTTGTGGCAAGTTATAATTCAACTCTTTGATAACGGTAAAGACTGGAGGTAGGGCCCAACAGTTAGGAACAAATACCAGAGTTTTTTCATCGGGATTGATTTCTTTTTGTAAAAATTCCTTAATTTGTTCCAAATTCGTATGCTTATCTTCAATGGTTATCCTAGCGTGGCGCATATTAGCATCTGTTAAAGCATCCACAAAACCACTTGCCCGCTCAATCCGAGTACTCAAACGACTCGTATCCGCTGTAATCAAGAGAAAATGCTCATAACCTTTTTCGATACAGGACTGGGTCATATCATAAACGGCATCATAGTTATTGGTTTTGACCCAGCTAGTCCGGTGTTCATAGAGCCGACTATCAAAAAAGACCATTTTCTTCTTTTTCTCATCGATGATACGAGAATATTTTCGGAAATTAGAGGTAGGCTGAATAATAAAGCCGTCTACTCCCAAGAGAAGCATGCTTTCAATATACCTGTCCTCACTCTCTTGGCTGTAGTTACTATTTCCTATCATTACCTGGTAGCCATTCTGGCTGGCGATATCCTCAATTCCCTTAACAATTTGGGTTGAGAAACTGTTGGTAATATCACCAATCAAAACACCAATTAATTTTGTTCGTTTGGAGTTTAAGCTACGCGCAACAATGCTCGGTTTGTAATTTGTTTCATGAATAACTTTTTTAATCTTTTCACGTGTCTCTCGGGACATTTTTTCATATTTCCCGTTTAGGTAAAATGACACGGTTGTTTTCGAGGTCTGAGCCATTTCTGCAATATCTTTTATGGTCAGTTTCTTCTCCAATCTAAAACACCTCCTACTAATACCCATTATAACATATTCACTATTCAAAACGTCTATTTCTAGCACTGCAAGCGAATCATTCTCTCATTTATTTTATCATATACTAGACATTTTCCACGCATTTTTGTTCCGTCAACAAGGCATAATTTTTCACCTACACAAATATCCTCGCTTAATAACAGAATCAGCTTGTCTGTTTCGTCATTTTTCACTTCAAAAGCCAGAGCATTTTCTACTTGATGACCATCTGTCTGGTAGACAGAATGACGGATGATTTCAAAACTCTCATGCGCAATGATTGTATAATCCAGCATCTGATTCTCAAAGAATTGGTGTTTGATGAGTTTGCTACTTTTTTCAAGCTCGTTGTATTTAGGAGAAATGATCGTAGCTTCCAAATCAAAATCAACTTCACTCCATAGTTTCAACTGATTGATTTTCCCATCTTGATAGGTCACATCCTTGTCAAGGATAAACTGAGTCAACGCCTCATGCTGACCTTGACACCTGATATCATCTACCAAGAGCCATACATCCTCTGCCAACATGAGGATTTTTCTCCTGTGAAGATAAGGCAAATCAGGTTCTGCTGACAAATACGCCCCCTCAATATAATGCACTCCCTCTCTTTCTTTGTGGTGACAAAACAGGGAGTGAGGATAGTATTCATATTCCCAGGATCCCACGATCCTTTCTGGAGCTTTCCCATCTACTATACAGGTCGAATGACTCCAAGCACTCTTTAAGAGATAACGTTCATCTACCTCCCGATAAGAATAACGCCCAGCATCTATGAAAATCGGTTGGCCTTGATACTGTAAGCAAAAACTATTCTCGTCACTATGGCTATGGGCACTTCCCAGCGGACCGTTTTTAAAAAATAGATAACGATGTTCATCCTTAATGCAAACATGCCCAGAATCTTCAAAGTTCCTGAACTTAGGCTGCCAAGCTCTCTTTTCAAATTCCTGCAGTCGCTTGACCTTTTCTCGCCCCAGGAACAGGAGGCTAAGTAAATCGACTTTAACATCCAGACCGTTAAGAAGGTCTTCCTTGTTCAAAACCATAGCAGACAGGCTCAAAATCTCTGTCGTTTCTGTAGAATCGCTATCACCAAAAGCCAAGGTCCGTCCATCTAGACCTGTCATCATTTGAATGTAAGTCGCCATCTTTTCCAGCAGCTCTTGAAAGCTATCTTGCAAGTCCGGAAGCAAGAGACACAAGTCCAGCAAGGCTTTATAAACCTCTACATGATAGAGAATCGACTGTTCAAACTGGCTTCCATCTTCTAAAATCTGCGTCTCGATCTGCTGTTTCAACTCCTTTGAAGCAAAATGGTAAGCTTCTTCTAGGTCCATCTTATCTGAAAAGAAATGATAGGTTGCAAGTATCGGAATCGTTTGTAAAATCCCCCAGTTACTAAGGGTATACTTGGCACGATAATGGCTTTTCATAAAGTCAATCTGCTTTTCTAGACTGACCAAAATTTTCTCTAGTTCTTCCTCCTCTAGCAAGTCAAATTTCAAGAGGAGCAAGAGTAGTTTCAACCAAGTAAAGGAACGAATACCCGTATCCAAGGTTCTAGTCATCAAAGATTGAGGACGAAATTCTCTCACCTGATCAATCCAGTCAAATAGAAAGAACTTGCACTTTTGAATATAGCCCTTATCTCCTTCTACCAGATACCCTATCATAAACTGCAAGAGATATTCTTGTCGATTGAGCATATAAGCCCATTCTGGATCATCTTCAAATACTTGATCCCATACCATCGGCTGGATTTGATGGATTTTTGAACAAGGTTCCATATCCCAAGGACTATCAAACATAAAACGATTGTCCATCAAGCGCTCAAGGGAACTCTTGACTTTCTCATAGTCTTTTGAACAGTGGGACAAGATATAATCACGATATTGGTCCCCATCAATTCTTTCAAAAAATTGTCTTCTTTCTTCTTTCATTATCTATTACCAGAAAAAGAACTACTTAAAAAGCAGTTCTTTTGTCTTTCCCATTACACTTTCCTTTTCTACATAGATGACCACACCTTTTGCAATCTGCAAGGAGACCAAGTCATCTTTGATAGAAATGATTTTTCCATGAATTCCAGACAATAACAACACTTCATCACCAGATGTTAAAGAAGCTAAATACTCTTTTCGTTGCTCCATCTGTTTGCGAAGCAACTTTTGCTGACGAATAGAATGAAAGCTTGACAGTAAAAGGGGGCTCACTGCCAAGACAATCACTATTCCATAAAACAATGTTGTATCCATTAAGCTAGAATCTTAAGCCAGCTTCCGATAATTCCGATGATAACTGTTAAAATAACGAGTTTATATGTTGTCCATTTCTTTTCTTTGATCAAGTAGTAAACTAAAAGTGTAAATAGGGCTGGTAGAAGAGCTGGAGCAACCTTATCAAGCATTCCCTGAATACTTACGATACTTTGTTTAGCGTCTGCTTTAACCTCCCCTGCAGCAAAGGTGATTGGCACCATAATCTTAACAGATGTCGCTGCCAAACCAGCAATTACGGTTACACCGATAATATTAGCAATACGAGAAATCGTTGCCATCTGTTCGCTCAGCTTATCAATCACAGTTGTTCCTAGTTTGTATCCATAGAGACCAGTTGACAATTTAATCGCTGTCAAAATCGTATTCATCGCTAGGAAGAACAAGATTGGACCGACAACCAGGCCTTCTTGAGCAAAAGAAGCTGCGATGGTTGAGAACAATGGAGCTAAACAAAATTGTGAGAGAGAATCCCCAATACCTGCCAATGGCCCCATCAAGGCCATCTTGATGCTACGTGTCTCTTTTGCCGGACGGCCATTTTCCAACATTACAAGGTGCAAACTGGTAATAAAAGGTAGGAAGTGTGGGTTGGTATTATAGAATTCACAGTTTTCTTCCAAGGCTTGGTAGAAACCTTCCTGATCCTCTCCATAGTGTTTTTTCAAAGCAGGATACATCACATTGGCATATCCCAACCCTTGATAGTTACTATAGTTAAATCCATTTTGACAAAAGAATGCCCGCAAAGACGTTTTAAGATAATCACGTTTTGTTAATTTGTTAGATCCAGTCATCGTGTGCTTCCTCCTCTACCACATGATTCGCTGTTTTTGGCTTGTTATAAAATTCAATCAAAGCAAAGATAGTACCTACAATTGCAATACCAATTGTTGGGATGTTTAGATAAGCTGCACAAACATATCCCAACAAGACAAAGGGAATCAACTCTTTCTTAGCCATCACTGACAAGATCATCGCAAAACCGATAGCTGGGAGCATTTTACCAGCAACTGTCAAACCTGTAAGCAATACTGGTGGAATGTAGTCTACGAGTTTCAACAAGGTATCCATTGAAAGGGCACCCAAGCAACCCAAGGTAAATCCAATAAAGGCAAACAACCAAATTGTTGCATTTAGAGTGAACTTGAATTTCTTCAAATTATGGTTTTTCAAGTGCTTCATCGCCGTTTCAGGCGCACCAGCACGTACAGTGTAGGCAAAAGTTTGTAAGAATTGAATCGCCACAGCAATCGGAGTAGAGAGGGCAAGAGCCGCTTCTGGACTGACTTTACCAGCACTAGTGATAGCCATCAAGGTACCAAAGATACCAGGTCCGATTGGGTTTGGTGGAACAGTACCTCCAGCACCAACACCGAATCCCATATAAGCCAATTCACCAATAGCTCCCATTGCAAGAGCAGTAGGCAAATCACCTAGAATAATTCCGACACCAAATGACAGAACAATGCATCTATTGGTGTAAATTCCTAACAGCATTCCACTAAAACAGAAAGCTGTCCATAATCCAATTAAAATCGCTTGAAATACATTAATCGACATAACGATCTCCTCTTTTAAATATAGTCCATAATGTTGACTTCAACAGCTCCATCATTTCCTGTTGGAGTTGTTTTCGTATTAAATGTTACTTGATAAGTTTGGTTCAATTCCTTGAGGGCTGCCTTGTCCTCTTCACCCAGGAAGATGGAGCGTGTCACTTGCTCTTTACCAGGGGCATTGTGAATGTTCCCAATATTGATTTCTTTGATAGGGACACCACCTTCTACCAAGGTTAAAGCGTCCTTTACATCCTTTACAACGATAAAGATCGTTTGAGCAGGATTGGCCTTGTGAATGATATCAATCACCTTTTGCAAAGGGAAGAAACGCATGGCAACTGAGTCTGGCACAACTGTTTTCATCAGAGTTTGTTGCATCTTGTCCGTGCTTACTTCATCATTGGCAACAATGACCGTATTACAACCTAGGTATTTTACCCAAAGTTGTCCTTGTCCATGAATCAACCGTTCATCGATACGGGTCATAATAATATTTGGCATTGTCATATTTCTCCTCCTACCAATATAGGTTCCAATCCTTGTAGAAACGGATAAGGGCTTCTAGGTAATAGTAGTCACCCCAGATATTGCCTTCGTCCACTCCTTTACCTGAATGCCATGAGTACACACCGTGGAGGAGACTTGTCCCACCAGGGGTAAATTGATCATTTGCATAATGTTCGATCAAAGAACGAAGCATGGCATGCATAGCATGTTTATAAATATCTTTGTCAGCATCCACCTCTGGGAGATGTTTTAGCATTTCATGAATCCCACAGACAGCGATAGCTGTTGCTGAAGAATCTCGTGATTGATCACTACCATCATTAAAAATCAAATCCCAATAAGAAACATGATCTTTTGGCAGACGATTCAAGAAATAATTGGTTACACCCTTAAACAAGTCAAAGCAGGACTCGTCTTTCAGGTGACGATAAGTCAAAGGAATACCATAGACTCCCCATGATTGACCACGTGCCCAGCATGAATCATCACTATACCCTTGTCTCGTTACACCTTTAAGGGGTTGACCTGTCTCAGGATCAAAGTAGAAGGTGTGGAAGGACGAAGCGTCATCACGGATTACATTATTAGCTGAAACATAGAAATGGCTTTCTGCAATATCGTAGTATTTTTGATCGCCTGTTTCTTGATAAGCAAAGAATAAGAGTTGGATGTTGAGCAAGCAGTCGATAATCAAACGGTAATGCTCTTTCTTGCCCAAGTCTCCCCAAGCTTGAATAAAACCACCTTTTTCTTGATAGCGTTCAATCAACTTATCTGCAGCTTTCAAGGCTGCCTCTCTGGCCTCTCCATCTCCATTTATCTTATATTCAGCCATACAAGACGGTGTGTACAAGAAGCCGAGATCATGGTGATCCAATTCTACTCTCTTATTGACACGATCCAGGAAAGAAAGAACATTTTTATGAGCGATGTTTTTAAATTCATCCTGTTGACTGTATTCATAAGCCAACCACAGTTCTCCTGTCCAGAAACCATTGGTCCATTCCGTATTATCCATGATTGGATAGACATTATCAAAGGTAGCTGGCGTCGGGAAATCTTCCTTGAAATAGTCAAGGTTGAGTTCTAACTGCCGAATAACCTTATCGATTGCCTGGCCGACTTCTTCTTTCGTCAGAAGTGGTACTTCTAAGAAGCGCTCAGGCGATTTTATTTCTTCAATCGTAACCTTTTTTATCATTCTTTTACCCTTTAAATACCCGATTCGAAATCTTCTTCCTCTTCCTCTGCATCCGTTGAAAACAATTCTTTACCATTTACGACTCCGCCCTGAGCCGCCACTACTGATTTATTAACAACCTCATCAAAGCTATGAGTCATTCTAGCAAAGACTGCTTCCATTAACATAGCTAAGTTCAAACCCGAGAGAACATTCATTGTTTTGGCTGGATTTTCTCCCATTATGGTAGAAGAAACCTTGAATGGCGATCCTCCCAAGAGATCACTTAGGATTAAAACTTCTTCTTCATTTGAAATTGCAAGTAAGATTTTTTGCTTGAGTTCATCTGCTGACATTCCTTCCACAAAGTCAATCGCCTCCACATTTTCTTGATTGCCTGCAATCAATTGTAAAGAACTATAAATCCCTGTGGCAAAATGTCCATGCCCTACAAGTACAATTTTCATCTTTTCTCCTTTCTTTTTTGAGTTTACCGGTTTACTCTATATTTTACATTGTAGACCTTTATTTTTATCTTGTCAATAGTTTTTTCAAAAAAATATTAGCGCTTTCATTGCTTATTTAACCATTACAATAGACAGAAACTTCAAAATCTTCCGTTTTTTTAGGAAAACAAAGATTTTCAGAAATAAAAATATTTAATTATTGACAAAACCGGTTTACTAGAATATAATTTGGTTATAGAGAAGTCTTAACAAATTTGAAAGGAAGTATCAAATGACAAATACATCATTCTCAATTGAGCAGTTTTCTTTAAAAGGAAAAATTGCTCTCATCACCGGCGCTTCTTATGGAATTGGATTTGCTATTGCCAAATCCTACGCTGAGGTCGGCGCTACTATTGTCTTTAATGATATCAATCAAGACCTGGTCAATAAAGGGATTGAAGCTTATCGTGAAGTTGGCATCGAAGCCCATGGGTATGTCTGTGACGTGACAGACGAGGACGGTATCCAAGCCATGGTCAAGCAAATCGAACAAGAGGTTGGTGTCATTGACATCCTCGTTAATAACGCTGGTATTATCCGCCGCGTTCCAATGTGCGAAATGAGCGCCGCTGATTTCCGTAAGGTCATCGATATTGACTTAAACGCACCATTTATCGTTTCAAAAGCAGTCATTCCTTCTATGATAAAGAAAGGGCATGGAAAGATTATCAATATTTGCTCGATGATGAGCGAACTGGGACGTGAAACGGTTAGCGCTTATGCTGCCGCTAAAGGCGGCTTGAAAATGTTGACCCGCAACATTGCGTCTGAATACGGTGGAGCCAATATCCAATGTAACGGAATCGGACCGGGTTATATTGCCACTCCTCAAACAGCACCTCTTCGTGAGTTGCAAGAAGATGGTTCTCGTCATCCATTCGACCAGTTCATCATTTCAAAAACACCTGCTGCACGTTGGGGAAATCCTGAAGATTTAATGGGCCCTGCTGTCTTTCTCGCTAGTGACGCTAGCGACTTTGTCAATGGCCACATCCTATATGTAGATGGCGGTATCTTAGCCTACATCGGAAAACAACCTGAGTAAAAATAGAAAGAGGATCTTATGAAAATCGCATTAATCAATGAAAATAGTCAAGCTAGTAAGAATCACATTATTTATGATAGTCTAAAAGAAGCGACAAATAAAAAAGGCTACCAATTATTTAACTATGGTATGCGTGGAGAAGAAGGTGAAACCCCATTAACATACGTACAAAACGGCCTAATGGCTGCCATCCTTTTAAATACAAAAGCAGTCGACTTTGTTGTTACCGGCTGTGGTACGGGTGTAGGAGCTATGCTTGCTTTAAACAGCTTCCCTGGTGTTGTCTGTGGTCTAGCAGTGGACCCAACTGACGCTTACCTTTATTCTCAAATCAATGGTGGTAACGCCTTGTCTATCCCTTATGCCAAAGGATTTGGCTGGGGGGCAGAACTGACCCTCAAATTAATGTTTGAACGCTTATTTGCTGAAGAAATGGGCGGTGGCTACCCAAGAGAACGTGTAGTCCCTGAACAACGCAACGCTCGTATCTTAAACGAGGTGAAACAAATCACCCACAATGATTTGATGACCATCCTTAAAACAATCGACCAAGACTTCCTCAAAGACACCATCTCTGGCAAATACTTCCAAGAATACTTCTTTGAAAACTGCCAAGATGATGAAGTCGCTGCTTATTTAAAAGAAGTATTAGCCAAGTAAAGCTATTCTAAACCAGAAAGGAACTAATGGATGATGAAAATATTACTGTTTGGCGAACCATTAATTCGAATCTCACCATTAGATGCCACCAGTATCGGCGATCATGTTGCCAGTTCGACTTATTTTGGCGGATCAGAAATTAACATCGCTTGTAATTTGCAGGCCCTGGGTATCTCAACGAAAGTCTTTACCGCACTACCTGACAACGAGATTGGAGATCGTTTTCTCACATTCTTGAAACAGCACCAAATCGATACCAGTTCAATCTGTCGGCTTGGCAATCGAATCGGCCTCTACTTTTTGGAGAACGGCTTTGGTTGTCGTCAAAGTGAAGTTTTCTACGATCGTAAGCATACGAGTATCAGCCAGATTCGGCCAAACATGCTAGATATGGATTCTCTCTTTCAGGGGATTAGCCATTTTCATTTTAGTGGAATCACTGTAGCTATCGGTCAAGAGGTTCGTACGCTCCTTCTCCTACTCTTGGAAGAAGCCAAGCGCCGAGGGATTATCGTTTCAATGGATCTCAATCTGAGAACAAAGATGATTTCAGTCCTAGAAGCCAAGTATGAATTTTCTAAGTTTGCACGTTTCGCTGACTATTGCTTTGGTATTGATCCTCTCATGATTGATGACCAAAATCTAGAGATGTTCCCAAGAGACAGAGCCAGCCTAAAAGAGGTGGAAAATCGCATGCGACAATTAAAAGAAGCCTATGGTTTCAAGGCCATTTTCCATACCCTCCGCTCTAGTGATGAACAAGACAAAAATGTCTATCAGGCCTATGCTCTGGGAGAACGATTTGAAGAGTCTGTCCAACTAAAAACTGCAGTCTATCAACGAGTTGGTAGCGGGGATGCCTTTATATCTGGTGCCCTTTATCAACTACTCCATCATTCCTCCTTAAAAACTACCATTGACTTTGCAGTTGCGAGCGCAACTCTCAAATGTACTCTTCCAGGAGACCATCTCTCCACTTCCGAAACTAGTATTGAAAAATTACTGGCAAATGCACAAGATATCATTCGTTAGGAGAATTACATGACCAAATCAGATACGATTATTGAACTAAAAAAACAAAAAATTGTCGCTGTTATTCGAGGAAATACAAAGGAAGAAGGACTGCAAGCCTCGATTGCTTGTATCAAGGGAGGTATCAAAGCTATTGAAATCGCCTATACCAATCAGTATGCAGGGCAAATCATCAAGGAACTTGTAGACTTGTATCAGGACGATCAAAGTGTTTGTATCGGTGCAGGTACTGTGATTGATGCCGTAACTGCTAGAGATGCTATTCTAGCCGGAGCAAATTACGTTGTTTCTCCATCTTTCCATGCTGAAACTGCAAAAATGTGCAATCTCTATAGCACTCCGTACATTCCAGGCTGTATTACTCTCACAGAGATAACGACTGCACTTGAAGCCGGTAGTGAAATCATTAAACTCTTCCCAGGTAGTGCTCTCAGTCCAGCATATATCTCTGCAGTCAAGGCACCGATCCCACAAGTTTCCGTAATGGTAACCGGAGGAGTCGGCCTAAACAACATTCCTCAATGGTTCGCTGCTGGTGCAGACGCCGTTGGAATTGGTGGCGAACTCAATAAACTCGCTTCCCAAGGCGACTTTGACCGCATTAGCGAGATTGCCCAACAGTATGTTACACTCAGATAAAATGAAGTGAAAATAGTCTGGGACAAAAGTCTAACCTTAAATATAAAAAGCGAACAAAACGAGTTATCTGACACTCAGAATTCTGTATTGTTCGCTTTTTTGTCTAATCTATCGATTTTTAAAATTTATAATAAAGAATTTCTAAAATCAAAATCTTTTTGTTCCAAACTCTTTTTAAAAGAAAAATCCGAAGATGTTTGACTTTCTTCGGATTTTTTCTATTTTCCACAGTTTCATGTGATTCATCTTAGATGATGAACAAATCAGTTATTCTTTCCTCTACGGAATAGATAAGTCGCCCCAAGTAGCAAGAGCCCTAGACTTGCCAAGATTGACTGACCTTCTCCTGTCTGAGGGAAATTCTTTTGATCCGAATGGTTCTTTTCTTCTTCAGATTTTTCCTTTTCTTTTGAATCCTGAGTTTGTGGTTGAGCTGCTTGTTCTAACTTTTTAAAGACTTCCTGATCTGGAGCTGATTCCTGGGTTTCAGGATTGTAGTAGGCAACCTTATAGTCATCCCCTTCTTTTCGAATCGTATAGACCCCACGTTTCAAGACTTGGAATTGGTTGGAAATAGTAGAGACAGAATCATCATATTTCACAATGCCCCAAACTCCTTGTTTGGCATCATAAACAGACTGAAGGATCTCATTGTTATCGATGAGACTACTTTCTAACTCTTTTACCATTTGATTGAAGGTGGCACGATCCACGTTAGGGATGAGCATATAGCCATAAGAATCCCCATTTTACTTATGAGCCTGACTAATCGTAAGAAATTCATTTTCAACTTCCTTGTCTGACTGTCCTTCATTGATATCCTTCCAAGATCCCTTTTGGACAGCCTTACTCATACTGATTGAACTCTTCTTAAAGAAAAAGTAACCAATATTCTTTTTCGAATCGGACGATTCTAAGAAGACACTTTGGGTTTCAGGATAATCCTTTTCTTGTTCCGTGAGGGAGGCTTCTTTATCATTGACATAGACTTTATATGGATCACTTGATTCCAGTTTTCTCTGGTCAATTGTAGTTGCAGCAGTATCTGTTGAAGTGTTTTGGATATTGCTTCCTAAAAAGGCGATCTTATCCTTCAGCATAAACCAGCTCTTATGAGCAGTCAGTGTTTGATTCCAGTTAGTGAGATCCATGGTTGCTGTCGCATTGGCCTCATCTAGTTTGCTCGTTCCAACGAAAGCAGACGGTAGAACTTTACCTGTATCACTATCCGATCTCTTAGCATCTGTTCCTGTCGCACCAGGCATCTTATATGAATTAACTGTTGGCCAGTAGCCATCGCTATAGTGACTCAAATCGCCATTGTAAAGATAGAACATCCCATCACTCGTATACCAACCACGTTTGTTTTCCTTGTTCATGTGTTCGTAATTCAAGATACGACTGGAAAAGAGTGACAAGCCAAATCCAAACCCTTTCTCCGCATTGTACATAGCTGTTTTATCCATCTTATTAAAGGCAGATAGGTAACTGGTTCTTGGAACACTTGCGACTCCAGCATCGCTTAACAAAGATTGCATCAAACTGATATCCTTATAAGTCTTCAAATTCTTAAAGACATCATAATAACTATCCGATTGGACAATGGTCTTCACAAAACTCTGCAAACGTTGTTTGGTTTCTCCTTCAGACATATCCGCTATCCGGTGAATCCCTCTTAGCACTTCTACTACGGCCACGTGCCCCTCGCAATTTGCACGACTGATCGAGCGTCCACGACTCATATCCATCAGCTCTCCATTCACCAGCAAAGGGGCAAACGATTTATCAATCCAGTGGTACATAGTTTGCATTTTATCTTTATTGATTGGGCTCTTGGTCTTTTGAATGACTGGCAACAGTTGAGACAGGCCATCAATCAAGACATCCCCATAAGCACCCGTATAGGCAACATTGGTGTGGTCAATATAGAATCCATCTTGATAAAAACCTTCACCTTGGTCTACCAACTTGAACACTTGCTCAATCGAACGAATGGTAGAAGAAATTTCTTGGTCATCCTTACGCAGTAAACCAGCTATTACTTTTACCCTTCCCATATCCACTAAGTTTCCACCTAGGGCCTTAAATGGGTTATCAATCGTCTTTCGGAAATGTTCGGGATCTGGCGCAAATTTTTCAATCACATCTGTATATTTTTTAATGTCCTCATCAGAGAAGTATTCTTTCATCAGAGACAAGGTATTGTTGATGGCACGAGGTGTACCGATTTCATAATCCCACCAATTTCCAACAATGCTTTTTTCACTACTGTAGACATGTTTATGCATCCATTCCATGGAATCCCTAACTGTTCGAATAACGGTTTCATCCTGATAATAACGAGAAGAAGGATTGGTCACTTGCTTGGCCATCTCCTCCAATTTCCGATAAGTAGCAGTTAGATTCGCAGACGTTTTATAATTTGAAAATTTTTCCCACAAATAGGTGCAGCCCGCCTGACTTGAAATACTGGATAGGCTATCAGCCACCTTTCCTTCCAGTTCCTGGTTTAATTTGGCCATCTGTTCATTTTTAGAATCATAGTATTGATTCCCAGCGATGATACCATTCCAGTCATCCAAACGGGCTGTGTATGCATCCTTAACAGAGGCTAGAATCTTCAAAGGAATCTTTTTCACCTCCTTGCCATCTTTACTGACAATGACATTGGTTGTCCCTTCCTTAAGAGGTTCTAAAATTCCATTTTTGACTGAAGCAAAATCAGGATTTTCTACCTTATAAGTATAGTCTGCAAGAGCGAAGACATGTTTTTTCCCAATTGGTAAATCAATCTTTTCCTCGAGCTGTTTATCTGTTTGAGAATCCTCAGAAGGCTGGTCTGCTACCTCTACCAGCTCAATATCCTTAAAAGAAATAGTCCCAGTTCCCGTTTCATAGAATAACTCCAGCTTGATTTTATCAACATCTAAAGTCGGGCTATAGTCTGCTTCAATGGTCTGCCAGTCCTTTGTTCCTGACGTCGTTGCAAAATTCCACAATTGCTTGTCCTTACCACTTTCCTCAATGATACGAACCTTAGCAATCCCGACTTTATTATCTGTTTTAATCTTGAAACGCAGTTTGTACTTTTTCTTAGCTTCAATAGGGACCATACGGTGAATCACTGCCCTTAATTTCTCATGGCTTGAGATAGTGATAGCCCCATCCTTAGCCTCAATAACTCGAGTTGAGGCATCTGCAGAACTATTCTTCTGGTCTACCCAAGCTGACCACCCCTTAGCTTTGCTTCCTGTCCACGGACTGCTTCCGTCCTCCGTCTGACCAAAATCACCATTTTCAACTAAATTTTTTGTATCCCTTTGCTGATACTGAACTTCTGGCTTTTCTGAATGGTATTCGTAGTCGTTTCTTCCGCTCCAACTGTCAGATAATGGTATAATAAAAATCCTGATAAAACAAGTGAAGACAAACTCACAATGAGTTTCTTTGTTTTTGTTTGCATGTATACACTCCAATAAATCAATAGGAACTAAGTAAATCGGTTTAATTAAACCACACCATTTTTTAAGCTATTTGTAAACGGTTTCTATTATATCAAGAACCTATTTTTCAACAACATCTTCCATCCGACTCGACGAAAAAAGTAAAAACTGTTACAATGTAGAAAAAGAAAAGAGACCCTCATGACTTCACTTTATGATTTTTCCGTTTTAGACCAAAACAACCAATCAACTCCCTTGGAGAGCTATAGTGAGAAAGTTCTCTTGGTTGTCAACACTGCTACTGGATGCGGTTTAACGCCCCAGTACCAAGGTCTCCAAGAACTCTATGATCGCTATCAAGAACAAGGTTTTGAGATTTTAGACTTCCCTTGCAATCAGTTTATGGGACAAGCACCAGGCAGCGCAGAGGAAATCAACACCTTCTGTAGCCTACATTATCAGACCACCTTCCCACGTTTTGCCAAGATCAAGGTCAACGGTAAGGAGGCAGATCCCCTCTATGTTTGGTTGAAAGACCAGAAATCTGGCCCACTAGGTAAACGAATCGAATGGAATTTCACTAAATTTCTCATCGGTCGTGATGGGCAGGTCTTTGAACGCTTCTCTTCAAAAACAAACCCAAAACAAATTGAAGAGGCCATACAAACCCTACTATAATTTCACAATTTCACTATGATTAGGTTTCTTTTAGCCTAAGAATAGTGGGATTTTTTGATTGGCTTTGACTTAAATAGAAAAACACTCCATGATATGAAACATGAAGTGTTGTAAAAATGATACATTCATAGCAGACAATTCACTACTAAACACTATTTTTAACCCCAGCATATACATAGGTCCTATTTCTAGGACACTCTTTTTCCGTTACCACCCTAAAATAAAAGCTATGCTCCCGACCATCCTTGGCATTTTCCTTATTTAAGACAAAGTAGTTTTTCTGATTCATCGCCATGGTTCGTAGGATGTCATCAATCAAAAAAGTCAAGGGCACGTTCATGGCGGAGTATTTTTGAAAATCCTCTTCAAAACGAATATAGTCATCTGAAAAATAATCCATCTGTAGTTTGTTTTCATACAGCTCTTTTCTAGTCATAAACTCCCTCCTCCCACAGCCGAATTTCTAGGATATCTTCTAGCTCTATCGATCTATATCCCTCATTTGTCCTAATAGATAGAGTCTGATGTGATAACTCCCTCACCTCACCGATGATAGTCGCCTTCTGCCTCTTTTCCTTGACTACAAAACTTCCCTTCAGTTGGCCAACATAAAGCTGAGACAGCAAGTGCAACTTCTCAACTGGGTTCAAATCCGTCGAAAAATCAACCCGATTTTTTTCTTCACTGAGCGAACCGGTGTGTTCTGAAAGGTAAAATCCCATCCACTTCTGCATACCTGGATCTTGATAATCTCGCGCGGATTGAAAGGGTAAGTAAAAACGATCAATCATTTTAATCCATCTAATCCTCCAGCAGAATGTCCCCCAATCAGCTTGCTTCTGGCAAGACTCCTAGAGGCTTCTTCCAGTGCATTGGCTCTTAAAAGGGAAGTGAAACCAAATTGTTCCCGAATCGAGTCAATGGCCGTCTGGAGCCTTTCTTCTTTTTCTAACTTGTCAACATCATTAAAGAGGGAAATCAATCCAAAGGACTCGTCTACAAAGCCTGAATAGTTAACTCCGACACTTCTGACTGCTCCAGAAGTGTATTTGTTATGAAATAACTTCAAAACATAATTCGTTAAGACAGCTGTATTATTGGTCGGTTCGATCTTTATTTGTGTGTGAATAGACGGCCTAACTTCCTGTTTAGAGAAACCGACATAGATAGAGACAAGGGTTGTTTTCTTGCCAGACCTTCTCAGTCTAATAGCTACCTGCTCTGCCATTTCTCGGAGAATAATTTCAATATCCCGTAGCTTCACGTAGTCTCTCGGCAAGATTTGAGAATTCCCCAAGCCCTTGGATTTGGCTTTATAGGGCTTATGAACATTGCTCTCATCAATCCCGTTAGCATGAAACCACAAACGCAAGCCAGACTGACCCAGAACTTTCTTTAGCTGGTCAGGATTGCTGGTTGCCAATTCCTTGATGGAAAAAATCCCCAGAGCATGCAAGCGTTTCTCCATCCGCCTGCCAATCCCCCAAAAATCCGTCATCTTAGGGATTGCCCAGACCTTCTCTTCCACATCCTGGTAAGACCAGTTGGCCCTCATGGTCGGAGTGTGCTTGGCCTCATTATCCAGAGCCAACTTGGCCATTAAAGGATTGGCATTTGACATGCCCACTGTAGAGTAGATCCCTGTCTGCCTCCAAATATCCCTCTGAATACGAGCAGATAGCAAATCCAACTTGTCTTTACGAGAGAGACTCTTATCTGGGATGAAATAGTTTAGCGAACTAGTCAGGTCAATAAAGCCCTCATCGATAGAGTAGGGATAAATATCATCTGGACTGCCATAGTTTTGAAAGATTCGCTGGATTTCCATATTGACTGCTATATATTCATCCATCCTAGGTGGCACAATCAAGGTCACTTGAGCCCAATCTTCGATGTAGCGAACATAGTCTGAGTCGGTCGGTAACCCTTGCTTTCGAGCATTGTAATAAGAAAATTTTCGCGTTTTGATATCAAAGGGCAGATCATAGGCCCGACCAACATTTGACTTGCCAAAAATCTTCTTAAACAGGGGAGAGGAGGCTAGAATAAGACCAGTTGAATTATCCGCGCGACTCATGACACAAAGCGAGGTTTTCAGCGGATGTAAGCCCCTTTTCACGCACTCAACACTGGCATAAAAGGATTTCATATCGACAAAGGCAATATCACTTTTGGGCTCTCTAGAATAATCAAAGTAGCCCATTGGCTAGCCCTCCATCGGCACAAAGTTCCCAACGATAATCCCCACAATCCGATGATCTTCCTCATAGGAGATGAAAATATCCTTGTATTTAGGATTGATAGAGACCAGACGCAATCCATTCTCCTCTCGATAGACCCGTTTGATATAGGTCTGGTTGTTGCAAACCACTGCATAAACCGCCCCGTCATAGTCAAATCCTGTCTCTCGAATCAGAGCTACTGAACCATTTTGGTATTTAGGTTCCATGGAGTCCCCAGACACCCATGACGCAAAATCATGGGCCAACTCCTCATTAAAGTAAACCGTATCAAAATTCTGATCATCGTAGACCGAAGCCCCAATCCCTGCTGACATGCGTTCATAAACACGGTACTCGTAGAGACGCTCTGGAATAGCTGTTACTTTTTGGGCTTGCTCCTCTTGAGATAGGTTGCGAGCATAGAGAACAACCTTCTCCTGCCCTTGCTTGGAGAGGCTATGGTAGAGACGGACAATCTCGATCTGAGTAAAATATCCTTTTGGTACTTTTAAAATATTCTCTAGCTGGAATACCTTCTCCTTGGACGGTTCCTTGACTCCACGTTCCCAAGCTGAGTAAGCCTGAAAGCTAATCCCAAGTTGCTCTGCAATTTCCTTTTGTGTTAGTTTTAACTCTTTCCTCCGAGCCTTTAATTTTTCTGGCTGATACATACTTCACCTCCTATTATGATGATTTAATGGACATTATCTCCCTTAGAAAGACTAATCGATGCTTGAATCCAGATTTTTAGGACTCAACCAACATGGTTTAGTTTTATTGTATAAAAAAAGTAGACAAATGTCCACTAGGAAAAGCAGAAACATCGTGAGTTTTATACTCAATGAAAATCAAAGAGCAAACTAGGAAACTAGCCGCAGGCTGTACTTGAGTACGGCAAGGCGACGTTGACGCGGTTTGAATTTGATTTTCGAAGAGTATTAATCAAACTAAAAGGACCTAGCCCTATACAATACAGAACTAAATCCTTTGAATGAATAATTGCTCTAACTTTTAGAATTCTTACAGAAATTCCAGTTTTTCTCTATTTGATACCAGACATTAGTTTTTCAATACGTGGAACGTAGAAGAGTAAGATAATACCGAATACAATCGTAATTCCTCCAACAATTCCATAGTAAGCCACTTCAGTTTCGCTTGTATAAAATTTTACAATTTGAGCATTGATAGCTTGGGCAGCAGCGTTACTCAAGAACCAGATAGACATCATTTGTGCTTGGAAGGATTTTGGTGCTAGCTTAGTAGTGACTGATAGACCAATAGGCGAAATCAACATCTCCCCCACAATCACAATAGCCCAACTCATAATCAACCAGAAAGGACTGACCTTAACATCTGTCCCAAAGAGCATCCCTGGTAACATCATCCACAAGAAGGATAAACCTGCTGCTAATAAACCGTAAGCAAATTTCTTAGAAGAGGACGGTTGCTTTTTACCCATTTTCCCCCACAACCATGCAAAAATCGGCACATAAATCATAATGAAAAGTGGATTGATACTTTGGAAAAAGCTAGATGGGAAATGAATCTGATTCCCAAATACATTAAAGTAAAGTCGAGTTTGATCATCCGCAAATAGAGCGAGAACAACAGACCCCTGCTCCTCAATAGACCAGAAGAGTACTCCAGCGATAAATAAAGGAATGTAGGCAAATACTCGGGATCTCTCAGTAGCAGTTATTTTCTGACTAGATAAAATTTTGAAGAAATAGTAGATTGGAATGATTACCGCAATCACTGTAAAGATATTAACAATCATATCCACGTTAAATTGGTGAGTAAAGACTAAGCCTATAATCACCAGAATAACCATGACAAGTGTAAGTAGCAAGCGTTTAATCAAGGTCTGCTGGTCCTTCTGTGAAAGTGGATCAGTGGGGTAAAGACTTGATTCAGGAAGATATTTCTTCCCATCTAAAACATACTTCACCAGACCAAAGAACATCCCAATGGCAGCTAATGAGAAACCTAGATGGAAATTGACTTCCTGACCTAGATAACCTACTAAATAAGGGGCAACGAAGGCACCTAAGTTAATACCAAAGACAAAGATACTAAAACCTGCATCCCGTCTATCATCCTCTTTCTCATAAATTCCCCCAACCATATCTGAGATATTGGGTTTTAAAAATCCAGTTCCAAAGATAATCAAGGCAATAGAAAGATAGAGAGCCACTTGTCCAAAAGGTGTTGCCAAAGCAATATGCCCTAGCATAATCAGAATCCCACCGTAAAAGACAGTCTTACGGCTTCCTAAAATACGGTCACTGACAAAACCACCGACAACCGAGGACAAAAATACCAGTGAGCCATAAATCGCCATAACCGATGCAGCCGTGGTCTTATCCATCCCCAACCCACCATCTTGCACACTATAGTACATATAGTAAAGTAGGATAGCTCGCATCCCATAGTAAGAAAAGCGTTCCCACATCTCTGTAAAGAAGAGGGTGGACAAGCCCATAGGATGTCCAAAAAATGTTTTCTGTTTTTCCATATATATTCTCCTTGAACGATATAATAATTCATTTTACAGAATTTTCAAATAAATGTCAAACAAATCCTGTTTGTTTTAGAAAATTTTCTGAAAAAATCTAACGTCTCATACTTAATTCCACCATAAAAATCCATTTCAGACTAACTTCCACTTCGGTCAGGCAAATGGAAGTTACTTTGAAAAATCACCTTTAAAAATTTGCTCTTGTTTCGTTTAAAAATGTTCCAAACCTTGAAACATACTTATCTTTTCCTCTTCAGTAAACAAAAACATCCCTATGCAAAACTTGTAATTACTAAAATACAAGTCAATAAGCATAGAGATGTAAAACTATTACACATTAAATAATAGAAATTGTGTACGAAATTTCTCAATTAGTTTTCATTAGTAAATATCATTTCCAACAAACGCCCTCTCAATTCCTTATCCTGATGATGTAAGATATTCATTAACTCATGAGAATTTTTGGCATTGATGAATTGATTTAACAATCTATCTTTTAATTCATATGGAAGAGAAGCCGTCTTTAGTAGTCTAAAAACTTCATCATTTAGAGATGTCGTTTTATTATCTTTCAATTCAAATCTAGCTGTATCATTCTTATTTGGCAATTCAATGATAGACACATTCGTTCCTTTAAAATGAATTCTATGCCTTCTATTACTTGGAACGATACTAGAATCTCCTTGTAATGTTAACTCTACCATCCCCATTTCCCAATCGATTGATAATCTTGTTTTATATCTTTGACCATTTTGATCTTCAATCATTTCAAAAGAATGTTGTTTTCCTGGGAATACATACCAATCTACAACTTCAGGTAAATCAACACCCATATCTATCTCAGAACCAACCAAGGGAATGATTGCACCACTTTTTGCAAACACAGGCATCGTCGAAATGTCTCTATAAACACTCAACTTCACACCACCTGTATATTTTTTCTCTGAAAAGAAGTCATACCATTCACCTTCAGGGAACCATACATCTACTTTTGCAGATTGGAATTCCAAATCCATCTTTTCTACAATGGGAGCCACCATCAGTTCTGTTCCAAAAAAGTATTGGTTTGGGACATTATAACTCTCATCATTCTCTGGGTAGAAATAATACATTGGGCTAATTAATGGGGCACCTTCCTCGTGTGTCTTTACATTCATGGTATATAGATATGGAATCATCTGATGTCTCAAACGAAGGTATTTCTTCATAATCTTAGATGTTGTTTCTGAAAAAAACCAAGGTTCTTTACTATTGAAGGGACTTCTAGAACTATGTAATCGAGTGATCGGACTAAAAACACCAAACTGTAGCCATCTAGTTTGTAGCTCCTCGTCATAATCCCCCAGCATGTGCCCACCGATATCATGGCTCCACCAACTATAACCGATATTTGATGCTGTCGCTGTAAAATAAGGTTGAAATCTTAAGGAATTCCAACTAATAATGGTATCTCCTGAAAAACCAACAGGGTAGCGGTGGCTACCAGGACCTGCATACCTTGATAAAATTAAGCCACCTTCTGCATTTTTACAACTATCCTGATAATGATAATGGTTTAAAAGCCACAGTGGATCCAACATGCCTTGAGTCCCCTGTTGCCAGTCAATCCACCAAAAATCTACTCCCTGCTTTTCTAGCTTATAATGAACATCTTTAAAGTAGGCTTCCCTAAAAGAGGGATTAAAAAAATCAAAAATAGCAGGTTCTTCTAATTCTACATTTAACCCCAATCGTTTTGCGACTTGAGGATAAGCTTCTTCATAAGCCCGTATACCATCAGCAGGATGGACATTTAAGGAGAGTTTTAACTTTCTATCATGAAGTTGTTGCAATAACTGTTCTGGATTAGGTATTAAGTTTCTATTCCAACTATATCCTGTCCAGCCACTTCCAAAACGGGTTGGAATTTCAGTTATATGCCAATCCATATCTAAAACACCGATAGATAATGGAATGTTCTCTGTTTCAAATCTGTCTATTAAATCCAAGTATTCATCCGACGTATAAGGCCAATATCTACTCCACCAATTGCCTAAAGCATATCTTGGCAACAAGGGTGTTGAACCAGTCAAATGGTAAAAGTCTCTGATTGCTCCTCTATAATCATGCCCATAGGCAAAGAAATAGAGGTCAATTTGATTTTCTCTCTCAATATAACCAGACTGTTCATCCCAAATAAATCCTTGAGAATCATCCAATAAGGCTATACCATTTCTGCTAATAATTCCATCTTCTAACGAGATTGCTCCATCTGCCTCATCCAGAGTCCGAGCTGTTCCTTTTAACGTTTCAATAGATTCACCAAAATACCAGCGACTACCATATACGGCAAAATTTCCTTTTAATTCTATAAATAAATTTTCGGCGTTAAATTCTCCTTTATTAAAGTGCAGATGAAAATAGTCCGTCATAATATCTAGTACGTTTGATGTCTCGATATAATCTAACGAAACTTGGCCAAAATCTCTATTATAGATAAGTTGTGTAGTCCTATCCTCAAAACTTCCAGTTTGAGAGTATTCTAACCTTACTAGCTTGTCTGTTAATACAGAGATTCGATAAAACTCTCCCTTAAAAATTTTCAATTTGTTGTCCTCCTTTTAGTAAATTTCTTTACCTTATCAAACATTTTATTTGTTATCGTTACATTCATCAATCCACAAAAAGCAAATCCCCCAAATGTAAATACGTAAATAGCTGTTAAAACGCGTTCTGGACTACTAAAACTCATATATAGTACAGAAATATTAAATAAAACCAACATGATAGCTTGTATTGGATTTAACATACAAATTAATACGCTATTTACAATACTATTTTTTAGATTATCTTTAAATAGACCAATATAGGGAAAAATAACACTCATCAAAAGTATTATAACAAATAAAAAGGGCAACACTAACAATAAACTATACTCTGAAAGTAAACTTGAATAGCCCCAAAGACAATAGTTCACATATAAAAGTAATTCTATTAGGAGGATAAACAACCAAATAAAAGTTGATTGTTTAAAATTTTGTCTAAAGATCCGAAAATAATGATAAGCAATATCGGTATCTTTACCTTTTAAAATACGATACCACATTGTCGTAAGAGAAGTTAGTGATGCCCCAATTGTAACTATTGGAATACAACTAACAATAAATAGAGTATTTAAAATAATTAAATCTGTCAAAAAAGTTAAAATTCTAACCACTTTTCCATCTAATGAAAATAATTTTTGCATAATAGATATCTCCATAAAATCGATTGCCTTAACTCTATATTTTAGAATGTCAGTTGCACAAAAATATTACCTAAATTATTTAAAAAACATTTCCAAATTTCTTTAAAAATTAGAATAAAGGAAGCGAGATAATTTGATGTTATCAGTCTCGCTTCCTGTAATTAGCTAGTCCCTTGTTTATACAACCAAGAGTTCATATAAAGTATTACTCTTTGACTTCTTTTTGGTAACGATTATATGCTTCCTGTTGAATCTTCATAAATTCGTCCAATCCCATATTCTTAAGAGTTTCTTTGTATGAGTCCCATTCTTTTTCTATGCCACCTTCAACTACCCATTTAGATGCTTGTTGTTTGACATAAGATTCAATACTCACATAGATTGATGATAATTTGTTAAGCTCTTCTTGTGAATAAATCACATTAGGGTAAGCTGGCAACGCAAATTGTTTCAAATCTTGGTCCATCTTCAATTTCAATCCATCACCTTGTGTTTGATCGATTTCTACGCGACTATTGATATCATCGCTTACGTATTTAGGACCAAAATCTCGAAGTGAATTAATCCATGCATACTCATCGGCTGATTTACCATCTTTAGGAGGTAACACTTTAAACTTATCACCATTCTTTTCAGTAGCTATTCCAAATGATCCATAGAAATTCTGAATACTTGCTTCATCTGTATATAATTTATCCAACCATTTCAATAATTTAGCAGGATTTTTGCTCTTATTTGTAATCAAAATTTCATTTCGACCGTAGTTGTAATGATCTGGATCAGAAAAGACATATTGTTTACCATCCATACCTTTTAAAGCAGGTAGAGCAATATACTCACTTGAATGTAAGCCAAACGTTGCATCTGCTGTCCAACCACTAGAAACACCTACTCTAGATACTCCCTTATCCATACGTTTTGCTACACTCATAGAGGTATCTTCTGTAAAGATTTCCGGATCAATCAAACCTTTTTTATAAGATTCGTGCATTGCTGCAATCCCTTGTTTATAACTTTCCTCTGTACGAAGGTAGACTGGTTTCCCATCTTTTACAGACATTTCATATGTATTATCTGCCCCTAAACGATTATTGAACGGAAGAATATATGAGAATGTTGGATCAAAGTTTCCTGCTCCAAATGGGATTTCATCAGAAGCGTCTCCATTTCCGTTCGCATCTTTATCCTTAAATTCTTGTAGTACTTTTACTAAATCATCATAAGTTTCTGGAACCTTTAATCCTAAATTATCCAGCCACTTTTTATTAATAAATAGCTGATTAGCTACAGTAGGACGCATCGGTAATTTTTTAGGTAGACTGTAGATATGACCATCTGGTGAAGTAATCATAGCTTTAATCTTAGGTTCTTTCTCCATAGCCTTAGTTAAATTTGGCATGTTTTCTTTGATTAAATCTTCCAATGGAATAAATAAAGATTGGTTCTGAGCAATTTCTGAATCTGTAAAAGCATTTGAACCTAAAAATGCATCTGGTAAATCTCCACTAGCAACCAACACAGATTTCTTATCTGCCCAATCTGCAGCTACAAGTGTGTCCCATTTAACATCGATACCTGATTCTTTGGCAGAATCAGTTAGAAAACCTTTATGATAATCTTCTCCCCAGTCAGACCAACGAACAGTTGTGATTTTATAAGAATCTTCTCCAGACTTATCGTCCTTATTCGCATTATTAGAATTTGCACAGGCTGTTAAGCCAGCAAGTGTAACTGTTCCTAAGAACAAATATGTAAATGATTTATTTTTCATGTTTTTCTCCTATTCTTTCAAGGCGCCAATCATTACGCCTTGATTAAAATATTTTTGAACAAAGGGATATAGCAACATAATCGGAGCGGTTGAAATAACAATTGCTGCATATTTCATCATATCGGCTTTAATACGAAGATCTGATGCAACTTCTCCTGTTGCTTGCGATTGTAACATTTGATTACTAATTAGTAAACGTCGTAAAATTAATTGCAATGGCTGTAAATTTTCATTCGTTAAATAAATTAAAGCATTAAACCACGAATTCCAAATACCAACTGCAGTCCAAAGTCCAATAACTGCTATAATAGCTTTTGATAACGGAACAACTATTTTAATAAAATAACGAATTGTACCACATCCATCAATTTGCGCAGCCTCCCACATCCCGTCTGGAATACTATTATTAAAGAAAGTTCTAGCAACAATAATATTGTATGATGAAACCGCAAAAGGTATTACCATTACCCAAAATGTATCAATTAGGACAACATTCTTTACTGTTAAGTAGGTAGGAATCAAGCCACCTGATACGAACATAGGGATTATGTATAGAATACTCATCCATTTTCTACCAACTAATTCTTTTCTAGATAAAGCATAACCAGCTGGAATATTGACTACTAAAGCAACTAAGGTACCAACAACAGTATATAAAATGGTATTTAGATAGCTACGTAAGAATAAAGGTTGTTGAATAAGACGTAAATATCCATCTAATTTCCATTCTCTTGGAATAAACCATACCTTCCCGTTTGCAACATCTGAAGGATTACTAAAAGATGCAATCACTACAAACCATAACGGATAAACAATTAACAGGATAAGGAAAATTGCTAAACCATAGGTAACTATATCAAATAATAATTCAGAGTTTGTTTTTCTTGATTTATGAAACCATCTCACTTGAAGCACTCCTTCCTTTAAAAAAGACCCGTTCTAGTATATCTTTTTGAGAACCAGTTAACAGATAACAAAATTATTAGATTGACTACGGTGTTAAATAACCCTATAGCTGTCGAATAACTATACTGAAAATTCACCATACCAACTTTATAAACATAGGTCGAAATTATCTCACTTCCTGCTAAATTAAGAGGATTCTGTAATAGTAACACTTTCTCAAAACCTACACTTAATAAACTACCTGCTCTTAATATTAGCAAAATCATAGCAGTTGGCAAAAGTAATGGTAATTCTATATGCCTAATTTTTTGTAACCTAGAAGCGCCATCCATAGTTGCAGCCTCATAATATGTAGGATCAATTGCAGAAAGCGCCGCCAGATAAATAATACTATCCCAACCAATATGTTGCCATACATCACTCCAAACATAAACACCTGCAAAATGACTAGGTTTTGATAAAAAATCTGGAATAGTAATTCCAACAGACTTAAATACATTCGCTAACAAACCACTAGTAGGAGATAAAAATAAGATAATCATCCCACACATAACCATTGTAGAGATAAAATGGGGTAAGTAAGTTGTCACTTGAAATATTTTTCTAAATTTCCCAACTCTTAACTGATTACTAATGATAGCTAGTATAATAGGTAAGGGGAATCCTACTACAATACTATAAAGTGAAATTTTTAATGTATTGAACATAGTTGTCCCGAATTGGAATGATGAGAAAAATTGAGTAAAGTACTTAAATCCTACCCACTGACTAGCAAATATACCATTGGCTGGTGAATAGTCTTTAAATGCAATAATAAGTCCCAACATGGGAATATAGGAAAATAAAATTAATAGCAATATTGAAGGAAAAAGTAATATATATAACGGAATACTATGCTTTAATTTTATTTTATGAAGTTGAGATGCTACTTTCATGTTTTTCCTCCCATCTGATTTTCTACGATTATTTTATACCATATAGAATTCCCTTAATAGAACTTTTTGGACTAGGTTTATCAATTTTTCAGTTTTTTAATTTTAAAAACTATTACTTTTCCGACATCTTGATAAAACATATCTGTTTTGTTACATGATATCGTATTTTCAAAGTGCTATAATTTTAAGAGGAGAATAGTATATGAAATTAAATCACGACTTATCAAAAAAACATTCCATTCATTTTTTCTTTAAACTCCTACTTGTACTACTATTGATAAATATTTTAATCAATATTGCTATGAGTAACATAACCAGAAATTTTATTAAAAACCAAAATATAGTACACCTACGTAGTTCAATTGAAATTTATGCTGATTCTGTTAATGAGAAATTGCATTCTGTAGAACGCTTTATGTACTCAACAATAACACATAATGAATCTTTAGAGAACTTAAATCATGTACAAACGTTTCTTGAGTATCAAGAAAATCTTAAAAAAGTTCAAACTAGCTTTATAGAGTTTGAATATCAAAATGAAACTCATATGACATTCTTATTAGAAACCGATAGTACTGAACATTTTATAAACGTCTCCAATCTTTATATTCCATATGAAGATTATCTACTATTAAAATCAAATCTAAAATCATTGCGTAGTGATATAAGTGACCGTAAATGGAAAAATGTAACTACTAAAAACAGCGAATACTTAGTTAAATCTGTTCATTACGAAGGAAAAATCATTTATGCCGTCATATCTTCAGAAGATATCCTAAAACCTCTAAGAAAACTCAATATTGGAAATAATGGTAAACTTTCCCTAAAAGAGCCTAACAATATACCCTCCGAAAACTACCTAATTCATGCTCAAAATGAAAAAACGCATTTACCTTTCGATATTTATGTTTTAGTCGATTATGCCGAAGTCTTTAGAAATATCACACTCTTAGAAGTATTTTTATCAGCTGTTCCTATCATTATCACCATTTTATCAATCATCATTATCCTGTATATTCGTCAGTGGATGATTAAACCAATAACAAGACTCACTGAACGACTCTCTCAACTCGGGGACTCCATCCCCCCCTCTGAATTTTTTATATCTGAAAGTATACTAGAAATTGATAAGGCAAATGATAAACTTAATAAAGTAATATTTGACATGCAAGAATTAAAAATACGGGAATACCATTCACAACTAGAACTTAAGAAGATCGAACTTAATTATCTTAAGAATCAAATCCGGCCGCATTTCTACTTAAATATGTTATCAATGATTCATAGTATGCTTCAAACAAAAAACTACAAGGAAATTGAAGACTTAACTATACTAACTTCAAATTATCTCCGTCATTTATTTATGGCTAATCAAGATTTTTCCGAACTTAAAGATGAAGTTCAGCATATTAAAGATTATTTAGAAATACAACGAATTCGATATGGAAATAATATCCACTTTTCACTAGACTACAATTCTGATCTACAAAATACTCTTGTCCCATCGTTACTTTTACAAACATTTATTGAAAACACAATCAAACACGGTTTTTCATTTCAGGATTTATTTACAATTTTACTATCAATAAAAAAAGTAAAAACTGAGAACTCAGATTATATTCAGATTTGTATCGAGGATAATGGTCCAGGTTTCTCTGAAGAAATTTTATCAAAACTAAATCAGAAACAGTCTCTAATAACAGAAGATGGACATCATATTGGGATCACAAACACCATCGAACGTTTAAATCTTCTCTATCCCAACGACTATACTATTACATTTGAAAATAATGAAGAAGGTGGGGCTAAAATTCTTTTACTTATTCCATACAAGATTATAGACGGAGGTTATAATGAACATCTTATTGGTTGATGACGATCGTTTTATCATTGAAGCTTTACGAGAGAAAATAAATTGGGCTAAACTACACATTGACATTGTTTATGTTGCCTATAGCCTCACTCAAGCTCAAAATATTATTAGAGAGCATCCTATTGATCTCATGATAAGTGATATAGAAATGCCTCAAGGTAGCGGTCTCGAACTCTTATCGTGGATTAGAAATGAAAAATATGATATAAAAACAATTTTTTTAACCAATTACGCCGACTTCAACTATGCTCAAAAAGCAATTGAATTGCAAAGCTTTGAATACTATCTAAAACCCATTAACTTTGAAAAATTAGAATTTATTATTCAAAAAGCCATTAGTAAAATTGAGAATCATAACTTAAATGGAAAAAATGATGTACTTTTACAAATAGAAGATAACTTCTGGTATGATTACCTTAGAAAACCTCAAATTTCTCGCATTGATGAGCTAGAAAATATAGCAAGCAAACAAGATTTTATTCTTCAAAAACACCAGTATTTTTTTCTTGCAGTTTTAACAATCAATCTTAATGAAGAAGATTATTCTGCAGAAACTCCATCATGGACTTCTCAACTAAAAAGAGAACTTCAAAGAATTTCACAACCTTCTTATAAGCTGATAAGTCTATTCAAGATGGAAAGCCAGGTTGATCAATATGTTTGTCTTTTTAGAGTAGACTCATCAAAACGTAGTGACAAATTGGCATATGAGATTCATTCTCAAATTTCTAATAACTTTAGTAAATACTCCAACATTATATATAAGAGTTGCCATAAAATATCCGATATTTTATTTCATACCAAAGAACTCTACACTTATAATGAACAATATGTTTCTTATTGGAATACTATTACATGTGTTCCACATAGTTTTCCAACTTCCTTTAAAACAGAAACTCTTTCAATTACTTTTTTAGATACCCTAAGTGAATACGAATTAAGAGAAAAAATTAATTCACTTGCCTATAATTCTCAAATTCCTACTTTCACGCTACAACAAATTTTACTAGATTGGACTCAACAAATAGGAATATATCTAGATCAAAATGGAATTTCAGCTCATAAATTATTCCAAAACAGCACTCATGATTTCTTATTCCAACGACGCTTTCATTCAATTGAATCTTTTCAGGATTACTTTGATTATTACTGGTCACATGCTAAGAAATTTGCAACAAACATTGAAAACCAAAAAAATAGTATTCAACGCATCGTCGAATACATAGATCATCACTACTATGAAGATATAAATCGTTCTATATTAGCAGATATGGTTTATCTCAGCGCAGATCATTTAGCTAGAATTTTTAAAAAAGAAACTGGAGAAACTCTTGTTAAATATATAACGGATAAACGCATTAATGCTGCTAAATCTCTCCTATCTCAAACAAATATCTCGATATCACAAGTATCTTGTCAAGTAGGGTATGATAATTATTCTTACTTTACTAAAATTTTTAAACAAAGGACTGGACTTTCTCCTGGAGATTACCGTAAAACTTATCAAAACAAAATGTAAGCAATCTAAATCATTGAAATGATAAGTAAAATTCAAGGTCTGTAGTAATTTTTGACATTCTACAGTTTTTCCAAAGATAAGTTAAATGATAATTTTTTAGATTATCATCAGGACAATATCTTTCAGTCTAACATATCTCCAAAAATTTCTTTAAAATTGTTGATAAGGCAACTTCTTAAAAAGTCAGTTTGAGAAAAACAGCCAGCAAATATTTCTAGGATAAAACGTATACTATCAAGCTTTTACTGAACTGCACCCCAAAAGTTAGACAGAAAAAATCTAACTTTTGGGATGCAGTTCAAAGAAACCTGATAATATGCGTTTTATTATGGAAATATTTGCTTCATTTTCTCTATTTCTAATGACTTACTTCAGCTTCTTACCTCTTAGAAAGAACAACAAAAATATGAACTGGCAAAGTTTGGCATCATCAGTAATCCAGAACAATTTGTTTTTACATATATCGACACAAAAGGAAACATCAATAAGCCTTTACATGCTGACTATCTAAACAACAAAATGAAAAGTATTAGAAAGCGACATAAAGAGCTGACACATGCTACACCTCATAAATTACGCGATACAGGTACAACTCAGATTTATGTCAATACTTCTCATGTAGTTCCTATGGCAGTTGGTGAATTTGCTTTAAAGTCTCTAAAACAATGAGGTGAAAATAAGGTAAATTTTGAGGTGAACTTTTTCAAAAAGCATAAAAAAGCACCCATAAGGTAAACTCTTGAGTGCGTTGAAACGTTGATATAATCGGATTGATTAACGTTTTGAGAACTGTGATGCTTTACGAGCCTTTTTCAAGCCTGGTTTGATACATTTTTATTTCAACAAATTTCGTCATTCCTTTAAAATCAACGTTTTCCCGTGTTTCCTGAAAATAAATTTACAACTAATTTGAATAAGTTTCAGTTAAATGGTGTGAATTTTGCCCTATAGAAACATCTACCAAGTAATTTATATCTTCCAACTCTCCCTCATCAAACATTTGATAAAAAACATTTTATAAGGCAGCATTTACTTTATCACATTCATCAATTAATACAATTTTGATTTTTCTAGACAATAAATCATTAGCTTCTGTAAAAAACTATTGCTGTAGATTTATGGAAATAAATTACTTTTTAGTGTACTCATAAATTACCCCTGCGTCACTTATCAATTATCACCTAACTCCCTCAACCTTTCCTGTCCTATCTTCAACATCTCTTCTTCCACCGTGTTCCATTTTCCAAATAGGCATTCGTGTAAAACTTCTGCTGCTGAGGTTTCGTCTACTTGCGAATCATAAACACACGATTGATCTCTTTGATAAATTTGAATCTGTTTAAAAAATTCATCCTTTTCTAACTCCCGTAAGTTATCAACCAAATGTTCTACAATTCCATCATGGTGTGCTTTAGGAGTCGCTCTAGCCTGACTAGGATCTATGGCGTAGAGCTCCTCATAACGTATCAAAGTACTGAGATAGGACAATTCTGGCTTAGTCGCAATTAGTACAAGTGAGACTTGATAGCCTCTAGTTGTCAATAATTGTGCTGTTTTTCGAGGAACTTCGGTTGTTCTCAAGGTACCCTCGATTAATAAATGATAACCTTGCTTACTCAACTCATCTACAAGATATTCAACCATTTGTCCCGCGAATACTTTGGTATAATCCACATTATCTTTACCATACTTTTCCTGTAGACCAAGGTAGTTCGGATGAAAAGAGCGATAACTATCTCCATCAATGATAATAATATTTCCTTGAAATTCCCTTTGTTTAATTCGATGAATCGTTGTTTTACCAGCACCACTCTGTCCACCAAGCAAAATAGCCTTGGGCTGAGATGAAGTTGTTTTTCCACGAGTTAAAGAACGAACGAGTCGATTAGAGACTTTAATAAAGTCATCCTGGCTAAATTTATCTAATTTCATTAAACCACCACCAGATGACTAGCTTGTTCTAGCACACGTTCAATGCCATCCAAATAGCCATTATATCGCTCTACTTCCTCAAAAGTAGCAACAAGATAAATCTTCGTGTTAATCAAATCAGAAAGATCATCGCTCATTAGAACCCAAGGATTAGAACTATCATCAAATTCAATTCCTTGTTCATCTTGAAAACGATAAAGTTGCGCTAAGATATTCGCTCCTCGTTCCTTTATCAATTCTATTTTTAATGTTAAGTGATAATCTTCTACTGGTGTGAGCATTTTTTCCTCCCCTACAATATCGAGATAGGAAACATTAAATTTTTTGCAGATACGATCTACTAATTCTGTCGAAACTGAACTTGTCCCATTCTCATAACGGCTGAGGCTATTTCGAGAGATACCAATAATCTTTGCGAATTCAGGTTGGGTGAGATCATGTGTTTTACGTAATGTTTTTATATTTTCTCCAATCATAAGATCCCTCCTTCTATTTATTTCTATTATAGCACAAAAAAGAAACGCACCATTTTTGATGCGTCAAAAAACACAAACTTTATTGCTGTATCGAAAGACTGAATCGGCATAAAAGCATTACCACTTTTTGAAATATTGACTTTTCTAAATTCACCTGCCCAATGATACATATCTTCAAACAAAAATTGATGAATTTTCAATATATCTTCTACACTATAAACTGGGATAGAATTGATAAATAATTTCAAACTCTTACTAGCAACCATACGATATTCAAGATCGCGTGCTTTTTGCTCATCTCGTTCTTCCTGCTTATTTCTTAGAACTGAAGAATCTGGATAGGTATATAAATTATTCGGATCAATATAGTCATAAGAATCATAACATTTACGCTTCATTAAGCCATCCCCAGAGCAAGAGCTTCATCTCGTAATTTTTCAACATCACTAACCGTAGGTCGCCATCCTTCAATCATATTTGTACTTAAAGCATACCAAACACTCTTAAAAACGGAGCGGTTTTCAAAAGCTACTCCCATGATTGTCATCTTTTCTTTATCTATATCTAAGGACATATACTACCTCCTATAGTTACATTATACCATGTTTCTCTGTAGCTTTTAAATATTTTATTTTGTCTGTAATCTCTAAATTTCAGCACATTTAGCCTATTTTATAAACTTCAAACTCAAAGATGAAAACGCGTTCTTTTTGCTTTTTTACTATTGTATCGTATTCTACGATAACATACTTTACTGTATTGTTTTTTTAAAGTAACAGCAGTTCCCTGTTTATCAACTATTCGAACTACTTTCTATTTTGCTTCATACCCTACATAGCAAAAAAATAAAATGAAAAAGCAGAGAAGAATAACTTAAAAAGATCTCTTCACTGCTAATGTTAACATTCATTATTTAAACTATATGGATTCTATCATCGAATATACTTTTTTTCTTATTAAATGCCTTGCTCTTCTTTCACTAGTTTTTGATCATATACACGGATGAATGGGAGATAAACTAAGAATGCTGCAAATGCACAAACGAGAGCAACTAATACAGCTCGAAGATCTGCTGTCCCTAAGAAAGCTCCAATCCCTACTGGAGTTGGCCATGGAACCTGTGCGATAATTGGCTTAATAAAGTTTAGAGAATTCGCTACGTAATAAATAGTAGCAGTAACCATTGGTGCTAAAATAAATGGTATAGCCAAGGCTGGATTATAGATAATAGGTAATCCAAAAATTAATGGTTCATTAATATTAAATAAGGCTGGAACTACAGATGCTCGTCCTATTGCTTTAAGCTGTTCAGATTTAGAGGCAAAAGCAATATATAAACATAGGCCTAAAGTTGCACCAGAACCACCTGCAATTACAAACATATTAGAAAATTCACCTGCAACAGCGAAGTGCCCGCCAGCAGCATTTTCAGCCATATTAGCAAGAGCAATCGGATTAACAAATGCAAAAACAATGTTAGCACCGTGGATACCTACAATCCAAAGTAATTGAGTCAACAGATAAATAATCATTAAACCAATCCATGAATTAGTCAGATTGGATACAAAACCAAATGGAATTGCAATGACTTTAAAAATATCTGTTCCCATTGCTACAAGAAGACCGTTGATAAAGATAACAACGAATGCAACAACAAATCCTGGAATCAAAGCGGTAAATCCACGAGAAACTCCTTCTGGAACAGCTTCAGGCATTTTAATAACCCAATTATTTTTAACACACATACGATAAATAAGAACTGTCACAATTGCCATAATGATTGCGGTAAAAATCCCCGTTGTCCCAAAACGTGCGACTCCATTTCCCATTGCCCATCCATCTGCAATTACTGCGCCTTCTTTTAGACTTGTCACAGCCTTCATCATTCCACCATCAAAAATGATTTGCGGTACTGTCATGACAAAAGCCATCAAGGCAAGCAAGGCACCATTAAGAGGATTCATATTGAGTTCTTCTTCCTCTGCATAAATTTTTGTCAATTCATATGCAAGTGATAGAACGAAATAAAGAGATAGAGAACCCATAGTCGCATAGTTTGCAACCATGTAAAGTGATGTGAATTTATCAAATGAAGCAGAGAAAATATCTGCCACAATTGGCCAAAATGAGAAAGCTTGTGGCAAAATACTGAATACCAAAAACATTGATCCTACAATAGTAAATGGTACAGCAGCCATACCTGCAGCCGTGATAGCACGCACTACTTTAAACTGAGCAAGTTTGCCCATTGGTCCCATAACATGGTTTTCAAGGAAACCAAACAACCCGTTTTGTTGATCCATAAATAGACCTCCTTAATAAAACATAATAATTTTTACTTTTTAAAGACTAGTTTCAAATACAAATGATACTAGATCAGGATTATAAACTAAGTGAGTTCTTTTCCAATTGGACAAATTGTTGATAAGCCTTATCTGTTCGTTTATAAATTTTTTTAATTCTTCTAATGTCTAACAAACTCAGAACTAAACCTAATAGAAGAACTACAAAAACAAATAAACGTGCTACTTGGTTATTTTCAAAAATCGGAAAAAGATTCGTAAACCAACTTGTCCAAGTTAAAACAAGTAATCCTATTGAAATAAGCATTTGTATTCTAACAAACATTAGTGTTATTCCCAACTTTTCTTTCCTATCTCCATAAAGTTTAAATTGTTCAACAGTTGCCAAAATAGAAAATACTATGAGCATAATGGGGAAAATAATAATAAGCGAGGGACTAATAAACTGATTCAAAAGCCAATAAACATTTCCAAAAAAGAAGAGTGCTATTGAATAACGTAGAAGAAGATATCGATTGAAAAAAGTATTAGTTAGAGCCATCTCTCGACGTTGTTGTTCAATTTTTTGTCGTTCTTTTCTATCCATATCATTCCCTCCTTATATTTAGTTAACTTTCTTATAAAGAGCTAACATTTCCTTTGCTACTTCTAATAATGTCATAGTGGTCATTAAATGATCTTGAGCATGTACCATGATAATTTCAATTTTAATTTCCACTCCACTTGCGTATTCTTGCAAGAGTTTGGTTTGTGCATGATGCGCTTCAAGAATTATCTCATTTGATTGATTTAATTTACTTTCTGCATCATCAAAACTACCTTCTCTCATTTTTGCAAATGCTTCATGTATTTCTGACCTTGCATTTCCCGAATGCAGGATAATTTCAAATGCTGCAACCTGCAGTTCCTCTTGATTCATATGAACCTCCTATTTTATCTTCTCAAATATGTTAATAAAATCTTCAAAGTTATTGCAAGATATTAGCTGATTTTGCAATTCAGCATTCTCTGTCAGAGAGACTATCTTTTTAGTCACAGTTGCCAAACCTTCGTTCCCATATATTGATGGAGATAGAAGAAATACTAGCTGAACATGTGAGCTTTGATTATCCCAGAATAACGAATCTTTACAAATTGCAACCGAAACCTTTCCCTCTGTACCAAAGGGCTGAATAGGATGCGGAACTGCAATTTTTTCAGAAAAAACAACTGAACTTAATTCTTCGCGCTGTTTAATTCCATAAAGTAAAGATTGTTCAAACTCATTTGATTCGCCAATAGATAAACCCTCAATCATCTTTTCAAGTAAATTTACCTTGTCTGATTCAGTACTTATTAAAAAATTTTCTTTACTGAAATACTGTCTGAAGCTGTTGTTTTCAAATTTGCTAATCTTTGATGATTGTACATGACTAGAAACTTGCATCTGATCCATAGCTTTTCGAATCATTTCCATCTCATCACTCTTAAGAAATACACTAACTTTAAAAACTGGAATTTGAAAATATAGATTCGATAAATCAACAGCTGATACTATAAAATCTATTCCTTTAAGTTTTTCTTGATTCAATTCATAATAGCCTATTACGTCAACAACTTCTACTCGCTTCCCAAACTCCGTTTCCAAACGATTTCTTAACATTTGGGCTGCACCAAATCCCGTTGCACAAATAGCAAGAATATTAAACTTAGTACTCTCTTTGCTACGTTCCATAGCAGCTAAAAAGTGAAGACTTACATATGCTATTTCATCATCTGATATTGACCACTCCATGAACATATCCATATTTGCAAGAATTTCTCTAGTCATAAAGAAAATATCACTATAATTCTGTTTAATTTCCTCTACCAAAGGGTTATTTAAGGTAATCCGACTTTCTAAACGTACTTGTAGTGTCATTAGATGAGTTATCAATCCTTCAATTAGTTGGAAATCTGAAGAAAAGTGATACATATCATCTAATCCTAAATCCTGAAATGTTTTAAATAAAGATTTTTTTAAAACTTCTTCAGAAATATTCTTCTGATTTTTTTGACATTGTTGACTCTTAGCTAACAAATGCAAAGTAATGTAGTCTATTTCCTGAACTGGAAATTCCTGATTTGTTACTTGACTTACTTTAGAAAGAATTCTTTGGGCAACCTTTCTCTCTATTGCATCATCAGTCATCTGACAGTCTATATTTTTTATTTCAAATCCGGATTTTAAACGAATCATAGACAATGCTATGTGAACTACTAAGTTCTGTAGTACAAAATCAGATAGTTTTAGGTTGGCCTCTTGGCATTCATCCAAAACAATTCTAGCAAATTCTTCTAATGGTACAGTTTGATCAAAAAAGTTAAATTTCACATAACAATGTAATGTTTTTAAAAATTGATTCTCTAGGAAATAATGCATGATAAAACGTCGTTTATCACGTTCCTCACCTGAGACATAGACTCCTTTATTCGCCCTACTCTCAATAGACAAATTATACTCTGATAACATCACTCGTATCTTTTTGAAATCATGAGATAATGTTGAACGACTAACGTAAAGTTCATCAGCTAAATCATCAAAAAGAACTGGAACTTGCTCAAATAATAATTTATTTAAGATAAATACTAAACGATCATCACCTTTTGAAACCGCAGTTTTCGTATAGTCTTCTTCCAGTTCATAAGTTTGTCTAAACTCCTGGTAAGCACCTTGATTTTCAAAAAATATTTGATACCCTTGACCTTGTTTTGAAATCAACTGGACGCCTTGAATTATCATGGTCTTCTCAATTAGTTTCAGTGCATTACGAACAGTTCTATCTGAACAGGATAAATATTCTGCCAGTTCTTTGCTTGTAACAAAACGTTCCTTATTTTTTATTAAAAATTGAAGGATATCTTTCTCTTTAATGTTTAACACATTTATTCCCTCCTAAAACGTAGGTTTTCATATATTAAAGCATATTATACACTTAAATCAGTTTATATCAAACTCAAAACAATTTAGCTTAACTTAAATATTTAATGGCATTTTATATGTTTATTAAATATTCTCAAGAATCAAATTGGCCATTTTTTCAATACCCATTGGAATAGGAATATATGCTTGAGGAGGTATTTGTACAACTGGTTTTCCTGCTTTAGAACCAGCCTCTTCAAATTGCTTAAAGTACATTTTTGTTTGAGGACTGACGAGATATAAATCAAAATCTGCTGCTGCGATAGCTTTCCCTCCTTCAGTAGCACTAACAGCATCAACTACAATATCTTTCCCTTTTCCTTTTAGAAACTCTGTTGTTTTCTTTGCCATAAGTGATGAAGACATTCCTGCTGCACAAATAATTAAAGCTTTTGCCATAATATTTTCTCCTTTTCTTAAATCCAATCAAAGCTGTGCTAAGTTGGCTTATTTGTTATCTAATCTCATTATAAGATAAAGCGTTTTCAATGACAATTCCCTCATTTTCCTAAATGATATGGAAAAAAATTATTTATACTTCAATTTATAAAATAAAATTATTCCTGAAAATAGAAATGAAACACTATTTGCTAAAATCAAAGGTAAGTCACCTATACGAATACCATGAGCAAGCCACAATGCAATACCAATAACTTGCATAACATACATACCTAGAGCAATAGATTCCGTATCCTTTGTCTTAACTACACGAAAAACTTGTGGTAAAAATGCAAATGTTGTTAAAATTGCTGCAATACTTCCAATCATATGTTACCCCAATTTACTAAACAAACTGAGAATAACCTCAGTTTGTTTACACTATTCTACTGATTCGCCATTAGATGAAATAACTTCCTTATACCAGCCAAAAGATTTTTTCGGGGAACGATTATAACTTCCCTTCCCATTATCATCTTTATCTACATAAATAAAGCCATAACGTTTCCGCATTTCACCGGTACCAGCTGAAACCAAATCAATACATCCCCATGGAGTATAACCCATTAAATCAACACCATCTTCAACTACAGCCTTTTTCATTTCACGAATATGGGCACCTAGATATTCAATTCTATAATCATCATGTACCATACCATCTGCTGCAACTTGATCTATAGCTCCAAAACCATTTTCAACAATAAAGAGTGGTAAGTGATAGTGGTCTGTAAACCAATTTAACGCATAACGCAAACCTTCTGGATCAATTTGCCACTCCCATTCAGAAGCCTTAACATAATTATTTTTTACTAAATCCTCTGTTTCAAGATAATCAAAATAAGGATTATTTTCACGATGAGAATCGATAGCAAAGGACATGTAGTAACTGAAACCAATGTAATCTACAGTCCCACCAAGTAAATCTTCTTTATCCTGCTCTGTAAAATCAACTGAAATACCTTTTCGTTCCCAATACTTAAAAATATGTTCAGGATATTTACCTAAAACATGCACATCAGCAAAATAATAACGTTTCTGCATAGCTTTCATTGCCATTAAGATATCCTTAGGATTGCAAGTAGCTGGATAAATTGGACACATCGCAATCATACAACCTATTTGAAAATCTGGATTAATCTCATGACCAATTTTTACAGCTCGTGCAGAAGCAACTAATTCGTAATGTGCTGCTTGATACATAATTGCTTCTCTATTATCACCTTCCTCATATACAATACCTGAGTTAGTAAATGGTGCAAAATCTTCCTGATAATTC
Source organism: Streptococcus sp. 68 (assembly GCF_013277415.1). Classification (GTDB taxonomy): domain Bacteria; phylum Bacillota; class Bacilli; order Lactobacillales; family Streptococcaceae; genus Streptococcus. The sequence continues at coordinate 17,422 of NZ_VMMX01000001.1, read as the reverse complement.
GCTTGATTATTGATTTCATTGAAAGTCATCCAATATTTAACCTTATCTTTGTAACGTTTAAATACGACTTCTGCAAAACGAACAAAGAAATCAATCAATTTCCTATTTTTCCAACCGCCATATTCGGTCACTAAGTGATAAGGCATTTCAAAATGAGATAGAGTGATGACAGGTTCAATACCATTCTTTAAGCATTCATCAAAAAGATTATCATAAAACTGTAATCCCTCTTCATTAGGTTCTAACTCATCACCTTTTGGAAAGATACGTGTCCATGCAATAGAGGTACGGAAGCACTTAAATCCCATTTCAGCAAAAAGTGCTATGTCTTCTTTATAACGATGATAAAAATCTATCGCCTCATGATTTGGATAATATTTACCCTCTAAAACTCCCGAAGTAATTTCACGAGCTACTCCATGGCGACCAGCAGTCATAACATCAGCAACACTAATTCCCTTGCCACCTTCTTGCCATCCGCCTTCAAGTTGATGAGCAGCAACAGCTCCACCCCATAAAAATCTATCTTTAAAAGTAGTCATCTTTTTTCCTCCTGACTTTGATACTCTTATTATAAACCTCAAACCAAAATATGAAAACGCATTCTTTTTCCTTATTGTTAAGGAAAGAAGTAATTTTTAACGGAAATAGAACAATATCTTCTTGTATTCTCGTAATGATATCTTTACGATTTTCAATACTTTTAAACTACAAAAACTCTCACAATAATTCTAATTTCCTGTGTCTATAAACGACTTATCGCTTTCTGGTATCCCAGAATCATCTTCTATATAACGTTCAACTTGCATCTGCAAGTGATATTTTTTTCTTAAATCTAAGATTTTCTGCATTGTCTTTGATTGATGATGTTTATCTAAAGCTTCTTGATTTGTCCACTGATCAATAAGGAGAATAGTTCCCTCTTTTTCAATTGGTAAAAAATATTCGTATTTCAAGTTACCTTTTTGATTTCTAATTTCTTCAACAAGGCCCCTATCAAGCATTTCTCTTGCAAACTTTATTGCACTATCTCCATCACCCTTATAATATACATGAATAATCAATGTCATCTCATATCCTCCAAAATTATCCTTCAAATTTTCAAAAACAAGCTTAGATGAGAATCTAAACTTGTTTTTTATGAACTAATTATCTAACGTTTCGCCATTACTTTCAATCACTTCTTTATACCAATAAAATGATTTTTTCTTATGGCGATTTAATGTTCCAGATCCATCATCATTTCTGTCTACGTAAATAAAGCCATAACGCTTACTCATCTGGGCCGTTGAAGCTGATACTAAATCAATACATCCCCATGTAGTATAACCTAACAATTCTACTCCATCCTCAATAGCTTCACCTACTTGTTGTAGATGTTTTTTGAGATAATCGATTCTATAGTCATCATCAACAGTAGGTCCATCCGCACCTTCAATTAGAACGTCTTTAGCACCCAAACCATTTTCAACAATAAACAACGGCAACTGATAACGATCATAAAGATTATTCAACACTATACGTAAACCAATAGGGTCAACTTGCCAACCCCATTCTGAACTTTCCAAATAAGGATTAGCAATTCCTCCCAATAAATTTCCAATGCCTGATTGATAATTTTCAGGATCATGTGCTTGAACCGAACTCATATAATAAGAGAAAGAAATAAAATCCACAGTATTTTCAGCTAATAACTCCTTATCCCCTGATTCAAATTTGATATTGATATCATTTTCTTTAAAGAATCTTTGAATATATTTAGGATATTTACCGCGAGCATGAATATCTGAAAATAGATAATTCTGATTCTCAAATTCACGCGCAGCCAACACATCTTCTGGCTTCGGTGTCATAGGATATGTTGGCATAGCCAAAACCATACATCCAATTTTAAATTCTGGATTAATTTCATGTCCAACTTTCGTTGCCAAAGCGGATGCAACTAACTCATGATGAACCGCTTGATAAAGATCTTGTTTAGATAATTTCTCGACTGGAGTTGCAATACCGCCACTCATAAAAGGAACATGTAAAACAGAGTTGATTTCGTTAAAAGTCAACCAATATTTGACTTTATTTTTATAACGATTGAAAACAGTTCTAACATAACGCTCATAAAAACCAATCAAATCACGATTAACCCATCCATTATATTTTCTAGCCAAGTGCAGTGGGGTTTCATAATGGGATAATGTTACTAAAGGTTCTATTCCGTATTTAGCTAGTTCGTCAAAAAGATTATCATAAAACTGTAATCCTTCTTCATTTGGTTCCAATTCGTCACCATTTGGAAAAATGCGTGACCATGCAATCGATGTTCTAAATACCTTAAATCCCATTTCTGCAAATAAAGCAACATCTTCTTTATAACGGTGATAAAAATCGATTCCTTCCAATTTAAGATTATCTTCTGTAGGTAGTTCTGTAATGAATGGATTTAGATCATTATCACTTACTGGAATTCCACCCCTAGGTGTCACATCCTGAACAGATAAACCTTTACCACCTACATTATAAGCACCCTCATACTGATTAGCTGCTGTAGCTCCACCCCATAAAAATTCTTCAGAAAATTTACTCATTTATTTTCTCCTTTGTTTTTTTCTATACTTATATTATAATTAAATAAAAGTGACAAATCTTGCACAATAATAGCAAAAAACGATACTATCCTATTAAGAGGAAACCTATGATTGATCTTGGACAACTACATAAAAACACGCCTTATAAAAATGAATTAATTCCCTATTCTCTTACCCGGACTATTATGGAAGATGGCCTACCTGATATCCTGTTTCACTGGCATACAGATATGGAAATCATATACGTACATGAAGGACAAGCAAGATTCCATATAGATACAGACTATTTTAACAGTGAAAAAGGAGATATTATTTTAATACGTCCTAACGCTTTACATTCTATACACCCAATTGAAGATACTTATCACTGCATGGATGCAATAAACTTTCAATTAGACTTAATTGGTTATTCTACAAAGGATTTTGCATCAATTCATTACTTACACCCCCTATATAATGGACAACTAGACTTTAAACGTGTGATTAAGCCCAATCAACCTGGTTATACAAAAATTCGACAAACACTAATCAATTCAATGGAAATAGGATACCATAGAAAAACATTTTTTGAACTAGAATTAAAAAGTGAGTTACTAAAACTGCTTCACCTTCTCTTTCAATATAATTATGTGTATTCAAGTAAACAATCAATAGATGGTTATCGTAGAGAAGAAAAAATTAGAACAATTATCGATTATATAAGCGAACACTATCAGGAAGATTTATCAATTAATCTTCTAGCAAAACTATGTGGCTATAGTCCAACACACTTTATGAATTTCTTTAAAAAAAATTTAGGAGTTAGTTGTATGGACTATCTTATCCACTATCGTTTACGTAAAGCTACTGAACTTCTTCAACACTCTACTCTATCTGTTCTAGAAATTTCCTCAGAGGTAGGTTTTAAAAACTTATCAAACTTTAATCGCCAATTCAAAAAAGTTTACAAAACTACTCCCCGAAAATATAGAGAAGAAATAGATAAATAGATATTTTACCTTAGAAAAGTATTACAATTGGCTAGAATATCAGTAGAAACATTTATTATCATACTGTAAAATCAAGCTAAAGAATGGAGTAAAAGTATGAAAAAAATTATCTTCCTTGATGTTGACGGGACCATTGTTGACTACGATAACCACATACCCGATTCAGCTAAAATAGCTATCCAACAATCCCGAAAAAATGGACACTTAGTATTCCTTTGCACTGGACGAAGTAAAGCTGAGATGCCAAACAAAATTTTAGATATTGGCTTCGATGGTATCATTGGAGGAAATGGTTCCTACATTGAGTACAAAAATCAAGTTCTCATGCATCAACTGATTCCGTATGAGACTGCCAAACAAGTTGTTGATTGGCTTGAATCAAGAGGATTAGAGTTCTATCTTGAAAGTAATAACGGATTATTTGCGAGCCGTAATTTTCGTGATGCTGCAAGACAGATACTCTGCATCTATGCCTTAGGTAAAGGAGCTAGTGAAGACCAAATTTTAAACATGGAGCCAGAAGATGCGCTACATGGATTAGTTTATGGTGGAGAACTGTACCGAGACGATCTTAATAAAATTAGTTTTATTCTCAATTCCTACCAAGATCACTTAGATTCTAAAAAAGCTTTCCCACACCTAAAAGCTGGTACTTGGGGAGGTCGAGGAGAATCAGCTCTATTTGGTGATTTAGGGGTAAAGGATATTAATAAAGCACACGCTGTTAACATCATTCTTAAGCATTTAGGAGCAAATCATATTGATACAATTGCTTTTGGTGATGCTAAAGTTGATATTCCAATGCTCGAAACCTGCCATATTGGTGTTGCTATGGGTAATGGCGGTCCTGAAATACTAGCTATGGCTGATATTATAACAGATGATGTTCGACAAGATGGACTTTATAATGCCTTTAAAAAATTTAATCTACTGTAGGATAGTAAAATGAAAAAAACTCTCTATTTAATGCGTCATGGACAAACTCTTTTCAACAAACGTCATCTTATACAAGGTTGGTGTGATTCTCCGCTAACAGACTTTGGGATATACCAAGCTCAAGTAGCAAGTGAATATTTCAAAGAACATGGAATTATCTTTGACAGTGCTTTTAGTTCAAAATCTGAGCGCGCGTGCGATACTTTGGAAATTGTAACTGATGGAAAAATACCTTATACACGAATTAAAGGTCTCAAAGAATGGAATTTTGGTATTTTTGAAGGAGAAAGCGAAAATCTAAATCCCTCTATCCCTTATAACGATTTCTTCGTCTATTATGGTGGAGAATCTCAATTAGATTTACAAGAGCGCATAAATAACACTATTTGTTCACTTATGAAGGAAGATACAGGAAACTCTATTCTTATTGTGTCCCATGGAGCAGCTATTCGAAATTTTGCCAGAGTCTGGGAAAAGTAAGAACAAACAACTATTCAAAATAGAATGACAAATTGTTGAATTCTCAAGTTCACATACTCTAACGATATTTTTTATTTAGAAGAAGTTATCAATCATGATTTTAGCAATTGGAATAATAATTCTAATCAATAAAAATTAGATAAATTAATTTATTAGAACCGTTAGTTTTAACAATTATCATCTGCAATAACAAAAAGCCATGGAAATTTAAAAATCTCCATGACTTTTTTTATTATGTGACTATTAGTCCGTCTCGCTCCGTTAGGTACGAGACAAATAAACCACCCGCTATGCGGGTGTGCGTCGAAGGTTATACTAAACGGTACAATAAAGGTGTTCAAGCCAATTGTAAAGCGAAAGGAGAAAAATATGGCACAAAAGGCTCGTAGTTTATCGCACACAAAGTGGCACTGTAAGTATCACATTGTGTTCACCCCTAAGTATAGACGAAAAGTCATCTATAATCAATATTGAAGTAGTTTAGGCGAGATATTTCATCGATTGTGTAGTTATAAAGGAGTTGAAATTATCGAAGGACACTTGATGCCAGACCATGTACATATGTTAGTCAGTATTCCACCAAGGATAAGTGTTTCAAACTTCATGGGGTATTTAAAAGGGAAAAGTGCACTCATGATGTTTGACAAACACGCCAATCTCAAATATAAGTTTGGGAATCGGCATTTCTGGGCGGAAGGTTATTATGTGAGTACAGTAGAACTCAATGAAGCCACAATTAAGAAATATATTCAAGAACAAGAAAAGCATGATATAGCACTAGATAAATTAAGTGTAAAAGAATATGAGGATTCCTTTAGGGATAGTGGTAAGTAATACCCAAGCCTTTTTGAGAGGCAAGTGACGAGTCAAGAGCAATAAGGCTTAAACAAAGTGAAAGCCAGCGTCTTTAGGCGCTGGCTGGTAAGCTGGCTGATAATTTGGGCTTATAGCCCTGGGACAAACCACCCGTTAGACGGGTGGTCATGATTTTGCGGAATATGTATATACTTATCTAATTGATTCAAGCTATTGAATAGCTTTACGATAGGCCTTGAAGGGGCGCCCAACTTTCGTATAAATTTGTTCACTTATCAGCTTCCCCTGCTCTTCCATGTAGGCGACGTATTTTCGGACAGACACATGGGAGAATTGACTAGCATCAGCCAATTCTTGAATGGTAAAAGGTTGCTTTAGACGAGAAATTGCTTGAAGGATATGTTGGTAAGTGGCTTCTGACAAACCTTTTTCATCCAATTCTTGATGGCTAGCAGGGTTGGCAACGGAAAATTTATGATGGTAGTGGTCAATGGTTTCTTGTCCCACGGTAGCTTTATCAAAGGCCTTATAGTGTTGTAAAAATCTCTGAATAGCTACTTCAAAACGGTCAAACGTAAAGGGTTTGATGAGGTAGTCAATCACTCCAAGGTGAAAACTAGATTTGACTATTTGAGCCTCACTAGCAGCAGTTATGGCAATAACCTCTACATTAATATGATTGGCTCGTAACTCCTCGAGCAGAGTCAGACCATTGCCATCCTTGATATGGATATCTAGCAGGATGAGGTCAATCGGGTATTTTTCAAGAAAGTGATGTGTTTCGATCTGACTGTTGGTAGAGTAGATTTCACGAAAAATAGCCATTTTTTCTAAGTAGTTACGGTGAATAAATTCCACCATTGGATCATCTTCGATAATTAAAACGTTCATTTCCGTCTCCTTAATAGGCAATGCGTGTAGAAATAACAATCATATCTTCTTGCGTATTAAACTCATACTCTCCATCTGCATCTGCAAGTAGTTGCTGAAAATAGGGTTCTTGAAGAGAAGCTAGAAAATTATCGCTCAAAAATGTTGGAGCAGAAAATCGATATTCTGTCTGCAACAGTTTATCCTGATAAGACAACTGTATTTGGATGGTCTCTGGCAATGTAAAATGGAGCAATGAGGTGTTGATATACCGATGAATAAAAATGTAGTGATGAAGCTGATCTGCCATCTGTGGCAGTCCGACTTCTTCTCGTATTTCAAACTGCAGTTGGGTGTGTTTTTCAGAAAACTTTTCTTTTTCTCCGACAAGAAAACTAGCCAGCTGGGGGTCTTTGATCAACATGGATAGACTGGTCAAAAATTCATTCCGTGGCTCCAAGAGCTCCTTTAAATAGACTTTAAGCTCATCATAATATGCAATGTCAACGAGACCATAGATAACATGCAATTGATTCATAAAAGAGTGGGTCTGGGCTTGCAGGGCGGAGGCATATGTGGTGGTATAAGCCAGTTGTTCCATCTGCAATAGGGTCTCTGTTGCGTTGCGCATAAAGACAACATAGCCACGATTTTGATTTTGCACAACTATTGGAGATATAGACAAGAGATAATCCTGGTTTCTGAATGAAACAATTTGTTCGTTCTGGGTTGCAAAATGCTTCTCATTGAGCATAGGAAGGAGATCATCCAAGCGTTCCCCGATTAACTTTTTATTATCAGAATAAGCTCCTAATAAACGGGTGGCAGCCGGATTGTGACGCTGGATATAGTGTTGTTGGTCAAGGACAAAGACAGCGGCATGAGTCTGCTCCAACATGGCATTGCGCTCTTCAAGATTTTGAAAAATCTCATTTGGCTCTAGATTATGGAGCCGTTTTTTAAGAAAATAGGAAATGCTACTGGTTACCAGTAAACTAAGGAGAATGCTAATGACCAATGCACGTGTATACTGTTGGATATTCTGCTGGGAAATATCGCTTAATGTCGTCAATTTTAACCCAACAGCAACGGCACCTATCTGCTGCTTACCATCATAGACAGGAACAATGTAGCGTAGAGACTCCCCTAAGCTTCCTTCAGCGACAGAAAGGATTTCCTGCCCATTGAGGACAGCTTTTTCGTCTCCTCCTTGAAAGGATTCTCCAATTTTTGAAGGATTCGGATGAGTTAATCGCGTCCCAGATAAGTCCATCACTACAATATAATCCAGATGAGAATCCTCGGCCAATGCAAGGGTGTAGTCCTGCACCTGTTGATCTGATTCGCCCTGCTTTAGCATAGCGATAATCTGCTGATTCTTAGCAATCATCCGACCAGCTGTTTTTAAAAAACGCTCTTCCTGAGTGCGAATAATCTGATAGGATTCATGAGTTGTTTCATAGTAAAAGATAGATAGTATCAGGGTTAACACCCCGATTAAAAACAAGGAAAGAAAGGCCCAAAGGGATAAATTTTTCTTCATATAATGCCTCCACTTTTAGTATACCACATATTTTTTTAGAGAATCTAGCTTAAATTAATTAAATAAATTGAAATACTTCAATTAATTAAATAATCTTCACAGAACAACAGACTTCTTTTATACTAAAACCAAGAACTTAAAAGGAGGTACTTTCATGGCTAGCATGAAAGCAAAACAGCAGCCAACTTTGGATGCAACAAAACAATCCATTTCAGATGTTAAGGTCGGGTCCGTTCCCTTGCCGGTATACCTTTGTCTGTCAGCCCTTATCTTAGCGGCAGGGCTTTTACAGCAGCTACCTGTCAATATGTTAGGCGGATTCGCAGTAATCCTTACCATAGGTTGGTTGCTAGGGACAATAGGAGCTAGTATTCCTGGCTTGAAAAACTTTGGTGGCCCAGCGATTCTCTCGCTTTTGGTGCCTTCTATTCTCGTCTTTTTCAATTTGATTAACCCCAATGTTTTGGAAGCTACGAATGTATTGATGAAACAAGCGAATTTTCTGTATTTCTATATTGCTTGTTTGGTCTCTGGTAGTATCCTTGGGATGAACCGTAAAATGCTCATTCAGGGTCTTTTTCGTATGATTATTCCGATGCTTCTAGGAATGATTTGTGCTATGGCAGTTGGAACCCTTGTTGGTGTCCTTCTGGGGCTGGATTGGCAACATACCCTCTTCTACATTGTAACCCCAGTCCTTGCTGGAGGAATTGGTGAAGGAATCCTTCCGCTTTCCATTGGCTACAGTGCTATTACGGGTGTATCGAGTGAACAATTGGTTGCTCAGCTGATTCCGGCTACTATCATCGGAAACTTCTTTGCCATTCTTTGTACAGCTCTCCTCAGCCGACTTGGTGAGAAAAAGCCTGAACTGTCAGGACAGGGGCAGTTGGTTAAGGTTAGCGACAAGGAAGATTTATCAGATATTTTAGAAGATAAGTCTGGTCCGCTTGATGTCAAAATGATGGGAGCAGGGGTCTTAACCGCATGTACCCTTTTTATCTCAGGCCACCTCATGCAGCACCTGACTGGATTCCCAGGACCAGTCCTTATGATTGTCATTGCAGCCTTGATGAAGTATGTCAATGTCATCCCACAAGAAACACAAAACGGTGCAAAGCAACTCTATAAATTTATTTCAGGAAACTTTACCTTCCCGCTTATGGCAGGACTTGGCTTGCTCTATATTCCTTTGAAGGATGTAGTAGCCACCTTAAGCTTACCGTACTTTATTGTGGTCATCAGTGTTGTCTTTACTGTCGTTTCAGTCGGTTTCTTTGTCTCCCGTTTCTTGAACATGCATCCTGTCGAAGCTGCTATTATTTCATCTTGTCAAAGTGGCATGGGAGGGACAGGAGATGTTGCCATCCTGAGTACAGCAAATCGGATGAACTTGATGCCATTTGCCCAAGTTGCTACTCGACTAGGTGGGGCAATTACAGTCATTATCATGACCGCTATCTTACGAATGATTTTTAAATAAGAATAAAATAAGAATAAAATAATAAAAAGGAGTTATCAAAATGGTAGAAAATGTAGGTCAATTGGCCATTGAACAAGCAAAAGCGAATGGCGGAAAACTAGAAGTAGTCTCAAAAGTTACGGTTGATAATCGCCATGATCTGAGTATTGCCTATACACCCGGTGTTGCTTCCGTATCTTCTGCAATCGCAGAAAATGCAGATTTAGCTTATACGCTGACTACAAAGAAAAACACAGTGGCTGTAGTCAGCGACGGGACAGCTGTATTAGGCTTGGGTGATATAGGTCCAGCTGCAGCCATGCCTGTTATGGAGGGAAAAGCTGCGCTCTTTAAACGATTTGCGGATGTTGATGCAGTGCCGATTGTTTTGGATACAAAAGATCCAGAAGAGATTATTCGTATCGTCAAAGCAATGGCACCTACCTTTGGTGGGGTAAACTTGGAAGATATTTCTGCACCGCGTTGTTTTGAAATTGAGCAGCGACTCATTGAAGAATGCGACATTCCAATTTTCCATGATGATCAGCATGGAACAGCAATCGTTGTTTTGGCTGCCCTCTTCAACAGTCTGAAGCTATCTCAAAAAGAGTTGGACAAGGCAAAAATTGTAGTAAATGGTGGTGGTTCAGCCGGCTTATCTATCACTCGCAAACTCTTAGCTGCAGGCGCTACAGATGTGACAGTTGTCGATCGCTTTGGTATCATCAGCGAAGGAGACCATGACAAGCTAGCTCCACATCACCAAGATATTGCCAAGGTGACCAATCGACGCTTAGCTAGTGGTAGCTTGGCAGATGCTTTAGTGGGAGCAGATGTCTTTATCGGTGTTTCTGCCCCAGGCGCCCTCCATCCTGAGTGGATTGCCAAGATGAATGACAAGCCCATTATTTTTGCTATGGCAAATCCAATTCCTGAAATTTTCCCTGATGAGGCTCTGGCCGCAGGTGCCTATATTGTCGGGACAGGACGAAGCGATTTTCCGAATCAAATCAATAATGTATTAGCCTTCCCTGGTATCTTCCGTGGTGCTTTAGATGCGCGTGCGAAGAAGATTACAGTAGAAATGCAGATTGCCGCTGCTAAAGGTATAGCCAGCCTCATTCCTGATTCAGAATTAAGTCCTACCAATGTCATTCCAGACCCATTCCAAGAAGGTGTCGCAAAAGTCGTCGCAAAGAGTGTCAGCGCTGCTGTTAAAGCCTAAAAGAATCCTATCCCTTGTCCAATTCCTGATAAGGGATTTTTTTAAGAAAAAGTTCAAGAGATAAAACGCAAAAAGCAGGGACAGCCATAGAAAAATCATCTTGGTGTATAATAGTCTTGCATCTCAGATTCCCAAACTTGTATTTGAGATTGGCATGTTTGTCAAATATCATGAGTGCACTTTTACCTTTTAAATACCCCATAAAACTTGAAACACTTATCCTCGACGGAATACTTACTAACATATGTACATGATCAGGCATTAAGTGACCCTCGATAATTTCAACACCTTTATAACTACATAAGTGGCGGAATATTTCTCCCAAACTGCTTCGATAGTGATTATAAATGACTTTTCATCTATACTTAGGAGTGAGCACAATGTGATAGAACACATCCACTTTGTGTGTGATAAACTATGTGCCTTTTGTGCCATATTTTTCTCCTTTCGCTTTACAATTGGCTTGAACACCTTTATTGTATCGCGTTTGGAGTTTTTTGGTATAACCTTCGACGCGCACCCGCATAGCGGGTGGTTTTTTTGTCTCGCACCTAACGGAGCGAGACGGACTGAAAGTCACATAATAATGTAAACTTTAAGGTAAACTTTTCAAAAAAACACGAAAAAAGCACCCATAAGATAAACTTTTGAGTGCTTTGAAACGTTGATATAATCGTATTGATTAACGTTTTGAGGCAACTGACCTTGTCAGGTTGTAGCCACATTTGTAAGCGACTAAAGTCGCAACAACTGTGTCAATTGCACCAATTTAGTAAGAAAGTATAAAAAAAGAACACCCCGAAAGGTGCTCTGTATAAGTATAGTAATTCTTTCGAATTAACGTTTACTAAATTGTGATGCTTTACGAGCTTTCTTAAGACCTGGTTTCTTACGTTCAACTTTACGTGAGTCACGTGTAAGAAGTCCTGCGCGTTTCAATGAATCGCGGAAGTCTGGGTCTACTTGAAGAAGGGCACGAGCGATACCGTGACGGATAGCTCCTGATTGACCAGCGTATCCACCACCTACAACGTTAACGAAAACGTCGTATGAACCTACAGTTGAAGTAACTGCAAATGGTTGGTTGATGACAAGACGAAGGTCAGCGTGTGGGATGTACTCTTCAACATCTTTTTTGTTAACAGTGATTTTACCAGTTCCTGGAACAAGGCGAACGCGTGCAACAGCGTTTTTACGACGTCCAGTACCTGCATATTGTGCTTGTGACATACTTTATTGTTCCTTTCCTTAGATAAGTCCTGAAATGTCAAGAACTTCTGGTTGTTGTGCAGCGTGAGTGTGCTCAGCTCCAACAAATACTTTCAACTTCATACCTTGAGCGCGTCCAAGTGTATTGTGTGGAAGCATACCTTTAACTGATTTCTCAATCAAACGTACTGCATTTTTAGAACGAAGTTCACCTGCAGAGATTTGTTTCAATCCACCTGGGTGGTTTGAGTGAGTGTAGTAGATTTTATCAGTTGCTTTTTTACCAGTCAATTTAACTTTTTCAGCATTGATAACAATCACAAAGTCACCTGTATCAGTGTGTGGTGTAAATGTTGGTTTGTTTTTTCCGCGAAGTACGCTAGCAACTACTGCAGAAAGACGTCCAAGTGGTACATCAGTTGCGTCAACTACGTACCATTTACGTTCAACTTGGCCTGGTTTAGCCATAAATGTTGTTTTGTTCATGATTTCTCCTATATATAGTTCGATTTTTGTTTACGGTGATGGGTGTTCCTTCCCATCGAAAAGTATTTGGAAGGTTCCGGGGCCTTTCAAATGGGGTAAACAATACCGCCTACTATAATACCAAATTTCACCCCTAAAAGTCAATAGATATGAAAAATATTTTTCTAAACGTAACTTCTCAAAGTAACTGAAAGTTATATAATCAAGTTAATTTGAGAATTTACCTATTAACTTCGGTAGATTTTTGGGATTTTTTCCTTATTTTTCCATGTAGCTAAAATCCTTTTCAAAAAATCACCTTTTCTTGATTTTTAATCCTATTTGCTGTATGATAAGGGAAAAGAAAGGGGGCAGAAATATGGCTTTTACCAATACCCAGATGCGGTCTGCTAGTTTTGGCATTGTTACCAGCTTGCCTGATGACGTTATTGACTCTTTTTGGTATATCATCGACCACTTCTTAAAAAATGTCTTTGAATTAGAGGAGGAACTCGAGTTTCAATTGCTTAATAACCAAGGAAAAATTACCTTCCACTTCTCAAGTCAACACCTCCCTACAGCCATTGATTTTGACTTTAACCACCCTTTCGACCCTCTTTATCCCCCTAGAGTACTGGTTTTAGACATGGACGGTAGAGAAACTATCCTCCTCCCAGAAGAAAATGACCTATTTTAATACTCAATGAAAATCAAAGAGCAAACTAGGAAGCTAGCCGCAGGCTGCCCAAAACACTGTTTTGAGGTTGCAGATGGAAGCTGACGTGGTTTGAAGAGATTTTCGAAGAGTATAAAAACTCTAGCCTTCAGTTGCAAACGACTGAAAACTAGAGTTTTTTCTATTTTTTCAAAGCATTATACAAGTTACGGATCGGTTGCTTTAATGTCGGATGGATAAAATGAGGCGCAATTTCCTGTAAGGACTCAAGGACAAAAAGGCGTTCCGCTATGTAAGGATGAGGCAGGATGAGGTCGTCTGTATAAAGGACCTGGTCCTCCACAAAGAGCAAGTCCAAATCAATCAAACGAGGTCCCCAATGCACTTCTCTCACCCGTCCCATCTCTACTTCAATGGTTAACAAGGTTTCTAATAGCACTGGGGCAGGCAACCAGGTTTCTACTTCAACCACTTGATTAGCAAAGATATCCTGCTCAACACCACCCCAAGGCTCCGTCGTCAATACACTGGACTCTTTGAGAATATGGATACCTCGATTTCGCATGTTCTCAATGGCTTGCTCCAAATTCGCTTGTTTGTCTCCCATATTGCTTCCTAGGGCGATAAAGGCCCGTTGCTTGCGGCGATGAATAGTCACTGAGCAAGTGTCTAATGGCAAATGAACCGGTGCCCAAGGTTTTTTGAGTTCTAGCTTTATTTCTTGGACAAGAGGATAGACCTCAAAAGTACGTTCTACCAGTTTGTAGGCTACCGTTTCAATCAAGTCCTCAGTTGTTTCCTGAAACCAAGCCGTCCACTGCTGACACAGTTCTCCATAATGGACAGAGGCTGTCAAATCCAAGTCTGTAGCCGCCTTGGTCATATCATAGGATAGGATGGCTGAAACGACAAACTTCTGCCCCAATTCCTTCTCACTAGGAAAAAGACCATGATAGGCAAAAATTTCCAAATCCTTAATCTGCAGTTGATCCATAATGATTCCTTTCTAGAAAAATCCGCCCAAAGCGGATTCTTTTTATACTCAATGAAAATCAAAGTGCAAACTAAGAAGCTAGCCGCANNTTTGAGGTTGCAGATAGAAGCTGACGTGGTTTGAATTTGATTTTCGAAGAGTATTATAGTCCCATTAAACGATAAGCCTGATCTCTAAGGTCCTTATCTGTTTCAAATAGACCACGAGCTACTGTCGTCAAGGTTGCAGTGCCTGGTTTTCTGACACCACGCATACTCATACACATATGTTCTGCCTCAATGACAACAAAGGCTCCCTTAGCACCTAGATAGTCCATCAAGGCATCGGCCACTTCGATATTCAAACGTTCTTGAATTTGTGGTTTTTTCGAATAAACTTCAACCGTACGGGCTAGCTTAGACAAACCTGCCACACGACCATCTGGAATGTAGGCAATATGTGCTCTCCCATAAAATGGTAGAAAGTGGTGTTCACACATGGTATGGAAAAAAATATCCTTTTCTACCACCATGTTGTCATCAATAATCTCAAAGGATTTTGACAAATGCTCCTCCGCTGTTTGACCAAGACCTGAAAAAATCTCTTGGTACATACGGGCTACACGAGCAGGTGTTTCCTGCAAGCCTTCGCGGTTAGCGTCCTCTCCGACAGCCTCGATAATCATTTTCACAGCTGCTTCAATCTTTTGTGTATCCATTCTCATTCTTCCTCTCCATCAGATAGGCTCTCACTTGGCTCAAGAAATACAAGGAACCTGTGACAATCCTAACTGTTTTTTTCTCTTCTTTTTTATCTGTTAATTTTTTCTCTAGAAAATCCTGCCAATCTCTGTAGCTGAGATTTCTAGACTTAGCTGCCTCTTCCAGCACACTTTCATCAGTCGCCCGACTATCGTCAAAATGTGTCAGAGTAAGCTCGGTATCTGGGATTTGCTCCAACAAATCCAACATATCCTCCAAGGCCTTGGTTTTGATACAAGTAAAGAGGATTTCCTTATGATAATCCGCAAAGCGTTCTTGCAAGGTTGCTAATAAAGCCTTGATAGCATGGGGATTGTGGGCTCCATCCAAAATCATCAAGGGATCTCTTGACACGATTTCCAAACGTCCCGGCCAACTTGTTTCTTCCAAAGCTTGAGCAAGCAGGTCATTGCTTGCTAGTTCTCGCCCATCTTCTTGACAAAAAGTATCAAGTAAAGCTATGGCCATCCCAGCATTCTCTATCTGGTGCAAACCAAGCAGGCCAGTCTGGAAGCGACCTTGTCTGACAGAACTGGTATAGTCAAAGACTTCCCCTGTAACCACACTCTTTTGATAGCTGACCTGATAATCTGTTCCGTAGGCAAGTCTCGGCACATCTTTCCCTTCCGCAATGCGGTCAATCACAGCCAAAGCTTCTGGAGTGATACGACCTGTTACCAAGGGAATACCTTGTTTGATAATACCAGCTTTCTGCTCTGCTATGGCTTCCAAGGTATCACCAAGTAGGGCTACATGGTCCAGTCCAATAGTCGTGATGCCTGTTAGAATAGGCTGGCAGACATTGGTACTATCCAAGAGTCCACCCATGCCCACTTCCATGATAGCCACATCTACTTGCTCTGAGGCAAAGTAGTCATAGGCTATGGCTGTGATAATTTCAAACTCAGTTGTGCCCTGTAAATTGGCGGCCGCTCCCCCCTCCAGCAAAGACTGATAGTCTGCCATGAGGGTTTCTAGTCTCGCTTCCGGGATAGATTCCCCATTGATGCTAATCTGGTCTGTGTAATGAATGAGATAGGGAGAGCTGAAAACGCCAACTCTCAGCCCTAGCTTTTCCAGCAGATTTTTCAAAAAAGCAATGGTCGAACCCTTGCCATTGGTTCCTCCGATATGGATGACCTTGAGTTTGAGATGGGGATTGCCACGCAATGCTAACAGTTCCACCATTCGTTCCAAGCCAAAATGCGGTTGGTCCGTCCGATAATTAGCAATCCACTGATTATTTTCAAATTCTTTCATCTTATTTATATTGTTTTAAATCTAAATTTTCCGCTTCATCAGCCAGACGAATAGCGGAGGCAATTTCAACTGCCATCCTGTGACTAACTACGTCATGCACGCGCACCACTTCTACTCCCTGCCTCGCAGCGATACTGGTTACATGAGCAGAAGCCGTGTCCCGATTTCGGAAACCAAGCTCTGTCTCAGGATTGACTTCAAACCCACTTTCTTCAAGGATATTGATGACAAATCGCTTGCGCGACACTCCAAGAAAGATTGGATAGCCTTTCTGATGTAGTTTATCCAGTTCCCGTAAAAGAAGCAGATTTTCTTTCTTGGTCAGACCAAAGCCGATTCCCGGATCCAACAGGATATTTTCTTGTGCAATACCAGCTTCGTCCGCTCTCGCTAGTGCTCGTTCAAAGAAAGCCTCCATCAAGCCTTCGATTGACCTTGTTTCAAAGTCAGCTAACTCTTTTTCTGTAAAGGTTTGACCAAAACCAAAATGAGGAAAGATGAGCGAGCTAGGGTGCTGAGGTCGTGCCATGACTGGATTAAACATGATGACCACTTTCGCTCTCGCTTTAGCTACCACATGGGCCATTTTTTCATCACCCATGAGACCAGTAATATCATTGACTAGATTGGCACCAGCAGCCAAAGCAGCCTCTGCCACCTGACTCTTCCAAGTATCAATAGAAATGAGGACATCACTTTCCTTGCGAATCGCTTTAATCACTGGAACAACACGCTGGATTTCCTCTTCTATCTCAACATAGCTACTTCCCGGCCGAGTCGATTCTCCGCCGATATCTAGCATACTAGCCCCTTCGGCTATCAATTTACGAGCCTGCTGGAGCGCTTGCTCAAGAGCAAAAAATTGACCACCGTCCGAAAAAGAGTCTGGGGTTACATTGATAATTCCGCAAATAGCTGTCTTTGCATGATTGGCTTTACTTGACATATCGGTCACTCCCTCAAGGCTTTTCACCATATTATTTCTCTATTTTACCATAAAAAGAAAAAGATGGACACGATTGCATTCATCTTTTTCCCAGTAGAAACAAGTAAGCAATTGTCAATAATCTTATACTCTTCGAAAATCTCTTCAAACCGCGTCAACGTCGCCTTGCCGTATATATGTGACTGACTTCGTCAGTCTTATCTACAACCTCAAAACAGTGTTTTGAGCA